>NZ_JBIUSD010000014.1:0-194940 GCF_044741185.1 Streptomyces sp. NPDC088197
TCCTTCAGACCGTTTCACCGGCCCTCCGGGCTTTCCCTTCGTCGTGTCTCCGACTCTATCAGACGCTTTCCAGTGCCTGACCCCCAGTCAGCGGGGCTTGTCTTTCCGGCTGTTCGGCCGTTCCGACGAGTGAGACATTAGCTGAACTTCGGCGGTCGAACCAAATCGGCCGCTTTCCGTTCCCGCCCCATTCCGAATGCGCACAAGTGAACGCCACGGCATGCCGTAGTCGCTCGTTTGTTTGCTGCGGAATGGCTGTCCGGGGACCGACCGGAGTCGGCGCTCACGCTCGGACAACCCGGAGAACGTTACGCACGGGTCCGGAGAGTGTCAACTCGGTGCCCTGGCGGTGGCCGGAGGGCTACTGTGGGTCGTATGACATCGCATGCGTGCACCTCTCAGTGGTGGGCCGCCTAGGGCGGCCAGGAGGTACGTATGCATCCAACGGCCGCCGCCTCGGCGGCCGTTTTCTGTTGTCCCGGCCGCGGTGGGCGGTGGTCCCGCGAACCCGACCAGGACCAGGAGACAGCAGTCATGACGCGGATTTTCAGTGGGGTCAAGCCGACCGGGCACCTCACCTTGGGGAACTACCTCGGCGCGATCCGGCGGTGGGCGGACGAGGACCAGCACCGGGCGGAGTCGCTGTTCTGCGTGGTCGACCTGCACGCGCTCACCGTCGACCACGATCCGGCGCGGGTGCGACGGCTCACCCGGCAGGCGGCGAGCCTGCTGCTCGCGGCCGGGCTCGATCCGCAGGTGTGCACGGTGTTCGTGCAGAGCCACGTCGACGAGCACGCGCGGCTGTCGTACGTCATGGAGTGCGTGGCCACCGACGGTGAGATGCGGCGCATGATCCAGTACAAGGAGAAGTCCGCGCGGGCGCAGGCGGCCGGGCAGAGCGTACGGCTGTCGCTGCTCACGTACCCGGCGCTGATGGCGGCGGACATCCTGGCGTACGGCGCCGACGAGGTGCCGGTCGGCGAGGACCAGACGCAGCATGTGGAGCTGACGCGGGTGCTGGCGGAGCGGTTCAACCAGCGGTACGGGCGGACGTTCGTCGTGCCCCGCGCCGTACGGCCCGCCGTGGCCGCGCGGGTCATGGACCTCCAGGACCCCACCGGCAAGATGGGCAAGTCGCACGACGCCACCGCCGGGATCATCTACCTGCTCGACGAGCCCGACGCGATCACCAAGAAGGTGATGCGGGCGGTGACGGACAGCGGGGCCGGCGAGGTGGAGTACGACCGCGAGGCGCGGCCGGGCGTCGCGAATCTGCTGGACATCCTGGCGGCTTGTACGGGCAAGGAGCCGGAGACGCTGGCCGGGGAGTACACGGCGTACGGGGCCCTGAAGCGGGACACGGCGGAGGCGGTGGTGGAGCTGCTGCGGCCGTTGCGGGCGCGGCACGCCGAGTTCAGCGCCGATCCGTCGTACGTGGACGGGGTGCTGCGGGACGGCGCGGCGGCGGCGCGGGCGCTGGCCCGGCCGACCGTTGACGCGGCCTACCGGGCGGTGGGGCTGCTGCCGCTCACGTAGCCGCGGCCGTATCCGTCCTGCTCCCGTGCCGCCTCGCTACCCGCGGCCGTATCCGTACTGCTCCCGTGCCGCCTCGCTACCCGCGGCCGTACCCGTCGAGCCGGGTCATCCGTTGCCGGAGGCCAGCTCGCGGCTGCGGTCGCGGGCGGCTTCGAGGGCGGCGAGGAGGGCGGCGCGTACGCCGTGGTTCTCCAGCTCGCGGATGGCGTTGATGGTGGTGCCCGCCGGGGAGGTGACGGCTTCGCGGAGCTTGACCGGGTGCTCGCCGCTGTCGCGGAGCATCACTGCGGCGCCGATCGCGGACTGGACGATGAGGTCGTGGGCCTGCGCGCGCGGGAGGCCGAGCAGGATGCCCGCGTCGGTCATGGCCTCGACCAGGTAGTAGAAGTACGCGGGTCCGGAACCGGACAGGGCGGTCGCGGCGTCCTGCTGCTTCTCCGGGACGCGGAGGGTCTTGCCGACCGGCTTGAAGATGGCCTCGGTACGGGCGAGGTGGGCCTCGGTGGCGTGGCGGCCCGCCGAGATCACGGACATGCCCTCGTCCACGAGCACGGGGGTGTTCGGCATGACGCGTACGACCGCGATGCCGTCCGCGAGCCGCTCCTCGAAGAAGGCGGTCGGGATGCCGGCGGCGGCGCTGATGACGAGGCGGTCGGCCGGTACGTGCGCGGCCAGCTCGTCCAGCAGGGCGCCCATGTCCTGGGGCTTGGCCGCCAGGATGAGGGTGTCGGCGGCCTTGGCGGCCTCGGCGTTCGTGACGGCCTCGACGCCGTAACGGGCGCGCAGTTCCTCGGCGCGTTCGGGGCGGCGGGCGGTGACCAGCAGGTCCTCCGGGGCCCATTCGGCGCGGATCATGCCGGAGAGGAGGGCTTCGCCGATTTTGCCGGTGCCGAGAACGGCGACTTTCTGCTTCTGGGCGGTCATGGGGTCATCTTCGCAGGGGCGGACGGGGCAAGCGGGCCGCGTCCGCCCTTCGGTCGTACGTCCGGTTCAACCCGGGGTGGCTCTGCTCAGGTGGTGCGGCTCAAGTGGTGCGGCTCAAGTGGTGCGGCTCAAGTGGTGCGGCTCAGGTGGTGCGGCTCAGGTGGTGCGGCGGCGCAGGGTGGCCGAGCCCAGGCCGAGGGCCAGGAGGGCGCAGCAGGCGACGATGATCAGATCGCGTACGAAGTCGCCGGTGACACCCGTGTGGTGGACGATCTGGGTGGTGGCGTCGGCGGCGTACGACATGGGGAGCACGTTCGACAGGCCGCTGAGGACCGGCTGCATGTCGCCGCGCGGGACGAACAGGCCGCAGAGCAGGATCTGCGGGAGCAGCACGGCGGGCAGGAACTGCACGGCCTGGAACTCGCTGGACGCGAAGGCGCTGACGAACAGGCCGAGCGCGGTGCCGAGGAAGGCGTCGGCGAGCGCGGCGACCAGCAGCAGCCACGCCGAGCCGGTGACGTCGAGGCCGAGCGCGAGCACGGACAGGCCGGTGGCGAGCGCGGCCTGGACGACGGCGACGGCGCCGAACGCGAGCGCGTACCCGGCGAGCAGGTCGGCCTTGCCCAGCGGCATGGACAGCAGCCGCTCCAGGGTGCCCGAGGTGCGTTCGCGCAGCGTGGCGATCGACGTGACCAGGAACATCGTGATCAGCGGGAAGATGCCGAGGAGCGAGGCGCCGGCCGAGTTGTACGTCTGCGGGCTGGCGTCGAAGACGTACTTCAGCAGTGTCAGCAGCACGCACGGGACGACGAGCATCAGGGCGATCGTGCGCGGGTCGTGGCTGAGCTGGCGCAGGACGCGGCGGGCCGTGGCGAAGGTGCGGTCGAGGTTCATCGCGCGGTCGATTCTGTGGGGGTGGACTCGGCGGATTCGTTGGCACTGGCACTGGCTTGTGCGGGGGGCTTCTGCTGAGAGGCGCCGCTCGCGCCCTCGGCCTGGCCGCCCTTGGCGTCGGCGCTCTTGGCGTCGCTCGCGCCGCTGGCTTCGTCGTTGGCCGCGTCGACCAGGCGCAGGAACGCCTCTTCGACGGTGTCGGAGCCGGTGCGCTCGCGCAGTGCGTCGGGGGTGTCGTCGGCGAGGATGCGGCCCTCGCGCATCAGCAGCAGGCGGTGGCAGCGTTCCGCCTCGTCCATGACGTGCGACGAGATGAGTACGGTCGCGCCGCGCTCGTCGGCCAGCCGGTGGAACAGTTCCCACAAATCCCTGCGGAGCACCGGGTCGAGGCCGACCGTCGGCTCGTCCAGCACGAGCAGTTCCGGCTCGCCGAGGAGGGCCACCGCGAGGGAGACCCGGCCGCGCTGGCCGCCGGAGAGGTTGGCGGCGAGGCTGTCGGCGTGCGACATCAGGTTGACGTCCGTCAGGGCGCGTTCGACCTGGGCGGCGCGGTCGCGGTGCGCGATGCCGAGGACGGCGGCGTAGTAGTCGAGATTCTGCCGGGCGGTGAGGTCGGAGTAGACCGACGGCGCCTGCGTCACGTATCCGAGGCGCGGGCGCAGGCTGCGGTGGCCCGCCGGGTGGTCCAGCACGTTGAGGGTGCCGGTGACGTGGGCCTGCGAGCCGACGATCGCTCGCATCAGCGTGGATTTTCCGCAGCCGCTCGGTCCGAGGAGGCCGGTGATTCGGCCGGGCGGGAGGGTAAAGGAGAGGTTGTCGAGCACGGTGCGGCCACCGCGTACGACGCGGAGGCCGGCGGCCTCGATGGCGGGTCCGGGGGCTTTATTCATCATGTGATGAATAAACACCCGTGACGGGGTGCGCGTCAAGCCGTGCTCCTCCGGAGGGGGTGGGTTTTCGGGGGGCCTGGCGGCGGCTCGGTGGGTGGCCGGGGTTCCTGGGTCGGGGGGCCTGGTCGGGGGGCGGTGTTTCTGGGCCGGGGGGTCGGTGTCCTCATCCGGATGGCCGGGGTTCCTGGGCCCGGGGGTCGGTGTCCTGGTCGGGGGTCCGGGGTTCCTGGGCCGGGGGTCGGTGTCCTGGTCGGGGGTCCGGGGTCGGTCAGGGTCATCCCCTATGGCGTACGCGGTGGGGGCGAAGGATCGTTGCGGTATGAGGCGTTCATCCCGAGAAGTTGCTGCATCGCGCGTTGAGAAGCGGCAGTTGGCCGTGGCCTCGGCGACGCTTGGACCTTGGCGGCCGGCCGCTGCCGTCGGTGCGATCGGGGGTGGGGTGTCACTTGCCCTGCACCTCGTGCACGGGCACTTCGGGCTCGGCATTCTGGCCGGGGCGCTGTCCGTGGGCGCCCTGCTCTTCTACTGCGTGGGCGGGGCCGGGGCGGTGCTCGGGTACTCCGGGGGCGCGCGGGGGCGGGATCACCGGATACGGAGGTGGGCGCGGGAGCATCCGTGGCGGGTGGCGGCTGTGCCCGGGGCGCTCATGCTTGTCAGCGACTTCGTTATTCGGGAGGTCCTGACAAGTCAGGGGTTCTTCGGGTCGCTCTGGACCGGGGTCTGGCACGGGGCTGTCGTGGCGGCTGTCGTGGGAGCCGTCGGGACCGTTTCGGCTGCGCGGCGTGCCTGAGGCTTTGACGTCTTGAGCGCTTCAGGTCTTTTGAGCGCTTGACGTTTCTTGAGCGCCTGACGTCACCCGTGTCGCATTGTCGGCGCACCTCGGTGCCTGGGGGGTCTTTCCCCCCGGGCGCCTTTCCTTTGCCCACCGCCCTGTCCCTGGTGTCAGTCCCGGCGGGGCCCGCAAACAGGGCTACCGGCAGAAGGAGCCGCCGGGCGGCATGTTTGCCGAGCCTGATGATCACGGGCTGGGCCGCTCACGCGGTGGGTTCACCACCAAGCTCCACCCGGCGGTGGAGCAGGGTCAGAAGCCCATGGCGATCGTGATCACGGCAGGACAGTGCGGGGACTCGCCACAGTTCGAACCCGTGCTCGGCTCTCGCGGCGGCCGACCGCCGCGTTTCGACCCTGTCGACTACCGCGAACGTCACGCTGTCGAGTGCGGGATCAACCGGCACAAGAGGCACCGCGCCGTCGCCACGCGGTACGACAAGCCCGCGGTCCGCTACGAAGCGACTGTCCTGGTCGCTGCCATCAACGAGTGGCTGTGACCCCTGCCGTCATACGGCTGGATCCACGTTCCACGTCTCCGGCAGATCGCCGCCGCAGAAGACGCAGACGAAGTCGCCCTCGCGCACGATGTTGTGCTCCTGGCAGTCGGGGCATCGCCGGAACACGATCTCGTGGGTGAAGCCGGAGGGCCGCCCAAGTTCTACGTCGTCCAGAGCATGAGCGACTGCCGACCAGGAGGTGACGTCCGGGCAGTATCCGGTGGACTGGTTGCTGACCTCGCCCACCATCCACCGGTCTGCCTCGCGCACGAAGCTGATCTCGCCAGCACCCAGAACCATGTCCCCGCCAGCGCAGGCCACGTGCTCGCTTCGCCGCGGCGCCAGCCGAAGCACACCATCCGTCCCGACCACGAAGGTGAACGGGTCGGCCAACTCTGCCACCGATCGCTCAGCGACCCAGCCGTCGAAGTCAGCCGCCGAGCTGATCCGGCACCCGCCGCTGCCAGACCGGACCGCAGCCTTCAGCTCCACCGGTCCCACATATCGGTAACTCCGCCCCCGCACGCTCACATCAGCCAACCTAAAACACTTCCGACACACGCCCTATTAGGCGTCAGGGTCAGCCCGCACTCGAAGTCCTCGAGCGGCAACGGTGCCAGTTCCTCGGCCTCGGAGCGGTAGCTGAAGCCGATCGACGTCAGTCGGCCCTGCAGGATTCGCTCGTCCTCTGCGGCGTCGATCTCGGCAATCCCCTCGTTCACTTCGGGCGGGAGGCTCATGGGTCGGGCGCGGGACGGAGAGGCAATTGGGATCGGGGGGTTGGGTGGGGGGCGGGGATAGGTTGGGGGGATGGGGGAGTTGGGGTGGGTGGAGGGGTGGCCGGGTGGGGGGATTCGGACGGGGCGGCTCTGGTTGAGGGAGCCGGAGGCGGGGGATCGGGGGGCGGTGATTGAGCTGTTCTGTTCGGCGGAGGTGGGGACCTATGTGGGAGGGCCCCGGGAGCGGGACGAGATGGAGCGGGCGGTGCCCGAGACGCCAAGGCGGCGGCACGGGCTCTTCGTGGTCGACCTCGACGGGGCGATGATCGGCATCGTCACGATCGACCGGCACGGCGCCGGGAGCAAAGGGCACGTCCGTCCGGAGGGCGAGGAACCCGAACTCGGCTACATGTTCCTGCCCGAGGCGTGGGGCCACGGATACGCCACCGAAGCCTGCGCGGCAGCGCTCAACTGGGCCGCCGAAGCGCTCCCCGGCGAGCCGGTGGTGCTCTGCACCCAGACCGCCAATACGGCATCGCTGCGCGTCGCGGAAAAGCTTGGATTCACCGAGGTCGAACGCTTCGAGGAGTACGGCGCCGAGCAGTGGTTCGGCCTGTGGACGCGCCGAGGGTGACCCCGCGCAAATAACCCCCTCCCCCCTCAGCCACAACGGACAGGCGGACGCCGACGGGCGAGGAGGGGACGGGCCGGGGTGCCCCCGCAGGGGGACGAACGGACAAGGCCAGAAGCAGGCGCAGGTGCCCGCACGTTCGTCGCCCGAGGAGGTGCCCCGGACCGGCACCGACCCAGGCACAAGCGGCACCCGCACGGAGGAGTAGAGGGGTTCGAGTTTTTCACCGACCGCGCGAGGCGCGCCGTGGTGCTGTCCCAGGACGAGGCCATCGCCCTCGCGACATGACTTCATCGGTACGGAGCACATCCTGCTCGGCTTGCTGGCGGCGGGAGAAGGCCGCGGCCTCGAGGTACTGGCGGCCCTGGAAGTGGAACCCGCCGGCCTGCGCCAAGCGGTACTCACCCGGGTGGCCAGGGAGACGTCATAGCGACGACCGGGATATGCGCCCACCGCCCGGCCGGACAGGCCCTAGGACCGGCGGCGTCCCGAGGCGGTCGTATGCTCGGCTCGGTGCAGCGCCTCCCCCGGCGCTTCGGTGAAGGCCCGAAGGAAATAGGCGAGGAGCACGCCGAGAAAGCCGATCGCCAGAAGCCCCTGCTCGGCCCCCGCCTCCCGCCGCCGCGAAAACCCCCGCCACGTCCGCTGGAAAGCGAGAGCGCTGCACACGGCGAACCCGGCCACCGCCAGAAAGGTCACAAAGGGGCCGACGTCTGCGTCGGCCAGCCCCTGAAAGCCGAACCGCAGCACCGCCGCCCCCACCCCGATGGCGACGAGGGACCCGACCGCGAGCCCGGCCCGCCGCCAGGCGTATCCGCCGTCGTGCGCGACCCACGTCGTCCCGAAGAAACGGATCGGCTCCGGCCGCGGCACCCCCTCAGCCGCCCCGCCGACGGCGTCGCCCCCGCCAACCCGCCGCTTCACTTCGCTCACCTCGTCCACGCCATCGATTATGACCCAGAACGGGACGTTCCCTGACACACCCGTTCGGCCGACGGTCGACGAATCGCACGACGCGATGCGTTTTCCTGACGATATGTCAGACATCCGGTCAGACGTCCCCCCGGCCTCGCCCGGGCTCCGACGCCGTCCCCCCGCCCCCCACCTCCTCCTCGGCCTGGGCGCCGCCGCCCTCACCGCCGCCGCCTGCACCCTGGCCGCCGGGTCCGGCGCGGCGACGGCCGCGGGCCCCCGCGCGGCCGAGGCGGCGACCAGCTCCCTGGTCGACCTCACCCTCGCACCCGCCCCGCCGCTCGGCCTGAGCGCCTTCCACGGCCGGTACGGCCACGCCTCCTCCGCCCCGGACGGCGGCCCGGACGGCGGTGACTTCTCCGACCCGTCCGGCGTGCTGTCGCACCTGACGGTGATCGGCGCGGTCACGGCCCGTACGGACGCGGGTCCCGGCAAGACCTCCGCGCAGGCCCAGGCGGGCGGCTTCACGCTCGGCCTGAACTCCAAGGACTTCGTCAGCGTCGGGTCGCTGGACGCGTACGCGGAGTGCGTACCGCCGCCGGTGGGCCCGTACGCGCTCGCGTACGCGCGGACGGACGGCGGGGTGATCGACGTACTCGGCCACACCGTCCCGGTCGGGACGACCACCTTCGACGTGACCGGCGCGGAGATCGGCGCCTCCGGCATCGGCGGCGGCACGCTCACCGTGACGTACGAGCCGTACCAGCACCCGCCCGGCGGCGCCCCGACCGCCGCCACCAGCGCGGACGCGGGCGTCGACATCACCGTCAGCGGCACGTTCACCGACACGAGCGGCGCCCCGGCGTACGCGGGACCGCTGGTCGACCTCCGCCTCGGCCACGTCGCCGTCACCTGTGAGACCACCACCCCGACCCCGACGAACTCGGTCGACTCGACGACGCCGGTGCCACCGACGACGCCACCGCCGACCACCGCGACCACGACGCCGACGACGCCCACCCCGACCGGCCCGGAAACCGGCGGCACGACCCCACCGCCCACTACCTCGCCGACCACCCCGCCCACGACGCCACCGACCACCCCGCCCACCACCCCGCCCACGACGCCACCGACCACCCCGCCCACCACCCCGACCACGACGTCACCGACCACCCCGCCCACCACCTCCCCGGACCCGTCGGGGACGGCCGGCACCACTCCCCCGCCGACGCCCACCGGGACCTGGACCACCCCCGGCGGCGACACCCTCCCGCACACCGGCGCCGAGGTCGGATGGGCAGCGGGACTCGCCGGCGGATCGCTGCTCCTCGGCGGCTTCCTCGTGTTCAGGACCGCCCGGGCGAGGCGCGGTCGGCACCTCTGATTTGGCATATGCCAGCGTCATTCTCTGCCCAGGGGTCATACTTACTGTCCATGGAAGGAAAATTAACGGCGCACGCCGCTGAGAACCCCGCGCGGCAGGAGCGATTCCGCACGCTGGCGCGGTATCTGATGACGCACAGCCTCCGCCGCACACTCCCCGCGCACCTGCGGGTGCGCAGGGACGTGGCGGTGGTCGTGGACGACCGCACGGTGGCCGAACCGGACATCGTCGTGGTCGGCGCGGAGGCGGAGAACGTTGTCGTCCTCGCCGTGGAAGTCCTGCCCGCCGACGCCGACGAGAGCGAGCCTCACCCGTACGAGGAAGCGGGGGTCACGCACCTGTGGCGCGTGGAGGAGGACACCGAGACCGAGCGCCCGATGGTCTACGTGCACGAGTGGGATCCGGCCTCGCACTCGTACGCCCTCACCGGCGTGCACCGCGAGGAGCTGACCGTCCAGGTCCCGTACCGCATCAACGTCGACCTCACGGGCATCGACCACCTCTGACCGTCGACCCCGTACGCGTGCGCGTAAACGTGCACGAACATGTGCCCGTCCCCGCACGGATACGCGTACGTCCAGGCACAGCGCGGCCGTACGCACGACGCCCCCGCACCGGGTCACGGTGCGGGGGCGTCGTGCGTGCGCTGCCGGTGTCAGCGCTCCAGCTTGGTGATGTCGCGGACGGCGCCGCGGTCGGCGCTGGTGGCCATGGCCGCGTAGGCGCGCAGGGCCGTGGAGACCTTGCGCGTGCGGTCGCGCGGGGCGTAGACGCCGCCGAGGGCTTCGCGGCGGGCGGCCAGCTCCTCCTCGGACACCAGGAGTTCCATGGAGCGGTTGGGGATGTCGATCCGGATGCGGTCGCCGTCCTCGACCAGGGCGATGGTGCCGCCCGAGGCCGCCTCGGGTGAGGCGTGGCCGATGGACAGGCCCGACGTGCCGCCGGAGAAGCGGCCGTCGGTGACCAGGGCGCAGACCTTGCCGAGGCCGCGGCCCTTGAGGAAGGACGTGGGGTAGAGCATCTCCTGCATGCCGGGGCCGCCGCGCGGGCCCTCGTAGCGGATCACGACGACATCGCCGGGGTTGACCTGCTTGGCGAGGATCTTGTCGACGGCCTCTTCCTGCGACTCGCAGACGACGGCCGGCCCCTCGAAGGTCCAGATCGACTCGTCCACGCCCGCGGTCTTCACGACCGCGCCGTCCAGGGCGAGGTTGCCGCGCAGCACGGCCAGGCCGCCGTCGGCGGAGTAGGCGTGCGCGACGTCGCGGATGCAGCCGCCCGCGGCGTCGGTGTCCAGGGTGTCCCACCGCTCGGACTGCGAGAACGCCTCGGCGGAGCGCTTGCAGCCGGGCGCCGCGTGCCACAGCTCGACGGCCTCGTCGGAGGCGGAGCCGCCGCGCACGTCCCAGGCGTCGAGCCACTCCTTGATGGAGGGCGAGTGGACGGTGTGCACGTCCTCGTTGAGCAGCCCGCCGCGGTACAGCTCGCCGAGGATGGCGGGGATGCCGCCGGCCCGGTGGATGTCCTCCATGTAGTACGTGCCGCCGGGCGCCACGTTCGGCGCGACCTTGGCCAGGCAGGGGACGCGGCGCGAGACGGCGTTGATGTCGTCCAGGCCGTAGTCGAGCTCGGCTTCCTGGGCGGCGGCCAGCAGGTGCAGGATCGTGTTGGTGGAGCCGCCCATGGCGATGTCGAGCGCCATGGCGTTGTCGAAGGCGGCGCGGGTGGCGATGGCGCGCGGCAGCACGGACGCGTCGTCCTGCTCGTAGTGCCGCTTGGTCAGCTCCACGACGGTGCGGCCGGCGTTCTCGTACAGCGCCTTGCGGGCGGTGTGCGTGGCCAGGACCGAGCCGTTGCCGGGCAGGGCCAGGCCCATGGCCTCGGTGAGGCAGTTCATCGAGTTGGCGGTGAACATGCCGGAACAGGAGCCGCAGGTCGGGCAGGCGTTCTCCTCGATACGGAGGATGTCCTCGTCCGAGATGTTCTCGTTGACGGCGTCCGCGATGGCGTTGATCAGGTCCAGCTTGCGGACGGTGCCGTCGACCAGCGTCGCCTTGCCGGCCTCCATGGGGCCGCCGGAGACGAAGACGGTCGGGATGTTGAGGCGCAGCGCGGCCATCAGCATGCCCGGGGTGATCTTGTCGCAGTTGGAGATGCAGATCAGCGCGTCCGCGCAGTGCGCCTCGACCATGTACTCGACGGAGTCGGCGATCAGGTCGCGGGACGGCAGGCTGTAGAGCATGCCGCCGTGGCCCATCGCGATGCCGTCGTCCACGGCGATCGTGTTGAACTCGCGCGGCACCGCGCCCGCCGCGAGGATCGCCTCGGAGACGATCCGGCCGACGGGCTGAAGGTGCGTGTGACCCGGTACGAACTCGGTGAAGCTGTTGGCGACCGCGATGATCGGCTTCCCGATGTCGCTGTTGGCGACGCCGGAGGCGCGCATCAGCGCGCGGGCGCCCGCCATGTTGCGGCCGTGGGTGACCGTACGTGACCTCAGCTCGGGCACGGTGTCCACTCCCTTGGGTTCACTTGGCTCGTACTGCTCCGTACTAGAGCATCGAGGGTACGCCCGTCGCCCAGGATCCGGACGTTCGGTCCGGTATGCGGGACGTGCGGTCCCATGGGGCTGTACGGGGGCGGGGTCCTACGGGTGGACGTCGGCGGCGGTGAGGTAGCGCTGGAGGACCGGGCCGACCATGGCGACGATGTCCTCGGGGTCGGCGGAGGCCATCGGCTCCACCCGCACGATGTACCGCAGCATGATGATCCCGACGAGCTGGGCGGCGGCGAGCTGCACGCGGAACTCGGCGTCGGGCACGTCGAGGCCGCCCGCGAGGCGGGCCAGGACGCGGCGGCTGACCAGGCCGCGGAAGACCGCGGCGGCCGTCTCGTTGGTGACCGCGGACCGGACGATGGCCAGCAGCGGCTCGCGCGAGACCGGGTTCTCCCAGATCCGCAGCATCAGCCGGGCCACCCGCTCGCCCATGCCGTCGACGCCGCCCGCCACGACGAGGTCGGGGATGTTCATGGCGGGCGCGAAGGACAGCTCGATGGCGGCGCCGAAGATCTGTTCCTTCGTGCCGAAGTAGTGGTGGACGAGGGCGGAGTCGACGCCCGCCGCCTTGCCGATCGAGCGGACGGAGGTCTTGTCGTAGCCGCGGGCGGAGAACTCCTCGCGGGCGGCGGCGAGGATACGGTCACGGGTCTCGGCGGTCCCGGCCTTGGTGCCCGCGGGACGGCCGCGGCGGCGGCCGGCCGGCTTGCCGGACTCCTGGGGGCCCTCGGATTCCTGGGGCCCGTCGGGTTCCGGGGAGCCGGGGGACGCCTTCGCCGTACTCACGCCGGACCACCGCCGACCGGCGCCGGTGTCGCGTAGTGCAGCCGGGTGAAGGCCAGCGCCTCCGCCAGGTCCGCCTCGCGCTCGGCCCTCGACATCGCCCGCCGGGTGGTCACCTCGACCACCACATGGCCGTCGTAGTCGCTCGCCGCCAGCGCCGCCAGCAGCTCCGCGCACGGCAGATTCCCGCGCCCCGGCACCAGGTGCTCGTCCTTGGCGGAGCCCGTGCTGTCGCCGAGGTGGACGTGCACCATCCGCTCGGCCATCCTCGCCATCAGCGCGAACGGCTCGGTACGGGAGGTCGCCGCGTGCGAGAAGTCCACGGTCAGGTGGCGGTAGTCGTCGTTGGCGACGTCCCAGTCGGGCGCGTACGCCTGCATCTCGCGGTCCCGGTAGCGCCACGGGTACATGTTCTCGACCGCGAACCGTACGTCCGTCTCGTCCGCCATCCGCCAGATCCCGGCGACGAAGTCCCTGGCGTAGCCGCGCTGCCAGCGGAACGGCGGGTGCACCACGACGGTCGAGGCGCCCAGCGTCTCGGCCGCCGCGCGGGCCCGCTGGAGCTTGACCCACGGGTCGGCGGACCAGACGCGCTGCGCGATCAGCAGGCACGGCGCGTGGACGGCCAGGATCGGCATCCGGTGGAAGTCCGACAGGCGGCGCAGCGCGTCCACGTCCTGGCTGATCGGGTCGGTCCACACCATCACCTCGACGCCGTCGTAGCCGAGGCGGGCGGCGATCTCGAAGGCGGTGGCGGTGGAGGCCGGGTAGACGGAGGCGGTGGACAGGACGATCTTCGACGTGCCGCCGCGGGGCCCCGCGGCGGACCCCGCGGTCGGGGCGAGACGTTCCCGCGCGTGCTGCGCGCGCTGCCCCGTACGCCATTCGCGTCTCAGGGCGGCGTCCGTCGTCCGGCCGTCCGTCTTCCGACCCGCTGGTTCAGCCACGGGAAACAGCGTACGGCGGCGGCCGGGGCGGAAGGGGCAGGTGCCGGGGGGTGCGGAGGGACTGTCGCCGATCTCACGGCGGGGCGCGGCGGGCGCGGCGGACCGGCTCAGTCGCCCCAGCGGGCCAGGGCCGCCCCCGGTCCGGCGTCGTTCACCATCAGGTCGAGCTTGCGCAGGATGACGCCCTCGCGCAGGGCCCAGGGGCAGATCTCCAGCTCCTCGACGCCGAAGAGGTCCATCGCGGCGTCCGCGACCAGGGCGCCCGCCAGGAGCTGCCCGGCCCGGCCGACCGAGACGCCCGGCAGGGTGCTGCGCTGGGCCGCCGTCATCTCCGCGAGCCGCGGCACCCACTCCTCCAGCGCGCCGCGCCGCAGCCGGCGCTGGGCGTACAGGCCGTCGGCGGAGCGGGCCGCGCCCGCGAGCCTGGCGAGCTGCTTGAACGTCTTGGACGTGCCCACCGCGTGGTCGGGCCGGCCGAAGCGGGCGAAGTCCGGGACCGTACGGGCGATCTCGGCGCGTACGTGCCTGCGCAGCGACCGTACGTCGTGGGCGGTCGGCGGATCGCCCGGCAGCCACGTACCGGTCAGGCGTCCCGCGCCGAGCGGCAGGGACACGGCCGCGTCCGGGTACTCGTCCATGCCGTAGCCGACCTCCAGCGACCCGCCGCCGATGTCCAGCACCAGCAGCCGCCCGGCCGACCAGCCGAACCAGCGGCGTACGGCGAGGAACGTCAGCCGCGACTCGTCCTCGCCGGACAGGACGGTGAGGCGGACGCCCGTCTCCGCGTCCACCCGGGCCAGGACGGCCTCGCCGTTCGCCGCCTCCCGCACCGCGGAGGTCGCGAAGGACAGCACGTCCTCGGCGCCCTTGTCCTCCGCCACGCGCAGCGCGTCCGCGATCGTGGCGACCAGGCGGTCGACGCCGGCGGCGCTGATCGCGCCGTGCTCGTCGAGGAGTTCGGCCAGGCGCAGCTCCGCCTTGTGCGAGTACGCGGGGAGCGGGCGCGCGCCCGGGTGCGCGTCCACCACCAACAGGTGGACGGTGTTGGAACCCACGTCGAGCACTCCGAGTCGCATGGGCAAGACGCTAGCGCGCCGACGTGGGTGTCCGTTCCGCGGGCCGCGCGGGGCCGCCGGGCGGTGGCGCGTGGGCGATCCGCGACCCGTTGGCGACCATTCGGCGCATTCCGGTCTTACTCTTGGGCGCGTGGCGAAGGTGAAGGCCCTCAAGGCCAAGAAGAAGAGTGCAGGCACGGTCCGCGACGAGGTGGGGCTGGACTTCGCCCGCGCCTGGGTCGAATTCGCCGATCCGGCCGACGAGGAGCAGGTCTTCCGCTGCGACCTCACGTGGCTCACCTCGCGCTGGACGTGCGTCTTCGGCAGCGGCTGCCAGGGGATCGTGGCGGGGCGCGCGGACGACGGGTGCTGTTCGCTGGGCGCGCACTTCTCGGACGACGACGACGAGAAGCGGGTGGCCGGGCATGTGGCCAGGCTCACGCCGGAGACGTGGCAGTTCCACGCCGAGGGCGCCGACGGCGCGTGGGCGATGGAGAACGAGGAGGGCGAGCGGCAGACGCGTGTCGTGGACGGGGCGTGTGTCTTCTCCAACCGGGCCGGGTTCGCGGGCGGCCAGGGGTGCGCGCTGCACGCGCTGGCCCTGCGGGAGGGGCGCGAGCCGCTGGAGACGAAGCCGGACGTGTGCTGGCAGTTGCCGATCCGGCGGACTTTCGACTGGGTGGACCGGCCGGACGATTCGCGGGTGCTGGTCGTGTCGATCGGGGAGTACGACCGGCGGGGGTGGGGGCCGGGGGGCCACGACCTGCACTGGTGGTGCACGTCGGCGACGTCCGCGCACGGTGCCGGTGACCCGGTCTACGTGTCGTACCGCCCGGAGCTGACCGAACTCATGGGTCCCGACGCCTACGCCATGCTCGCTGCGCTGTGCGAGTCCCGACTGTCCACCCCCCACCTTCCTCTTCTGGCCCCCCACCCCGCCGACCCCGCTGCCCCCGCTTCCTAGGGCCCTCTTGTGCGTGGGGGCGGCTGGGGGTTCGGTCCGGGTACCGTCCGGGCGCCCTCTTGTGCGTGGGGTCGGTCCCGGTACGGGGTACCTCCTCGAGCTGCGTGCTGCCTGCTCCCGCGCATCCGTCAACGCCCTGTCGGCACGCAAATCTGCGGGGGCACCCCGCACCGTCCCCTCCGGTACGTCGGCGCCCGACGGTCCGTGGGGGTGGATGGGGCCGGGCACGGGGGCTGCGGGGTGGGTGACGCCCCACACGGTGGCCAAAGGGGGCGTGTTCGATGTTCGGGGAGGCGCTTTGCGGGGTGTCCTCAGCCGAGGTGGCGGAGGGTGTCGGAGATGGTGGACCGGAAGGTCTGGAGGGCGTGGAGGCCGGCGGTGTAGCGGTCCTGGTGGGCGGCGATGTCGGCGGTCTGCTGCTGGGCGCGTACGGCGTGCAGGAGTTGGGCGGTGTGGTGGCGGCGCTGGCAGGTGACGTCGGCGACGGCGGTGCGCCGCTCGGTCGGGGTGTGCGTGGTGTTGCCGTCGCTGCCGCGATGCCACGCCTTGTCCCCGAAGGCCGCGAGCGGGTCGGAGTAGCGGGCGAACCCCTGGCCGGCCACGCAGCGGGACCACGCGTCCCAGGCCGCGAGCAAGCGGGGATCGCGTTTGACGGCCTTGTCGATCTCGACCGAGCGCGTGCTCGCGTAGAGCCAGTCCCGCTTGACGTCGATCCCGCGCATCAGCCGCCGGTTCGCCTCCACGTTGCAGGCCGGAAAGTCCGCGTACTCGGCCTGGGTCATCCGACGGCCCTGCGGCCGCGTGGGAGTGGACTTCGCCGGGTCCCATCCGTAGCCCCAGCGGCTCGCGTTGGTCATGTCGAGTGCGCCGTAGCCAGTGCTGACCGCGGTGAGCATGGTGGGGTCGACGGGGTAGCGCGGATCGAGCGGAAAGTCCGCGTGCCCGCGTTTCGCCATGCACTGCCGGACCAGCAACGCCGTTGCCCGCTTCTCCCGTTGGTAGTCCTCGGGCGTGTAGTCGTAACGATCCGCCGGAAGCGGCCCAAGCCCCACCGTCGCACGGACCGCCTCCGCCCGCTCCGGCCCCGAGGCACCCACCCCCGCCAGCACCGCCACCCCCACCACGGCCCCAAGCCGCCACCCCCGCGTCCCCATGCCCCCGGATGCTAGCCCCCGCCCCACCCGAGCCCACCCACCCCCCTCCGCCCCCACCGGCCCGTCGGACGCCGACGTACCCAAGCCCACCCACCCCCCTCCCCCCCTCAGCCACAGCGGACAGGCGGACGCCGACGGACCGGGAGGGGACGGGCCGGGGTGCCCCCGCAGGGGGACGAACGGACAAGGGCTGGACGTCATCGAAGTGCGGGCACGTTCGTCGCCCGAGGAGGTGCCCCGGACCGGCACCGACCAGGCACAAGCGGCACCCGCAGACGAAGAAAGCACCCGCACGGGTGGGCGGGTGGGCGGGCGGGAAAAATAAGCAAGATGAGGACACACGCGGTGATCGCCTCGCCCGTAGGCGACCTGACAGTGGTCCGCGAGGGCCCCGCCCTCGTAGGGCTCTACTTCGAGGGCCACAAACGAAGGCCCAACGAAACCACCTTCGGCGAACGCGCCGACGAATCCTTCGACGACGTACGCCACCAGCTCAAGGAATACTTCGCCGGAACCCGGCACACCTTCGACCTCGCACTGACCCCGGAGGGCAACGAGTTCCAGCGCCGCGTCTGGACCCTGCTGACCCGCATCCCGTACGGAGAAACCCGCTCCTACGGCGACCTCGCCCGCCAGCTCGGCGACATCTCCCTCTCCCAGGCCGTCGGCGCCGCGAACGGCCTGAACCCCTTGTCGGTGATCGTCCCGTGCCACCGCGTGGTGGCGGCCGACGGAAACCTGCGCGGCTACGCGGGCGGCCTCCCCCGCAAGCGGTACCTGCTGGAACTGGAGGAGCCCGACGCCGCCTCGGCGGACCGCCTCTTCTGAAGCGGACCGCAGTTCCGCGGCGAACCGCACCTCCGAAGCGGACCGCAGTTCCGCGGCGAACCGCACCTCCGAAGCGAACCGCAGGTCCAAAAGCCCCCCGCGAAAGCCACCTCACGTTTCGGCGCCCCCACGCGTTTACCCCATGTGAGCAAGCCACTGTTCGAACAGATCGTGACCGACCACGGGCCGATGGTGCTCCGGGTCGTCCGGGCCGTCGTGGGCCCGCACGACGCGCAGGACGCGTGGTCGGAGACCTTCCTGGCCGCGCTGCGGGCGTACCCGGAGCTGCCCGCGGACGCGAACGTCGAGGCGTGGCTGGTGACCATCGCGCACCGCAAGGCCGTCGACATCACGCGGGGCAACGCGCGCCGCGCGACACCGCTGGCGGAGCTGCCCGAGCGGGCGAGCCGCACCGGGCGGCCCGAGGACTGGGACCCGGATCTGTGGACGGCGCTGAAGGCGCTGCCGGAGCGGCAGCGGCAGACGGTCGCGTACCACTACCTGGCGGGCCTGCCGTACAAGGACATCGCCGCCGTGACGGGCGGCAGCCCGGACGCGGCGCGCAGGGCCGCCGCCGACGGGGTGAAGGCCCTGCGCCGCAGCTATCCGCGGGACACCGCGGGAGGAGGAGACCCCTCATGAAGGACGCGAACGACACGAACGACACGCAGGACGTGCGGGACGTGCGGGACGTGCGGGACACGAACGACTCGGCCGCCCAGCTCCTGGAAGCCCTCGCCGCGCAGGACGACGCGACGATGGACCGGCTCCACGAGCGCCTGGCGGCGGAAGCCGGGCAAGCCGGGCTGCTGGACGTCGCGTACCGGACGCTGGACAGCCCGGTGGGCCCGCTGCTGCTGGCGGCGACCGAGAAGGGCCTGGTGCGCGTGGCGTTCGCCGTGCAGGACCACGCGGCGGTGCTCCAGCAGCTCGCGGACACCATCAGCCCGCGGGTGCTGCGCGCCCCGCGGCGGCTGGACGCGGTGAGCCGCCAGCTCGACGAGTACTTCACCGGGCAGCGCCGCGGCTTCGAAGTCCCCCTGGACTGGCGGCTGTCGAAGGGCTTCAGGCGCGAGGTGCTGACGCACCTGCCGGACATCGCGTACGGCAGGACGGCGAGTTACGCGCAGGTGGCGGCGGCGGCGGGCAGTCCGCGGGCGGTCCGCGCGGTGGGTACGGCGTGCGCGCTCAACCCGCTGCCGCTGGTGGTGCCGTGCCACCGGGTGGTGCGCTCGGACGGTTCGGCCGGGCAGTACGCGGGCGGCGCCGACGCCAAGCACCTGCTGCTGGAGCTGGAGACGGCCGCCTGAGGCGGGCGTGACGTCCCGCGTCAACGGCCGTACGGACCACGGCCGTTACGGCAGCACCCCGTCCTCCGTCCGCAGCAGCCGCAGAAACGCCTTCAGACCGGCGATGATCTCGGTGTTGTCGGTCAGCCGGTTCACCGTCGCCTCGAACTCCCGCGCCAGCGCGGCGATCCGGCGGTCGGTCCCGTCGGCCCGCGCGTAGACCGACAGGCCCAACGCGTCGACCGCGGACCGGAGTTCGCCGAGCGCGTGGTACTGCTCCTCGGCCTTGCCCTCCAGGACCTTGGCGCCGCTCTCGACGCGGGTGACGGTGGCGCGCAGGGCGAGGACGTCGTCGCGCGGGTAGGTGACGTCCTTCAAGAGGGTGCCGAGGCGGCGCCGCAGCGCCGCGAACCAGGCGCCCGCGGGCCGGAAGACGGTGCTCAGCAGGAAGAATCCGGCGAGCCAGTAGCCTGCGGCGCGGCCGGTCGCCGCGGCGACGGCGACCGCGAGGGCGGCCGTGACGAGGTGTCCCGCGAGGGCGACGCGCAGCATCAGGCGGGCGATCCGCCCGGCCTCGGTGTCGCGTTCCGGGGAGACGGTCAGGCCCTTTTCGCGGCTGGTCCGGATCTCGGCGAGGACGGCGTGGGCGCGGAAGTAGAGGTTCCACGGCACGGTCAGCAGAAGGAGCAGCCAGAGCAGGCCGAGCAGGCCCGCGGCGGTGCCGAGGACGGTGGACAGCGGTGCGCCGACGGCGTGGACGACGGCGAGTGTTCCGACGGTGACGAGGGTGACCACGACCGTGCCGGTGAATTTCCCCATGCCGCTCATCGTCCCGCCGCGCGGGCGGCCCGGCATGAGTACGGCTACTCAGGAGTAACACCCTTTCGCCGTACGGCTATCCGGCCGGGCTCGGCGACTCCGGCGCGGTGCTGGGGGCGTCGGTCGTGGGCGGCGCGGTCGTCGGCGGAGGTGTCGTCGGGGGCGGGGTGGTGGGCGGCGGGGTCGTCGGCGGAGGCGTGGTCGGCGGGGGCGTCGTCGGGGAGGACGAGGACGGCGGCGGGGTGGTCGGGGAGTCGGAGGCGGGCGGCGGCACATTGCGGGTGGAGGAGCCGCGCAGGATCACGGTCGCGTGCGCCGGGGAGAAGGCGATGCGGGCGGTCCAGGAGCCGGAGGGCTCCAGGGCGTGGTCGACGCTCAGGGTGAGAGTGACCGATTCTCCGGGCCGCAGGTCGCCCGAGGTCGCGGAGAGCCGGATCCAGAACGCGGCGGTGTCGGCCGTCCAGTGCACGGGGGCCGCGCCGCGCGCGGTCAGGGTGACGGTGGTGCCGCTGGCGGCGACGGTGAGCGTACTGCCGCCGGGGGACGCCGAGCCGGCGGCCGTGGGGTCGGTCGAGACGGTCGTGGTGAGGACCGGCGCCGGGGTGTCCGTACCGCCGGAGTGCTGGGGGTCGGGAGCCTGCCGGGAGCTGCCCGCCTCCTGGTACGGGTCGCCGTTGAGACCGTCGGGCTCGCTGGCGGCGCGGTCCGTGCCGGGCGCGTCGGCGCCGAGCGGCGCCGCGTGATAGGCGGCCCACAGGGCGAGTACGGGCGCGGCGACGACGGCCGCGACGACCGTACTGGTGACGGCCCGGTGCCTGAGCTGCGCGCGGCGGGCGGCGCGGTCCTTGAGGTCCATGGGGAAGCCGCGCCGGTCGAAGCGCGGGGTGGCGTCGCGGGAGCGCCCGGCCCCGGCGTCCATGGCGTGCAGCAGGGCGGCGTACGCGGCCGAGCGCGGCGCCTCGATGAGGGCGAGGACGGCGGTGGACCCGGCCCCCGGAGCGCCCGGTACACCCGAGGCCCCCGGCCAGGGCCCCGCGGCGACGACGCGTTCCGCCGTACGCCTGCACACCGGGCAGTCGTCGACGTGCCTGACGAGTTCCGTGCGCAGCGCCGTACCGAGCAACACCTTGGTCTCGCCCGCGATCTGGGCGAGGGCGGCGCAGTTGCCGGTGTCCACGACGGACAGCGCGGTGCGGGTCCGCTCCACCTCGCAGGCGGCGCGGGCGAGCAGGCCGCGCGCGGTGTCGGCGTCGATGCCGAGGACGGCGGCGACTTCGTGCGGCGGGAGTTGGTGGCGGACCGCCAACTCCAGGGCCTCGCGCTGCTCGGGCGTGGTGCCGGCGGCCTCGGGCCAGGCGAGCGCGGCGAGTTGGGCGTGCCGCTGCTCGGCGACGGCGACCGACGTGCTCGGCGGCTCCGGCGGCCCGGCGGCGAGCCGGCGCAGGCAGGTCCAGCGGGCGAGCGCGTACAGCCAGGGGCGGAGCAGCTTCGGGTCGCGCAGGTGGCCGCGCTGCCGTTCGGCGAGCGCCAGCACCTCGCCGAGCGCCCCGGCCGCCGCGTCGTGCTCGCACAGGATCGACAGGCAGTACGTGAACAGGCCGTCCAGATACGGCTCGTAGTGCGCGGGCGGCTGCATGGGGAGCGTGCCGTGCGGGCGTTGACGGTCGTGCGCCTTGTGCGTCGCTTCCCGGCGGACGTCCTTGCGGCCGTCCTTGCGGCCGTCCTTGCGCGACGGCTCCTTGCGGGCGGCCTTGCGCGCGTCGCCGCGGGCCTCCTTGCGGGACACGCGCGCTCCCTCCACGCGCGGTCCCTCCGGACGCGGCGCCTCGGTGCGCGGCGCCTCGCCGCCCGGCGTGTCCTTGCGGGCGGCCCGGCCGGCCGGCGCGCGGTGCTTGCGGTGTGCGCCGGTCGTCTGGTTCTGGGTGGGGGTCTCCTGCCTGCTCATCACCGGGCGACGGTAGGCCCGGTACGGCCCCCGGTTCAGCTCTCCTGGCGTGCATTAATCCTTATGGGTAGTGATGCTGCCCAAAAGGGGACAGCTCCGTCATTCTTACGAGTGAACGCACGTGCGCGCGCTCGATGTCCGCGCCGCACGCCCCCTTGAGCGCCCCCGGCAGCCGCAGGAGCCGGTCCGGCCGCCTTGTCGGACCCTCCCGCTACGGTGGGCGGCATGGCTGCCCGTAAGACCGTCTCGAAGGACCGTCCCTCCTACCGCTGCACCGAGTGCGGGTGGACGGCGCTGAAGTGGCTGGGCCGCTGCGGCGAGTGCCAGGCGTGGGGGACGGTGGAGGAGTTCGGCGCCGCGCCCGCCGTACGGACCACCGCGCCCGGCCGGGTGACGACGGCGGCGCGGCCGATCGGCCAGGTCGACGGGCGGCAGGCGACCGCGCGCTCCACGGGCGTGCCGGAGCTGGACCGCGTGCTCGGCGGCGGCCTGGTGCCCGGCGCCGTCGTCCTGCTCGCGGGCGAGCCCGGCGTCGGCAAGTCCACGCTGCTGCTCGACGTGGCGGCGAAGGCGTCCAGCGCGCAGGGCGCGACGCTGTACGTGACCGGTGAGGAGTCCGCCTCGCAGGTACGGCTGCGCGCGGACCGGATCGGCGCGCTCGCCGACCATCTGTATCTGGCCGCGGAGACGGATCTTTCGGCCGTTCTCGGTCACCTGGACGACGTGAAGCCGGCGCTGCTGGTGCTGGACTCCGTGCAGACCGTCGCGTCGGCCGAACTGGACGGCGCGCCCGGCGGCACCGCGCAGATCCGCGAGGTCGCGGGCGCGCTGATCCGCGCGTCGAAGGACCGCGGGATGTCGACCATCCTGGTCGGACACGTCACCAAGGACGGCTCGATCGCGGGCCCGCGGCTGCTGGAGCACCTGGTCGACGTGGTGCTCAGCTTCGAGGGCGACCGGCACGCGCGGCTGCGGCTGATCCGCGGCATCAAGAACCGTTACGGCGCCACGGACGAGGTCGGCTGCTTCGAACTGCACGACGAGGGCATCACCGGCCTGGCCGATCCGTCCGGCCTCTTCCTCACCCGGCGCGACGAGCCGGTGCCCGGCACCTGCCTGACCGTGACCCTGGAGGGCCGCCGCCCGCTGGTCGCCGAGGTGCAGGCGCTGACCGTCGACACCCAGATCCCCTCGCCGCGCCGCACCACCTCCGGTCTGGAGAACTCGCGCGTGTCGATGATGCTCGCGGTGCTCGAACAGCGCGGCCGGATCAAGGCCATCGGCAAGCAGGACATCTACACCGCGACCGTGGGCGGCGTGAAGCTCACCGAGCCCGCCGCCGACCTCGCGGTGGCGCTCGCGCTGGCCAGCGCCGCCATCGACACCCCGCTGCCGAAGAACCTGGTGGCGATCGGCGAGGTGGGCCTGGCCGGTGAGGTCAGGCGCGTCACCGGCGTGCAGCGCCGCCTGTCGGAGGCGGCCCGGCTCGGCTTCACCCACGCCCTCGTACCGCCGGACCCCGGCAAGATCCCGGCGGGCATGAAGGTGGTGGAGGTCGCGGACATAGGGGACGCGCTGCGGGCCCTGCCGAAGCGGACCGCACGGTCATAGCGCCACGGCGTACGCCGGTACGGCCGCGGACGCCGGTGCCCGTACGGCTGTGCAGACGTCCGCGTTCGTACAGCCGTACGGCCGTACGGCCGCGGGCGCCCGGCTCGCGGGCACGGGGGAACGCCCCGCGCCCCTTCCCGGAGAACGCCCGGCTCGCGGTTCCGGGGAACACCCGGCACCCGTTCGGGTTGCGCGCGGCGTACAGTCACGGAAGGCCCGGCACACGGTCGTGCGGGGCCTCGCGCGCGCTCCCGGGAGAGCCCGCGCGCCGTCGCGGGACCCCCGTAGGACCGTCGCGGGACCCCGGTAGGAGCCGTCCGGCCCGCGCCGCGCCCCCCGGAAGCCGTAAACTTTGCCCTGGTCTCGCCCATTGGGCATCCGTAGCGACCGGAGGATTGCAGAGTGGCAGCCAATGACCGGGCAGGGGGCCCTCCCCCGGCCCGAAGGGCATCGGGCGACTCCCCCGGCAGGTCCGGCGGGGTTTTCGGCGCCGACGCCGGGCTGATGCGCGCCTCTTTGAGCGCCGTCGCACCCGGCACCTCGCTCCGTGACGGCCTGGAGCGCATCCTGCGCGGCAACACCGGCGGCCTCATCGTGCTGGGCATGGACAAGACCGTGGAGTCACTGTGCTCCGGCGGCTTCGTGATGGACGTGGAGTTCACCGCGACCCGGCTGCGCGAGCTGTGCAAGCTGGACGGCGCGCTGGTCCTCGACAAGGACATGACGAAGATCCTGCGCGCGGGCGTGCAGCTCGTCCCCGATCCGACCATCCCCACCGAGGAGACCGGCACCCGGCACCGCACCGCCGACCGGGTCAGCAAGCAGGTCGGCTTCCCGGTCGTCTCGGTCAGCCAGTCGATGCGGCTGATCGCGCTCTACGTGGACGGGCAGCGCCGCGTCCTGGAGGACTCCGCCGCGATCCTCTCCCGCGCCAACCAGGCACTGGCCACGCTCGAACGGTACAAGCTGCGCCTCGACGAGGTCGCGGGCACGCTGTCCGCGCTGGAGATCGAGGACCTGGTGACGGTGCGCGATGTCACCGCCGTCGCCCAGCGCCTGGAGATGGTCCGCCGGATCGCCACCGAAATCGCCGAGTACGTCATCGAGTTGGGCACCGACGGACGGCTTCTCGCCCTGCAACTGGACGAGTTGATCGCGGGCGTCGAGCCCGAGCGCGAACTGGTCGCCCGCGACTACGTGCCGGAGCCGACCGCCAAGCGCAGCCGTACGGTCAACGAGGCGATGGCCGAACTCGACTCGCTGCCGCAGAGCGAACTCATCGAACTCACCACCGTGGCACGGGCCCTGGGTTACACCGGCTCCCCCGAATCCCTCGACTCCGCCGTCTCGCCGCGCGGTTACCGGCTCCTCGCCAAGGTGCCCCGGCTGCCCAACACCGTCATCGAGCGCCTGGTCGAGCACTTCGGCGGCCTCCAGAAGCTGCTCGCCGCGAGCGTCGACGACCTCCAGACGGTCGACGGCGTCGGCGAGGCCCGCGCCCGCTCCGTCCGCGAGGGCCTCTCCCGCCTCGCCGAGTCGTCCATCCTGGAGCGGTACGTCTAGACGTACCGCTGGAGGCGGCTGCCTCGGGGACCGGAAGCGCCCCGACCTCGTCCGCCGCCCACACGAAGCGGCGGGCCGGGGACGGCCGGGGGGCCGGGCCCCCCGGGGCTAGTCCTGGGAGAGGACGAAGGAGACCTGCTTGGCGCCGTAGCCGGAGAGCCGGGCCTGGATCAGGTAGGTGCCGGGCGCGGCAGCGCTCCCCTTGGGGGTCGCGCACTTCGGGGAGCTGGTCTTGGCGTTCCACCGGAGCGTGTACGTCGTGGAGCCGTGGGCGGGCACCTGGAGGAGGTAGGAGCCGCTGCCCGCGGTGGGGCAGTCGTCGGAGGCCCAGGTGTGGGCGTTGCCCGCGGTCGAGGTGATCGTGAAGACGGCCTTGGCGGGGCCGAAGTCGACCTTGCAGGAGACGGATCCGGAATTCGCGGCGCGCAGCTCGAAGACGGGGGTCTCGTCCGGCGAGTAGGAGTTCTGGACGCTGCGCAGCGAGAGCTGGACGCTGCCGGGCGAGCAGTCGGGAAGCGTGGAGCCGGCGGGCAGTTGACCGCCCGAGCCGCCGTTGCCCGAGCCGCCGCTGGTGGCGACACCGCCGGAGGCCGCGCCGCCCGACGACGAGGTGCCCGCCGTACCCGACGTACCGCCGTCGTTGCCGCCCGAGGAACCGGCACCGGCCGAACTTCCGTCCGTGGCACCGCCGTTGGAGCCGCCATTGGAGCCACCGTCGGAGCCGGAGGAGCCCGCGGAGGAACCGGAGGAGCCGCCGCTGTCGCCGCCCGAGGTGTCGCGGCCACCGGGGCGCCCGGTGATGTGCGTACCGGTCGGCTCGGGGCCCGGCGTGATCGTGCCGACCGGGGTGTGGGTGCCCGAGGAGCCGTTGTTGCCGCTACCGCCGCCCCCGCCGGTCGAGTTGACCAGCCAGAAGATCAGCAGGGCGACGAGCGCGAGCACACACAGCGCAACGGCCCGCCGCCGCCAGTAGATGGTCGACGGCAGAGGTCCGACGGGATTGCGCATTGAGCCCACACCCGAACTCTAGGGGAGATCACCCGCGCCTCGCCGCAACACCCGCCGCTCGGCGGCCGGTCTTTGCCGATCATCACGTTTAAGGGGACGGCCGGTCGCTGTCAGTGGCCTGTGCGAGGATCGGGAGGACATGAGCACCGACATCCGCGACGCTTCCGTCAGCACCTCAGCCCGCACGTCCCCGGCCGCCCCCGCGGGTTCGGCGGTCCCCCCGGCTCCCCCGGCCGCCGTCACCGAACTGCACGACCTGGTGATCGACTGGTTCGGCGAGCACGCCCGCGATCTGCCCTGGCGGCGGCCGGACGCGGGCGCGTGGTCGGTGATGGTCAGTGAGTTCATGCTCCAGCAGACGCCGGTCGTCCGGGTGCTGCCGGTGCACCAGGAGTGGCTGGCCCGCTGGCCCCGCCCGGCCGACCTCGCGGCGGAGTCGCCCGGCGAGGCGGTACGCGCCTGGGGGCGGCTCGGCTATCCGCGCCGCGCGCTGCGGCTGCACGCGGCGGCCACCGCCATAGCGGCCCAGCACAACGGCGAAGTCCCCGAGGACCACGGCCAGTTGCTGGCCCTGCCCGGTGTCGGGGAGTACACGGCGGCGGCCGTGGCGTCTTTCGCGTACGGGCGGCGGCACATCGTGCTCGACACCAATGTGCGGCGGGTCTTCGCCCGCGCGGTGACCGGCACCGCGTATCCGCCGAACGCGACGACGGCCGCCGAGCGGCGGACCGCCCAGACGCTCCTCCCGGCCGAGGAGCCGGTCGCGGCGCGGTGGGCGGCGGCCACCATGGAGCTGGGCGCGCTGGTGTGCACCGCCCGCTCCCCCGAGTGCGGGCGCTGCCCGATCGCCGCGCGCTGCGTCTGGCGGCTGGCCGGTTCGCCCGCGCACGACGGGCCGCCGCGCCGGGGCCAGACGTACGCCGGGACCGACCGGCAGGTACGCGGCCGGCTGCTGGCCGTCCTGCGCGCCTCCACCGCTCCCGTACCGCAGGCCGCGCTCGACGCCGTGTGGCACGAGCCGGTGCAGCGGGCCCGGGCGCTGGACGGCCTGGTCGAGGACGGCCTGGTCGAGCCGCTGGCGGACGGCGTGTACCGGCTGCCGGTCTAGGGCGTACCCGCCACCGCCGTATCCGCCGCAGCGCCGTATCTGTCACCGCGCGGTATCCGCCACCGCGCCGCATCCGCTTCAGCGCCGCATCCGCTTCAGCGCCGTATCCGTCACAGCGCCGTAACCGTCACAGCTCTCCGCCGGGCACGGTCTCCGGATGATCCGGGCCCGGCGGCGCCGCGCGCCCTCCCCCGGCGGTTCCGCGTGCCCGCCCCCGTCCCCCACTCCCACCTCGGCTTTCGTGGGCCGCGCCCCCTGTGACGCCTGACTTCTCGGGTCCGTAAATGCCCGTTTAACCACAGAATGCGCCTATTCATAGCGATTCACGGCTTGCATTCCACCCGTTACAGAACCGATGGGTTGCTGTGAGGCCGCTGTGCGCTCGCGGTGGCGAAAGCCCAACATCCGCTCCGTAGCGTCCTCGATGTCGGCAGGGAACGACGACAGCGGCAGGCAGGCACGGGACGGAGTCACACCATGGCGGGGAACGGCGAGGTACTGGAGTTCGAGGAGTACGTGCGGACTCGGCAGGACGCCCTGCTGCGCAGCGCCCGCCGCCTGGTGCCCAATCCGGTCGACGCGCAGGACCTCGTACAGACCGCGCTGGTGCGGACGTATCCGCGCTGGGAGGGCATCGCCGACAAGACGCTGGCCGACGCGTACATGCGCCGGGTCATGATCAACACCCGTACCGAGTGGTGGCGGAACCGGAAGCTGGAAGAGGTGCCCACGGGCGAGCTGCCGGACGCGAGCGTGGACGACGGCTCGGAGCAGCGCGCGGACCGCGAGATGCTGCTCGACGTGATGACGGTGCTGGCGCCCAAGCAGCGGCAGGTCGTGATGCTGCGGCACTACGGCCAGCTCTCCACCCAGGAGACGGCCCGCGCGCTGGGCATGTCGACCGGTACGGTGAAGAGCACCCTGCACCGGGCGCTGGCCCGGCTGCGGTACGAACTGGAGCACGGCCGCTACGGCTACTCCCGGCTGGACGCGGTGGACCGGGACTCTGCCGGGCGTGACGCGTCCCAACCGGAATCGGCATACTCGACGCACCCGGCTCATTCGACGGACGCGACCGGACCGCTCGGCGCGGCAGCTCCGCTCGGCACGGCCGGCTCGACCGGGTCGGCCGGATCGACCGACCCGCTGGATCCGGCCGCGCTCGGCCGGGAACCGATGGAACGCATGGAGGGCGTGTGGGCCGCGTAGCCTCGACTCTCGCGACGGGCGCGCTGGCGTGCGCGTGCGTCGTGGTCGCAGGCTGCGGTACGGCCGCCACCGGCGCCCGCCGCGAGGGCCCGGCGCCGGCCGCCACCCGGGTGAAGACGCCGTCCACCGTCGCCCCGGCGATCGTCGCCGACCAGGTGGCGCTGGCCACGATGGTGCGCAAGGACAACAGCGTCAGCGCGGACGTACGCGAGGATCTGACGCCGTGCGTGGGGGCCGGTTACCCGATGGACACCGACTCGGGCGACCTCACGGCGGGCGACGGCCCCGACCTGGTGATCAACGTGACGACGTGCGGCGACGGCCTCGGCATCGCCGCGTACGTGTACCGGATGGTCAACGGCAAGTACCAGAACGTGTTCGCGGACGAGCAGCCGCCGGTCTACGGCAGCGTCGAGGACGGGCGGCTCCAGATCATCCACGAGGTGTACAGGACCGACGACCCCGCGACGTATCCGACCGGGCAGGAGTCGATCACGTACGCCTGGCGCGGGCAGCGCTTCGTCGAGGTCGCGCGGGACTTCTCGGACTTCGGCGCGCGGACGCCGACCGTCTCGCCCGAGCCGACCTCGACCGACCCGGCGCCGCTGCCCAAGTCGGACCCGGTCGATCCCGGCGTGCCGGCGGCGGAGACCACGACCCCGGCGCCGGCCAAATCCCCCTCCTCCGGCGTGTCCGGCAGGCCGAGCAGTCCCGCCGCTGCCGGTTCGACGGCCCCGCAGATGTCGGCCGACGGCGACGCCGTCCAGCACGGCCAGGGACAATAGCCCGGTGGCCGCCACTCATGTCCTGTTCGTCGAGGACGACGACGTCATCCGCGAGGCGACGACTCTCGCGCTGGAACGCGACGGCTTCGAGGTCACGGCCGCGCCCGACGGGCTCGAAGGGCTCACGGCCTTCCGCGCCCGCAGGCCGGACCTCGCGCTGCTCGACGTGATGGTGCCGGGCCTGGACGGCGTGTCGCTGTGCCGCCGGATCAGGGACGAGTCGACGGTGCCGGTGATCATGGTGTCGGCGCGGGCCGACGCCATCGACATCGTGCTCGGCCTGGAGGCCGGGGCCGACGACTACGTGACCAAGCCGTTCGACGGCGCGGTGCTGGTGGCGCGAATCCGCGCCGTACTGCGCCGCTTCCGGGCGGCGGGCGGCGACGACGGGCTGGACGACGCGCCGCAGCTCTCCTTCGGGGACATCGAGATCGACCCCGAGGGCATGGTGGTCACGCGGGCCGGGGAGCGGCTGGCGCTGACCCCGACCGAGATGCGGCTGCTGCTTGAGTTCGCGGGCGCGCCCGGCACCGTGCTCTCCCGCGACCGGCTGCTCCAGCGGGTCTGGGACTACGAGTGGGGCGGCGACACGCGGGTCGTGGACGTCCATGTGCAGCGGCTGCGCGCCAAGATCGGCCAGGACCGGCTGGAGACCGTCCGCGGTTTCGGCTACAAGCTGCGGGCCTGAGGTCGCGTGCCGTCCCGTCCGGCGGACTCGCCGTCCGCCTCCTCGTACCCCGGAGCCCCGCGCCGCTTGCGTACCGGCCCCCGCCGCTTCGGTACCGGCCCGCGCTGGTTCCGTGCCGGTCTGCGCTGGAAGATCGCCGCGGCCATCGCCGTGGTGTCGGCGCTGGTCGCGCTCGCGCTGAGCCTGGTCGTGCACAACGCCGCGCGGGTCAGCATGATCAACAGCACCCGTGACGTCCAGGACGAGCGCGTCCAGTCGGCGCTGCGGATCTACGAGACGACCGGGCGGCTGGTCTTCTACGCCAAGATCGACGACCCGGAGCTGCCGCGCGAGCTGAAGGAGTTCGCGGCCAAGGGGCAGCGCGCCACGTATGTGCAGGACACCGGCGGTCACCCGATGGTGTGGGCGGAGACGCCCGCCGCGGACGGCCGGGTGCTGTCGCTGAAGACCGGTTTCACCGACCGCTACTCCGTGCTGGACGACCTCGACCAGGCGCTGGTGGCCGGGTCGCTCGCGGTCGTCGTCGGCGGTACGGCGATCGGCGTGCTGATCGGCGGCCGGATGTCGCGGCGGCTGCGGAAGGCGGCGGTCGCGGCCCGCAAGGTCGCGGACGGCGACACCGAGGTACGGGTGCGCGAGGCGATCGGCGGCCGGCGCGTACGGGACGAGACGGACGAGCTGGCGCGGGCCGTCGATGCGATGGCCGACGCGCTGCAACTGCGGCTGGAGGCCGAGCGGCGGGTGACGGCCGATATCGCGCACGAGCTGCGGACGCCGGTCACCGGTCTGGTCACCGCCGCCGAGCTGCTGCCGCCCGGCCGCCCCTCGGAGCTGGTGCGCGACCGCGTGCACGCGCTGCGGACGCTGGTCGAGGACGTCCTGGAGGTGGCGCGGCTGGACGGCGCCGCGGAACAGGCCGACCTCCAGGAGCTGGCGCTCGGCGAGTTCGTCCGCCGCCGCGTCGTGGCACTGGCGCCGGACGCCTCGGTCACGGTGGCCGAGGAGGCCGTCGTGCCCACCGACCCGCGCCGCCTGGAGCGCATCCTCGGCAATCTGCTCGCCAACGCCGCCCGGCACGGCGGCGCCCCCGTCGAGGTGGTGGTCGACGGCCCCTATCTGCGCGTCCGCGACCACGGGCCCGGCTTCCCCCCGGACCTCCTGCGCGACGGCCCCAACCGCTTCCGTACGGGCTCCGCCGCCCGCTCGGGCGGCGGCCACGGCCTGGGCCTGACGATCGCCACCGGCCAGGCCCGCGTCCTCGGCGCCCGCCTCACCTTCCGCAACGTCCCCGCCGAGGACGGCGGCGGCGCGGTCGCGCAACTGATGCTGCCCCGCGAGTAGCCGGGTGTCCGGCACTTCGCGGGGCAGCGGGTCCGGCCGAGGAGCCGGGGGGGGGGCGGGTGGCCAGCGGCCGGGGGGCTGGGGGGCCGGGGGCCTTGCCGGTCAGATGATCAGATGGCGTCGGCCAGGACGGGGGGCTGTTCGTCCTCGGAGCTGGCGGCCTTGGGGGCCGCGGCGCGCAGCGGGGTCTCGGTGATGAACCAGGCCGCGACGAAGCCGACGACGCTGATGACGGCGCCCCACAGGAAGACGGTGTGGGTGCCGTCGGCGACCGCGTGGAAGTACGCGTCCTTCACGGCCGGCGGGAACTTGGCGATGGTGGCCCGGTCGAGCTGGGCACCGGCTCCAGCGGCCCCGGAACCGGCTCCGGCGGCGCTGGAGGCCATGCCGTGGGAGACGGTGTGCGTGAACAGGGCGCCGAAGAGCGAGACGCCGAAGGAGCCGCCGATCGTGCGGAAGAGGGTGGAGGACGAGGAGCCGACGCCGATGTCCTTCATCTCGACGCTGTTCTGCGCGATCAGCATCGTGATCTGCATGACGAAGCCCATGCCGACGCCCAGTACGGCCATGTAGAGGCCGGAGGTGAAGCGGCTGGTGTTGACGTCCATGGTGGAGAGCAGGAACAGGCCGAAGGTCATGAAGGCGCCGCCGACCAGCGGGAAGATCTTGTACTTGCCGGTGGAGGTGGTGATGCGTCCGGCGACCATGGAGACGACGAGCATGGCGCTGAGCAGCGGCAGCAGCAGGAGTCCCGAGTTGGTCGCGGAGGCGCCCTGGACGGTCTGCTGGTACAGCGGCAGGAAGGTCATCGCGCCGAACATCGTGAAGCCGACGATGAAGCCGACCAGCGAGATCAGCGAGAAGTTGCTGTTGCGGAAGATCCGCAGCGGCAGCACCGGCTCGGCGGCGCGGGTCTCGGCGTAGAGGAAGGCCGCGAGCGAGACGAGGCCGAGCACGAGCAGGCCGATGATCTGCGCGGAGCCCCAGGCGTACTGCGTGCCGCCCCAGGTGGTGAGCAGGACCAGCGAGGTGATCGCGACGGTGAGCAGCGACGCGCCCCAGTAGTCGATACGGCCCGAGCGCCGCTTCTTCGGCAGGTGCAGCACGATGGTGACCATCGCGAGGGCGACGACGCCGATCGGCAGGTTGATGTAGAAGCTCCAGCGCCAGCCCCAGTTGTCGGTGATGCTGCCGCCGACGAGCGGGCCGCCGATCATGGCGATGGCCATGACACCGGCGATCATGCCCTGGTACTTGCCGCGCTCGCGGGGCGGGATCATCTCGCCGATGATCGCCATCACGCCGACCATCAGACCGCCGGCGCCCAGGCCCTGGACGGCGCGGAAGCTGATGAGCTGGTCCATGGTCTGCGACATGCCGGAGAGCGCGGAGCCGAGCAGGAACAGCACGATGGACGTGAGGAAGATGCCCTTGCGGCCGTACATGTCGCCGAGCTTGCCCCAGATGGGGGTGGAGGCGGCGGTGGCCAGCGTGTAGGCGGTGACGACCCACGACAGGTGGTTGAGCCCGCCGAGTTCGCCGACGATCGTCGGCATCGCGGTACCGATGATCATGTTGTCGAGCATCGCGAGCATCATCGCGATCAGCAGGCCCGCCATGACGACGCGCACACTGCGCTGTCGCGGCTCCGCCTTGACGGCGGCGGCGGTGTCGGTCTGGGACATGGCGGTGGGTCCTCCCCCGGTGAGGGCGGTTCTCCGGGTCCGGCGACACTCACTTCGCCGTCCGCTTACTTGCCGCCCGGCTAGCTAGGTACGGAATGAAGGTACGGGCGTAACTAGCCGGGCGTCAAGTAAGTGCGTAGGGTTTGACCAAGGCCGTACCGTCATGCCCCGTACAGCCCGTCGAGCCGGTCGGGCTCCGTCTGCCCGACGCGAGCGCAGCAGGAGTGCACAGCCATGGTCACAGCGCAGACCCGCCGCGGCGACACCCGCCGCCGCATCCAGGACGTCGCCCTCGAACTCTTCGCGGAGCAGGGCTACGAGAAGACCTCACTGCGCGAGATCGCCGAGCATCTGGACGTCACCAAAGCGGCGCTCTACTACCACTTCAAAACCAAGGAAGACATCCTCATCAGCATCGCGCAGGACCTGTCGAAACCGGTCGACGCGCTGATCGCCTGGGGCAACGAGCAGCCGCGCACGCTGGCCACCAAGCAGGAGGTGCTGCGCCGCTACAGCGAGGCGCTGTGGGGCGCGGAGGCGCTGTTCCGGTTCTTCCAGGAGAACCAGGCCACGGTGCGCGAGCTGAGCATCGGCGAGTCCTTCAAGGGCAAGATCGGCTCGCTGAGCGGGCTGCTGAGGGAGCCGGAGTGGCCGATGCCCGCGCAGGTGCGCTGCATGACCGCGCTCTTCGCCATGCACGCCGGGATGTTCGCGATGCGCGACATCGAGGGCGATCCGGCCGCCAAGCGCGCCGCCATTCTCGACGTCGCGCTCGACCTGGTCGCCCAGGCGGAGGCCGAGGCGGGGGTCTGAGGGGGCTGAGCTTGCGAGTGGCTGAGCTTGCGAGGGGCTGAGGGGCTCTTCCGAGGGTCCTCGCACGGGTAGAGACGGCGGCCGGATGTTGACGGCCGCCGTCTCTCTTGTACGACTGGATCTCTTGTACGACTGGTGGGATCAGACGTGCGTCGGACGTACGTCAGATGTACGTCAGACGTGCACGCCGTGCGTGCGCAGGAAGTGCAGCGGCTCGACGGAGGAGCCGTAGTACGGGGTCTTGCGGATCTCGAAGTGCAGGTGCGGACCGGTCGAGTTTCCGGTGGAGCCGGACTTGCCGATCTCCTGGCCGGTGTCCACCTTCTGGCCGACGTGCACGCCGATGTGCGACAGGTGGCCGTACTGCGAGTACGTGTTGTCCGCGTGCTTGATCACGATGTTGTTGCCGTACGCGCCGCCCCAGCCCGCCGTCACGACGGTGCCGGTGTGCGCGGCCCGCACGCTCGTGCCGCTCGGCACGACGAAGTCCTGGCCGGAGTGGGTGTGCGCCCAGTGCGGACCGGCCTGCGCGTACCCCGCGCCGATCACGTAACCGCTGGTCGGGGTCACCCAGGACGCGCTGCGGGCCTTGCGGTCGGCGGCGGCCTTGGCGTCCGCGCGCTTCTTGGCGTCGGCCGCGGCCTTGGCCTTGGCCTCGTTGGCGGCCTTGGTCTTCGCGGCGTCGGCCTTCACCTTGGCCGCGGTGGCCTGCTGGCCGCTGGCCTGCTTCTGCACCACGTCGGAGATGCTGCTCGCCGTCCCGGCGGCGAGGAATCCCTCGTGCTGCGTGTCGGCGGCGATCGCCGCCGTCGAGCCCAGGGCGAGCGCCGCGACCAGTCCGCCCGTCACTACCGCGACACGGCCACGGGTGACGGACTTCGGGGCACGGTTCATCGTCGAGTTCTTGCGCATGAAGAAACAACCTCACTGAAAGGGGGGAGCAACAGGTCCGGAGATCCGAAACATCCGACTGCGGCTCGTTGCCCATCCTTGGTAACGCGGCATTCCGCCGGACCACAAGGACCCCTATTACTAAGCGCGGTCGTAGTGCCGACCTCTCGGATTCCACCCTTCCCTTCACCCTTTTTACGTCGAATGCCCGGTACGCCCACCCGCTCAAGTCGCACCAAAACGGGCATCAAGGGCCTCGCCCCTTCACTTCCCTGTCCCCCGCCTGTGCGTGATCCACAGGCTCCGCACACCCCGCGAACCCGCCACTATTTCGCTTAGTAAGTGGCCTGGCTCACATGGGGCACATCACCTCGCCACGCGATTCGGCGAATTCCACCGGGACCAAGGACCTGTGACCGCCGCCACTTCCCCGCCCCTTCCCCGCCCCTTAGAACCCGCCCCCTTCCACGAATTCGTGGCGCGGGTCACATTCCCGCCCCTATCGTGAGGCCCGGACACAAGGGGGGCCGGCCACGGCGGGATCAAGGCCGTGGTCGTCGAAGCGGGCGCCGACACCGCCCGCACCACGGGCCGCACCCACACGGTCTCCTTCACGCTCCGCCCGAAGGACGCGGCGACGGGCCGGCCGGTGGAGATCGCCGCCCCGGACGAGGGCACCCTGCCGGGTGACGCGCCCCGGCCGCCCCGGTGAGCGGGCCCTTACGGGAGCGGCTGGCGGTCGCCACCGCCCGGCAGGACCTGGGCGAGCACCTGGAGCACCTGCGCGGCCTGGTCCCGTACGTCCTCCCGCTCCGTACGATCGCCCGCCGCGACCGGCCGCCCGCGCCCGCCGACTTCCTGAGCGCCGTCGAGGTGCCGCTGAGCCCGCCGTCGCACTGGGCCGAGGACGTCCTGGCCGAACGGCGCGGGCTGGTCCTCATCGACGGCCTGGACGAGATCGACGAACGGTCCCGTGAGCGCGTCGGCGACTGGCTGCGCGGCCTGCTCGCCGCGTATCCCGGCAACCGCTGGCTGGTCACGTCCCGCCCGACGGCCGTCTCCGACTCCTGGCTCGCCGACGAGGGCTTCACCGACCTGACCCTCTCCCCCATGAGCCGGGGCGACATCCGCGCCTTCACCGAGCGCTGGCACGACGCCGCCCGCGCCAGCGTCCCCGACGAGGAGCCCGAGGAGCGGGCGCGCCTCGACACGTACCAGCGCACCCTCCTCGACGCCCTCCACACCAAGCAGGACCTGGCCCGGCTCGCCACGAACCCGCTCATGTGCGGCCTCATCTGCGCCCTGCACCGCGACCGCAGCGGCTACCTCCCCACCGGCCGCAAGGAGCTGTACGACGCCGCCCTCGGCATGCTGCTGATCCGCCGTGACCGCGAACGCGATCTGGCGACCCCGCTCACCGAGGAACCGCAGATCCAGCTCCTCCAGAAGCTGGCGTACTGGCTGGTGAAGAACGGCCAGGCCGAGATGGACATCTCCGACGCCATGCGCCTGATCTCAGCCGCCCTGCCCGCGATGCCGTCCGCCGCCGCGCTCGGCGACAGCGCCTCCGTCTACTGCCACCTGCGCGACCGCAGCGGGCTGCTGCGCGAGCCCACGCCGGACACGGTCGACTTCATCCACCGCACCTTCCAGGACTTCCTGGCCGCCCGCGCAGCCGTCGAAGACCTCGACTTCGACCTGCTGGCCGCCAACGCCCACCACGACCAGTGGGCCGACGTCATCCGCATGGCCGTCGCCCACGGCCGCCCGGCCGAGCGGGCCAGGCTGCTGCGGAAGCTGATCGAGCGCGGCGACGCGGAGCCGGACCACTCAGCCCGGCTGCACCTGCTGGCGACGGCGTGCCTGGAACACGCCACAGAGCTGGACCCGAGGGTCCGCGCGGAGGTGGTGCATCGTGCGGAGAGGCTCATCCCGCCACGGACGGCCGAGGACGTCCAAGGACTGGTGAGCGTCGGCCCGCTGGTCCTGGAACTGCTTCCGGGCCCGGAAAGGCTGAGCCGCGACGAGCCTCGGCCGTCGTCCAGGTGGCGTGGTCCATCGGTGGAGACGCCGCGGTCGTTCTTTTGGCTCGGTTCGCAGCTCACGACCGCCATCATGGAAGCGCGTTGCCCCAGGGACCCCGGCCCGGTCGACCTGGCGCCGCTCGCGGCCCTTCCCGCTCTGACCAAGGTCACGGTCACCGGCCCCGGCCCCGTCCTCGACGCCGACCGCATCCCGCGCGTGAAGGTCACCGTCCACGCCCCGAGGTGACAAAAGGGGCGGGCCCCGGACCGTTACCGCTGGTCCGGGGCCCGCCCCTTACTACGCCGCTGTCGCGGCGGACGCTACCGCGCCGGAGGCGCTACGCGTCCTTGGTCAGATTCGGCCCGCTCGCCGTCTCCACCGGCGGCGCGTCCGCGACCGTGACCTTTTCCTCGCCACGGAACGTGAACTTGGCCGTCTCGCCCTCGCCCTCGACGTCGACCACGACGATGTGACCGGGGCGCAGCTCGCCGAAGAGGATCTTCTCGGAGAGCGAGTCCTCGATCTCGCGCTGGATGGTCCGGCGCAGCGGCCGGGCGCCCAGGACGGGGTCGTAGCCGCGCTTGGAGAGCAGCACCTTGGCGTCGGGGCTGAGCTCGATGCCCATGTCGCGGTCGCGCAGCCGCTCGTCGACCCGGCTGATCATGAGGTCGACGATCTGGAGGATGTCCTCCTCGGTGAGCTGCGGGAAGACGATGACATCGTCGACGCGGTTCAGGAACTCCGGGCGGAAGTGCTGCTTCAGCTCGTCGCTGACCTTGTTCTTCATCCGCTCGTAGTTGGACTTCGTGTCGCCCTGGGCGGCGAAGCCCAGGTTGAAGCCCTTGGAGATGTCCCGGGTGCCGAGGTTGGTGGTCATGATGATCACCGTGTTCTTGAAGTCCACGACCCGGCCCTGGGAGTCGGTCAGGCGACCGTCCTCCAGGATCTGCAACAGCGAGTTGAAGATGTCGGGGTGGGCCTTCTCGACCTCGTCGAAGAGGACGACGGAGAACGGCTTGCGGCGCACCTTCTCGGTGAGCTGGCCGCCCTCCTCGTACCCGACGTAGCCGGGAGGCGAGCCGAAGAGCCGCGAGACGGTGTGCTTCTCGCTGAACTCCGACATGTCGAGCGCGATCAGCGCGTCCTCGTCGCCGAAGAGGAACTCGGCGAGCGCCTTGGACAGCTCGGTCTTACCGACGCCGGACGGGCCGGCGAAGATGAACGAGCCGCCGGGACGCTTAGGGTCCTTCAGACCGGCACGCGTGCGTCGGATGGCCTTGGAGAGCGCCTTGACGGCGTCCCGCTGGCCGATGACGCGCTTGTGCAGCTCGTCCTCCATGCGCAGCAGGCGGGAGGACTCCTCCTCGGTCAGCTTGAAGACCGGGATGCCGGTGGCGGTCGCCAGGACCTCGGCGATCAGGTCGTCGTCGACCTCGGCGACGACGTCCATGTCGCCGGCCTTCCACTCCTTCTCGCGCTTGGTCTTCGCGGCGAGGAGCTGCTTCTCGTTGTCCCGGAGCGAGGCCGCCTTCTCGAAGTCCTGCGAGTCGATCGCGGACTCCTTCTCGCGGCGCACGTCGGCGATCTTCTCGTCGAACTCGCGCAGGTCCGGCGGCGCGGTCATCCGGCGGATACGCATCCGGGAACCGGCCTCGTCGATCAGGTCGATCGCCTTGTCCGGCAGGAAGCGGTCCGAGATGTACCGGTCGGCCAGGGTCGCGGCGGCCACCAGGGCGGAGTCCGTGATGGACACCCGGTGGTGCGCCTCGTACCGGTCGCGCAGGCCCTTGAGGATCTCGATGGTGTGCTGGAGCGACGGCTCCGCGACCTGGATGGGCTGGAAGCGGCGCTCGAGGGCCGCGTCCTTCTCCAGGTACTTGCGGTACTCGTCCAGCGTGGTGGCGCCGATGGTCTGGAGCTCACCGCGGGCCAGCATGGGCTTGAGGATGGAGGCGGCATCGATCGCGCCCTCGGCGGCACCGGCGCCGACCAGGGTGTGCAGCTCGTCGATGAACAGGATGATGTCGCCGCGGGTGCGGATCTCCTTGAGGACCTTCTTCAGGCGCTCCTCGAAGTCACCGCGGTAGCGGGAGCCGGCGACCAGGGCGCCGAGGTCAAGCGTGTAGAGCTGCTTGTCCTTCAGCGTCTCGGGCACCTCGCCCTTGACGATCGCCTGGGCCAGGCCCTCGACGACGGCGGTCTTGCCGACGCCGGGCTCGCCGATGAGCACGGGGTTGTTCTTGGTGCGGCGGGACAGCACCTGCATGACCCGCTCGATCTCCTTCTCGCGCCCGATCACCGGGTCGAGCTTGGTCTCACGAGCGGCCTGGGTCAGGTTGCGGCCGAACTGGTCGAGGACGAGCGAGGTCGAGGGGGTGCCCTCGGCCGGGCCGCCTGCCGTGGCCGACTCCTTCCCGCCGGAGTAGCCGGACAGGAGCTGGATGACCTGCTGCCTGACCCGGTTGAGATCGGCGCCCAGCTTCACCAGGACCTGGGCTGCGACGCCCTCGCCCTCGCGGATCAGGCCGAGCAGGATGTGCTCGGTGCCGATGTAGTTGTGGCCGAGCTGGAGGGCCTCGCGGAGCGACAGCTCCAGGACCTTCTTCGCCCGGGGGGTGAAGGGGATGTGGCCGGACGGGGCCTGCTGGCCCTGGCCGATGATCTCCTCCACCTGCTGGCGGACCGCCTCGAGCGAAATCCCGAGGCTCTCCAGGGCCTTAGCGGCGACACCCTCACCCTCGTGGATCAGGCCCAGGAGGATGTGCTCGGTGCCGATGTAGTTGTGGTTGAGCATCCGGGCTTCTTCCTGAGCCAGGACGACAACCCGCCGCGCGCGGTCGGTGAACCTCTCGAACATCGTTAATCGCTCCTCAGAGCGGTCGGGCAGTGAGGGGTCGGTCCCCTCCCTGTCCTTCCGCATGCTAGTCCCGCACAGCGGCGCCGCTCACGTATCCACCCCCGCTCGCGCGAGGAAAGCTGCGCTACCGGCTGACGTCACTCACACAACCTCGATGGTGCGAGACGATGTTCCCGCAGGCCAGGCGAATACCCCTTTATCAAGTACGCCCGTGGCGAACGCACGCCCTCGCCTGCTCGAACACCAGCCCTTCCCACTAGGTACTTCTTACCCTCTGCCCAGGACACTCCATGCCGAAAGCGGCTGGGGAGTGCGCTAAGGGCGAACAACCTTGCGCCGTTACGGACACTTCCGGCCGACACCGAACGTGTTCACCCATCGACGGTACGTGGTCGCCGCCGTAACCCCTGCCCCGGCGGGCAGTTGCACACGGCATGGGCTGGTACGAGCACGAACTGGGGTGGCCGACCACCGGGGCGCTGCCGCCGGGTCTGGTCACCGGGGTGCGGTTCGACGCGGTGGACGTGCCCGCGGAGGCGGGTCTGGCGGTGCTGAACCGTTTCCCGCGGCCGGGCCAGCTCGGCCCGGTGGCGCTGGACGGCCACCGGATCCGGCTGCTGGTGGCCGCCGGATCCGCCGAGGAGCTGCCGGGGCTGCTGGAGTGGCTGGAGTGGGGCGGTATCCGGCTGGATCTGACGGCGCTGGGGTCCGGCGCTCCGATGCGAGCGCCCGCGCACCCCGAGTGGGGCCGCCGGGAGGCCGCGTACGACCGGTCCGCGCCGGTGTGGCTGCGGCCTCCCCGACCGGGGTGCGAAGTCGAGTCCACGGTGCCCGCGCTGCGTGTCACGGATGGAGCCGATGGAACGGGGGTACCCATCGGGCTCACGGCACTGGTGGCCGCCCTTGCGACGGCCTGCCACCGGATCACGCTGCGGACGCGTAGCCAGGATCAGCCGTGGGCCTTCTCGTACGCCTCACGAATGGTGGCCGGAACACGACCGCGGTCGTTGACCTCGTAACCCTTCTCCTTGGCCCACGCACGGATCTTCGCGGTGTCGGGACCGGAAGCGCCGCCTCCGCGGACCGCCTTGGTACGGCCACGACCGGCCCGTCCGCCGGTACGACGGCCACTGTCCGTGTACGGGTTGAGCAGCCCGCGGAGCTTGTCAGCATTCGCGGTGGTGAGGTCGATCTCGTAGGTCACACCGTCGAGAGCGAACGTGACGGTCTCGTCCGCCTCGCCGCCGTCGAGGTCGTCAACAAGAAGAACCTGGACCTTCTGAGCCACCGGCTTCCCTTTCATCGAAAACGGATTAACGGTAAAAGCAAAGCGCCTTTGCGGGAAAAACACAAACCCCTTGCACGAACGGGCGCCCGCGAGGTAGCGCGATCCGGACAAACCGGAACGGTCAGAGTTGCAGCAGCATGCGGCTGTTGCCCAAGGTGTTCGGTTTCACTCGCTCCAGGTCCAGGAACTCCGCGACACCCTCGTCATTGGAACGGAGGAGCTCGCCGAAGACATCGCCGTCGACCGGCGTCTCCCCGATCTCCACGAAGCCGTGCTTCGCGAAGAAGTCCACTTCGAAGGTGAGGCAGAAAATTCGGCGGACTCCCAGCCAGCGTGCGGTGTGCAGCAACTTTGCCAGCAACTGGTGGCCGACACCCTTGCCGCGCTGTGTCGGGTCCACCGCCAACGTCCTGACCTCGGCCAGGTCCTCCCACATCACGTGCAGGGCGCCGCACGCGACCACGTTCGCGTCCTCGTCCCGTTCCGCGACCCAGAACTCCTGGATGTCCTCATAAAGGGTCACTGTCGGCTTGTCGAGCAGGATGCCGTCACGCACATAGGAGTCGAGCAGCGTCCGTACCGCGGCGACATCGCCGGTGCGCGCCCGGCGGATGGTGACGTCATTCGACATGAGGGGCATGTGCGGACGCTATCGCCCTTCGGGATCCGCAGGACCGGAGGGGTCGACGGACTGGATGATGCGCAATGCGTCACGGACCGCTTCACGCTGTTCCGGAGACATCATGCCGAAGAAGTGGACGAGCGCGGCGGCCGGGTTGTCGCTCGCGGACCACGCTTCGTTCATCAGTGCGGCAGAGTATGCGGCACGCGTCGAAACGGCCTCATAACGATAAGCGCGGCCTTCCTCCTCGCGGCGGAGCCAGCCCTTCTGGCGCAGGTTGTCCATTACGGTCATGACAGTTGTGTACGCGATGGATCGATCCCGTGAGAGATCCTCCAGGACCTCACGAACCGTGACCGGTCGGTTCCACTCCCACACTCGCGTCATGACGGCGTCTTCGAGGTCTCCCAATGGCCGGGGCACATTCCGGATACTAGCCGCAGACGTTCCGCTTATCGGGACCAAACGGGTCGGACCGGCGCACGGCGCCTTGTCGGGCGCCGCGCACCGGTCCGTGGATCGGGCATGGATCTTCGGCCAAGTATCAGATGATATTGATTTTCTTGGCCGTCAAATGCCGCGGCGGGCGTCAGCGGTCCTCGGCGGAGGGCTGGCGCGCGGCCTCGGCGCGGGCGAAGGCGGCGTCCACCGCCGCGTCCTCCTTGGCCTTGTTGGCCCCGCCCTGATTCTTGATGATCGTCACGATGACGGCGATGAAGAGGATCGCCATCACCAGCGGCGGCACGATCGCGGATACGTAGTCCATACCGACCAGCGTAGCCACGCCTCCCGCGCCGCCGACGGCGGGTGGGTGCGGCGGGGCCCGTCAGGCCGAGCGGGCCTCGTCGTCCCGCTTGGGCGCGGCGGGCTTGCGGCCGGGCGGCCAGATCTCGGCGGGCGTCGGCGGGCGCTTGGGCGCGCCCTCGCCGGGTCCCGGCGAGGGGGAGGGCGCCGGGGACTTCGGGCGGGGCGAAGGAGCCGGGGACGGCTTCTTCTCCGCCGGGTCCGCGGCGGTGGCGGAACGGGCGCCCGGAAGGGCGAGCAGGCGGCGCGACGTGGTCATATGGGCCTCCAGACGGAGTCGTACGTCGTTCTCTGCGAGGGTTTCGCAGCGGCGCAGCAGTGCGGTGCGCCGCCGGTACTCCGGGGTTCCGCTCGGTGCGGCCCGCAGGCGGCGCAGTGCGGCGAGGTCGTCCGCGCCGGGTACGTAGCCGCCGGCGAGCGCGGCGGTGAGCCGTTCCAGATACCCGCCCGCGCTTCCGGGCAGCGCCTGCCGGTACCGGCTCAGCTCGTCCAGCAGGAACGACCGCAGCCGTCCCGCCTCGGCCACCGCGTCGTCCACGGCGTGCACGAGCCGGAGGTATTCCTGTACGTGCTCGGCGGGCCGCGCCGGTACGCGCGCCTGTGCGGCGGGGCGTACGGGTCCGCGGAGCTGTTCCGCCGGGCGTACGTGCTCGGCCGGGCGCGGCGCGAGCACGGCGTCGGCGGCGGCGGTGTCGGTCCGGCCCGCGTAAGGGGACAGGACTTCCGCCAGGGCTCGGCGCAGCACGCGCAGTTCGTCCGCGCTGAACGCCATCCCGCCTCGGTTTCCGTGTGGCGTGGGCATAGCGAAAGATTAGTCTTTAACCGGACAAATCACACGCATCCTCGCGCACTCGGGTGCGTCGCCCGCCCCGTACCGCCGCAAGCCCCCCGTACGGCCCGGAGCCGCCCCGTACCGCCGGGCGACACGGCGAGACACGGCGGGCAACACGGCGTACACCCCGGGCGCTACGACGTCTGGACGTTCCGCTCGTACACCAGCCGCAGTCCGATCAGCGTCAGCCAGGGCTCGTGCTCGTCGATGATCGACGCCTCGCCCAGGACCAGCGGCGCCAGGCCGCCCGTCGCGATGACGGTCACGTCGTCCGGGTCGTCGGCCAGCTCGCGCGCCATCCGCTCGGCGATGCCGTCGGCCTGCCCGGCGAAACCGTAGAGGATGCCGGACTGCATGGCCTCGATCGTGTTCTTGCCGATGACGCTGCGCGGCCTGGCCAGCTCGATCTTGCGCAGCTGCGCGCCGCGCATGCCGAGCGCGTCCACCGAGATCTCGATGCCGGGCGCGATGGCGCCGCCCACGTACTCCCCGCGCGCCGACACCGCGTCGAAGGTGGTCGCCGTGCCGAAGTCCACGACGATGCACGGGCCGCCGTAGAGGTGCACGGCGGCCAGCGAGTTGATGATCCGGTCGGAGCCGACCTCCTTGGGGTGGTCGACCAGGATCGGCACACCGGTCTTGACGCCCGGCTCGACCAGGATCGACGGGACGTCGCCGTAGTAGCGGCGGGTCACCTCGCGCAGCTCGTGCAGCACCGACGGCACCGTCGAGCAGATCGCGATGCCGTCGATGCCGTCGCCGAGGTCGCCGAGCAGCGGGTGCATCCCCATCAGGCCCTGGAGCAGTACGGCCAGTTCGTCGGCGGTACGGCGCGGGTCGGTGGAGATCCGCCAGTGCTCGACGATCTCCTCCCCGTCGAACAGCCCGAGGACGGTGTGGGTGTTGCCGACGTCGATGGTGAGCAGCATGCGCCCCTACGCTTCCGCTCGCCGGCCCGCGGCGTCCGCGCGCAGGTCGAGGCCGATGTCCAGGATCGGGGAGGAGTGGGTGAGGCCGCCGACCGCCAGGTAGTCCACGCCGGTCTCGGCGTAGGCGCGGGCGGTGTCCAGGGTGAGACGGCCCGAGGACTCCAGCACCGCGCGGCCCGCGACCAGCGCGACGGCCTCCGCGGTCTCGGCCGGGGTGAAGTTGTCCAGCAGGATCAGGTCGGCGCCCGCGTCCAGCACCTCGCGCACCTGGTGCATCGTGTCGACCTCGACCTCGACCGCCAGATCGGGGAACTCCTCGCGGACCAGCTTGAACGCCTGCGCCACGCCGCCCGCCGCGACCACGTGGTTGTCCTTGACCAGCGCCGCGTCCGACAGCGACATCCGGTGGTTGACGCCGCCGCCGCAGCGGACCGCGTACTTCTCCAGCGCCCGCAGGCCCGGAGTCGTCTTGCGGGTGTCGCGGACCTTCGCGGAGGTGCCCTCCAGCACGTCGGCCCACTCGCGGGTGGCGGTGGCGATGCCCGAGAGCCTGCACAGCAGATTGAGCGCGCTGCGCTCGGCGGTCAGCAGGTCGCGGGTGCGGGTGCGCACGGTGAGCAGCTTCTGCCCGGCCGCGACCCGGTCGCCGTCCTCCACGTGCCGCTCGACCTCGAACTCGTCGGTGCACACCACCGACAGCACCGCCTCGGTGACCCGCAGGCCCGCCACGGTGCCCGCCTCGCGGGCGGTGAAGTCGCCGGTGGAGAAGGCGTCCTCGGGGACGGTCGCCACGGTCGTGACGTCCACGCCCTGGTCCAGGTCCTCCTCGATCGCCATGTGCGCGATGTCCTCGACCTGCACCGGGTCAAGGCCCGCGTCCATCAGGAGCTGCGCCAGGTCGGGGTCGAGGCCGCACTCCAGCGGGTCGAGGCCGTACGCGTCGTCGTACGCCTCGCCCGCGCCGCAGCCGCAGCCGTCACCGCAGCCGCCGCCGGTCACCTCGCTCGGCGGGCCGATCTGCGGCAGCGGGAGGGCGACGGGCCGGGGACGGTCGGGGGTGGTCACGAGGGCTCCTTCGGATTCCGAGCGGCGTGCGGCGGACGGTTCGCGGTACTGGGCGCGGCGTCCGGCGCGGTGCCGTTGGGGGCGGCCCCATCATCCACGATCGGAGCGGTCCCGGGGGCGCCGCCCCGGGTGTCCCCCGTGCCGCCGCCGGTCGGCGGGAAGTCCGTGCGTTCGGTGGTGTGCACCGCGAGCGTGCGGTGCGGGGTGAGGCGTACGACGAGATGCCGGCGCCACGCCTGGTCGTCGCGGTCGGGGCGGTCCTCGCGCCAGTGGCAGCCGCGGGTCTCCTCGCGGCGGCGGGCGGCGGCGACCAGCACCCGGGCGACCAGGCCCAGATTGGTCGCCTCCCAGGTCTCGACGCACGGCTCGGCGGTCTTGCCGTCCCTGTCGTACTCCTCGACGGCCGCGGTGTGCAGCCGTTCCAGCGCGCCCGCCGCGGTGGCCAGGCTGTCGGCGCTGCGCAGGACGCCCGCGCCAGCCGACATGATCCGCTGCACCTCGTAGCGCGCCTCGGAGGCCAGCAGCGGGGTGTGCGCGGGCTCCGGGATGACGGGCTCGCCCGGCACCGTCGGGTCGGCGACGATGTCGGCGGCGATCCGCTCGGCGAAGACCAGCCCTTCGAGGAGCGAGTTCGACGCGAGCCGGTTCGCGCCGTGCACGCCCGTACAGGCGACCTCGCCGCACGCGTACAGGCCGGGGACGGTCGTACGGCCGAGGAGGTCGGTACGGACGCCGCCGGACGCGTGGTGCGCGGCGGGCGCGACCGGGATCGGCTCGGTGACGGGGTCGATGCCGTGGGCGCGGCAGGCGGCCAGGATGGTGGGGAAACGCTCCTCCCACATGGTGGCGCCGAAGTGCCGGGCGTCGAGGTACATGTGCTCGGCGCCGGTCTCCTGCATCCGCCGCGTGATGCCCTTGGCGACGATGTCGCGCGGGGCCAGTTCGGCCAGTTCGTGCTGGCCGACCATGAAGCGGACCCCGTCGGCGTCCACCAGGTGCGCGCCCTCGCCGCGTACCGCCTCCGAGACCAGCGGCTGCTGGCCCTCGGCGTCCGGGCCCAGCCACAGCACGGTCGGGTGGAACTGGACGAATTCCAGGTCGCTGACCTCGGCGCCCGCGCGCAGCGCCAGCGCCACGCCGTCGCCCGTCGACACCGCCGGGTTGGTGGTCGCCGAGAACACCTGGCCCATGCCGCCGGTGGCCAGGACGACGGCGCGGGCGCGTACGGCTCCGACGCCGTCGCGCTGCCCGGCGCCCATCACGTGCAGGGTGACGCCCGCGGTGCGGCCCTCGGCGTCGGTGAGCAGGTCGAGGACCAGCGCGTTCTCGACGAAGTCGATATTGGCTTCGCGGACCGCCTCGATCAGCGCGCGGGAGACCTCGGCGCCGGTCGCGTCGCCGCCCGCGTGGACGATCCGGCGGCGGTGGTGGCCGCCCTCGCGGGTCAGCAGGATCTCGCCGCTGGTCTTGTCTGTGTCGAAGTGCGCGCCGGTCGCGATGAGGCGGCGCACCGCGGCGGGGCCCTCGGTGACCAGGGTGGCGACGGCCGTCTCGTCGCAGACGCCCGCGCCCGCGACGAGGGTGTCGGCCAGGTGCTGCTCGGGGGTGTCGCCCTCGCCGAGGGCCGCGGCTATGCCGCCCTGCGCCCAGCGGGTCGAGCCGTCGTCCAGGTGCGCCTTGGTCACGACGGTGACCTTCGCGCCCGCGGCGGCGCAGCGCAGGGCGACGGTGAGGCCCGCGACGCCCGAGCCGACCACGACCACGTCGGAGGTCAGCGTCCAGCCGGGCTCGGCGGCGTACAGGCGGATGCCGGTACTCACGCTTGTGGCTCTGGTTCCGTTCATTCGGCGGCTCCGAACTCCAGCGGGAGGTTGTCGATCAGGCGGGTGGTGCCGGCCTTGGCGGCGACGGCGAGGACGGCGGGGCCCGCGTGGTCCGGCGCGGCTTCGGTGAAGTCGGCGGGGTCGATGAGGGCCAGGTAGTCGACGGCGAGGCCGTCGGCCGTGGCCAGGACGTGTCCTGCCGCCCGTCGTACGGCGTCCGGGCCGCCCCCGGCCGCGTCCCGGCCCGCGAACAGGGCGCGGGACAGGGCCAGCGCGTGCTCGCGGTCCCGCTCCGACAGGTAGCGGTTGCGGCTGGACAGCGCCAGGCCGTCCGGCTCGCGCACGGTCGGTACGGCGACGATCTCGACGGGGAAGTTCAAGTCGGTGACCATGCGGCGGATCAGGGCGAGCTGCTGGGCGTCCTTCTGCCCGAAGAAGGCCGCGGCGGGCCGCGTGAGGTGCAGCAGCTTGGCGACGACGGTCAGCATGCCGTCGAAGTGGCCGGGCCGGGACGCGCCCTCGTACCGCTCGCCCATGGGTCCCGCGGTGATACGGACCTGCGGTCGGCCGCCGGGGTAGACCTCGTCGGTGGCGGGCGCGAAGACGTGGTCGGCGCCGGCCTTCTGCGCCAGCACGACGTCGGCTTCGAGGGTGCGGGGGTAGCGGTCGAGGTCCTCGTTCGGCCCGAACTGGAGGGGGTTGACGAAGACGGTGACGGTGACGAGGCCGTCGCCCGCGTAGGCGCGGGCCGCGCGGATCAGGGCGGCGTGGCCCTCGTGCAGCGCGCCCATCGTCATGACGACGGCGGCGGCCGGGGGCAGTTCCGCCGCGGTGTGCACCAGCTCGGTCACGGGGTCCCTCCATTGGCGAGGGCGCCGAGCAGCGCCTCCGCGAACTCCGGTTTCAGCATTCCGTTGGCCAGAGCGCGGTCCGCGGTGGCGCGGGCCATTCCCACGTACGAGGCCACCGTCTCGGGGGCGTGCGCGCGCAGTTCGTCCAGGTGCGCGGTGACGGTGCCGGCGTCGCCGCGGGCGACCGGCCCGGTCAGGGCGGCGTCACCGGAGCGCAGGGCGTTGTCGAGCGCGGCCCCCAGCAGCGGGCCGAGCATGCGGCCGGGCTCGGCGACGCCCGACGCCTTGAGCAGGTCCATCGACTGGGCCACCAGGGTGACGAGGTGGTTCGCGCCGATGGCCAGTGCCGCGTGGTAGAGCGGGCGGGCGGCCTCCTCGATCCACTCGGGCTCGCCGCCCATCTCGATGACGAGGGCCTCGGCGGCCAGCCGCAGCTCGCCGGGGGCGGTCACGCCGAAGGAGCAGCCCGCCAGGCGCTGCACGTCCACCGGGGTGCCGGAGAAGGTCATCACCGGGTGCAGCGCGAGCGGCAGCGCGCCCGCGCGCAGCGCCGGGTCGAGCACGGACGTGCCGTACCGGCCCGAGGTGTGCACCAGCAGCTGGCCCGGCCGCACCGCGCCGGTCTCCGCGAGGCCCTTGACCAGGTCGGGCAGGGCGTCGTCGGGGACGGTCAGCAGTACGAGGTCGGCGCGTTCGAACACCGCGGCCGGTTCCACCAGGGGGACGCCGGGGAGCAGCGCCGCGGCGCGGCGCTTGGACGCCTCGGACACGCCGGACGCCGCCACGGGGCGGTGCCCCGCCATGCGCAGCGCCGCCGCCAGTGCGGGGCCCACTCTGCCGGCTCCCACGACCCCGACGGCCAGTCGCGCCGGCCGCCCCTCCGCCTTGCCCATCTCGTCCACGCGCGCTCCGAGCCTTCCGTTCCAGTCCTCACCGGGGTACCGGACGCCTTCTCGTCAATCCTACGCGAATCCCCTCCGGGGCGGTCAGCCCGTGCGGGGTGCCCCCTGCGAGAGCTTCAGCACACCGCTGCGTCTCTTTGTCTTGTTTCTTTCCCGCCCGCCCACCCGTGCGGGTGCTTTGTCGTCTGCGGGTGCCGCCTGTGCCTGGTCGGTGCCGGTCCGGGGTGCCCCCGCAGGGGGACGAACGGACAAGGGCTGGACGTTTTCGAAGTGGGTGCACGTTCGTCGCCCGAGGAGGTGCCCCGGACCGGCACCGACCCAGGCACAAGCGGCACCCGCAGACGAAAAAACACCCGCACGGGTGGGCGGGCGGGCGGGAAAGGAGGGAGGGCGGGCACCCGCGCGGGGGGCGATAAGGCGTGGCGGGGGACCGCCCTGGAAGGGAGTATCGGGGGATGGGCGATGACGGCGAGATGCGGGAGAAGGTCGCGGCGGCAGTCGCGAAGTGCGACGGAAGGGTCCTGATGTCCGGCCCCAAGGCAACCCTTGGGGAACGGCTGGCGCGGCTCGCCGAAGAGGCGGCGACGGCGTACGACGTGACGGAACCGGTGGACATCTACGGCGACGGCGTAGTGGCCGCCCTGGAGCGCCGCGTGGCGGAAACCCTCGGCACGCAGGACGCGGCCTTCTTCCCGACGGGCACGATGGCCCAGCAAGTGGCCCTGCGGGCATGGGCGGGCCGCACGGGCAACGCGACGGTGGCGCTGCACCCGATGGCCCACCCGGAGGTGCACGAACGCGGCGCGCTGCACGCGGTGAGCGGCCTGCGCACCGTCCACCCGACGACGGAACCCCGCCTGCCGACCGCGGAAGAGATCCGCGACTTCGAGGAGCCGTTCGGCACCCTGATGCTCGAACTGCCGCTGCGGGACGCCGGTTTCGTGCTGCCGTCGTGGGACGAGCTGACGGCGACGGTGGCCGCCGCCCGCGACCGGGACGCGGTCGTGCACTTCGACGGCGCCCGCCTGTGGGAGTGCACACCCCACTTCGGCCGCCCGCTGCCGGAGATCGCGGCCCTCGCGGACAGCGTGTACGTGAGCTTCTACAAGTCGCTGGACGGCATCTCGGGCGCGGCCCTGGCCGCCTCCGCGGACGTCGTCGCTGAGGCGAAGGCGTGGCGGCACCGGTACGGCGGCATGCTGTTCCAGCAGTTCCCCGCCGCGCTGGCGGCGCTGGCCGGTCTCGACACCGTACTGCCGCGGCTCCCGTCGTTCGTGGCGCACGCCAAGCCGGTCGCGCGGGCCCTGCGCGAGGGCCTGACGGAGGGCGGCGTGCCGTGGCTGCGGGTGCACCCGGAAGAGCCGCAGACCCACCAGTTCCAGCTCTGGCTGCCGTATCCGGCCGACGTCCTGGGTGAGGCGTCACTGCGTCAGGCCGAGGAGACCAGGATCTCCCTCTTCGGCCGCGCCGTCTTCGCGGAGCCGGGCGTGCCCGGCCTGTCCATGACGGAGGTGACGGTCGCGGCCCCGGCGCTCGAATGGACCGAGCAGGACGTCAGGGAGGCGGCGGCGGCCTTCGCGCGCCGCCTCCCCCGGCCGTAGGACCGAGGCCGTCCGCTCAGCCGCCCACCCGCAGCAGCAGCTTCCCCGTGCTCCTGCGCGACTCCAGCAGCCGGTGCGCCTCCGCCGCCCGCTCCAGCGGGAATTCGGCGCTCACCGGCAGCTCCACATCGCCGTCGGTGACGGTACGGAAGGCGGCGTCGGCGATCCGCCGCAGCCGCTGCGGCTCCTGCGCGGCCATGCCGAGGACGGAGAAGCCCGAGACGGACAGCCCCAGCGGATACGTGTCGGCGGGCCCGATCCGCCAGGGCTCCTCCGAACCGGCGTTGCCGAAGGAGACGAGGCGGCCGAAGCGGCCGAGCGTGCCGAGGGTGCGGCGGAAGGTCTCGCCGCCGACCGGGTCGAGGGCGATGTCGACGCCCCGCCCGCCGGTCGCCGCCCGGACGTCGGTGTCGAAGGTCGCGGCCATGAAGACCTCGTCGTAACCGGACTTGAGCGCGTGGTCGGCCTTGTCGAGGCTGGAGACGACGCCGTAGACGGCCGCCGCGCCGCCCAGCCGGGCGAGCTGTCCCGCGACCGTGCCGACGCCGCCCGCCGCGCCCTGGACGAGCACGGTGTCGCCCTCGCGCAGCCGCCCGACCTCGTGCAGCAGCGCGTACGCGGTGGGCAGCACGCTGGGGAGGGTGGCGCCGGTGCGCAGGTCGAGTCCCGCGGGCAGGGCGAAGACGGTGGCGGCCGGCGCGAGCGCGGTCTCGGCGTAGCCGCCGCCGTCGAGGAAGGCGGCGACCTCCTGGCCGGGCGTGAAGTCGGTGACGTCAGGGCCGACCTCGCGGATCAGCCCCGAGACCTCGAGGCCCGGCCGGAAGGGCAGCGCCTCCACCCGGTAGCCCTCGGCCCTGGCCTTGACGTCGGCGAAGTTGACGCCCGCCCAGGCGACGTCGACGGTGACCTCGCCGGGGCCCGGCGAGGGCCGCGGCACGTCCGCGAGGCGCAGAACCTCGGGACCTCCGTACTGCTCGAAAACGATGGCGCGCATGTCGTACTCCCCCGTGCTGTGATCCCTACCGGTCGGTACGGACCTTCCCTGATCGGCCCGGCGTGAACCCGTATCCGCGAACCGCCGGTAACCGCTTCAGGGGTCCGGCCGCCTCAGCCGCCGGCCCGCACCAGGCCCGTCTCGTAGGCCAGGACGACGGCCTGGACGCGGTCGCGCAGGCCCAGTTTGGTGAGGATGCGGCCGACGTGCGTCTTGACCGTGGCCTCCGACAGGACCAGCTTGCGGGCGATCTCGCCGTTGGACAGGCCCTGGGCGACCAGCAGCAGCACCTCGCGCTCGCGCTCGGTCAGCTTGTCGACCTCCTTGTGCTCCTCGGCCGCCGCGGACGGCAGCATCGGGGTGAAGCGGTCGAGCAGCCGCCGGGTGGTGCTGGGCGCCACCACGGCGTCGCCGCTGTGCACGGCCCGGATCGCGCCCAGCAGTTCGTCCGGCGGCACGTCCTTGAGCATGAAGCCGCTGGCGCCCGCCTTGAGGGCGGCGAAGGCGTACTCGTCCAGGTCGAAGGTGGTCAGGATGAGGACCCGCGGGCCCTCGCCCTCCCGGCGGACCGCCTCGCCGCGGTCGCCCCCGCAGATGTGCCGGGTCGCCTCGACCCCGTCCATCCGCGGCATGCGGACGTCCATCAGCACGACGTCGACCCGCGTGTGCCGCAGCACCTCCAGCGCTTCGGCGCCGTCGCCCGCCTCGGCCACGACCTCCATGTCCGGCTGGGCGGCGAGCACCATCCGGAACCCGGTGCGCAGCAGCACCTGGTCGTCGACGAGCATGACGCGGATCGCCATGTGTCCTGCCTCTCGGTAGTTCTCCGTGGTCACGGCCGCCGGTCCTCGCCGGTCCCGGCCGTGGTGGTCGTCCGGCTAACCGGTTCTCAGCGGCAGCACCGCGCTGATCCGGAAGCCCCCGCCGGGGCGCGGACCCGCGTCCAGCGTGCCGCCGACCATGCCTATCCGCTCCCGCATGCCGATCAGGCCCTGGCCCAGGCCGTCCCGGCCGCCCTGCTGGTACAGCTCGTGCCGGGCGCCGCGCCCGTCGTCCTCGATCAGCAGGTCGAGCGCCGCGTCGCCGAAGCCCAGCATGACGCTGGCGCTGGCGCCGTCCCCGCCGTGCTTGCGGACGTTCGTCAGCGCCTCCTGCACGATGCGGTACGCGGTCAGCTCGACGCCGCTGGACAGCGGTCTGGCGTCGCCCGCGACCTCGAATCTGACCGGCAGGCCCGCGCCGCGCACCTGGTCGATCAGATCGGCGAGCTGGTCGACGCCGGGCTGCGGCACGTACTCGCCGCCCGCGTCGTCGCCCGCGCGCAGCAGCCCGAGCAGCCGCCGCATCTCGGCGAGGGCCTGTCTGCCGGTGGTGGAGATGGTCGACAGCGCCTGCTTGGCCTGGTCGGGCGCGGCGTCCAGCACATACGCGGCGCCGTCCGCCTGGACGACCATCACCGAGACGTTGTGCGCCACGACGTCGTGCAGCTCGCGGGCGATACGGGCCCGCTCGGCCGCCACCGCCGCCTTGGACTGCGCCTCGCGCTCCCGGTGCAGCCGGGCCGCCCGCTCCTCCAGCTCCGCGTAGTACGCGCGGCGGGTACGGAGGCGGTCGCCGACCACCCACGACAGGGCGAAGATCACCGTCAGGAAGAAGGTCTGGAGCAGCGTCGTCCAGACCGTCGAGTACTCGTCGTGCGGCGGCCAGCGCAGCATCGACAGCGGCGCCGCCGCGAGGCCCGCCAGCAGGGCCAGCCGGGACGACCAGCGCTCGCCGTTGGACGCGCACGTGTAGATGATCGCCAGCATCGCCGCGTCGCCGGGATTGGTCTGCACGCCCAGCGCCAACTGGGTCAGGCCGACCCCGATGGCCAGCAGCAGCATCTTCTCCGGCGCACGGCGGCGCAGCGCCACCACGACCGCCAGCGCGCCGGACAGCGGCACCGCCAGCAGCCGCTCGGGGAACCTCAGGTCGGGGACTTCCAGCACCCACACAGCGCAGACCACGAGCAGGACGAGGGCCCAGAAGCCGTCGACCCACGTCGGGTGTCTGCGGAGAAAGTCGTAGATGCGCTGCACATAACCCAGCGTAGGCAACGGAACCCGTGCCGGGGTCAGCCGCTGGAGCGATCTCCCCTACTCCCCAAGGTGGACCCTCCGGGCCGGGTCCCCCCACTCACCTCTACGTCCCGCCGCCCGTGCCCCGCCTCTCCGCGGGAGGGCCCGCCCCGTCCGGGGCGCGGGGAGAGCGCGCCGCCGGCCCCCGCCGGCCGGTGGTCCGCAGACCACCGGACTGCCCCGCCGGGGCCGGTGGTGACCTGCGGGAGCACCGTGGCTGAGCGCGCGGTTCCTCCCCCGGCGCAACGGAACCGCCCGGGGCCGGGCCGCGAAGAGCCGCGACCCGCGCGGGGAGGGGTCAGCCGGCGCGGCGGTGGCCCGTGCGGGAGCGCGAGCGTTTCTCGACGTACATGCGCTGGTCGGCCGAGTGGAGGACTTCCTCGGCGGTCATCCCGCACCCGGCCCAGCCGATGCCGAAGCTGGCGCCGACGCGGACGGCGCGCCCGTCGACGCGGATGGGCGGGATGATGGCGTTGCGGAGGCGGACGGAGAGGTCGGCGGCGTCGGCGGGCGCCAGCCCGTCGGCGAGGACGACGAACTCGTCGCCGCCGAGGCGGGCGACGGTGTCGCCGTCGCGGACGGCGCCGGTGAGGCGGCGGGCGACCTCGATGAGGACGGCGTCACCGGTGTGGTGCCCGAAGCGGTCGTTGATGGACTTGAAGCCGTCGAGGTCGCAGAAGAGGACGGCGAGGCCCTTGCCCGCGTTCTCGGGGTCGCTCTCGTCGGGCGCGGTGACGTGGGTGTGCGAGTCGTAGCCGAGGGCGCCGAGGGGCGCGGCGAGCTCCTCGGGCCCGTAGCCGTAGCTGAAGGCGAACTCGTCGGGCCCGTCGCCGGGGACGCCGAGGGCGTCGGAGAGGTCGTGGGCGTCGCGGTCCTGGGGCCGCGAACAGAGCCGGGCGGAGAGCCGGGCGCGCAGTTCGGCGCTGTTGGGCAGGCCGGTGAGCGAGTCGTGGCTGGCGCGGTGGGCGAGTTGCAGCTCGCGGCCCTTGCGCTCCTCGATGTCCTCGACGTGGGTGAGCAGGAAGCGCGGCCCGTCGGCGGTGTCGGCGACGACCGAATTGCGCAGCGAGGCCCAGACGTAGCTGCCGTCGCGCCGCGCGAGCCGCAGTTCGGCCCGGCCGCCCTCGGCGGAGGTGCGCAGCAGCAGGCCGACGTCCTCGGGGTGGACGAGGTCGGAGAAGGAGTAGCGGCGCATGGTGGAGGCGGAGCGGCCCAGGAGGCGGCACAGGGCGTCGTTGGCGCGCAGCAGCTTGCCGTGCTGGTCGCCGCCCATCTCGGCGATGGCCATGCCGCTGGGGGCGTACTCGAAGGCCTGCCGGAAGCTCTCCTCGCTGGCGCGCAGTGCCTGCTGGTCGCGTTCGAGCCGGACGAGGGCGCGCTGCATGTTGGCGCGCAGCCGGGCGTTGCTGATGGCTATGCCGGCCTGGAACGCGTACATCTGGAGGGCTTCGCAGCCCCAGGGGCCGGGGTGCCTGCCGCTGGTGGGCTTGTCGACGGATATGACGCCGATCAGCTCGCTGCCGACGGTCTGCGAGGAGTACATGGGGGCGTAGAGGCGGTCGCCGGGGTGCCATTCGTCGGCGAAGCGGGGCAGCGGGCCCTCGGTGTGCCACTGGGGCACGTCGTCGTCGATGAGGACCCAGCCCTCGGTGTGCGGGATGAAGCGCAGGGTGCCCCAGCGCTCGCCCATGGTGAGGCGGCGCTCCCAGGAGGTGCGCGAGCCGATGCGTCCGGCCATGAGGGCCTCGGCCGCGGCGCTGCCCGCGAAGGCGGCCACGATGAGATCGCCGTCGGGGCGCACCAGATTGACGGCGGCCAGCTCGTAGTTCAGCCCCTTGACCACGCCTTCCGCGACGGCCTGAAGGGTGTCAGCGAGACTCCGCGCCGTGTTGAGGTCCGCGACGACCTGGTGCAGCTGACGCAGGGTCGCGAGACGGACATACGGCTCCGACTCGGTGTCCATGCCTCTCTCCGCGCCCTCGACAGCAACTCCTGATAATTTCAAATCAACGGATTACACGGGCCACTGAATCACAGCGAGCTGTGCCCCAGGTACACAGGGTCAACAATTCCTCGCCCTTGTGACTCAAGTCACATCATCATGTAAGCGGTTGAACACACAACGTAGAGCCCTGGTCCTAGGACCGGCCACGGCCCGCCTCCGACCGGAGCCCGATGCGCGCGATTCCTACCGCCCCGTAACGTGATGGATGTGCTTGAACCTTCACCCGGACGGCATCCTGGGACCACCATGGGCCTATCCGAGACCGTCGACCTCGACGACTTCCGCGCCGCGATGTCCCGCCTGGCGGCGGGCGTCGTCCTCATCACCGCACACGACTCGGAGGACGAGCCGCGCGGCGAGGACGTCGGCATGACCGCCACCGCCTTCCTCTCCGTCTCGCTCGAACCGCCGCTGGTGATGGTGAGTGTCCGCGAGGGCTCGCGGATGGACGACCTGCTGGAGCGGCAGCCGCGCTGGGCCGCCTCGGTCCTCAGCGAGAGCCAGCGGCACATCGCGGGCCGCTTCGCGATGCGCGGCCGGATCAGCGACCGGCTGCTCTTCGAGGACATCTCGTACTACCGGGGCGAACACTCCGGCGCTCCCGTGCTCGGCGGCGCGCTCGCGATACTCGAGTGCGAGACGCAGCAGCGGGTGCCCGCCGGTGACCACACCCTGGTGGTGGGGCGGGTGCTGACGGCCAGGACGCCGAGCGCCGACGGCGGGCCGCTGACGTACTTCCGCGGCCGGTACCGCTACCTGCGCTGAGCCGTGGGCTCCCGCCCGCGCCGAGCCGTGCGCCGTATACCCGGGTATACGGGTCCCCGAGGCGGTCCGCTCAGTCCCAGCCGCCGCCGCTGCGGCCCCGCTTGGTCTGACTGCGCTGCTTCTTCACGCGCAGCCGCCGCTCGTTGATCCCGCGCGGGATCTTCGTGGCGCGGCGCGCCTTGGGCGGCGGCGCCGTGGCCTGCGCCAGCAGCGCGGCGAGGCGGGTGAGCGCCGTCTCCCTGTTGCGCCACTGCGAGCGGTGCTCGGACGCCTTGACCGTCAGTACGCCGCCGGTCAGCCGTCCCGCGAGCCGTTCCAGCGCGCGTTCCTTCCACACCGGCGGCAGCGACTCCGTACGTGCGAGGTCGAAGCGCAACTCGACTTGCGAGTCGGAGGTGTTCACATGCTGACCGCCCGGCCCCGAGGAACGCGAGAAACGCCACAGAAGCTCGGCCTCCGGCACGGAGACCGAACCGCGAATGAGAAGTGGCCCGGACATGTGTCCCATGATCCCGCGTCCGGGGCCCGCGCGTCACGGGGTTTTCGACAGCGGCGCAACAGTTTCGGCGGCTGCGCAACAGCACAGTTGCAGGATTACTGAACCGTACGATCCTGTGACCGCGTTCTGGGGAATGACGGTAGTTTCGTCGGAGTACCTATGACAGACCACAAAAGGGGACTCCTCATGGCTGTAAGCCTGTCCAAGGGCGGCAACGTCTCACTGACCAAAGAGGCGCCCGGCCTGACGGCCGTGACTGTCGGCCTCGGCTGGGACGTGCGGACGACCACCGGCACCGACTTCGACCTCGACGCCAGCGCCATCGCCGTGAAGGTGGACGGCAAGGTCTACTCCGACGGCCACTTCGTCTTCTTCAACAACAAGCAGACCCCGGACCAGACCATCGTCCACACCGGCGACAACCGGACCGGTGAGGGCGACGGCGACGACGAGGCGATCAACGTCAACCTCGCGGGCCTGCCCGCCGACATCGACAAGATCGTCTTCCCCGTCTCGATCTACGACGCCGAGGCCCGCAGCCAGAACTTCGGCCAGGTCCGCAACGCGTACATCCGCATCGTCAACCAGGCCGGCGGCGCCGAGATCGCCCGCTACGACCTGAGCGAGGACGCGGCCACCGAGACCGCCATGGTCTTCGGCGAGCTGTACCGCAACGGCGCCGAGTGGAAGTTCCGCGCCGTCGGCCAGGGTTACGCCTCCGGCCTCGTCGGCATCGCGACCGACTTCGGTGTGACCCTCTAACACACGGGTCACCGTCAGAGCCGCCCACCGCACGGCCCCCGCCCCGGACGCTTCCGGGGACCGGGGGCCGTTCGCGTGTCCGGGCGCAGGTTCTCCCGTGTCCGCCTGTCCGCCTGTCCGCCTGTCCGGGTGTACGGGCCCGCGCGCGCGGGTGACACCATCGGTGGGTGATCGACCTCGGATACGCCCTTTCGCGCCGCTTTCCCGACCCGCCGCAGATGGATTACCGGACGGCGGATGTGCGGACCCTGCGGCACGATCTGTTCTGCGGGGATGTGTATGTGGCCGAGGGCGAGCGGGAGTTGTCCACAGGCTGGGGATGGGTGCCGGTGCTGGACTTCGCCTGGGCGTTGTGCGACATCGTGGAGGAACTGGACCGGGACCCGGCGGGGAGCAGGGCGGCGCGGCCGCAATATGCGGAGTTCGACTTCACGGAGTCGGCGGACCGGCTGAGGTTCGTACGGCGTTTCGGCTATGTGGACGTGACGGCCGACTGGGTCGAGGACGAGCCGCCGTTGTCCTTGCACCACGCGGAACTACGGCGGGAGGCGCGGGATTTCCTGCACGATGTGGTGGCCGACCTCACGGATATGCACGAGGGCCTGGACGGAAATCCGGTGATCTGGGATCTGCTGAGCCGTTTCCCGCGGGTGTGAGGCGGGTGTGAGGCGGATGCGGGACGGGCGTGAGGCGCGTGTGAGGCGGTCACGGAAGTGAGGGCGCCGCTTGACCTCAAGTCCGCTTGAGGTTGTTGGCTGGGGTCCGCACGCGCCGCGCCCGTACCCCGACAGGAGACCCGCCATGCACGCCGTACAACTGCACGCCTTCGGCCCTCCGGAGAATCTGCGGTACGAGGAGGTGCCGGACCCCGTGCCGGGCGCGGGACAGGTGCGGATCGCGGTCGAGGCGGCCGGAGTGCACCTGGTGGACACCACACTGCGGGCCGGGAAGTACGAGGGCGGCCCGATGCCCGCGCCCGAACTGCCGACGATTCCGGGCCGGGAGGTGGCGGGCACCGTGGACGCGCTCGGGGACGGCACCGACCCGGCGTGGCTCGGCCGCCGCGTCGTCGCGCACCTGGGCATGGTGCCCGGCGGGTACGCGGGGGCCGCGGTCACTGACGCCGCCCGGCTGCACGCGCTGCCCGACGGCCTGGACGCCGCCGCGGCCGTCGCGATGATCGGCACGGGCCGTACGACGGTGGGCATCCTGCGGCTGGCGGAACTGCGGGCGGCCGACACCGTGGTGGTGCTGGCCGCCGCGGGCGGCATCGGGACGCTGGTGGTGCAGTACGCGCGGCAGCTCGGCGCGACCGTCGTCGGCGCGGCGGGCGGCGCGGAGAAGACCGAACGGGTCCGCTCGCTGGGCGCGGGCCTCGCCGTCGACTACGGGCGGCCGGAATGGACGCGGGAGGTGCGGGACTTCCTCGGGGGCGCGGGCGCGACCGTCGTCCTCGACTCCGTGGGCGGCGGCCTCGCGCGCGCCGCGGTCGGCCTGCTGGCGCCCGGCGGCCGGCACCTCGTCTACGGCTGGTCCTCGGGCGAACCGCTGCGTTTCGCCGACAGCGAACTCGCCGAGCGCGGCATCACCTCGCGGGTCGTCGTGGGCCCGGCCCTCCAGAAGTTCACCGGCACCCCGGAAGGGATGCGCGCGCTGGAGACCGAGGCGTTGGAGGCCGCCGCCGACGGCCGACTGCGGCCCGCCGTACAGCGTTTCCCGCTCGCGGACGCCGCCGGGGCGCACCGGGCGCTGGAGTCGCGGGCGACGATGGGCAAGGTCGTCCTGATCCCGTAGCCGGGACTTCGGGCGGGGGACGGCGTACGGCCCGCACACGCGCTCGCCGGGTGCCGTCTTTCCGTCTTGGGAACTCCTTTACGCTCCCCGAGAGTTCTCAGATCGCGTACGGACCACGTACCGAACCCCGCCCGAGGAGAGACCCGCTCATGGCCCTGTGGGACCGCTTGAAAGACTCCACCAAGACGATGCAGACCCAGCTCAACGCGAAGAAGAACGACCTGAAGAGCGGGGCCTTCCGCGATGCCAGCATGGCGATGTGCGCGCTCGTGGCCGCCGCCGACGGCTCCGTCGACCCGTCCGAGCGGCAGCGCGTCGCGTCGCTGATCGCGAGCAACGACGTGTTGCAGAATTTCCCGGCGCCCGACCTCCAGCGCCGTTTCGAGGACTACCTGACCAAGCTCACCGCCGACTTCGCCCTCGGCAAGGTGGCGATCCTCCAGGAGATCGCCAAGGTGCAGAAGAAGCCGACGGAGGCGCGTGCCGTCATCCAGATCGGCATCGTCATCGGCGGCGCCGACGGCGACTTCGACAAGACCGAGCAGGCCGTCGTGCGCGAGGCGTGCTTCGCGGTGGGCCTCAACCCGGCGGAGTTCGACCTCTGACCGGCCCCGCGTGACCGGGGGTCTCCGTCACCGGGGGCTTCCGCGACCGGGGTTCGTGGTCCGGTCGAGTTCGTGATCCGGCGCCCCTGCCTCCGGCGGTGCGCGGCCTGGTGACGGCCGCGCCGCCGGGCGGCACATGCCGCGTGCCCATTTTTGGCCATATTGGGCTGTTCGAATGACATGACCCTCCGCGTCCCCATATCTTCATGCTGATACCAGCGGAAACCGGTACAGCACTGCGCGCCACCGGGCGACTCCTGGGGAAGCGAGGTGCTGACCGTGCCGGTGGAGGGCTCCGCGTGCCGCGCGGCCGCCGTGGCGGTACGAGCCGTCACACCGGTCGCCGTCGCCGTCTTCGCCGTCGCTGTCTTGGCAGGCGTCGTGGCCGGGGCGGGCCGGGCGTCGGCCGCGACGGAAACCGGCAGCGGCGGGGAAGCCGGGAGCGGCGGGCACCAGCCGGTGACCGTGGCGGTGTGCGTCGACGGCAGGATCATCAGCCGACTGCTGCATCTGGATGTCTCCTTACGGCTCCCGGTTGGCCGCCTCACCGTGAAGGTCGGTGAACCCTGCGGCCCCAGGCCGCCGTCCGGCGGGGGCTCGCCGACACCCACGCCGACGTCGTCCCCGACCCCCACCTCCTCCCCCTCCCCCACGTGCACCCCCACCGCGGCCCCGACGGCCTCGGGCCCCGTAGCCGTACCGCCGCCCGTGACACCGCCCACGAATGGCGCGGGCCGCCCGACACCGTCCCCCACGGGCTCCGCGCCCGTTCCTCCCCCGTCCGCAGCGCCCGCCGACGCCGCGTCCGCCCGGCACCGTACGGCCGCCGGGCCCGGCGTACGCCCGGCCGCGCCCTTGTCACCGACACCGTCGTCGGCCGGGGACGACGACGCGAAGCCGCGCGGCACGGGCGCCGAACCGCCCTTCGACGCGCAGCCGCCGCCGTCGCCCGGCCCCGACGAGAGCGTGTCGCGCTGGTGGCTGCTGTCGATGCTGGCCGTCCTGTTGCCCGCCGCCCTCGCGGCCCTGCCGCGCTTCGTCGCACGTCGCCGCTGACCTCGGTTCGTCCGGAGCGGTCGCGTCGTCAGAGGTCACCTCGCCCAGAGGTCACCTCGTCCAGAAGTCACGTCGTCCAGAGCAGGCGCGCACCCGCGCGCACCGAACCACCTGAGACCTGAGCACCGCCGTACCGAAGCCCCAGGAGTCGTATGTCCATGTACGTCGTCTCGCTGCTGTCCGTCCTCGGCGGTGTCGCCTTCGCCGTCCTGCTGGGCCACTTCCTCGGCCAGGAACAGCGGCTGGCGAGCGTCGAGTTCAACGGTCAGGCGCTGTCGCTCATCGGCGGTGTCCTGCTCAGTTCCTTCATCCTGCTGACCGGTTTCCAGGTCGCCGGCAGCTGGTCCGCGCTGAGCACCGCGCGGTCCCGTACGTACGACGAGGCCAGGGCGCTGGGTGACACGTACTGGGCGGCGGGCGGTCTCGCGAGCCCCGACCGCGTCAAGGTGCGGGCGCTGCTGCGGCAGTACACCTCCGACGTCAGGACCGTGGAGTTCCCCGAACTCGCCCACGGGCACACCAGCCCCGAGGCGTGGCATGCCCTCGACCAGGTGCGCGCGGCCATCGGCGCCGCCGCGCCCGGCCACCAGACGGCGAAGTCCGCCGCCACGACGGCGCTGGCCACGGTCTACGAAACGCGCACCGACCGCGCCGCCGAGGTCAAAGCGGGCATGCCCCGGATCACCTGGCTCGCCATGCTGGTCGCCGGCGGCTTCCTCATCGCCTTCCCCCCGGTCCTCGGCCTCACCGCCACCGCCCGCCATCTCGTGGCCCTCTGTTTCGTGGGCGCCGCCATCGCCTTCGCCATCTGCCTCACCGCCCAGCTCAACCACGCCTTCCAGCACCCCTTCGGCGTCCGCGACACCGCCTTCACCTTCGCCGAGTCCCGCTTCCACCAAATGGACGGCTGACGTTCTGCGGACGGCTCGCCGCCGCGAGCGCGCCTCAGCCGTAACGAACGGCAGCCCGTTGCCGCGCGGGTGGACGGCAGGGGCGCTTCAGGAGGCGGGGGTCACCACTGCACGTCCGCCACCAGGGGGCGGTGGTCGGAGAGGGGGGTCAGGGGGGCGGTCGCCGAGGTCAGGGCGGGGCGGACCGAGGAGGGCGGGACGCCGTGGGCCAGGATGTGGTCGAACTGGACGAGGGGGCGGTGGGCGGGGTAGGTGGGGGTGCGGGCGAGGTCGTGCCAGCGCTCGCGGCCGGTGGCGGCGAGGACGGTCCTCGGTACGGCGCCGGTCAGGTTGAAGTCGCCCAGGAGCAGGTAGGGGCGGGGCAGGTCGGCGATCCAGCGGCGTACGGCGGCGAGTTGGCGGGCGTTCCAGCCGGGCACGAAGGACAGGTGCAGGGCGACGGCCGTGAACGGTCCGGCGTTGCCCTCCAGTACGGCGGCCAGCACGGCCCGCGGCTGGTCCCGTACCCATACGAGCCCCGGCCGTCCGGCCACCCGCAGCGGCAGCGCGAAGGGCGCGGGTGCGAGCCGCCGGGCCCGCCAGTGCCGTACCGGCAGCCGGGTGAGCAGGGCGACCCCGTGCGCGGGCGCATCGCCGTACGCCTCCACCCCGCCAGCCGCGCCCGCGTCCGTATCCGTATCCGTACCCGCACCCGCACCCGCACCCGCACCCGCACCCGGTGGACCGTAGACCCGGAGGTCCGGCGCTTTCGGGTCCAGGACCCATCCCTCGCCCGGGACGGACCGGCCGTGGACGGCGGAGGCGAAGCGCCAGTGCGCGGCGCCCATCGCGTCGGCCGCGACCCGCGCCTGGTCGATCCGCCCGGACCGTTCCTGTGCGCGGTCGACCTCCTGGAGTGCCACGACGTCGGCGTCCAGCGCCGCCACGGCCGCGCCCAACGGCTCCCCCGCCGCCTCCCCCACCCCGAACGCCACCGGTCGCCCCCCGGTCATCGCCTGCCCATGCAGCACGTTAAACGTCACAAAGCGCACACTCCGACGATAGCCACACCCCCGCTGACCAGCAGCACCCGACCGGGGCGGGGCGTATCCGCGAGTCGGGTGCCGCGAACCGCCCGGCGCGGACCGAGCCGTCGGTGAACCCCCCTTGTGGGTCGGTCGCCCCCCCGGTGCGCGGACTCCCGCGAGATCACGGACCCGCCGGAGGCCAACAGCCCGCCCTCCCAAGGCCGTTGGAGCCCGGCCCGGCGCCGGGCCGCCCCGCGGGCAGCGTTCCGGCCACCGCGGCCGGCCTCGGTCCCCCGCCCCCGGGCGGCAGCCCAGAGAGCGCTCTCACCACATCTTGACGGCAGCGCATGTACACGGGTTCAATCAACTTCGCTCAGTTGTCTACACCACCGGACGCCCCGCCTCCGCGCCGCGACCGGTCCACCGCCGCGCCCGTTGCACCCCCACTGCATCCGCCGCACTCGTCACACCCCGCCGTACCACCGCATCCGCCGCCGTATCCGCGGCACCGCTCCCCCTCCGCGTGTTCCCTGGCAACTCTTCCCGTCCGCCGATTGACGGACCGTCAGGAGCTCTCCGTGACCCACCGCTCATCCCCCCACAGCAGATCCCCGCGGTCGGCCTCGCGCGCCCGCGCCTTCTCCGGACCCGCCGCATTCCGCGCATTCCGCGCATGGCGCGCAGGGCGTCAACTCGCCCTCGCCACAGCGCTCGGCGCGCTCGCCGTGTTCGCCGTCGGCACCCCGTCCGCGGACGCGGTCACCGTGCCGGGCGCGCCGTCCGGCTGGACCACCGTCTTCAGCGACGACTTCGCCGGCGCGGCGGGCAGCGCGCCGAACGGGTCGAAGTGGACGTACGACACCGGCCCCGGTGCGAACTTCGGGACCGGCGAGATCGAGACGATGACCAACTCGACCAGCAACGTCCACCTGGACGGCAACGGTCACCTCAACATCACCGCGCTCGGCAGCGGCACCAACTGGACGTCGGGCCGCATCCACACGCCCACCGCGGTCGCGGGCGCCCCGGCGGGCGGCAAGTTGCAGGTCACGGCGTCGATCCAGCAGCCCAGCCCGGCCAACGGCCTCGGCTACTGGCCCGCGTTCTGGATGCTTGGCCCCGGCCAGTGGCCCGAGAACGGCGAGATCGACATCATGGAGGACGTCAACGCCCTGTCCCAGGTGGCGGGCACGATCCACTGCGGCACGTACCCCGGCGGTGTCTGCAACGAGGGCAACGGCATCGGCAGCGGCCTGCGCGCGTGTTCCGGCTGCCAGAGCGGCTTCCACACGTACTCGATGATCCTCGACCGGACGAACACGTCCAACGAGTCGATCACCTTCTACCTCGACGGCGCCTCGTACTTCAGCGTCACCGAGGGCCAGGTCGGCGCGGCCACCTGGCAGGCGGCGTACGACCACAACCTGAACATCATCTTCGACCTCGCGATGGGCGGCGGTTTCCCCAACGGCGTCTGCGGCTGCACCTCGCCGAGTTCGGCGACGACGTCCGGCGGGACGATGAGCGTCGGATACGTGGCCGCGTACACGACGACCGGCGGCGGTACGACCCCGCCGCCGTCCGGCGGCAAGGCCATCACCGGCTACGGCGGCCTGTGCCTGGACGACCGCGCGTCGAGTACCGCCAACTACAACCCCGTCCAGGTCTACACGTGCAACGGCACGGCCGCGCAGCAGTGGACCGTCGTGGAGGCGGGCAGCACCCTGCACGTCCTGGGCAAGTGCCTCGACGTCAACGGCGGCGGCACGGCCAACGGGACGCTGGTCGATCTCTACGACTGCAACAACACCGGTTCGCAGGTGTGGATACCGCAGTCCAACGGGTCGTTGTACAACCCGCAGTCCAACAGGTGCCTGGACGACACCGGTTGGTCGACCACCGCGGGCACCCAGGTGGAGATCTGGGACTGCACGGGCGGGGCCAACCAGGTCTGGCACCTGCCGTCCTGACGGTATTTCAGCTCTTGACGACCTGAGGCCCCGACGGCCTACGGCACTCCCGGCCCCAGGTCCTGACGTTCTTCCAGGCAGTCCCCCCACGCGAGCCGCCGCCCCGACGCACCGACGGCGGCGGCCCGCCTGCCACCTCCAAGGAGGAGTACGTGGTCTCCAGACGATCCTTCGTCACCGCGGTCGGCGCGGGCGCCGCCGCCGCGAGTTCCCCGCTGTGGGCACGCGGCCTGACGTCGCGGGCCGCGGCGGCCGGTCCGTCGCTGCCCGTCTCGCTGAAGAACAACTCGGGCAACGGCACGGTCTACGCCTACATCAGCGGCTCCGACAGCTCCGGCTGGCCCGGCTTCGTCACCTCGTCCGGGCACTTCCAGCGGCTGCCCAGCCCCTCGTCCGTCCTGACCCCGATCGCCGACTTCTCCCTCCAGTTGGGCGCCTCGGGCTCGGCCGCCACCACCTTCACGCTCCAGGACTACGTGATCGGCGGCCGGGTCTGGTTCTCGGTCGGCAAGAAGATCCAGTTCTACGTCAACCCGCCCGGCGGCAACGGCGGCGTACCCGGTCTCGTACAGCCCGGTTTCACCAGCAGCGACCCCAACTGGCTGACCAACTGGACCTTCTGCGAGTTCACGTACAACAGCGCCAACCTGTACGCGAACATCAGCTACGTCGACATGGTGGCGCTGCCCGTCTCCATGGCGACGACCGGCAGCGGCGGTTCGCAGTCGGTCAGCCCGCTGCCCTCGGGCGCGCTGGCCTCCATCGCCTCCGGGCTCCAGGCGCAGCACGCCGCCGACGGGGCGCCGTGGGACAAGCTGGTCGCCACCGACTCCTCGGGCGCCGCGCTGCGCATCCTGGCGCCCTCGCACTCGCCGACCGACTTCGGCGGGTACTGGAACAACTACCTGAACAGCGTGTGGAGTTACTACCAGTCACACACGCTGACCATCAACGGGCAGGGCGGCATCGGCTCGTACTCGGGCACCGTCTCCGGCAACACCCTGGTCTTCTCGGGTCTGAACACCAACGGCGTGCCGTTCACCAAGCCCAGCGCCGTCGACATCTTCGGCTGCGCCAGCGGCCCGCTCTACAACTCCGGCGGCGACGCCCGCGGCGCGGTCGCCGCCCGGCTGGCCGCCGCCCTCAACCGCAGCTCGCTGCTGGTCGGCGGCGGCAACAACCAGCCCGACGGCGTCGCGCCCTCCGCGTACTACACGGACGCGACGACCAACCACTACGCGCGGCTCGTCCACAAGTACGCCAACGTCGGATACGCCTTCCCGTACGACGACGTCGGTCCCACCGGCGCCGCTCCCGTCGACGGTCACATCCAGGACGGCGCGCCGACCTCCTGGACGGTCTCGCTCGGTCCCGGCGCGGGCTCCGGCACCACCCCGCCGCCCGGCGGTGGCGGCACGGGCGCCTATTCGACCGTCCAGGCGGAGTCCTACAGCGCCCAGAGCGGCACCCAGACCGAGGCGTGCACCGACTCCGGCGGCGGCCAGGACGTCGGCTACATCTCCAACGGCGACTGGCTCAAGTACGCGGCCCTCGACTTCGGTTCCTCCTCGCCCCTGCAGTTCACCGCCCGCCTCGCCTCCGGCGCCGACCCCGGCGTCAGCGGCGCCCTCCAGGTCCGCCTCGGCAGCACCACCGGGACCAAGATCGCCGAGATCGACTTCGGCAACAACGGCGGCTGGCAGAACTGGCAGACCGTCCCCGCCAACGTCACCGCCTCGGTCACCGGCACCCACGACGTCTATCTCGTCTTCTCGTCCGGCTCCTCCGCCGACTTCCTCAACATCAACTGGTTCACCTTCACCCACTGATCCGGGTCCGTCCCTCAGCCTCCGCCGGGTCCGGGCCGCGCGATGTGCGGCCCGGCCCCAGCGGGTGGGGAACGTCAGATCAGGACGTTCTTGTAGTAGACGCTCGCGTAGCGGGTGGAGCTGGTCATGGAGGGGCGGGAGGCGAAGCCGAAGCACAGGCGCGGGTTGTCGTTGACGGTCCGGTAGACCATCATCCCCTCGGGCTCGCGGTAGAAGAGGGTCTTGCCTGCCGCGGTGAAGGAGCGCTGGACGACCTTGCCGGTGTTCATGTCGGTGGCCGTCACGTAGGAGTTGATGTCGGCGGGGTCCTCGTGCCCTGTGCCGTCCAGCGTGTAGAGGTAGTTGTCGAGGAACGTGTAGCCCTGGAAGGTCACGGAGCCGTTGCCGAGGGTGGGTTGGGCGAAGTGCGCCAGCGGGCTGGAGAACTTGCCCGCGGCGGCGTCGGCGAGCGAGAACAGGCTGTAGTGCATGCCGCCGCTCTCGCTGCGGCGGACCAACAGCCGTTTGTTGACCGGGTCGGTGGCGCAGGAGATCGTCTTGCTGCCGGTGAGGAACTTCTTCACCGACGACGGGGTACCGCCGTTGACGAATTTGAAGCGGGCGAGCGCCGTGCCGCGACCGGCGTCACTGTGCTGGTCGGAGTCGCACTCCATCCAGATGTAGGACGCGGTGCCGACCGGCTCCACCCCGATCGACACACCGTGCCCCGCATTGCTGACGTGCATGTGGCCGGTCAGGCCGCCGCTGATGCTCAACTGGTTGACGCACAGGTCGTCGCCGTCGCTGCCGTTCTGGATCTGCGCGATGTACAGGCGCCGGTTGACGTTGTCGTAGGCCATGCCCTGCATCGCGTGGTGCGTCTCGTGCAGCGACACCCCGCGGAACCGCTCGTACGACGGTTGCGACAGGTCGAACCGTTGGGAGGCCGGGACGTCGGCCGCTGCCAGTGACTCGCTCAGCGCGACGCCCGCGCCGACTCCGAGCAGGCCGGTACCGGCCACTTTTAACGCCGTGCGGCGCGAGAGGGATCGCGACAGTGATTTCGACATTGCGCCACCCTGGCACCACCCTTCACACCCCGCAATGCCCAGGGCGGAGGCGGGGCGGGCGGTCAGACGGCGGCGGGCGGCTGCACGGGGCGGGCAGTCCTACGGGGCGGGCGGCTGCACGGGGCGGGGGGTCAGACGGCGGCGGGCGGCTGCACGGGGCGGGCGCTGAGTTCCTTGGCCGCCTCCGTGAGGTCCTTGGCGGTGTCGATGGCCCGCCAGTAGGCCCCCTGGGGGATCGGGAAACCGGCCAGCCTCCGCTCGCGGGCCAGCCGCGGGAAGGTGGTGCGCTCGTGGTCGCCCCGGTCCGGGAGCTGGGCGGTGAAGCCGGGCGCGAAGACGTACACGCCCGCGTTGATGAGGAAGGGCGAGGGCGGGGCCTCGATGAAGTCCAGCACCTGGCCGAACTCGTTGGTCTCGACGGCGCCCCACGGGATACGGGGGCGGGCCAGCGCGAGGGTCGCGATCGCGTCGCGCTCACGGTGGAAGGCGGCCATCTCGCGGAGCGAGAAGCGGGTCCAGATGTCGCCGTTGGTGGCGTACCAGGCTTCGTCGGGCCGGGGCAGCGAGGCCGCCGCGTACTTCAACCCGCCGCCGCGGCCCAGCGGTTCGCGCTCGACGACCGTGGTCACGTTCAGCGGCTGCGGGGTGCCGTCCAGCCACTCCTGGAGCACCTCGGCGAGGTGGCCGCAGGACACGACGGCGTCGGTGACGCCCTCGGCGGCGAGCCACGCGAGCTGGTGCCCGATGATCGGCGTCCCGGTGCCGGGGATCTCCACCATCGGCTTGGGGCGGTCGTCGGTGTACGGCCGCAGCCGCGAGCCCTGGCCGCCGGCCAGGAGCACGGCCTGGGTGACCGGCGCGGCGTCGTGGCGCGAGGCGTCATCCGGCGCGGCGTCGTGGCGCGAGGCGTCATCCGGCGCGGCGGCGTGGTGCGTGGCCTCGGCGCGCGAGGCGTCGTGGGCGGTCGAGGGGGAACGGTCGTCGGCGCGCGTCATGCAGCGCACCCTATGCGAAGGCGGCGTACGTCCCGCACCGGGCGGGCCGTACGCCGCAAGGGGTTCCTCGCGCGTGCCGGTGGTGGGAGGCGGCCGGAGAGGCCGCCGTCAACAGCGATGTCAGCCGACCGAGGCGACGCCCGTCGCGAAGGCGGTGTCGCACACCGGGCGCGACCACGCCTGGGCGCGCTGCGTGGCGCCGTCGTACTTGGCGACGGCGGCGCGCCCCAGCGACCGGGCGATCGACGCGCAGTACCGTGCGAGCGACGGCTGACGCGCCATCTCGACCTGCAACTGGGTCAGAGCGGCGCCGGGGTCCTTCTCCTGGAGTTCGTCCAACAGACGGCGGCGCAGCACCTCCTGCGGTGCCTTGGAGGCATCCTGCGCGGCAACCTGCTCCTTCGTCTTCGCGGATGCGGTGAGCACCTGCGAGTCGGAGGAGGAGTCCGCCCACGGGACGCGGGTGACGGCGAGCGTTCCCGACAGCACGAGAACGACCGGAAGAACGAGCGCGAATGTCTTGCCGAGACGGCGAGCTACCTGGTTCACGCATCGGATCGTAGCGACTGGTGATGATTTGGCGACATTTAGTCACCCTGACGAGGGAGTGAAAATCTCGGAGAGGGTGTTCGGGTGTTGACGAACACACCCGAAAGGCCGGATATGCGTATGTATTTGTCGACAACGTGTACGGATGGCGGGGGTGGGGGCGAGGCGGGGGGCGAGGCGGCGACGCGGCTCAGGTAGCGGCGGCACACGTACCGGCGGGACACGTACCGGTGGCACACGTACCGGCGGCTCACGTACCGGTGGTACACGGCGACGGCCCGCCGGTACGTGAGGAGTCACGTACCGGCGGGCCGTCGGCGTGGAGGAACCGGTGGATCAGCGGTTGTCGGTCAGGCGCTCGCCGGAGGAGGTGGCGAAGACGTGCGTCTCACCGGCGCGCGGCACGACGTGCAGCACGGAGCCCTTCTCGGGGATCGCGCGGCCGCCGACGCGGATGACGACGTCCTTGTCCTCGTCGCCGACCTTGGCCGAGCCGTACACGTAACCGTCGGCGCCCAGCTCCTCGACGACGTTGACGGTGACGGCGAGACCCGCCGGGCCCTCCTTCGTCAGCGCCTTGGAGCTGTCGTTCTCGGAGACGATGTCGAAGTGCTCGGGGCGGACGCCGACGGTGACCGTACGGTCGCCCTTGTCCGACGCGGCCTGCACCGCTTCGCGCTCGACGTTCACGACCGCGTTGCCGAACTTCACGCCGCCGTCGGTGATCGGCACCTCGATGAGGTTCATCGCCGGGGAGCCGATGAAGCCGGCCACGAAGAGGTTCGCGGGGCGGTCGTACATGTTCCGCGGGCTGTCGACCTGCTGGAGGATGCCGTCCTTGAGGACCGCCACGCGGTCGCCCATGGTCATGGCCTCGACCTGGTCGTGCGTCACGTACACGGTCGTGACGCCCAGACGGCGCTGGAGGCTCGCGATCTGCGTACGGGTCTGGACGCGGAGCTTGGCGTCGAGGTTCGACAGCGGCTCGTCCATGAGGAACACCTGCGGCTCACGGACGATCGCGCGGCCCATCGCGACACGCTGGCGCTGACCGCCGGAGAGCGCCTTCGGCTTGCGCGCCAGGTACTCGGTGAGGTCCAGGATCTTCGCGGCTTCCTCGACCCGCTTGCGGATCTCGGCCTTGTTGACGCCCGCGATCTTCAGGGCGAAGCCCATGTTGTCCGCGACGGTCATGTGCGGGTACAGCGCGTAGTTCTGGAACACCATCGCGATGTCCCGGTCCTTCGGCGGCAGGTGCGTGACGTCCCGCTCACCGATCCGGATCGCACCCGCGTTGACGTCCTCGAGACCCGCGAGCATGCGCAGGGAGGTCGACTTGCCGCAACCCGAGGGCCCGACGAGAACCAGGAACTCGCCGTCCCCGACCTCGATCTCCAGGCCGTCCACCGCGGGCTTGTCGCCACCGGGGTAGATGCGGGTCGCCTTGTCGAACGTGACAGTTGCCATGACTGATTACAGTCCCTTCACCGGCAGGAACGTGCCGGACGATCCGAGTAAAGGAAGGATTGGTCCAGTCCACACTGTGTGAACCTTCCCGTGACGCTACCTTGCCCCCCGCCCCTTGTCACCAGCCCCCCGCCCCCCACTTTCCCTCCCACCCCCCGATCCGTGCCCGCTACACTTCTCCTGCGCCTCCTTAGCTCAGCTGGCCAGAGCACCGCTCTTGTAAAGCGAAGGTCGTCGGTTCGAATCCGACAGGGGGCTCTCTGTGGACCCCGGCCCAGACAGGATCTGGGCCGGGGTTCTGCGTTGGCGGATGCGGTCGGCCGGGCGGGTGTGGAGAGTCCCGGTCGGAGCCCGTCAACGGTGCGGGCTCTGGGGCGTCAGGTCGGGCTAGGCTGGGAGACCGGTCGGCCCGTTCATGGGAGGCACAGCGGCATGGACCCGCAGCGCTTCGCACTCCTTGATGAGGCCCGCAGGAGTCTGCCGGACGGGTTCAAGACCGAGATCTCCGGCGACACGATCGTGATGATGGTCGGCCCCCCTGGCATCCACCAGCGCAATCTCCTGGTGGTAAGGCGCCAGTTCGACGCACACTGCCCTGGCGACCTGCTGCCGAGCGAGAACACCGACCTCGTCTCTCCCGGTGTGGGCAAGAGCCGCAACCCCGATCTGACGTACCTGCCCGCTGACGTGCTGGAGACCACCGACAATCAGGTCCCCGCGGAGAGCGCGGCCATCGCCGTCGAGCTGGTCTCGCCGTCGAACCCTGAGAACGACTGGGTGGGCAAGGTACGGGACTACCCGATGATGGGAATCCCGCTGTACCTCGTGGTCGACGCGAGGCTGAAGACGGTCACGCTCTTCAGCCGTCCCGACGGCGGGAAGTATCACCGTCGCGAGGACGCCGATTTCGGTGAAAGCCTTCGCGTCCCGCAACCGTTCGGCTTCGACCTGGACACTGGGACGCTGCTGCCCTCCTCGTGAGGTTCTTTCCCGCGCAGAGGTCCGCGCGTGGCGGTTCACAGGACGCAGAAGCCGGCGGGCGACTGCGCGAAGGCGGCGATGTCCTCACCGGGCCTGCCGGGGGCACCGCCGCGTTGCAGATCCGACCGGCGGGCAGGCTCGGGCCCCGGGGGGATCGGCGCGGCGTGAGGACCGCGTCCTCTGGGGTGGGGGCGCGGTCCTGGGGGTGGGGGAGGGTCAGGAGGTGCGGGTGGGGGACGGGGCGGAGGGGTCTCCGAGGACGTGGAGGCCGAGGAGGCCGCCGATGGCGCCCTGGGTGGGCTTGGGGGCCGGGGCGGACGGGGCGGGAGCCTCCGGCTGCGAGGGCGGGGCGGGCGGCGGGGCCTGCGAAGTCCCGCCGGAGGAACCGCCGCTGGAGGAGGACGTCGAGCCGCTGGTCGGGCGGGAGCCCGCGGAGTGGCCGCCGCCGGTCGACGAGGAGGACGTGGACGACGAGGACGTCGGTGCCTTGGACGTCGGCTGCCCCTTGGCCTTCTTCTTGTCCTCGCCCTTCTTCTTGGACTTCGGCGACGCCGACGGCTTCGGCGACGCGCCCTGCGGCCCGCTGCCGCCCGAGACCTCGGGCAGCGGGGAGCCGGGCAGATTGTTGGTCGGGATGACCGTCGGCCGCTGCGGCCTGTCGTCGTGCGTGCTGGACGCGCGGACGGCGGCGCCGAGCACCGAGCCGATCAGCAGCGTCAGACCGGCGATCACGGTGGCGAGCACCGTGCCGCGCCGCAGCACCCGGCGGCGCAGGTCCCACACCGTGACGCGCGGGCCGAGCCGCCGCCAGGCGTCCCCGGCGAGGTGACCGTCGATGGAGTACACCGGCGCGCCCGCGATGATCAGCGGGCTCCACGCGGCGAGGTAGATGAAGTCCGGGGCGTCGTACACCGGGACCGTCCGCCAGCTCACCGTCACCAGCAGCGCGATCGACAGGCCCGCGCCGAAGAAGGCCGCGACACGCTGCCACAGACCGCAGACGGTCAGAACGCCGACGACCACCTGGAGGAAGGCGATGCTCAGGCCCGCGCCCACCGGGTGGTTGAGCGCGGCGTCGCGCAGCGGCTCCGCGAGGGCCCACGGGTGCAGGGAGTTGAGCCAGGTGACCATCGAGCCGCGCTTGCCGCCGTCGAAGTAGACGGGGTCGCAGAGCTTGCCCATGCCCGCGTAGATCGACACGAAGCCGAGGAAGATCCGCAGCGGGAGCAGCACGATGCCGAGGTTCATCCGGCGGTCGGGGTACCAGGCGTGCTTGGCCGGTTCGCCGTTGCGGGTACGCGGCCTGCGCTCGGCGCCGTCGACGGACGAGGAGTCGCCGACGTAGCCCACCCGCTGCTCGTCGGAACCGCCGTCCGCGCCCTCGTCGTACGCGCCGGTCGCCGGGCGTACGCCGCTGAGCAGGCCGGTCGGCGACTGCGCGCCGCGCTGGCCCACGACGGTCGGCACGGGGGGCGCCACCGTGGTGTCGTCGATCCGCGGCAGCACCTGGGTGGCCGCGCCGGAGGAGTTCGCGCCGCCGGCCACGCCCGCGCGGCGGACCGCCTGGAGCAGTTCCCCGGCCGCCGGGTCGCCCGGCGTGGAGCGGCCCGACCACACCACCGGCGACAGCTTCCGCCGCCCGGCCGCGCCGGGCCGCGCTTGCGTCACGACGGGGATCTGCGCGGTGTCGTCGAGGCTGAGGGCACGGCCCGGGGTCGCGCCGAGCTGCACCCGGAAGCTCGCGTGATTGACGATGACCTGGGCGGGATCGCTCGGCACCCTGGCCATGCTCAACGGAGCGGGCTCGTCGAAGCCGGGCAACCCTCCCCCCGTAGGAGTGCGGGGTGTTCTGGTGTCCACACTCATCTAACCGAGTGACGGACGTTTAGGACACTGCCTCCGCGCCCCCACGATGTCCGAGACCCGTCAACGCCCGGTCAGCGCCCCGGCGATGACGATTCGAAGACGCGTCCGAGAACGCCTCAGGAAGTGTCACGGGGCTGCTCAGAGCCTGCGCCGCGCAAGCTTTTCAGCCCCGGCGCCACGACCCGGCACCACGACCCGCCACAGACGCGGCGCCACAGTCCCGGCGCCACGACCACGGCTCAGGCTCTGCGCCACAACCACCGCTCAGGCCCTGCGCCGCGACGCCTCGTACAGCACAACACCCGCCGCCACACCGGCGTTCAGCGACTCCGCCGCGCCGCCCGGCATCGGAATCCGCACCAACAGGTCGCACGTCTCGCTGACGAGCCGCGACAGCCCCTTGCCCTCGCTGCCCGCGACGATGACGACGGGCCCCGACAGGGCGTCCAGCTCGTGCAGTTCGAGGTCGCCGTCCGCGGCCAGGCCGACGACGGTGAGCCCGGCCTTCTGGTACGACTCCAGGGTGCGGGTGAGGTTGGTGGCGCGCGCCACCGACACCCGCGCCGCCGTACCCGCGGACGTCTTCCACGCACCGGCCGTCATCCCGGCCGCGCGCCGCTCGGGCACGACGACGCCGTGCCCGCCGAAGGCCGCCACCGAGCGGACGACGGCGCCGAGGTTACGAGGGTCGGTGACACCGTCGAGCGCGACGATCAGCGGGTCCTCGCCCGCGTCGTGCGCGGCGGCGGCCAGATCGTCCGGGTGCGCGTACTCGTACGGCGGGATCTGGAGCACCAGGCCCTGGTGGTTCAGGCCCGCGGTGAGCCGGTCGAGCTCGGGGCGCGGGGCTTCGAGCAGCGGTACGCCGCGGTCGGTGGCCAGCCGCAGCGCCTCCCGTACCCGGTCGTCGTTCTCGATGAACTGCTGGACGTACACAGCTGTGGCCGGGATGTCGGCGCGCAGCGCCTCCACCACCGGATTGCGGCCGACGACCAGCTCGGAGGTCGACTTGGAGCCGCGGCCCGACGGGCGCCGGGACTGCGAGGAGACGGCCCGCTTGGCCGCGGCGTTGGCGACGCGGTTCTTCTTGTGGCCCTTGCGCGCCTCCGCGGGCGGCGTCGGGCCCTTGCCCTCAAGGCCCCTGCGCCGCTGCCCGCCGCTGCCGACCGTGGCGCCCTTTTTGTTGGATGTACGGCGGTTCCTGCGCTGGCTGTTCCCGGCCATGGGGCACTCTCACTTCGCTTCGGTCATGCTCGCCGGACATGGGTCCGGCGTACGGATATACGGGTCGGGTCGGGTCGCGTCGACGGGTCGGGCCCGTCGGCCGGGGCCGCGGAGGCGGTCCGCCACGGAGGCGGTCCGCCACGGAGGCAGTCGGCCGCCGAGGCGGTCGGCCGCGGGATCGGTCAGCCGCGCAGCGTCCAGCGCGAACCCGTCGGTGTGTCCTCGATCTCCAGACCCGCCTGTACGAGCTGGTCGCGGATCGCGTCGGCGGTCGCGTAGTCCTTGCGGGCGCGGGCCGACTGCCGCTGTTCGAGGACCAGCCGGACCAGGGAGTCCACGACGCCGTGCAGGTCGTCGCCGCGGTCGGCGCCCGTCCAGTGCGCGTCGAGCGGGTCGAGGCCCAGCACTCCGAGCATCGCACGGACCTCGGCCAGACGCGCGACCGCGGTCTCCTTGTCGTCCGCCGTCAGCGCGCTGTTGCCCTGCCGGACGGTGGTGTGGATCACGGCGAGCGCCTGCGGCACTCCCAGGTCGTCGTCCATCGCCTCGGCGAAGGCGGGCGGCACCTCGGCGGCGGGCTCGACCGGCCCGGCTTTCTCGATGACCCGCTGCACGAAGCCCTCGATCCGCGCGAAGGCGGACTCCGCCTCGCGCAGCGCCTCCTCGCTGTACTCGATCATCGACCGGTAGTGCGGGGTGCCCAGGTAGTAGCGCAGCACGATCGGCCGCCAGCGCTGCACCATCTCGGAGACCAGCACCGAGTTGCCGAGCGACTTGCTCATCTTCTCGCCGCTCATGGTGACCCAGGCGTTGTGCACCCAGTAGCGGGCGAACTCGTCGCCGTACGCCTTGGCCTGCGCGATCTCGTTGTCGTGGTGCGGGAAGATCAGGTCGATCCCGCCGCCGTGGATGTCGAAGACGCTGCCCAGGTACTTGTGGGCCATCGCCGAGCACTCCAGGTGCCAGCCGGGACGGCCGCGGCCCCACGGCGTCTCCCACGACGGCTCGCCGGGCTTGGTCGACTTCCACATCGCGAAGTCCCGCTGGTCCCGCTTGCCGGTCTCGCCCTCGCCCTCGGGCTGGCGCAGATTGTCCAGCTCCTGGTTGGACAGCTCCAGGTACTCGGGGAACGAGCGCACGTCGAAGTACACGTTCCCGTCGGCCTCGTACGCGTGCCCGCGCTCGATGAGGCCGCGCATCATCTCGATCATCTCCGGTACGTGGCCGGTGGCGCGCGGCTCGTACGTGGGCGGCTGGCAGCCCAGCGCGTCGTAGCCCGCGGTGAAGGCGCGCTCGTTCTCGTACCCGATCGCCCACCACGGGCGGCCCTGGTCGGCCTCCTTGGCGAGGATCTTGTCGTCGATGTCCGTCACATTGCGGATGAACGTGACGTCGTAGCCGCGGTAGCGGAACCAGCGCTGGATGATGTCGAAGTTGAGCCCGGACCTGATGTGCCCGATGTGCGGGGCCGCCTGCACGGTGGCGCCACACAGGTAGATCGAGACGCAGCCCGGCGTGAGCGGGACGAAGTCACGGACCTGGCGCGCGTTGGTGTCGTACAGGCGAATAGTCACTCCACAAGGGTAGTGGCCCGGAGCGGGTGCCTTGTGCGGTCTGACACAGGGCACACACAACGGTGACAATCGGCTGTACGGCGACCCCCGCGCCCCGGCCCCGCCCGGCTGTACGGACGGCGGCCCCGCGCGGCTCAGCCGTGCTCGACGATGCGGTCCGCGCTCACCCGTACGACGACACGCACGTCCCCGGGCTCGTCGTTGCCGTACTCCTCACCGGTGTACTTCCGGCTCAGCGCGTTGATCAGGTCGTCGCCGCCCTCACGGGTGAGGGTCGCCGTGCCCCGGATCTCCAGGTACTTGTACGGGTTGTCGACCGGGGTCACCAGCACGGTGGTGCGGGGGTCCTTGAGCAGATTGAGGTGCTTGCGACGGCCCTCCTTGGTGGAGACGAGCACGTCGTCACCGTCACGCGTCACCCACACGACGGACAACTGGGCCTGGCCGTCGGGCTGGAGGGTGGCGATGGTCGCGAAATTCTTGCCGTCGATCAGGGCGCGGGCGGAGTCCGGGAGGGCGGCCATGAGCGGGTCCTTTCACATGCCGGGGCGGTGATCTTCCGGCTACGCAACGTGCCGGACGGGCGGAGAATTCCCTCACCCGCCCGTGGGTTTTCCTCGCTCACTCGTGCGGGTGAGCGCGGACCACCAGTGCCGTCGCGACGGCCGCGAGGCCGTCGCCGCGGCCGGGGAAGCCCAGGCCGTCGCTGGTGGCGGCGCTCACCGAGACGGGGGCGCCGACCGCCGAGGTCAGGACCTTCTGGGCCTCGTCGCGGCGGCGGCCGATCTTGGGGCGCTTGCCGACGACCTGGACCGCCACGTTGCCGATGACGAAGCCCGCGTCGCGCACGATCCGGGCGGCCTCGGTGAGCAGGGCGGTCCCGGAGGCGCCCGCCCACTCGGGCCGGTCGGTGCCGAAGTGGGCGCCGAGGTCACCGAGCCCGGCGGCGGAGAACAGGGCGTTGCAGGCCGCGTGGGCGACGACGTCGGCGTCGGAGTGCCCGGCGAGCCCCGGCCCCTCCCCCTCCCAGAGGAGTCCGGCGCACCACAGCTCGCGCCCTTCCTCGAAGGCGTGGATGTCGGTGCCGATGCCGACCTGGGGAAGCACGTAGCCGGGCGGCAGGCCGGAGCCGGGCAGACCGGACCCGGACAGGCCGCCGCCGGGCAGACCGGACCCGGACGGATCGCCGCCGGGCAGACCGGAACCGGGCAGATCGGACCCGGACACCCCGTGCCCGAGCGGGCCGTCAGTAGCCATCGGTGGCCCTCCTGCGGGCGAGTACGGCCTCGGCGAGTACGAGGTCCAGCGGGCGGGTGACCTTGAACGCCTCTTCGTGGCCCGGCACGACCAGCACCGGTACGCCGAGCTGTTCGACCATGCTCGCGTCGTCGGTGACATCGCGGGTGACGGTGGCGTGCGCCTTGGCGAGCGTGCCGCGGTCGAAGCCCTGCGGGGTCTGGACGGCGCGCAGCAGGGCGCGCTCCGGGGTGCCGGTGACCAGATGGGTGACCGCGTCGACGCTCTTGACGGTGTCGGCCAGCGGCAGCGCGGGGACGACGGCGGGGGCGCCGCCGCGTACCGCCTCGACCACGCCGTCCACGGTCTCCACCGGCACCAGCGGGCGGGCCGCGTCGTGCACGAGGACGACGTCCACGTCGTCGGGGAGCGCGGCGAGGCCGAGCCGTACCGACTCCTGCCGTACGTCACCGCCGGGGACGACCCGTATGTCGGTGGACTCGGGCAGGCCGTGGGCGTCGAGCAGCGCCCTGACCTCGGGGACGCCCTCGGGCGGGGCGACGACCACGATCACGTCGACGGCGCGGGCGCGGGCCATCGCGCGGACGGCGTGCACCAGGATGGGCACCCCGCCGAGGGTGCGCAGGGCCTTGGGCGCGCCGGGGCCGAGCCGAAGTCCACGGCCGGCGGCGGGAATGACTGCTGCGGTACGCAGGTTTGTGTCCTTGTATGAGGTGGGTATCGCCTGGGAGTACCCCCAGCCGAGGTTGGGGACAGTGCCGGGCAAGCGCTCACCGCGGACCCCTTCCGTGAAGTCCGCGGGGATGTGCCACGCCCGGTACCGCCTGGTGAGCGGTGCCGTATGTCTCCGGCCGTATGTCTCCGTACGCGGGCACAAGCATGCCGCAGCACCCGGTCGTCATGCCCGACCGGGTGCCGCGGTAATTCCCTCGGGTGGTGTTTCCGGGGGCAGTGCGTCGCCGTACGTCACGGTCGGCGTGGCCACGCCGATTGAGACGAGAAACGAGAACCTCGATGGCACGTGGTGGGCGCGCGCGAGGATCTTAGGACGCGAGAACCTCGTCGAGCAGCGCCTCGGCCTTGTCCTCGTTGGTGTTCTCCGCCAGAGCGAGTTCGCTGACCAGGATCTGCCGGGCCTTGGCGAGCATGCGCTTCTCGCCGGCCGACAGGCCGCGCTCGCGCTCACGACGCCACAGGTCGCGGACCACTTCTGCGACCTTGATGACATCGCCGGAAGCGAGCTTCTCCAGATTTGCCTTGTATCGCCGGGACCAGTTGGTGGGCTCCTCGGTGTACGGCGCGCGCAGCACCTCGAAGACCCGGTCCAGACCCTCCTGACCGACCACGTCGCGTACGCCGACGAACTCCGCATTGTCCGCGGGCACACGTACCGTCAAGTCGCCCTGGGCGACCTTGAGCACCAAGTAGGTCTTGTCCACGCCTTTGATCTGGCGAATTTCGATTGCCTCGATCAGCGCGGCCCCGTGATGGGGATAGACCACGGTGTCGCCAACCTTGAACGTCATGTGACAGGTACCCCTTCCGTGGCTATCCAGGGTAACACGGGAACGCCCTCATCTGAATGGCGTTTTCGCAGGTCAGAGCATATCTCAGGGCTTGACAACGGCCCCCGGGACGTGCTGGAGCATGCCTCCCGCGCGAGGTATCCGCAGGTGGGAGCAGGTATACGGGGAGGCTGAAACGCCGCCGTTACAGGCTCTACCGCCGCCGAACAAGGGGCAGTACGTCCCTATTTGTCGCTCCCGGACGAGTGGATCATCGCTACTCCGTTCGGGAACCTGCCCGCAGATGATCCAATTTTGCACAGTCGTGGAACAACGGCGGAACACTCGCGGAAAACCGGCCGCGCCGATCATGAACGACGTCGGGTAATCACGTCGGGGGAATGCGGAATGCAATGGGTACGCGCACCCGGCCCGCCACCGGGCGGGTGAACCGCGCGGGTGAGCCGGGCTCCCAGGGGCCACCCGGTGCGCGGGCGCGTCAACGGCTCGGTAATCTAAGGCCGCTGGAAGATCTTCCGAACCTGATCTAGGAGATGCCGCCGCCGTGGTCCGCAGCTTCCGTCGCGGCGCCCTCGCCGCCGTTTTCGCGCTCTCGCTCGCCCCGCTCGCCGCCTGCGCGGCCGGGAACGACGCGCAGACCCTGAAGGTCCAACCGGACAGCGACTCCGTGACCCACGGCGTGATCAAGGTACAGAACGCCGTGGTGCTCACCCAGAGCGCCGGCAACGGACCCGCGACGGTCTCCGCGCGCCTGTTCAACAACGGCGACGACGCCCAGACCCTCCAGTCCGTCCAGCTCGGCTCGACCAGGGTCACGCTCGCGGACAAGGACGGCGGCCAGACCGTCAGCGTCCCCGGCCACGGCACCGTGCTCCTCGGCGGCAAGGGCAACCCGTCCGCCGTCGTGGACAGCGGCACCGAGGCGCTGCGGGACGGCGACGTGCAGAACGCCGTGTTCGAGTTCAGCTCCTCCGGGCCCGTCGCGATCCAGCTCAACGTGATCCCGGCCACCGGCGACTACCAGCAGTTCGGTCCCAGCTCGCTGCCGACCACCCAGGCGCCGACGCCGAGCACCACGCCGACCGGTTCTGCCACGCCCACCGGCTCGGCCACGCCGACGGACACCGCGACCCCGACGGGCACCGCCACCCCGACCTCCTGAGGTCGGTTTTCGGACAACCTGAAACGGCCCGGTGGCACGCTCGCCACCGGGCCTTTCCCGTATACGAATCCGGGACGCGCTCTGCCGTCCGCGCGCTGTGTCAGGGCCCGGGTCCAAGGCCCGGACCCGGGTTTACGGCTCGAACTTGTAGCCCAGGCCGCGGACCGTCACCAGATAGCGCGGCGCGCCCGGGTCGGGCTCGATCTTGGCGCGCAGCCGCTTGACGTGCACGTCGAGGGTCTTGGTGTCACCGACGTAGTCGGCACCCCAGACCCGGTCGATGAGCTGCATACGGGTCAGGACGCGGCCCGCGTTGCGCAGCAGCATCTCCAGCAGGTCGAACTCCTTGAGCGGGAGGTCGACCTTGCCGCCGGAGACGGTGACCACGTGCCGGTCGACGTCCATCCGGACCGGACCGGCCTCCAGGGCGGCCGGGGAGATCTCCTCGGGCTCGCCGCGGCGGCGGAGCACCGCGCGGATGCGGGCGACCAGCTCCCGCGAGGAGAACGGCTTGGTCACATAGTCGTCCGCGCCTATCTCCAGGCCGACGACCTTGTCGATCTCACTGTCCTTGGCGGTCACCATGATGACCGGGACATTGGACTTCAGCCGGAGCTGGCGGCAGACCTCGGTGCCGGGCAGGCCCGGCAGCATGAGGTCGAGCAGCACCAGGTCGGCGCCATTGCGCTCGAACTCGTCCAGCGCGTCGGGCCCGGTCGCGGATATGGCGACCTCGAAGCCCTCCTTGCGGAGCATGTACGACAGCGCGTCGCTGAAGGACTCTTCGTCCTCGACGACGAGTACGCGTGTCACGGAAGGACCTCCGAGGCGGGGATGTGTTCGGGGAGAGAGCGGAAGAGCTGTTCGTCCGACGGCTCGTCCAGCGACTCCTGGTCGGAATCGAGATCGGAGTCGCGGTCGGAGTCGGGATCGGAGTCGGGGTCCGCGTCCGCCTCGGCCACGGGATCGGTGCCGGGCGGCAGTGCGCGGTCGCGGGCGATCCCGGCTTCGGGAAGCCGCAGTGTGAAGGTGGAGCCCTGACCCTCGGCGCTCCACACGGTGACCTCCCCGCCGTGCGAGGCGGCCACGTGTTTGACGATGGACAGCCCGAGCCCGGTGCCGCCGGTGGCCCGCGAACGCGCCGGGTCGACCCGGTAGAAGCGCTCGAAGACCCGGTCGCGGTCCTTCTCGGAGAGGCCGATGCCCTGGTCGGTGACGGAGATCTCAATGAGATCCCCGCCGGGTGCGTTGATCCTGCGCCCCGCGATGCCGACCCGCGTACGGGCCGGACTGTAGTTGACAGCGTTCTCGACGAGATTGCCGAGGGCGGCGGCGAGCTGGCCCCGGTTTCCCCATATGTGCAGGTCAGGGGTGGTTCCGGTAGCCATGGTGATCTGTTTGGTGTTGGCCTGGTGACGGCAGCGGTCGACGGCCTCGGCGACGAGGTCGTCCACGGCCACCGGCTCGGCGTCGTCGAGCAGGTCGTCGTCCTGGACCCGGGAGAGGTCGATGATCTCCTGGACCAGGCTGGTCAGCCGGGTGGCCTCGATCTGCATCCGGCCCGCGAAGCGGATGACCGCCTCGGGGTCGTCGGAGGCGTCCATGACGGCCTCCGACAGCAGGGAGAGCGCCCCCACGGGGGTCTTCAGTTCGTGGCTGACATTCGCCACGAAGTCACGGCGGACCGCCTCGATCCGCCGGGCCTCGGTGAGGTCCTCGACCAGCAGCAGCACCAGCCGGGAGCCCAGCGGGGCGACCCGCGCCGAGACCGCGAGACCCTCGCCGCGGCTCACACCGCGGCGCGGCAGGTCCAGTTCCACCTGCCGTATCTCGCCGTCCCGCCGGGTCTCGCGGGCCATCTGCAGCATCTGGTCGACGGCCAGCCGGCCGCCGCGTACCAGCCCGAGGGCGTACGCCGCCGAGCTGGCCTTGACCACCGTGTCGCCCTCGTCCAGGACGACGGCGGAGGACCGCAGGACCGAAAGGACGGTGTCCACGCCCGGCGGCAGCGCGCCGGTCATGTTGTCGGGCCGCATGGCCGTACGGGTGGGGCGGGCCTGTTCCCGCTCGCTCCAGCGGAACGCGAGCACGGCGATCACACCGGTCAGCAGACCGGCTATCGCACTGGCTGCGGCGACTGCCGCGTTCACGTCCATAGCCCCAGGTTAGGTGGGTCGCGCAAGCGATCCACAACCCCGGAAGCTACCTCTCGGATGCTCGTTGCCAAGAGTTCACCTTCACGTGGGGAGTGGTTCACTCAGGGTGTGCGGTCGGTACGCGTACGCCCATCAGCGTGGCAGCGTGGAGGAGAAACCTCTGTTCGGACGGAAGGAAAGCGATGCGGGACGCATATCACGAGGAGCTGGACTCGATCGGTGACGGTCTGGTCGAGATGGCCCGGCTCGTCGGCTCCGCGATCGGCCGCGCCACCACCGCGCTGCTCGACGCGGACCTGAAGGTCGCGGAGAGCGTCATCGCCGCCGACGAGAAGGTCGACGAGATCCAGCGGGAGCTGGAGAACCGGGCGATCACCCTGCTGGCCCGGCAGCAGCCGGTCGCCACCGACCTGCGGATCGTGGTCACGTCGCTGCGGATGAGCGCGGACCTGGAGCGGTCCGGCGACCTCGCCCGCCATGTGGCCAAGCTGGCCCGCCTGCGCTTCCCCGAGTCGGCCGTGCCGCGCGACCTGCACAGCACCATCCTGGAGATGGGCCAGCTCGCGCAGCGCCTGGTCGCCAAGGCCGGCGAGGTCATCGTCAGCAAGGACGTGGACGACGCGCTCCAGCTCGAAGCGGACGACGACCGCATGGACGAGCTGCACCGCACGCTCTTCCAGCACCTGCTGGACGACCGCTGGAAGCACGGCATCGAGACGGCCGTGGACGTGACGCTGGTCGGCCGGTACTACGAGCGCTTCGCCGACCACGCCGTGTCGGTCGCCAAGCGCGTCGTCTACCTGGTCACCGGTGAGCACGCGGACGAGATGACGCCGCAGACGCCGTCGGCGGTGGAGGGCGCGTAACGCCGTCCGGCGCGGGCGGGGGCTTGGGCGGCGCGTCGCGGGCCGGTGGCGGCGCGGAGGTCTTTCGCGGGGGCGGGGGTCTTTCGCGGCGCGCGGGCCGGTGGCGGCACGGAGGGCTTTCGCGGCGCGCGGGTCGGTCGCCGCGCGTAGGGCGCGTAAGGCATTCGGGGGAGGCCGGAGTGCGCTCGTGCGCCGGGGGTGCGCTATTGAAGGGCGCGGCCGGCGCGGAGTTCACTGGTGGGTAGGCAAGCCTGAGGAGGGTGTACTGATGCAGGAATCCCCCGTCACGCCAACTCCCGTACACGACCAGCCGTCTTCCGACCACGCCCCGCGGCCGCTCCGGACCCCGCTGCCGCTGGTCGCCGCGTGCGGCTGCGGCTCGGGGTGCGGCTGTGGCTGTCAGTCCGGCGGCGCCTGCCAGTGCGGAGGCTGCACCGGCTGACGCCCCGTCCGTCCCGACTCGTCTGATCCGTACCGTCCCGTCGCACCAACCGTTCACACGGACGACGGCCCGCGCTTCCTGACGGACGCGGGCCGTCGTCATGCCCGGCCAACGACGACGGCCGCGCCCTCGGACCGCCCTTGTGACGACTCGGAAGGCTCCGTCGACGTCCTGCCGGCCGACGGGCTGCTCGGCCGCCGACCCGCCGTCGACCCGTGAACGACAACGCCCCCCGTCTGCGGGAAAACCCGCGGACGGAGGGCGTGGCGGTGCGAGAGGACTACTTCTTGCCCTGGTTCTTGACCGCCTCGATGGCGGCTGCCGCGGCGTCGGGGTCGAGGTAGGTGCCGCCCGGGTTGAGGGGGCGGAAGGAGGCGTCGAGCTGGTAGGAGAGGGGGATGCCGGTGGGGATGTTGAGGCCGGCGATGTCGGCGTCGGAGACGCCGTCGAGGTGCTTGACCAGGGCGCGCAGGGAGTTGCCGTGCGCGGCGACCAGGACGGTGCGGCCCGCGAGCAGGTCGGGGACGATGCCGTCGTACCAGTACGGGAGCATGCGCAGGACGACGTCCTTGAGGCACTCGGTGCGCGGACGCAGCTCCGGCGGGATGCTCGCGTACCGCGCGTCGTCGCTCTGCGAGAACTCGGCGCCGTCCTCCAGGGGCGGCGGCGGGGTGTCGTACGAGCGGCGCCACAGCATGAACTGCTCCTCGCCGAATTCGGCGAGGGTCTGCGCCTTGTCCTTGCCCTGGAGCGCGCCGTAGTGCCGCTCGTTGAGCCGCCAGGAGCGGTGGACGGGCACCCAGTGGCGGTCGGCGGCCTCCAGGGAGAGCTGCGCGGTGCGGATCGCGCGCTTCTGGAGGGAGGTGTGCACCACGTCGGGGAGGAGACCGGCGTCCTTGAGCAGCTCGCCGCCCCGGACCGCCTCCTTCTCACCCTTGTCGTTGAGATTGACGTCCACCCAGCCGGTGAACAGATTCTTCGCGTTCCACTCGCTCTCGCCGTGGCGGAGCAGGATCAGTTGGTACGGAGCAGCAGCCATGGGCCCGAGCCTAATAGAAATCCCCTGGCGCCACCCGACCGCCCTCTGTAATATTCTCCAGCCGGTAGAGGTCATTACACAAAGGGGTCGCGGTGACGGCGTTCAGTCGGGCGGTACGGGAGACGGTGAGCGGTCTTCCCCGCCAGTTCTGGTGGCTGTGGACCAGCACCCTGGTGAACCGCCTCGGCGGCTTCGTCGTGACGTTCCTCGCCCTCTATCTCACCGTGCAGCGCGGCTACTCCGCCTCGTACGCGGGCCTGGTCGCGGCCCTGTTCGGGCTCGGCGGCGCCGGGGGCGCGGTGCTCGGCGGGGTCCTCGCCGACCGGATCGGCCGCCGCCCCACGCTGCTCGCCACCCAGCTCGGCGCCGCCGCCACCACCGCGGTGCTCGGCTTCGTGACCAACCCGCTGGCCATCGCCGCCGTCGCCACCCTCGTCGGCCTGACCAGCAGCGCCTCCCGGCCCGCGCTCTCCGCGATGATCGCCGACCTCGTACCCCCGAAGGACCGGGTGCGCGCCTTCTCCCTCAACTACTGGGCGATCAACATCGGCTTCGGCGTCTCGGCCGCCGCCGCGGGCTTCATCGCCTCCGAGGGATACGTGTGGCTGTTCGTCGGCGACGCGCTGACGACCGTGCTGTGCGCGGTGGTCGTGTACGTCAAGGCGCAGGAGACGCTGCCGGTGACGGCGAAGGTGACGTACGTGGACGGGAGGACGGTGAGCGGGAAGGCGGTGAGCGGGAAGGCTGGAAGCGAGAAGGCTGGGAGTGGGACGACGGCGAGCGGGACGACGGCGAAATCCCGTCCCCGTAAGGCGACTTCGCGGCGCGCTGCGGACTCCACCGACATCCGGCTCTCCGACGTCCTGCGCGACCAGCGCTTCATGGCCCTGGTCGGCCTGACCTTCCTGCTCGGCTCGGTGATGAACCAGGCCAACTCCACACTCGCCGTCGACATGGGCGCGCACGGCCTGTCGGCCCGCCAGTTCGGTGTCGTCATCGCCATCAACGGCCTGGTGATCGTGCTGCTCCAGATCCCCGTCACCCGGCTGGTGCGGCGGTACGGCAACGCGGCGCTGCTGGGCGTCGGTTCACTGCTGATGGCCTGGGGCTTCGGCCTGACCGTCCTCGCGGGCTCGGTCGCCCTCTACTCGCTGACCGTCGTCGTATGGACCCTCGGCGAGATCGTGCACGCCCCCGCCTCGATGTCGGTGGTCGCCGACCTCGCCCCGGCCACCGCCCGTGGCCGCTACCAGGGCATGTACACCCTGTCCTGGTCCGCCGCGGCCTTCGCCGGTCCCCTGGTCGGCGGCGTCACCCTCGACCAGCTCGGCCGCACCACCGTCTGGCTGGGCTGCGCCGTCCTCGGCACGCTCGCGGGCGCCGGTTACTACCTGCTGCTGCGCGGCCGTCCGGCCGCCCCGGTCCTCCCCACCGCCCCTGTGGCGGCCGGAGTCGAGGCCCAGGCCCCGGCTCCCCGCGACGCCCCGGAACAGGTCGGCGGCTGAGCGCCGCGGGCCGTTCGCCGACCGGGACACCAGCCGGGACGCCGACAGGGCCACGAAGGCGCTCGGCCGGAAGCCCCGGTCAGCGGCGGAGCCGCAGAGCGCGCTGCGCCTCGTAGAGGTTCGGCGGGTCGATCCCCGGAGTGCCGTAGGACTCCAGGCGAGAGTGCAGCGGGCCCGCGAAGTCGGGGACGTCGATCTGGCTGAAGGGGGTCACCGTGGAGATGCCGACGGTCGCGCTGTAGGGCGCGATGTCGTCGATCTTGACGCAGCCCGCGCGGCCGTTGGTGACGGTGACGTTCCAGTGGGTGAAGCGGGCGCCGTACAGCGGTCCGGCGGAGGCGTCGCCGCCGTGCTGACCGTCGTTGGAGACGGTGATGTCGGTACGGACGCAGGCGAACGGCAGGCCGCGGTGGGTGTCGAAGGTGCCCATCTCCATCCGGCCGCGCGACCAGACGTTGTACGACGACAGGCCCTCGGCGTTGATGCCGTGGAGCTGCGTACCGGACGGGGCGGGCACGGTGCGCCGGTCGATCGCGAAGTCCTCGACGAGGTTGTCGTGCGAGCCCTCGCGGCAGGCGTACGGGTGGTGGCTGCCGCGCCCCGAGACGCGGGTACGGCGGAAGGTGGTGGCCTTCGCCGCGACCATCAGGAAGCCGTTGTCGACATCGACGGCGTGCACGTCGTCCACCCAGCAGTCCCAAGTGCACTGCGCGACGAGCCCGTTGTACCCCTTGTCGAGCAGATGCGGCGACTGCGGTGTGGGCGTCATTTGGATGGTCAGGCCCTCCACACCGGAGTTGACCAGCGGCTCGACCATCGTGGTGATCCTCGGCCGCCACAGCAGCCGGGTGTCCAGCGGCAGCGGCCGGTCGAAGGTGACGCGCCGTCCCCGGACTTCGGTGATCAGGGCCGGCCATTCGTAGGGGACGTACGAGAGCAGCTTGCTCTTGTCGGACCAGTCGTACGTGGCCGCGCCGTCGACGTCGCCCGCCATGTGGTCGAGCAGGCCGTGCGCGGGGTCGTCGGCGTATTGCAGCAACACGCGTGCGCCGGGTTGCAGTTGGCGGGCGCTGTCGACGGTGACGCTCCAACTGCCCTGCGCGGCCTCCTCGGTGACGGTCGCGAGCGTCCGCCACTGGTCGCGCCTGTTGCCGGTCCAGCCCTCGAACGGCCAGTCCTTGGCGCGGATCGCGTCGGTCAGGGAGGCGTAGCGGTCGGCCGGGCACATCCATACCAGGCCGCCCGCCCAGGACCACGACGACTTGTCGCCGCCGTACCGGCTGCCGTACGGGCCGATGAGGTCGGTCAGCGACCTGGTCGCGTACAGCACGGTGCGTCCGCTGCCCGCGCCGCGCAGGGTGGTGTTGCTCCAGCCGAGCCGGATGACGTCGTCGATGCGGTACGTGCCCGGCGGGAGGTGGACGGTGCCGCCGCCCGCCCGGCCGACCTCGCGCAGGGCGCGGTTGATGGCGGGGGCCGCGTCGGCCGAACCGTCCGCCTTGGCGCCGTAGCGCAGGACGTTCGCGCGGACGGGGTGGCGGCGGAAGCGGCGGGAGCCGCCGTCGTAACCGGCGCGGGCGACGTACGGGATCTGCGGGTGGGTGTACGGGGTCACGGTGAACTCCCGCCAGAGGGCGAGGGGTTGGCGGCTCCCCTGCCCGGACGGGTCGACGGCCGCGTCGGCGGCCTTCGCCGTACCGCCGAACGCCGTACCGCCGAACGGCGTGCCGCCGAGCGCCGTCGCGGCTGCCGCCGCCGAGGTGACCTGGACGCTCGCGGTCAGCAGCTTCCTGCGGCTCATCGCCATGCTTCCACCCTTCACACGTAGGCCACTCTCATGTATCTGAACGTGGTTCAGATCTACGACTGACGTGAGGGTGTCATGTGGTACGGACCAAGGGGAAGGGGTCGTGCGGTGATTCTTAGGACTGACCTTCGGTCAGGTGAGTGAACGCGTCCAGATTCCTGGTGGACTCGCCGCGCGACACCCGCCACGCGTACTCCTTGCGGATGGAGGTGGCGAACCCCAGCTCCAGCAGCGTGTTGAAGGAGCCGTCCGCGTTCTCCACGACCGCGCCGAGCAGCCGGTCGACCTCCTCCGGCGTGACGGCGGCCAGCGGGAGGCGGCCGTTGAGGTAGACGTCACCGAGCCGGTCGATGGCGTAACTCACCCCGTACAGACGGAGGTTGCGCTCCAGCAGCCAGCGGTAGAAGGCTTCCTGATTCTCGTCGGGGTGGCGGACGACGAAGGCGTTCAGCGACAGGGTGTGGGCGCCGACCAGGAAAGAGCAGGTGGTGGAGAGCTTGCGGGTGCCCGGCAGTTGGGTGACGTACGTGTCCGGGCGCGGCGACTCCCACGGCAAGTCGGCTTCGCGCAGGGCCTGTTCGAGCGCGCGGACGGCTCGCGCCCGGAGGTCGCCGCGCGGGGCGCCGGGGGTCGCGCCGCCATGGGCACCGTCATGGGCTCCGTCGTCGGTGTCACCGTTGACGTCCACCGGGGTCTCCTCAGCCATGCGCCGATCGTAGGTGACGGCGGTGTTCGGCCTGCGCAGCCGCGTACACCTCGGTGGTGTCGGCCGCGGCCTTCCCCCAGCCGAACTCCCGCGCGTGCCGGGCCGCCGCCGCGCCCAGCGAGTCGCCGAGCGCCGGGTTGTCGATGAAACGGCGCAGCACCCGCGCGTAGTCCCGGGGGTCGTGCCCCGGTACGAGGAAGCCGGTGCGGTCGTCCGCCACCGCGACCGGCAGCCCGCCGACCGCCGCCGCGACCACCGGCGTACCGCACGCCTGCGCCTCTATCGCGACCAGCCCGAAGGACTCGTTGTACGACGGCATGACCAGGACGGTCGCCGCCCGGTACCAGTCCGCGAGCCGCTCCTGGTCCACCGGCGGCTGGAACCGTACGACGTCGGACACGCCGAGCCGCGCGGCCAGCTTGTGCAGCGCCTCCGGCTTGGCCAGGCCGCTGCCGCTGGGGCCGCCGACGATCGGCACGAGGAGGCGGTCGCGCAGCGTCGGGTCCTCGTCCAGTAGCACCGCGACGGCGCGGATCAGCACGTCGGGGGCCTTCAGGGGCTGTATCCGGCCCGCGAAGAGCGGGATCACCGCGTCCTGCGGGAGCCCGAGGCGCCGACGGGCCGCCGCGCGGCCCGGCTCCGGGCGGAAGCGGTCCAGATTCACGCCGGGGTGCACGACCGCGACCTTCGAGGCGGTCGCCTCGTAGTACCGCACCAACTCGTCTGCTTCCTCAGCGGTGTTGGCGATCAGGCGGTCGGCCGCCGCCACGACCTGCGTCTCGCCGATCACCCGCGCGGCGGGCTCGGGACAGTCGTCCTCGGCCAGCGCCGCGTTCTTGACCTTGGCCATGGTGTGCATGGCGTGCACCAGCGGCACGCCCCAGCGCTGCGCCGCCAGCCAGCCGACGTGGCCCGAGAGCCAGTAGTGCGAGTGCACCAGGTCGTAGTAACCCGGGCGGTGGCCCGCCCACGCCTGCATCACCCCGTGCGTGAACGCGCAGAGCTGCGCGGGCAGCTCTTCCTTGGCCAGGCCCTCGTACGGGCCCGCGTCCACGTGCCGCACCAGCACACCGGGGGCCAGCTCGACCGCCGGGGGCAGCGCCCCCGTGGTGGCCCGCGTGAAGATCTCGACCTCCACGTTCAGGTCGGCGAGGCGCTTGGCCAGCTCCACGATGTAGACGTTCATGCCGCCCGCGTCGCCGGTGCCCGGCTGGTGCAGCGGTGACGTGTGCACGCTCAGCATCGCGACTCGGCGTACGCGGCGGCCTCCGGTGCGGCGACCCCTCATCCCCAGCGCGTGCTTGTGCTTCTGCGCACCGCGCAGCGCGGCGAGCCGGGACGACGTCTGCTGGGTCACCATGCGTTCCTTCCGAAGGCCGTACCCCCGCGTTCAACCATGGGGAACGCCGGAACTGGCGGTTCCATTTCCTTGTTGCCGAAGCGTGACCTTGGGGGGTGGGTGGTGTCTTGGTCTTTTTGTCTTTTTTTCCCGCCCGCCCACCCGTGCGGGTGCTTTCTTCGTCTGCGGGTGCCGCCTGTGCCTGGTCGGTCCCGGCCCGGGGCACCTCCTCGGGCGACGAACCTGCGGCCACCTGCGCCTGCTTCTGCCCCTGCCCGTTCGTCCCCCTGCGGGGGCACCCCGCACCGACCCCTCCGGTCCGCCGGCGCCCGCCTGTCCGCTGTGGCTGAGGAGGGAGGGGGTGGGTGGGGGTGCGGCCCCCACGCGACCGACCGTCCACCCGGGGCGGGAGGAGGGGGCGGGCGCAGGTAGGCCTGGCGCGGGGCGGCCCATCCGTGGGGGCCGGGGAAGGGTCGAGGCTCTCGGAGGTCGCTCGCCCATGGGGGCCTGGGAAGAAGGGGTAAGCCCTTCGGTGGTGGCCCATCCGTGGGCGCCGGGTGGGTGACGCAGGGCGGCTCGCCGAAAGACCCCCCTCCCCCGGCAACCCCCACCGGATAGGCGGACGCCGACGAGCGAGGAGGGGACGGGCCGGGGTGCCCCCGCAGAAATGCGGTGACACGAACGGCACCGGATACGCGGGACCAGGTAGCCGCATTTCGAGGAGGTGCCCCGGACCGGCACCGACCCAGGCACAAGCGGCACCCGCAGACGAAGAAAACACCCGCACGGGTGGGCGGGCGGGAAAGACTAGAGTCGAGGAATGCGCGGCATGGTGGGGGTGGTGACCAGAGGAACCACCGGGCCCAACCGGCTGCGCCGGATGGACCGGTGGATCGCCACCGCGCTGGAAGCGGAACTGCGGCGAGCCGACCACCCCGTCGTCGTCGACCTCGGATACGGCGCCGCCCCCTGGACAGCGGTGGAACTCCTCAGCCGCCTCCAGGCGGTAAGAGAAGACGTCCAGGTCGTCGGCGTCGAGATCGACCCGGCCCGCGTCGCGGCAGCGAAACCGTACGAGCGCGACAACCTGAGCTTCATACACGGCGGCTTCGAGGTCCCCCTCCCCCACGGAAGCCGCCCCGTCCTGATCAGGGCGGCGAACGTCCTGCGCCAGTACGACGAAAGCGAGGTCGCCGCCGTATGGACCCGGCTGCGCGGCCGGCTCGCCCCCGGCGGCCTCCTCGTGGAAGGCACCTGCGACGAGATCGGCCGCCGCCACGTCTGGGTGGCGCTCGGCCCCGAAGGCCCCCGAAGCGTCACCTTCGCCACCCGCCTCGGCTCCCTCGACCGCCCCTCCGACCTGGCCGAACGCCTCCCGAAGGCGCTGATCCACCGCAATGTGCCCGGCGAACCCGTGCACGCGTTCCTCACCGCCTTCGACCGGGCCTGGGCCTCGGCCGCTCCCCTGTCCGCCCTGGGCGCGCGCCAGCGCTGGATCCGCGCCGTCACCTCGCTGCGCGCGGACGGCTGGCCGCTCGTGGACGGCCCCGCCCGGTGGCGCCAGGGCGAGGTCACGGTCGCCTGGCCCGCCCTCGCCCCGCACGCGTAACGCCCTCTCGCCCTTCCCCTTTACGGCTCGCCGTGCCACCATCCGCCAAGATGTGACGGCCCGTCAGATAAACCCTGCGTTCAGCGGCGCGAGCAGCCGCGCGAACAGCCACCGCGCCCGTGACGTGAGGGAGGCTCGGATGACCCGCGGAATCCGAAGCGGCACCTGCGCGGCAGCGCTCACGGCGCTCACCGCCACGGTCGCGCTGACCACCGCCACCGCCACGGCCCCGGCGCAGGCCGCACCCCCGCGCACCGTGGCGCAGGTCAGGGCCGAGGTGGACGCGCTGTACCGGCAGGCGGAGGCGGCGACGGACGCGTACAACGCGGCCGGGGAACGCGTACGGGCCCAGCAGCACGACCTGGTGGCGCTGGCGGTGGCCATCGACCGTACGCAGACACGCCTGCGCACGCTCACCGCGCAGGCGGGGGCGCTGGCCCGCGCGCAGTACCGGGCCGGCGGGGTGCCGGACACGCTGCGGCTGGCGATGTCGGGGGACCCCGACACCTTCCTGTCGGACGCGGGACTCGCCGCCCGCGGCGCCCGCGCGGCGAGCGCCACGATCGACGCGCTGGCCGACACGCGCGGGAAGCTGGACGGCTACGCGCACGCCGCCACCGAGCGGTGGCAGCAACTGGTCGACGCGCAGCGGACGGCGGCCGGGGCGCGGCAGCGCGTACGGGCCAGGCTCGCCGAGGCCACCGCGCTGCTGGCCACGCTCAAGGAACAGGAGCGCGTCCGGCTCGCGCGGCTCGAGGACGAGGCGGCGTACCGCGCGCAGAGCGACTGGCTGGCGACCGGTGACGCGAAACGCCTGGTCACCGCCGCGTCCACGGCGTCCTCCGCCGCGGGCCGCCGCGCCGTGGCCTTCGCGACCCGGCAGATCGGGAAGCCGTACGTGTGGGGCGCGGCGGGCCCGTCCTCGTACGACTGCTCCGGGCTCACCTCCCAGGCGTGGGCGGCGGCGGGCCGTCCCATCCCGCGCACCTCGCAGGAGCAGTGGGCGCGCCTCCCCCACGTGCCCGTGGACCGGATGCGCCCCGGCGACCTCGTCATCTACTTCTCCGACGCCAGCCACGTCGGCATCTATGTCGGCGGCGGCGCGATCGTCCACGCGCCGCGCCCGGGGCGGGACGTGGTGGTGGCGGGGGCCGGTTCGATGCCGATCCTGGGGGTCGTACGACCGGGTTGATGACGGTTCGCGCGTGTCTGGGCGGAGGGAGACGTGGGGCGCGGAGGGATACGTGGGCGGGTACGTGTACGCGCGACGGGCGGCGGTCCGGATGCGGGCGGCGGTCCGGATGCGGGTCGCGGCGGGGGCGGGGTTGTGGCCGCCACGCGTGACCTTGGTCATGTGCGGATCAACACATCCACCGCGAAATCCCCTGCTGACCGCCGCATATGACGCTGACGGTTCACTCTCTGCCCTCCCGTCACCTTGCCTCCAGCCACTAGGGTCTCCGGAGGTCCTCGGGGGAGGGAAGGAGTCGCTTGATGTCCGCAGCCCAACGCGGCACCGATCGGCCCTCAGCCACCGACGAGACGCGCGGGGCCGAGGGCCCCGCTGCCGTACCCGGTTCGGGGACGGCTTCCACGGCCGGGCCCTCGCCCATTTCCGTACCGCCGTCCGTACCGACATCGGTCGCCGTGCCGGGGTCCGTCCCCGTACCGCCGTCCACCGCCGTACCGCCGTCCGTCCCCGTACCGGCGTCCACCGCGCCGTACACGGAGTCCGGCGCCCTCTCGCTGCCCCGGCAGCGGCAGGATCCGGGCAGCGGTCCCGCGATCTTCACGCTGCTGGTGATCGGCGAGGACGCGACGGACGCCTTCACCGCGCCGTGGTTCCAGGAGGGCGGCGGGCCGCGAATCCGTATCCTGCGGGCACGTAATCTCACCGCGGCCGGCCGTCTGCTCACCGACGACGTGCACTGCATCCTCCTCGACCTGCCCGACGTGCTGGACGGCCTGCGGCAGGTGCTGCGGCTCGCGCCCGGCACCGCCGTACTCGTCCTGACCGACGGCGCGGACGACGGGCGGGCGGCGGAGGCCGTACGGGTCGGCGCCCAGGACCACCTCGCGCGGCACGAGGTCGACGCCGGGACCGTCACGCGCGCCGTCCGCTACGCCGTCGAGCGCAAGCGCGCCGACCTCGCGCACCGGCAGCTCACCGAGACGAAGCTGCTCGCGCAGGAGAACTCCCGGCTGGAGCGCGGCCTGCTGCCGACCCCGCTGCTGGACGGCGCGAGCCTGCGTTTCGCGGCGCGTTACCGCCCGGGGCGCAGCCGCGCCCTGCTCGGCGGCGACTTCTACGACACCGTCCGCGCCCCCGACGGCACCGTCCACGCGATGATCGGCGACGTCTGCGGCCACGGCCCGGACGCCGCCGCTCTCGGGGTCCAACTCCGCATCGCCTGGCGCGCGTTGACCTTCGCCGGGCTCGGCGGCGACGCGCTGCTGCGTACGCTCCAGCAGGTGCTCGAACACGAGCGGTCGGACGACGAGATCTTCGCGACGCTCTGCACCGTCGACATCGCGCCGGACGCGCGCAGCGCCGATCTGCATCTGGCCGGACACCCGGCGCCGCTGCTCTCGACCCCCGGCGCTCCCGGCAGCGTGCCGGAACTGCTGCCGTACACGGAGGGCGGCCCGGCGCTCGGCCTGCTCCCGGACGCCCGCTGGCAGCGGATACCGGTACGGCTGCGCGGCGAGTGGAGCCTGATGCTCTACACCGACGGCCTGATCGAGGGCCGGATCGGCCAGGGCACGCAGCGGCTCGGGCAGGACGGGATGGTACGGATGACCGCCCGGCTGCTGGCCGAGGGCCTGCGCGGCGAGGAACTGCTCGACGCGACGCTCACGGAGGCGCGGGAGCTGAACGTCGGGGAGCTGACGGACGACGTGGCGGTCGTGCTGCTGGAGCGGCCGAAGCGGATCTGAGGCCGGTCCGCTGGGGAGCCGGTCCGCCCGATATATATGGCCCGGTGGGTACGGGCCCCGGTGGATACGGCCCGGGGGGTACAGGCCGGTGGGTACGCGTCAGCCGTTGTACGGGCCGTACGGGCCGTCGCTGCTGCTGCCACCGCCGCGGCGCCGCCGCAGGCCGCCGCCACGGCGGGGTCCGGTGATCTGCCGTACGGCGGGGCGTACGTCCACCATGTACACGATCACGGCGACCAGGCCGATGACCGGCAGGAACGACAGCACCGAGAACAGCTTCATCACCACGGCCGCGATGCCGAGGATGATCAGCCAGAACGCCTTGGTGTTCTTGTCCGCCGCCCGGTACGCGTCCTCACGGCGGATCGCCGCGTCGACGAAGGCGAAGGCCGCGAAGAGGAAGAGCGCCCACGACACCAGGCCGAGCACCCCGAAGAACCCCGTGATCAGCACGCCGTCCACCGCCCTTGTCGCTGTCGGCCGGCACCGTGCCGACCGTCCGCTTGTCGCCCGCCCAACCGTACCGGCTCCTGCACGAACAACGGGCCGGGCTCGCAAAGCGTGCCCGGCCCTCACCTCACTCCGCGGACTTGTCGGTCGCCTTCTTCGCGCCACTCGGCTTGCGGGGCGTGGTCTTGCGGGCGGCCGGCTTGTCGCCGGACGTGTCGGCGGGCTTCGCGGCCAGCCGGTCGCCGATCGACTCGGTCAGCGGCTCGTCGGCCGGGATGTCCGCGAGCTTCACGGCCGGCGGGATCTCCATGATTTCGTCGGCCGCGCCGCCGCGCCACTGAGCGACCGCGCCCTTGCCGCGCTCGGCCAGCTCGTCGTACGTCTCGCGCGCCTTGACCGCGTACTCGGCGGCCCGGCCCACGCCCTGGAGCGCCAGGTCCTGCACGGACCCGCCGATCTTCTTCAGGTCCAAGTCGATGCCGCTGATCGTCTCGTTCAGCCGCGTCTGCGCCTTGGTCGACGCGTCCTTGGCCTGCGCGGTGACCCGCTGCTGCACGTCCTTGGGGTCGGTGCCGCGGATCTTCTCGATCCGCTCGGGCGCCTGGTCCTTCAGCTTCTCCAGCAGCGCGGGCACCTCGCGGAGCTTCGCCGCGGCGAGGTCCGCCGTACCCGCGACCGCGTACAGCGGGGTCGGGTTGCGCAGGCTCTTGACGATGTCGTCGGTGATGGTCATTTCTCGGATTCCTCCCGTACGAGTGTCGGAGACGAATCCGCCTCCACGTTCTTCCGCTCTTCTTCGGCGTTCTTCTGTTCTTCTTCGGCCTGTCGTGCGGCTTCCTCGGCCTTGGCGGCCGATTCCGCGGCGGCGTTCTCTTTCCTGAAGGACTCGTAGATCTGGATGAGCACCTGCTTCTGCCGCTCGTCGATCGACGGGTCCGACATGATCACCGCCGGCACCTCCAGCTCGTCCCGCTCCCGCGCGTCGAGCATCCCCGCCTGCACGTAGAGCGTCTCCGCCGAGATCCGCAACGCCTTCGCCAACTGCTGCAGGATCTCCGCACTAGGCTTCCGCAGCCCGCGCTCGATCTGGCTCAGATACGGATTCGACACACCGGCCGCCTCCGCCAACTGCCGCAGGCTGAGCCGCGCCCCCCGACGCTGCTCCCGCAGGTACTCCCCGACGTTGCCCACCTTCAGCGAAGCCATGCCTCCACCTTCCCCCACCCCGCTAACTTTTGCAAGCACACCGCTTGCAACAGTAACCCTCCCAGCCTCACCGGCCGGCTCTCCCGAACTGACGGTCGTATCGGCGGTCGGTGCCTACGATGAAGGGTCGGGGCGGTGGATGAGGGGGACGGTGTGATCGAGCTGTCGGCCATGATTCGGGAATTACGGCGGGAACTCGACTCCGCGATGACCGACGGAGAAGGAGAACGCCTGCGATTCGAGCTGGGGACGGTCGAGGTGGAAGCGACCGTGACCGTCGGCAAGGAGGCAGGCGGTCAGGGAAAGGTCAGGTTCTGGGTGGTCGAGGCCGGAGGCGACGGAAAAGTCGCCCGCTCGGACGTTCAGAAGATCACGCTGACACTTCAGCCACGGCTCGCCGGTGGTGGGGCGGCGCTGATTGCCGGGGATGAGATTCCCGGGGAGCGGTGACAGAGGTGGCGGGCGGTTTCGACGCCGCCCGGGTGGCCGAGATCCTCGTGACACGGGACGGGGCAGCGGGACGTAGGGGTTCGGGCTACGTGGTGGCGGCCGGTCGGGTACTGACGGCCGCGCATGTGGTCGCGGGGGCGAGCACGGTCCGGGTGCGGCTCGATGCCGGCCTGGCCGCTGAGCGCGTGTTGAACGCGGAAGTCCATTGGGCGGAAGCGGAGGTCGACGTAGCCGTGCTGTCGGTGAGCAAGGAGGGCCAGGAGGCCTTCACGCCGGTGGAGTACGCCCGGGTGTCAGCACGTAGCGCGCGGTTGACGTGCGCCGTGATGGGCTTTCCGCTGTTCAAGGTGCGTGACGAGTGGGGCGGTGCGCCGTTCCGGGACGCATTCCATGACGCCCAGTGCACCTGCGACGTGCTGTCGAACCGCAAGGAGGGCACCCTCGACCTGCGGGTCGCGCCGCCGGCGCACTTCGCGGATCCCACCCGGTCGCCGTGGGCAGGCATGTCGGGCGCAGCGGTGTGGTGCCGTGACCGCGTGATCGGCATCGTGGGCCATCACCATCCGACCGACGGGCTGGACCATCTTGCGGTGCTGCGTGCCGACGCCTGGCACGCGCGGCTCGGAGACGCCGCGCACCTCCTCGAGGAATCGGTCGACGTGACCTTGGACCCCGGGCAGTTGGTGGACGTCGTGCCCACAACCTCCGTGGAAGACCTGCCCAGGGAGGGGGAGTTGGACATGCGCTTGCGTAGCTACCTCGACGACGCCGGACACATCTCCGTACGCCATCCGTACCGTTTCCCTTCGTTGGTGGAACCGCCGCTGAACGAGGTGTATTTGACACAGCTGGCCAGCAGGCGCGGGGGCCGGGCAGCCGGCGGGGACACTGAGCCGCCCGGGACGGAACGCGTCACCGCTGAGAGCCTCGTCGGCCGCCACCGCGGCGTGCAGGTCGTCGGCGGTCCGGGCGCGGGCAAGTCCAGTCTGCTGCGCAGCATCGCGGGCGACTCCGCTCGTCAGTGGCTCGAAGGCGGCGGCGGTGCCGCCGAGGGGGTGCCGACGGTCCTACCGATCCTGGTACGGGCCGAGGACCTGATCACGGAGCCCGGCGGCATTCCCGACCGGCTCACCCGCGCGGTCCAGCGTGAGCTGGGCGGCACCACTCTCGGCACCGATGAACTGAACGCGCTGTTCCGACGCGAACCACCTGCTGGCACAAGGTGGTTGGTGTTGATCGACGGCCTGGACGAGGTGCCGTCCTGGCGCCGTATCGACGTACTGCACGTCATCGGAAGGCTCCGCGACCGGCCCGGCTGGCAGGTGATGGTGGCCAGCCGTCCGCTGCCCGACGGCATCCTGAACCGGATCGGTGACGACGAGCACCCCACATACGCCATCGAGCCCTTCCTCCCTGAGGAGTTGCCCGCCTTCGCCGAGAAGTGGTTCCGCGCGGTGGGCAAGCCCGACCCGGTCGCGACCGCCGCCCTCTTCACCAGGGAGGTAGAACGCAACCCGCGGCTCCGGGAGTTCGCCCGGATTCCCCTGATCGCGACCATGATGTGTGTGGTCTACGCCGAGGATGTCGAGGGTCCCGGCAAACAACTGCCCTTCAACCGCTCGGAGTTGTACGAGCGGTTTATCGACATCCTCGTCCAGCATCGCAATACGGCGGATGCCCGGCAGCGGCACCGCAGCCTCATCGACGAGGGCGACGCCGAGGCGCAGCAGGGTGTCACGGACCTGCTGCGTGAGGTGCTGCCGCTGCTGGAACGGCTGGCTCACGACCGGCTGGTGTTCGGGGGCACGGGCAGCGATCTGCTGGACCGGGCGACAGCTCTGTCCGCGGTGCCACGTCCCGCGTCGGTCACGCCTCACACCTGGAGGCAGATCCTGCGCGGCGTGCTGGAACACAGCGGCCTGCTGGAGCAGCGCGAGGGGAGTCTGCGCTTTCTCCACCCGTCGATCGAGGAGTATCTGGCCGCGCTCTACCTGTTCGGGCATGGGGGCCCGCGACGACACCTGGAGCGGCGGCGTTGGCCGTGGGAGGACCTGGAGACCAAGGTCTTCCTGGCCGGTCTCCAGGCGGCAGCCGACCCTGCGGGGCTGGAAAAGCCGCTGGCCAGGCTGCTGAGGTGGCCGGATCGGGGCACTCACCGCTTCGTCGTGGAACTCGTCGCCAACGGCATCCCCGTACCGGACCGGATCCTACGGCGCGCCGCGGTGATACTGCGCGAGGTGGTGATCCGCTTCGACCGCGGGCAGTCCGCCGAGGAGTGGGAGGCGGCGTGCCGTCAACTCGCGCTCCTGGACAAGCAGGAGCTGGTCAGCGCCCTGGAACGGCTCGGCGGCAAGAACCGCAGGGACGGCAACGCCCGCTCGCGGGTGGCCGAGACAGCGGCGGCGTACGACCGGGCGCTCGGGCTGCGGCTGATGTCCGCCGTCGTCACGGACCGCGGCCTGGACAGCGGTGTGCGGTTGCACATGGCGAAGACGCTGGGCCGGTACGCCCCCGACAACACCGTCGCCGTCCACGAAGTACTGGCCGCTGACGAGACGATGGGGGATCACCGGGCCGAAGCGGCCGAAGCGGTGGACCGGCACGACCCCGCGCGGGGCCTTGTGCTCTTCCGGCAGTTGACGAGGGTAGGGCCCGCGGCCGACGGCCCGGACCCCCTACGGGTGGCCATGGCCTACACCCGGTGTCACCTCGGTGAAGGGCTGAACTACCTGGAAGAACTGGCCAACGGCAGATGGGGGCTCGGTGGCGAGAGGCGCGTTGCCGCCGCGCGTGCCTTGATGGGGTACGACGCGGGACGGGGAGTGAGCACCGCGTACCGTCTCGTCGACGATCGTCAGCTCCAAGGTGCGGAGGAGACCTGGCGGATCGAGGCGGCAGGGCTGCTCCCCATGTTCGGCCAGGACACCGCCCTGCGCTCCCTCTTGAGACTGTGCGCCGACCCGAGCCTGTCGGACCGGGGCCGTGTCACGGCGGGGCGGACGGCAGGCCGGTTCCACCGGCAACTTGGCGCGGAGGCCTTGGTGCGACTGGCCGACTCATGGACTCCGGCCAGCGGTGCCATGGCGGTGGAAGCCGCGACGGCGGCGATCGACTTCTTTCCGCGGTTGGGCGCGGAGGCTCTGGAGCGGATCGCGCGCGGAGGCGCGCACGAAAGCTTCCGGCTCCAAGCGGCGCAGGCGTTACCCACGACCGGCTACCCGGGCCACGAAGTCCGGGAGGTATGGCGAGCGCTGTGCTGGGACCGCGCGCTGACCGACTCGACCAGACTCACGGCTGCCAGAGAAGCCGATCGTCGAGGAGACGCGGGACGCGCGGAAGCCCTGCTGCATCTGGCTTACGAGGACAGTGTCACACCTGAGTTCCGCTTACGGGCGGCGAAGTCGGCCGCTGAACGCGGTGATCCCTCCGCTGCCAGTGCGTTGTCCGCCCTCGCGCTGTCGGAGTATCTGGCCAACGACGTACGCCGTGCCGCGGCGGAGGCTGTGCCCGACCCGGCGGCCCGGGCACACCTGCTGTACCAACTCGGCCCGTAGACCGGGTCCGTCGGGAACGGGCGCGTGGGAGACCGACCCGAACTGAGCAGTCTTGCAGCCTGGTTCGGGTCGGGCCGGGGTCACGGAGTCCGGGCGGGGCGGGAGTTGCCGGGAAGAAGGAGGTAGGCGAGGAGGAGGGTCATGACGGCTACGCCGGCCCACATGGCTTGTTGCCAGCCGTCGACGAAGGACTGCTGGGCGGCGCGGACGAGGGCGGGGGCGGTGGGGCCGCCGGTGGCGTGGGCGGCTTCGACGGCGTTGGCGATGCCTTCGCGGGCGGTGGCGGCGGTGGCCGGGGGCACGCCGTCGAGGCGGGGGCCGATGGCGCCGCGGTAGCCGGAGGAGAGGAGGGCGCCGAGGAGGGCGACACCGAGGGCGGTGCCGAATTCGCGGGTGACGTCGTTGAGCGCGGAGGCGACCCCTTGGCGTTCGCTGGGCAGTGAGCTGGTGATGGCCTCGGTGGCGGGGGTCATGGTGAGGCCCATGCCGATGCCCATGGCGAGCATGCCGGGCAGGACGGAGAGGTAGCCGCCGTCCACGGAGACGAGGGTGGCCATCAGGGCCAGGCCCGCGCCGCCGAGGAGGATGCCGAGGGCCATGGTGCGACGGCTGCCGACCCGTTCGGCGAGACGCGGCGCGAGGCCCGAGGTGGCCATCATCAGGACGGCCATCGGCATGAGGGCCAGCGTGGACAGCAGGCCCGACCAGCCCAACACGGCCTGGAGGAACGGGAAGAGGACGACGAAGATCCCGGCCTGGACGCCGAAGACGGCCAGCAGCGCGACGGAACCGCCGGCCAGGCCGCGCTCGCGGAAGAGGCGGACGTCCAGCAGCGGGCCGTGCCGCCGCAGCTCCCAGACCACGAAGCCGGCGGCGGCCAGGACGCCGACCAGCAGGCTGAGCAGGGTCACGGGCGCGGCCCAGCCCCGCTCGGGCCCTTCCTGGAGTACGAAGATCAGCCCGACCACCGCGACCACCGAGGTCAGCGCCCCGACCGTGTCGAAGGAGTGCGTCGCCGCGTCGCGCGAGTCGGGCACGGACCGCACCGTCATCACGGCGGCCACGAGCACGAGCGCCACGGGCAGGACGAAGAGATAACGCCAGCTCGCCACGTCGACCAGCGCGGCCGACAGGAACATGCCCAGGATGCCGCCGCCGCCCGCGACGCCGGTCCACACCCCGATCGCCCGCCCGCGCTCCTCGGCCGGGAAGGTGGAGGTGATGACGGCGAGCGTCACCGGCATGATCATCGCCGCGCCCACACCGCTCAGCACCCGCGCCGCAATCATGACCTCGGCCGATGTCGCCAGACCGGCGACGACGCTGGCGCCGCCGAAGACGGCAAGTCCCGTGAGCAGTACGGGCTTTCGGCCCCATCGGTCGCCGACCGCGCCGAGCGGCAGCAGCAGCGCCGCCAGGCTCAACGTATAGATGTTGATGATCCACAGGATCGTGCTCTGCGAGGCGTCGAACGCGACGGCCAGGTCCGGCTGCGCGACGTTGAGGCCGGACACCGAGGCGATGACGGCCATCAGCGCGACGCAGACGGAGATCAGGATCGCGCGGCGCCGACGCGGGTCGTCAACACCCGCCGCATCAGGGGCTGTTACGTCGACCGGTACGTCAACGCCCTCGCCCACGACTGAGGCTTCGGCACTGACCCGCGCGGGCCGGTTCGGACTCTCCGTACTCATCTGGACGGACCTTTCACCAGGGACGGTCAACAGGGGAAACGTGGGGGCGATCGTCGCCACGACCCGCCCCGATGTGCAAAATTGTTTGCCGATCGGCAAACTGGGCTCGATGGATCACACGGACGGCACGGCTGGCGCGGACGGCACGGACGGCACGGACGGCGCGGGCGGCGCGGACGGCACCGACGACGAAGTGGGCCGCACCCTCGACGCCGTCGGCCCCCGCCTGAAGAATCTGCGGCTCGGCCGGGACCTGACGCTGACGCATCTGGCGGCGGCGACCGGCGTCTCGGTCAGTACGCTGTCGCGGCTGGAAGCGGGCCTGCGCCGTCCCACGCTGGAGCAACTGCTGCCACTGGCAAGGGTGTACGGCGTCACCATCGACGAGTTGGTCGACGCGCCCCGCACCGGCAACCCGCGCCTCAACCTGCGCCCGATCGCCTGCAAGGACGGCTCGACCGTGCTGCCGCTGACCCGCAGGCCCGGCGGCATCCAGGCGTACAAATTCGTCCTGCCCGCCCCGCCGCGCGGCCCCGTGGAGCTCGTCCTGCGCACCCATGAGGGCTACGACTGGATCTACGTGCTCAACGGCACGCTCCGGCTGGTGCTCGGCGAGCACGACCTCGTGCTGAAGCCGGGCGAGGCGGCCGAGTTCGACACCCGTACGCCGCACTGGTTCGGCTCCACCGGCTCGGGGCCCGTGGAATTCCTCAGCCTCGTCGGCAAGCAGGGCGAGCGCGCGCACGTACGGGCGGCGCCCGACCCCGCCGCGTCAGAGCGCTCCTAGGGCGCGTCCGCCGCGGCGAGAGCCGCCTCGGTGTCGGCGGCGGCCAGGTCGGCGTTGATGTGCGCACCGGCCAGGGCGCCCGCGGCGGCGGAGGCGCCGACCTGGGCCGTCAGGTCGGTGGCGTTGCCCGCGACCCACACGCCCGGCACCGACGTGGTGCCCGCGGGGCCGGTGGCGGCGAAGCGGCGGCCCATCCCGCCCGGCAGGTCCTCCATCGGCAGACCGAGCCCGGCCAGTCCGTCGGTACGGGCCAGCATGCGGGTCGCGACGGCCAGGACGCGGCGCGGTACGAACCGGCCGTCGGTCAGCCGTACGCCCGCGATGTGCCCGCCCGCGGCGGACCCGGAGCCGTCCGTGGGCCCAAGGCTCTCCGTGGACCCGGAGCCCCGTGTGGACCCGGAGCCCTCCGTGGACCCGGTCGACTCGACCGCCGCCACCGGGGTGTCCTCGACCCGGATCGCGCGGGCGGCGAAGCGCGTACGGGTCTCGTCGTCCAGGTCGGTGCCGCGCGTGAAGTAGACCAGGTCGTCGGTCAACTGCCGGAAGAGCAGGGCGTGGTGGACGGAGGCGGGACCGACGGCGAGTACGCCAACGGGCTCGTCGCGCACCTCCCAGCCGTGGCAGTACGGGCAGTGCACGAGGTCGTGCCCCCAGTGCCGGGCGAGGCCGGGGATGTCGGGGAGTACGTCGCGCAGGCCGGTGGCGACCAGGAGGCGGCGGGCGCGGAGGGTGGCGCCGTCGGCGAGGGTGACCGTGAAACGCGGGTCGGCGCCGGGGACGGCCTCGGCGGCGGTCACCTCGCCGACCAGCACCTTGGCGCCGTACCGCCGTACCTCCTCCCGGCCCCGGCGCAGCAGCTCCGCCGGGGGGATGCCTTCGAGGCCGAGGAGGCCGTGGACGCCGTCGGCGGGCGCGTTGCGGGGGGTGCCGCTGTCGACCACGGCGACGGAGCGGCGGGAGCGGGCGAGCATGAGGGCGCCGTTGAGTCCGGCGGCACCACCGCCGATCACCACGGCGTCGAGGGTCGGGGCGAAGGCGTCGGCCCCAAAGGCGTCGGCCCCATCGGCGGGATCGGTCGCGCCGGCCGGATCGGTCACATCGGCGGGATCAGTCGCACCGGCCGGATCGGTCACACCGGCCGGATCGGCCGGATCGTTCACGTGCGCGGGAAGCGTCGCGGGCATGGGCGTACCTCTCTATACGTGTCGGCTCTCTACGCGTCGGCTTGCGCCCTTGCGATGAGCGGGAGCCCCGTCCGGGGCCCGGTACGACCACGCTAAGCGGACCTTGCGCGCGAGGCATAAGATGTTGCCTATGACGCAAGGCGATGAAGATCTGGACAGCCTGGTGCGCAAGCGGATTCGCGCGCTGCGGGTGGCGCAGGGCTGGTCGCTGGACGAACTGGCCGGCCGCGCCCGGCTCAGCCCCTCCACGCTCAGCCGGATCGAGAACGGTCAGCGCCGCCTCGCGCTGGACCAGCTCGTGACCCTCGCGCGCGCCATGGACACCACGCTCGACCAGCTCGTCGAGACGGCCTCGGAGGACGTCATCTCCAGTCCGATGATCGACTCCGCGCACCAGACGATGCGCTGGGCCGTGAAGGCCGACCCGGGTATGACGGTCGTACGGCAGCGCCTGACGAATCCGCCGCCGGACAGCCCCTCCCGGCTGCGCGCCCACCCCGGCCGCGAATGGCTCGTCGTCCTGTCGGGCACGGCCGTGCTGCTCCTGGGCAACCGGCGCTTCCGCGTGGAGACCAACCAGTCGGCCGAATTCCCGACGATGCTGCCCCACGCCATCGGCGCGGAGGGCGGGCCCTGCGAACTGCTGGGCATCTTCGACCGTGACGCGCGGCGCGGGCACCAGCGCGGCGACGAGAAGAGCGGCGGCGAGGGGGACGGGGTCTGAGCCCGTTCGGCGAATCGGGTACGCCGGGGCCCGCGCAGGCCGGGGCCCGCGAATCGGGTACGTCGAGGCCCGCGAATCGCGCAGGCCGGGGCCCGCGCAGGCCGGAGCCAGCGAATCGCGCGGGCCAGGGCGCGCGACTTGCGCCGTCGGCAGCCCGGACGCCCACCGTCTTGCCGTTCCCGAAAGCGACCGGGCGGCCCGCCCACGGCCCTCATACGGTGGGCGCCATGACTCACGCAGCCCCCCACGCGGCCCACGACGCCCACGGTCACGCCCCGCACGACCACGATCACGGCACCCCAAAGGCCAGCGCCTCGCACCACGACGCCGAGGCCGACAGCCAGGCGGACATCCTCGACCTCGACGCCGAAGTCCTCGCCGAGCACACCGCCTCGATCACCGCGTGGCTGCCCGTCGAAGCCGCCCCCCGTCACATCGTGGACCTCGGCTGCGGCACCGGAGCCGGGACCCTCGCCCTGCTCCGGCGCTTCCCCGAGGCCGAGGTCATCGCAGTCGACACCTCGGCCGACCACCTGCACCGCCTGCGCCGCAACGCGGAGGCGGCCGGGGTCGCCGGGCGCGTCCGTACGGTCCAGGCCGACCTCGACACGCGGTGGCCCGACCTCGGCTCGCCCGACCTGGTCTGGGCGTCGGCCTCCCTGCACCACATGGCGGACCCGGAGCGCACGCTGCACCAGGTCCGCGACACGCTCGCGCCCGGCGGGCTCTTCGCCGTCGTCGAGTTGGCGGGCTTCCCGCGTTTCCTGCCCGAGAACGCGCCCGCGGAGCGCCCGGGGCTCGAAGAGCGCTGCCACGCCGCGCTCGACCACCACCACGCCGAGCACGTGCCGCACCGCGGCGCCGACTGGGGGCCCATGCTGAGCGCCGCGGGCCTGACCGTCGTGGGCGAGCGCGTCGTGACCGTGAACATCGGCCCGCCGCACGCCGAGGCCGTCGGCCGGTACGCGCTCACCAGCCTGACCCGTATGCGCGGCGGCATCGCCGAGACCCTGGCACCGGAAGACCTCGCCGCGCTCGACCGGCTCCTCGACGCCGAGGGACCGGACAGCATCGCGCGCCGCGACGACCTGACCGTGCGGACCGAGCGGACGGTGTGGGCGGCGCGGCGCGCGTGAGTACGACCGTGGCCAGCGCCTGATCCGGGACGTTCGTCCGTACGACCATCCGCCGGTACGCCCCGCCGTGGACCGGCACCGCACGGCCGCGGTGCGGGCCGTGCGGCGCGGGGGCAGCGGGCGGTGCGGGTGACCGGGCGGACAGTCGAGGCGCCAACGCCCTTGCCCGTCAAGGCCCTTGCCAGTCAAGGCCCTTGCCCTCGACTGCCCTTCGGCCAGAGTTCACCCGCCACCGGTGGGCTCGTCCGCCGCCCCGCTGCTCCAATGGATGCCGCCGATGGCCAACTGGCCTTGTCAGCGGTCGACATGGAGGTTCGGGCTGATGAAGATCTGGCGAGCGGGAAGCACGGTGGCCGTCGCGGCCACCCTGGCGCTGCTGCCGCAGGCGGCGTACGCGACGACCTGGCAGCGCCTCCCCGCGTACTCCACCTGGACGGGCATCACCGCCCTGGAGCGCGGGCAGGGCATCGCCACCGACGGCACGTACTTCTACTACTCGGGCACGTACAGCCTCGACAAGGCGACGGTCGAGGGGAACCACGAGACGGCCTCCAACGCCCTTGCCATTCCTGGTGCGTTGAGCGGCGCCTACGGTTCCGACCACATCGGGGACATCGACGTGTACGGGGGCTACGTCGTCGCCCCGATCGAGGACGGCAACGGCTACCGGAATCCGCTGCTCGCCCTGTACTCCGCCAACGACCTGAGCTGGACGGGCCGTTACGTACGCCTGCCCCTCGCGCTGCTGCCCGGCGGCGTCCCGTGGGTGGCCGTCGACCCGGCCACCGGCCTCGTCTGGACCGCCCCCTGGAACCAGGACAGCGCCCAGGGCACCGACGAACTCGTCGGCTACCGCCTCAGCGACCTCCTCTCGCTCCCCGCCGGAGCCGAACTCCCCGTCGCCACCACCGTCCGCCTCTCCCGCCCCCTCAGCCGCATCCAGGGCGCCACCATGCTCGACGGCTCCCTCTACGCCTCCGTGGACGGCGACGGCGACGGCGACAAGGCCGTCTACGCCATCGACCCCGCCACCGGCACCGTCACCCGCGCCTTCACCCAGGACGTCCAGCCCGACGACGAGGTCGAGGGCATCACCGCCCTCGACCTCGGGCCCTCCGGCGGCCGGCTCCACGTCCTCAACGTCGGCAGCGGCTGGAAGTCGATCTTCCTCTACCTCCAGCACTACCAGCCGGCGGGCTGACGCACCGGCGCCGTCCGACCCGCCTCAGCGGGCGAGGCGGGTCGGGACGGGGCCGAGGCGGGTGAGTTTCTCGGGGTTGGCCACCGCGTGGCGGCCCGGGCCGGCGAGGAGGCCGCCGCCGTCGGCGACGAAGACGACGTCGGGGGCCATGACGTCGAGCAGGTCCTGGACCCGGCCGGTGCGCAGGGCGGGCGAGGAAGCGTTCCACGACGGCCTGCCGCTGGCGAGCGGCCGACCTCGACCCGTGGCCGCCGGGCCGCCACGTGGTCGCGGGCGCGCCGGACGATCCGGCGTACCGCGGCCACGGACTTCCCGACCGCCTCGGCGATCTCCCCGTACGGCGTCCCGAAGACCTCGCGCGGCACGAAGACCGCCCGCTCGGTCGGCCCGAGCGTTTCGAGGACGGTGAGCAGCGCCATCGAGACGCTGTCGGCGACTTCGACGTCCTCGGCGACGTCGGGGGCCGTCAGCAGCGGCTCCGGCAGCCCCTCGCCGACGTACTCCTCGCGGCGGCGCGCCAGCGTGCACAGCCGGTTGAGCGACTGCCGCGTGACGACCCGTACGAGGTACGCCCGCGGGTCGCCGACCCGCGACCGCGGACCAGATCTCTCCCGTGTACGGGGACCTGCACACCCACCGCGACCAGGCGGAACGGATCTTCACCGTCTGACCGCCGCCGGAGCCGGAACCCGGCGGCACCGCACCCCCGACGGGCACGGGCCCCGTCGGGCCGCCACGACCCGCCGGGCCGCCGCCCGACCACGCGTCCCCGACCGCGTCGTGTTCCGGCGGGCGGGCCTCCGGATCAGCGGGCGAGGAGGTCGCGGAGGGCCGTGACGACCGTCGCCGGGGACTCCTCCGCCATGAAGTGGCCGGTGTCGACCGTGGTGTGCCGGAGGTCGGGGGCCCACGCGGACCACAGCGCGGCGGCGTCGAACCCGAGCGCCGCGCCCCAGTCCTGCTGGAGGACGGCGACGGGCATACGCAGCCGGTTGCCCGCGGCGCGGTCGGCCGCGTCGTGGGTGACGTCGATACCCGCCGAGGCGCGGTAGTCCGCGACGATCGAGGGGATCGCGGCCCGGCAGGCGGCCAGGTAGACGGCGCGCACGTCGGCCGGGACGGCCTCGGGAGCCCGGACCCACAGGTCCAGGAAGTGGCCGAAGAAGAGGTCGGGGTCGGCGGCGATCATCCGCTCGGGCAGACCGGGCGGCTGCGCCATCAGGTAGAGGTGGAAGCCGACGGCGGCCGTGGTGCCGTGCATGGCGTCCCACATGTCGAGGGTGGGCAGGACGTCGAGGCAGGCGAGGTGCGTGACCGTTCCGGGGTGGTCGAGGGCGGCGCGGAAGGCGACCAGGGCGCCGCGGTCGTGGCCCGCGAGCGCGAAGCGGTCGTGTCCGAGGGCGGCGGCCACGGCCACGATGTCGGCGGCCATGGTGCGCTTGGCGTAGACGGCTGGTGCCGTCCCGGCGGGGGCGGCCGTGTCGTCGGCCTCGGCCGGCTTGTCGCTCGCGCCGTAACCCCGCAGGTCGGGGCAGATCACGGTGTGGTCGGCGGCGAGGTCGACGGCCACGTGCCGCCACATCAGGTGGGTCTGCGGAAAGCCGTGCAGCAGGACGACGGGCGGCCCGGAGCCGCCGACGGCGGCGGTGAGGGTGACGCCGTCGGCCGCGGGGACGCGGCGGAGGTCGAAGCCGGGGATGGCGGGTGGCATGGGGTGCCCCTTTCGGTGGGTGGACGTACGCGGGCCGTGCCCCGTACGCGGCGGCCGGTCGGTCGTACGCGAGCCGTGCGCGTACGCGGTCCGGGCGTATACGCGGTCTGTGCGCGTACGCGGTCCGGGTCGTACGCGGGCCCGGCGCGTCAACGGGCTCGTGCTTCCAGCGTGTGGGCGACGGATGAGCAGTCGATGAGCGCGCTACCGTGACCTGGGGGAACTCCCGGAGAGGCGGTACGCGGTGCGGGTGGCGTTCGGCGTGCTGGGGCCGGTGGTGGCCTGGGCCGAGAGCGGGGACGGCCCGGACGAGGCGGTACGCGGTGCGGCCCTCGCGCTGAGGGGGCCACGGCACCGGGCCGTACTGGCCCGCCTGGTCATCGCCCGCCGCCGCGTCGTACCGGTCGCCCGGCTGGTCGAGGACCTGTGGCCGGAGCGGCCGGGGAACGACGGCGCGGGTCCCGGCCCCTCCCCCGCGCCGCCCGCCGATCCCGTCGGCACCCTCCGTACCTTCGTCGCGGCCCTGCGCCGCACCCTCGAACCCGACCGGCCGCCGCGCGCGCCCGCCCGGCTGCTGGTCACCGAGGGCCCCGGGTACGCGCTGCGCGCCGCGCCCGACACGGTGGACGCGTGGCGCTTCGAGCAGGCCGTGACCGAGGCCGCCGGGCTGCCGCCGAAGGACGTACTCGCCCTGCTCCAGCGGGCGTTGGGGTGGTGGCGCGGGCCCGCGTACGCCGAGTTCGCCGACCAGCCGTGGGCCCGCGCCGAACGCTCCCGCCTCGCCGAACTGCGGCTGCACGCCGTGGAACGCCGGGCCGAGGCCCGCCTCTCCCTCGGCCTGGCCGCCGAGGCCGCCGCCGACCTCGACGCCCACGCGGCGGAGCACCCCTGGCGCGAGGACGCCTGGCGCCTGCTGGCCCTCGCCCTCTACCGTTCGGGCCGCCAGGGCGACGCCCTAGCCGTACTGCGCCGCGCCCGCGCCCTCCTGGTCGAACAGCTCGGCGTCGACCCCGGGCCCGGCCTGCGCGCCCTCGAAGCCGACATCCTCCGGCAGGACGACGACCGCCTCGACCCCGGCGCGGGCGGCGCCGAACGCGTCTGGGCCGAGGCCACCGCCGCCTACGACCGCACCGTCCCCACCGGCGCCCGCGCCCGCCTGGAATCCACCGTCACCCTCCTGCGCGGCCTCGCCGTCACCGGTGGCGACGGGCTCCGGTCCGCCCGCCGCCACCGCCTCGCCGCCGTCTCCGCCGCCGAAGAACTCGGCGACCCCCACCTCTGCGCCCGCGTCATCGGCGCCTACGACGTCCCCGCCGTCTGGACCCGCCTCGACGACCCCGCCCAAGCCGCCCAGGTGGTGGCCGCCGCCGAGCGCACCCTGACGGCCCTGCCGCCGGGCCCCGCCGAAGAGGCCCTGCGCGCACGGCTGTTGGCGACGATCGCGCTGGAGACGCGGGGCGCGGACGTCGGCGGCGCGAACGTCGGCGGCGGGCGCGGTGGCGGCGGGCGCGGGGCGCAGGCGGCCCGGTTGGCGCAGGAGGCGGCGCGGCGGCTGGACGATCCGGTGCTGCTGGCGTTCGCGCTCAACGCGACCTTCATGCAGACGTTTCAGCGGGCGGGTCTGGCGCCGGAGCGCGATGCGATCGGTGCGGAGCTGGTCGAACTCTCCGCGCGGCACGACCTGTTCACGTCCGAGGTGCTCGGCCGGCTCATCCGGCTCCAAGCGGCCTGCGCACGGGGCGACTTCGGGGCGGCGGACGAGCACGCCGCCGCCGCCGACCGGCTGGCGGAGCGTCATGAGCTGCCGCTCGTAGGGGTGTTCACCCGGTGGTACGGGGCGCTGCGGCTCGCGGAGACCGGGACCTTCGAGGCGGCCGAGGCCGCGTACGGGGATGCCGCCGCCGAGCTGACGGGGGCCGGGATGCCGGGGCTGGAGCGCGGGCTCCTCTCTCTCGCCCTTCTGTGCCTGCGGCTCCGGCACGGCCGCGACCTGCTCGTCCTCGCGCGGACCGACGCCGACTGGGGCCCGTACGTCCCGTGGGTCCGCCCCCTCCTCCTGCTCGCCGAGGACCGCCGCCCCGAGGCAGCCGCCGCCCTCCGGGGTGCCCCCGCGCCCCCGCACGACCTCCTCTACGAGGCCATGTGGACCCTCACCGCCCGCGCCGCCCTCGCACTCGACTCCCCGCCAGCCGCACGGCGTGCCCACGCCGAACTGCTGCCCGCCGCAGGTGAGCTGGCCGGCGCCGCCAGCGGACTCCTGAGCCTCGGCCCCGTCGACAGCCACCTGCGCGACCTGGCCGCCGCCCTGCGGACCCCCTGACCGAATTCGACGTGCCCCGACCCGCCTTCCCCCGCCATCATCAGTCCATGGTCCACATCGAGGTCGTCCAGGGCGACATCACCAAACAGGTCGTCGACGCCATCGTCAACGCCGCCAACGAGTCCCTCCAGGGCGGCGGCGGAGTCGACGGCGCCATCCACTGGGCCGCCGGCCCCCGTCTCGCCGAGGCCGGCGCCGCCGTGGCGCCCTGCGCGCGGGGGGACGCCGTCGCCACCCCCGGGTTCGACCTCGACCCCCCGATCCGGCACGTCATCCACACCGTCGGTCCCGTATGGAAGGGCGGCGCCTCCGGCGAGGCCGACGTCCTCGCCTCCTGCTATCGCCGCTGCCTCGAAGTGGCCGACACCCTCGACGTCTCCACCCTCGCCTTCCCCGCCATCTCGACCGGCATCTTCGGCTTCCCCGCCGACCAGGCGGCCCGCATCGCCGTCGCCGTCCTCACCCACGCGTCGACTCGCGTCGAACACGTACGCCTCATGGCCTTCGACCGCCCCTCCCACGCCGTCCTCACCACCGCCCTCGCCGAAGCCTGACCCCTCCCCGGGACCCGTGGCGACACTCAGCCCCGTCGTGCCTCGTCGCGCCCACGCGGCACCAGCCGCCAATAACACACAGCCCCGCGCCCCTAAAAACCTCGACCCACCCACCCCGCACGAGTCCGAACCCCACAGGGGCGCGGGGAACTGCGCGGGCAACCCCCACCGGGCTTTCAGCCCGGAAACAACAGCATCTGCCCCGCTGGGGCCGGTTTTCAAAGCCGCGCCACCGCGGTGGCTGACCGCGCAGTTCCTCCCCCGACCTTCGGCCGGGAGGTGCCCCCAGCGCCCTGAAAGCACCGCCCTGCGCGAGGGCGGTGGGGTGGGGGCGCGCCCCGGAGGGGGGTCAGGTCTCGTTGAGGAGGCGGAAGGCGGCGAGAACTGTTTCCGACTGAAGGTCAACTTGGTCGGGGACCGGCACCCACGTCAACTCATGACCGGCGGCCAACTCGGCCGCCCAGCGGGCGTGCTGGGCGGAACAGACGCCGTGGAGGGTGCGCGCGGCGGAGCCGCCGCGGCCGTCGAGGAGGCGGAGCATGATCCCGGTGGCGCGCAGGGAGATGCGGCGGGCGGCGATGTCGAGGGCGTTGAGGTGCGCGAGGGTGAGGGGGACGGGGGAGGGGTGGAGCCCGTCCCAGTCGTCGGCGACGCTGCGCATGATGGCGGGCATGCCGCCCGTGATGCGCAGGAGGGGGCGGGTGGCCGGGGAGCCGGGGTCGGGGACCAGCGGCCGTACGGCGTCGAGCAGGGCGTGGGTACGGTCGGCGTGGCGGCGCAGAAGCGCGGCGAGAGCCGCGAGCGCGCGGGCCGGGTCCGGGTGCGCCGTGGTGTCGGCGACATCGCGGCTGGCCCACATCGGGACCTCGAAGAGCGCGGTCATCCCGCCGTAGCGGTGCGGGCGGATCCAGGTCGAGCGGTTGACGTCCTCGGGCAGGTTCTCGAACTGGGCGCGCTGGCCCGGCGCGGGCATCAGATAGACGCCGGGCCCCGACACCGTCCAGTACAGGGCGTCGTACGTGCCGGTCTGCACGGGCACGTCCCGCTCGGCGGAGAGCTTGCCGAGAGGTTCGGCCAACCCCGGTATGTCACGCGTGAGTTGGACCCAGCTGCCGCCGAGGTCGTTGCCGTGCAGCGAGCACTGCAACTCCGGCCGCAGCTCGTCGATGAGGCTCACCAGCGCCTGGGACTCGGGGAGTTGGTCGTCCGGCGGCCGGATCGACGGCGCCCACTCCGGCTGTTCGTCGGCGGGCGGACGGTACGCGTGCCGGAAGTGCTCGGCGGGCGTGCGCCGCACCGGCGGCCCGGCCTCGCTGCGTACGGTCCCGTCCGGGTCGAGACAGAGCAGGAAGTGCCAGGAGGCGCCCGCCCCGGAGTGCAGGCGGCTGTCGGCGGCGACCCGGTGCGCCAGCCGCAGCGCGGTCGCGGGCCCGACGCGCTCGTCGGAGTGCGGGCCCGCGACGACCAGGATGTGCCGTCGGCCGCGCCCGACGGTCAGCAGATGCAGCGGACGCCCCTGCCGGGACCGGCCGACCACCCGCAGGGTGCTCAGCACGGGCCGCGAGTACGCGAACGCGGAGGCCGCCGCTGCGACCTCCGCGACGCTGGGATAGGCGTCGGCGTCCGACGTCACGTGCCGTTGGAGTTGCTGTCGCCGGTGGTCTCTTCCTTGTCCAGCCGTCGGATGACGAGAGTGGTGTTCGCCACGGTGACTCCTCTCTGTCCAAGCAGGGTGCAGCGCTGAGGAGTTGAACGGTTTGGCCCCTGGATCCCCCACTGATTCCCCCGCACCTTGCCAAGGCTCCGGCGGCCCGGCGACAGTGTCAAGGTCCGTACGTACTCATGCGTACGGGCGGAGCACGAGGGGGTCGGCTGATGACGGCACCACCGCACACCGAACCGCACACCGATGACTCCGAGGCACTGCTCAGGCCGCGGATCAAACCCGAACACCAGGCCTATCGCACCGCCGACGGCAACGTCAGGATCGGCAGTGTGATCTACGGGATCGGCGCCGAGATCGAGGACCCTGACGGCTGGATCTGGACCCTTACCGAGGCGATGGACGGCACACGCACCGCGGCGCAGATCGCCGCCGAAGTCGCCGCCGCGCACCCCCGCTTACTTCTGGACGCCGCCACGATCGGCTCCGCGATGGCGGACTTACGGGAGGCGGGTTTCGTGGACGACGCGGCGGCGCCGCTGCCCGCGGGGCTCGTCGACCGCGACCGCGTACGGCACGCCCGCGGTGTCGCGCTGCTGCGCTGGATGGACCTCAGCTCACGGGCCAGCCCGTGGAACGCCCAACTGCGCCTGGCGGGCGCCCGCGTGCTGGTCCTCGGCGTCGGCGGTACGGGCGGCATGGCAGCGCAGGCGCTGGTCGCCTCCGGCGTCGGTCACGTCCACACCGTCGACCCCGACGTCGTGGAACTGTCCAACCTCAACCGGCAGACGCTCTACCGCGAGGCCGACATCGGGCGGCCGAAAGCCGACGCGGCGGTGGCCGCGCTGCGCGCCCTCAACTCCGATGTCACCGTCACCGGTGAACGGCGGGAGATCCGCGGCCCCGACGCCCTCGCCGCGCTCCTCGCCCCGGACGGCGGCGGCCGGTCACCGTACGATCTGCTGGTCCTCGGCGCCGACCGGCCGCCGGAGATCCGCCGTTGGGCCAACCGCGTCTGCATCGCCCTCAACCTGCCCTGGGTGGAAGGCGGTTACCGCGGCCCGCTGGTCACCGCGGGCGTCCACGTACCCGGCGACGGGCCCTGCTGGGAGTGCCAGCGCGCGGGCGAGGACGCACGGCGCGATCTGCGGCTGCGCCCCGGCCAGAGCGAGGACGCCGCCTCGCCCCGCATGCCGTGGAATCCGGCGAGCGCCGTCACCGCCGGTCTGTCCGGCACGCTCGTCGCCCACGCCGCCATCGCCCTGCTCACCGGCGTCCCGCGGATGCGCCCCGGCTTCCGCTACGGCATCAACCTCATGGCGCTCGGCGACCCCGTACTCCAACGCCACCCGCGCCGCCCCGACTGCCCGGCCTGCGGCCCGCTCGACCACCCCACGTAACGGCCCAAGGCCCCAGCGGCGGGTGGTGACCTGCGGAAGCGTCGTGCCCGGGCCCGCCCAACTGACCGGCTCGCCGCCCGGACGAAAGGCGGTGCGCCCCGTCAGGGGTGCGAGGAACCGCGCGAGCGACCCACCACCGGCGGGTGGCCCGGACACCACCGGGCTGCTCCTCGGGGGCGGGTGGTGACGTGCGGGGAGCGTGGCGGTCGGGCGCGCGGTTCCTCGGCCTTCGGCCGGGAGGTGCCCCCGGCGCTCCTTCGGGGGCACGACCCGCCGTGCGAGCACCGCGCCACCGTCGTGGCCGAACGCGCGGTTCCTCGGCCTTCGACCGGGAGGTCCCCCGGCACGGTGCGCCGATCTCTCCGGGGTGCGGGCGGGGTCCTTGAGGGGGCGGGTCACCGCGTTGACGTGAGGTCGACGGTTGCCAGGACGGTCCTGGCCTGGAGTTCGGCCTGGTCGCCGACCGGCACCCAGTGGGCGTCGGTCGCGGCCAGCAGGTCACGGGCGCCGGAGTCGATCCGGCGCTCCAGCCGGCCGCGCAGGCGGCCGTGGTCGCCGCCGGGGTCGCCCTCGCCGCCGCGCTCCTCGTCGAGCAGCCGCAGCAGCATCCCGGAGGCGCGCAGCGGCATACGGCGGGCGGCGATGTCGAGGGCGGCGACGTGGGCCATGGTCAGGGGGACGGGGGAGGCGTCGGCGAGCGTCTCGTAGTCGTCGGCGAGGCCGGAGAAGGCGCCGACGGCCTGCTCGACACCGCGCAGCAGCGGGCTGTGCGCGGCCTGCGGGGAGAGCAGGCGCCATGCGCGGTCCAGCGCCGACGCGGTGGCGGCGCCGTCCTTGCGCAGCCGGGCGGCGAGGGAGGCGACGGCCTGGGCGGGGCCGGGGTGCGCGTCCTGGTCGGCCACGCGCCGGGTGGCCCACATCGGGACCTCGACCACGGCGGTCAGCCCGCCGTGCCGGTGCGGGCGGGCCCAGGTGGAGCCCGTCGCGTTCTCCGGCTCGTCGGTGAACCGCCCGGGCGTGCCCGCGGGGGGCCGCACGAAGACGCCGGGCCCCGACCCGGTCCAGTGCAGCGCGTCGTAGGCGCCGGTCTGCACCGGGATCTCCAGTTCGGCCGCGTATTTGCCGAACGGCTCGGCCAGGCCCGGCACATCGGCGGTCAGCCGCACCCAACCGCCGCCGACGTCGGTGCCGTGCAGCGTGCACTGGAGGAACGGCTTCAGCTCGTCGATCGCCGCCAACAGGGCCATCGTCTCGGGCAGTTCGTCACCCGGCGCGCGGAAGGCCCCGGCCCGCTCGGGCTGATCGGCCGGCGCCGGGCGGTAGGTGTGCCGGTAGTGGACGGCGGGCGGCCGGGGCCCGGCCGGACCCGTCTCGTTGAGCACGGTGCCGTCGGGGTCGAGACAGAGGAGGAAGTCCCAGGTCAGATCCGCGTCGGCCTGCCGCTGCCGGTCGGCGACCGCGTGCTCGGCCAGCCACAGCGCGCTCGCCCCGCCCGTCTGCTCGTCCGGGTGCGCTCCGGCCACCACCAGCACGTGCCGGCTGCCGTGTCCCACCGACAGCAGCCACAGGGGCCGCCCGGCCCGCGACTCCCCGGCCAGCCGCATCCGGCACAGGTCGGGATGCCGCCGGGTCAGTACGCGGGCCGCCGCCGCGACACCTGACACGGTCGGATACGCGTCTGGCCCGCGCATGACGGCTCCTCCTCGTCCCACATCCACGACCACGGCGGCGTCCACTCGCCGTGCCCTCCCCCACCGCGCTCCGAACCGGCGCGCCGCGTATCGCACATCGCGCGCCACCGGCGGAGTAGCGGAGTTCGGGTGCCGTGGGCGCGCCACCCAAGGCTGTGCGGGCCGCCCCCGGGTGTCAAGAGCGCCCCGTGGCCCCCGAGTCGGCGCGCGACCGCCCGATGTCGGGCCCCCGGTAGAGGCGTTCGGGGATGGTGGCCAGCGCCGATTCCCGCAGTCGCGGGCCGAGCCCGTAGAAGTGCTGGAAACTCATCACCAGGGGCCGCCACATGTCCGGATCGATCCGGTCCCGCGTGCCCGCCGCCCGTACCTTGTCGTGCACCAGCACGCGCGTGATCCGTACCTCGAACACCACGATCCCGCCGCGCTGTTGAGGGTCGTCCTCGGCCAGCGGGTGGGTGGCCTCGACCACCGCCTCCAGCGCCACCGGGCACTCGGCGACGCGCGGTGCCGCGACCGTCTCCGACGCCACCGGGGTCAGCCCGGCCAGCTCGAACTTGCCGCCCTCGTAACGGTATCCGCGCCGCGCCTTCCCCTCGGGCACCGGATCGCGCCCGGTGGTCAGCGCCAGCCGGTCCACGGCCGCCGCCATCGAGTCCTCGGGCAGATTCAGTACGCACGCGCCGTCGCGCAGCAGATTGCGCGCCGTCTGCGACCGCGCCCCGAGCCCCAGCATCGCCCGCCACCCCAGCCAGAACACCGACGACATCGGCGCGAGATTCGCCGACCCGTCCTCGTTCACGGTGGAGAGCAGCACGACGGGCGTGCCGAAGTAGAGGATTCCGGGCTCGATGCGTGAGTGGACGGCGGGTGCGGTCGCCGCGGTGATCTCTGAGGTCATACGGCCAGTGTTGTGCGCGGGGCCGCCGGTCGCTGGCGGGTATCGGACGTCGCGTACGGGGACAGTGAGGCCCGGTACGGGGGCCCGTACGCCCCGGTACGGGGGTGTCGGCGGGGTCAGGAACCGGGCCGCTCGCGGGGGCCGTAGCGGGCGTGCGGCGCACCCGTGGCCAGCGCCCAGTAGCGGTCGCCGTAGGACCAGTGCCACCACTCGGTGGGGTAGTTGACCAGGCCCGCGGCGGTGAGCGCGGCGGACAGCGTACGGCGGTTGGCGCGGGCCTCGGCCGACAGCCCCGGCGCGTCGGTGTAGCAGGCGCCCGCGCTCTCCTCGGGATTGGCGTTCACGCGGGTGCCCATGTCCAGTTCGCGGCCGTCCGCGACGAGGGTGAGGTCGACGGCCGCGCCCGCGCTGTGCGGCGCGATCTCCGGCGGGGACACGTAACGGCTGGCGGCCTCCCTGATCCGCGCGGGCGTCCACTCCGGCCGTGCGGCGCGCAGCTGCGCCGAGTACCCCTCGAAATAGGCGCGTTGGAGGGACGGCGGCCGGTAGCCCTCCACGAACAGCAGGCCGACGCCGTCGGGCAGCAGCGTGCGCGCGTGCGCGAGCCTGGTCAGGACGCCCTCGCGCAGGTGGGCGAAGCTGCCGTCGTCGTCCTGGCGGCGCGGGTCGACGGCGCCGAGCGGTCCGTCCGTACCGGGGCCGCCGCTTCCCGCCCCGCCTCGTCCGCCACCGCCCCGTACGCCGCCCCGCACGTCGAGCAGCGGCTCGTCGCAGTCCTCGACGGGGATGGCCGCGATGCGCGGGTCCGACATCAGCACGATTTCGCTCATGGTCCGATCATCGCCTGCCGCCCGCCCAAGTGCCGCGCCCGGCCCCGCCCCGCGCCCGGCCCCGCCACCGCCCCGGCTGCGCGGCCTTCGCTAGCCTGCGCGGGTCGGGGACAGAGCCGGGCGCGGGGCGTCGTGGAACGGGGCGGACGGATGAGCGAGCAGGACCGGGACCAGGAGCAGGAACGGGACCGGAACCGGGACCGGGACCGAGAGCGGGACCGGGAGCGGCTGCGGGCGGCGGTCGAGGCGCGCGTGCTGGCCGACTGGGGGTTCGAGCTGCCGGACTCGCTGTTCCGGTTCCACGACTTCATCGGGTCGCTCGACCCCGTCGAGGCGTCGGCCTTCGCGGACCTGGAGCTGTGGCCGTACGGCGTGATGGACCTCTTCGACGCCCCCGCCGCGCAAGCCCGCGACGGCGTCGACATCCGCGCGCACGGCCGTTACTACCGTGACCCGCCGGAGTTCCTGACCTTCCTGCACGGCGGCACCGACGGCCTGCACTACGGCCTCTGGTACGACGACGGCCGCACCTGCGCGGGCGTCGGCTCGTACTACAACAACGACGACGGCGGCGGCATCGACCGCACCTGCCGCACCCCGCTGGAGGCGGTCCGCGTCACGCTCGAACGCCACTGGTACGACCTGCACGAGGACACCGGCCGGGAGCCGGAGGAGGTCGCGGAGCGCGCGCCGGGGATGGCCCGACTCCGGTCGAAAATCGGCGAGTTCGAGACCGGCGACCGTACCGCGACCGGCGCGGACTACGTACGCACCCACACGTACGGCTACCGGCGCCCGCCGGTCGAGCCCGGCCGGATCACCACGCTCGACGGCGGCGGCGCCCTCGCGGCGGGCGAGACCGCGCTCGGCCGCCCGCCGCACAACGGCGCGGACGAGCACGCCTTCGGCACGCACATGGCCGCGGTCTTCGCGGACCCCGGCGAGCTGGCGGCGGCCGTCGCCGAGGCGCGGCGGCGCCTCGCGGCCGGTGATCCGACGGAGGCGCTGGTCCTCGGCCGCGACCTGCACTGGGCCTCGGTCGGCGACGCGACCCGCGAGGGTCACGCCCATGAGCTGCTGGCCGCGGCCTACCGTGCCCTGGACCGGCCCGCGTTGGCCGCCGTCGCCGACGCGCACCACCGGCACCGGGACCTGCCGCGCGTGGACGTGCTGGAGCCCAAGTCCTAGGGCCCAAGTCCTAGGGCCCGTCCGGTGGATCAGCGGGCCATGGGCGTCAGGCGGGCAGCTCCACGACGTCCGCGACCACGCAACTGACGTTGTCCGGACCGCCGTTGCGGTTGGCGAGGGCCACGAGCGCGCGGACCGCGTCGTCGGGGTCCGGGGTCGTCACGAGCGTGGCGTGTACGTCGTCGGCCGGGACGACGGCGGACAGCCCGTCGGAGCAGAGGAGATAGCGGTCGCCGGGGCGGGCGTCCTGGAGCCGGATGTCGGCGCCCGCGCTCCCGTCGGTGGCCGGGCCCGTACCGGACAACGCCCGCGCCAGCAGAGACCGTTGGGGGTGGGACTCGGCCTCGGCCGGGCTGAGGCGGCCCTCGTCCACCATCGACTGGACCATCGTGTGGTCGTGGGTGATCTGGAAGAAGCCGCCGTCGCGCAGCAGATACGCGCGGGAGTCGCCGATGTGGACGAGGGCGAGCTGGGAGCCGGTCCAGAGCATCGCGGTGAGGGTGGTGCCGACGTGTCCCGGCTCGCGCTCGGCGGCGGCGACGCCGCGGACGGCCCGCCCGGCCTGCTCGACGGCGTCCTCCAGGGCGTTCAGCAGCTCACCGGCGGGGACGGTGTTCGCGCCCGCGTCGAGGCGTTTCAGTACGTCGACGGCCGCGGCGCCCGCGGGGGCGCCGCCGGTCCCGAAGCCGTCGGCGACGGCGAGCAGGCGGGAGCCCGCGTAGGCGGTGTCCTGGTTGCTCTCGCGGACGAGCCCGGTGTCGGACAGGGCGGCGTAACGGATGCCGAGCGGTGCGCTGGCGGCTGACATGGCGGGGTCCTTCCAGGACAGGTAGTCGATGAGGAAGGCGGCCAGGTCCCGCCGGGCGGCGGTGTCGGCCTCGACACGGGTCCAGTACGCGCGGACCGACAGGGCCGCGTCCCGGCCCTCCTGGGCGCAGACCTCCTGGATTCCGGCCAGCGGCATCCCGAGGCGGCGCAGCCACGCCACCAGGCGGGCCTTCTCCAGTTGCTCCGGTGCGTACCAGCGGTAGCCGGTCGCCGGGTCCACGTGGGCGGGGGAGAGCAGGCCCAGCTCGTCGTAGAGCCGCAGCGCCCGCTGCGACAACCTGGCCGCCTTCGAGAAGGCCCCGATGCCCATCAGGCCGGGTCCCGTGTCCCGCTCCATGCCCGCGCTCCTCCGTCCCTCCTCGCGCCGGGCCTCCGTCCGGCGCGCGTCCGATGCTGGGGTCTTCCCCGACGTGAGAGTCAAGCAGGTTCGCGGCCTTCCGCCTCTCCCGCCGTCCGCGCCCTCACCTGCGCGGCTTTACGGTTCGCTCTACGAACTAATATGGTTCGTAGAGCGAATGAAATGTCGAGGCGTGCGGGGAGTGGTGAACATGGCGGGTGCGGGTGCGGGTGCGGGTTCCGGCGTCGGCGGTGGTGCTGGTGCTGGTGCTGGTGCGGGTACGGAGGGCGCGGCGCGTGCGGCGGGTGCGGTGCGGACGGTCGCGGTCGTCGGCGGGGGGTACGGGGGCGCCGCCGTCGCCAAGGCGCTGGACCAGGACACGGACGTCGTGCTGATCGAGCCGAAGGACGCCTTCGTGCACGCGGCGGGCGCGCTGCGCGCCCTGGTCAGGCCCGACTGGGCGGCAAACATGTTCTTCCCGTACGACCGGCTGCTGGCGCGCGGCCGGGTGGTCCGCGAGCGCGCGGCCTCGGTGGACCCCGGCGGCGTCACACTGGCCTCCGGCGCCCGCGTCGACGCCGACTTCCTCGTCCTGGCCACCGGCTCCGACTACGCCTTCCCGGCGAAGACCGAGACCGACTCCACGGCCGAGGCGCTGCGCAGGCTGCGCGTCGGTCACGACGAACTGGCGCTGTCCGAGCGGGTGTTGATTGTCGGAGCCGGCCCCGTCGGGCTCGAACTCGCCGGTGAGATCAGGGCCGTGTGGCCGGACAAGCACATCGTCGTCCTCGACCCGGCCGAGCGGTTGCTGTCCGGTTTCATGCCGGAGCTTCGGGACGACCTGCTGCGCCAACTGGACGCACTGGACGTCGAATTGCGGCTCGGTACGACCCTGGCCGCGCAGCCGCCGACCGAGCCGGGGCAGGCGAAGACGTTCACGGTCGCCACGTCCTCCGGTGACCAGGTCACCGCCGACATCTGGTTCCGCTGCTACGGCGTACGCGTCAACAGCCACTACCTCGCCGACGGCCGCCTCACCGCCCGTACGGCCAAGGGGCAGGTCCGCGTGACCGACACGCTCAACGTCCATGGCAACGGCGGGACGTACGACCGCGTCCACGACCACGTCTACGCGCTCGGCGACCTCACCGACCTCGCCGAGGCCAAGATGGCGGGGTACGCCATGAAGCACGCCGCCGTCGTCGCCGAGAACATCCTCGCCCAGGTGCGCGGCGAACGGCCCTCGGCCGTCTACCGGCCCTCGCCCGTACCGTCCGTGCTGCTGCCGCTCGGGCCCGGCGGGGGTGTCGGCCAGACCCTGTCCGACGACCGGCCGACCCCCGTACCCGTGCTCCTGCCGGCCGAGCGGGTGGCCGCGTACAAGGGGCGGGATCTGCTCGTGGGGCGGTTCGCGGCGCTCTTCGGCACGGGCTGAGCCCTCGGGTACGGGACGTGGCGCGCGCTCAGTGCGCGACGGGGCCCTCGTCCAGTTCGAGGAAGACGGCGGGCACCTTGTTGTCGCGGACCACGCGGCTGAGCAGACCCGCGAGCGTGACCCGTTCCGCCTCGGTCAGGCCGGACGGCAACTCCTCGACGCGGCGGCAGGTGTCGGCGTAGAACGCGTCGACCAGCGACCGCCCTTCGGCGGTGAGCGCGACCCGTACCGCGCGGCCGTCGCTCGGATCGGCCTCCCGCCGTACCAGCCCGCGCTGCGCGCAGCGGTCCACAAGACCGGTCAGGCTCGACTTCGCCAGCCCCAGGATGCTGCCCAACTCGCCCATCCCCAGGGGCTGTCCCATCAGCACGCACAGCAACTGCCCCTGCTGCGGCGTCAGTCCGTACCCCCGGCCCGCCTCCGCGTACACGGCGTTCACCAGGAAGGAGGAGCGCACCAATGCGGTGACGACTCCCATGTGCTCGCCCGCGTCCTTCCCCATACCGCCAGCCTACGGGATAGGGGCGATCGGGTGGTGGTTCGTGACGCGAACTATGGAAGGGGTGGGAGGGGGAGGAGGGGAAATAGGGAACGCGGTGCGTTCCCGTTCGGACCCGTCCTTTCCCGTCCGTTCCTGTCCGTTCCCGTTCGGACCCGGCCGGATTGCCGCCGGGGCGCGGGCGTCGGACGATCGAGACCGGCGGTCCGTCCGGCGAGGGAGTGATGCGATGAGCGCGCGGCGGCTGGCCGACCTCGACCGCCCCGAGCGGCGCCGGGCGATGGCCGCGAGTGTGGTCCGCTGCGTGCTGTCCACGGCGGCGATCCTGGTCCTGTACTACTTCCTGCCGCTCAACGGCGGCCGTCCCGACGCCGCCGCCCTGATCCGGCTCGGCATCGGCGCCGTCGTCTTCGTCGCGGTCATGCTCCTCGAACTCCGCCGCATCCTCCACGCCGATCTTCCTCAGCTCCGCGCCGTGGAGACCCTCGTCGTCACATTCGCCTTCTTCCTCGCGCTCTTCGCCAGCGCCTACGTCTCCCTCTCCCACCTCTCACCCGGCAGCTTCACCGAGCCGGTCGACCGCACCGCCGGGCTCTACTTCGCCATCGTCACCCTCGGCACCGTCGGCTACGGCGACATCGCCCCCACCAGCGATTTCGCCCGCATTCTCGTCAGCGTCCAGGTCCTCATCGACCTCGTCTTCCTCGCCTTTCTGCTCCGCCTGGTCATCGACCTCACCCGCCTCACCCTCCACCGCGACCAGCCCCCCTGACGGGGGTCCCGCCCCCTCCCGGCCCCCGCTTTCCCGGCCCCCGGGTCCGGCAGGGCTTCCCCGCGCCGTTCCTCCCCCGACCTTCGGCCGGGAGGTGCCCCCAGCGCCCTAAAAAGATCGGCCCACCGCCCCGGTGGAGGAACCGGACCGGGCCGCGCGGCTCCTGGGGGCGTACGCCCGAGGGGGGCTAGAGCGCCGAGGTAGCGGCAAGCTCGGCGGCGACGAGCTCGGCCACCTGAACGGCGTTCAAAGCGGCCCCCTTGCGAAGGTTGTCGTTCGAGACGAAAAGCGCGAGCCCGTTCTCGACGGTCTCGTCGAGGCGGATGCGGCCGACGTACGACGGATCGCGCCCGGCGGCCTGAAGCGGCGTGGGAATCTCGGAGAGCTCGACGCCGGGTGCGGACCGCAGAAGGTCATAGGCACGGGCGACGCCGAGCGGCCGGGAGAAGCGGGCGTTGAGCTGGAGGGAGTGGCCGGAGAAGACGGGGACGCGTACGCAGGTGCCGGAGACCTTGAGCTCGGGGATCTCGAGGATCTTGCGCGACTCGTTGCGCAGCTTCTGCTCCTCGTCGGTCTCGAAACTGCCGTCGTCGACGAGGTTGCCCGCGAGGGGGACGACGTTGAAGGCGATGGGCCGGGCGTAGACGGCGGGCTCGGGGAAGGCGACGGCGTCGCCGTCGAAGGTGAGCTGGTCGGCGGATTCGACGACCTTGGTCGCCTGGCCGTGCAGCTCGGCGACGCCGGACAGGCCGGAGCCGGAGACGGCCTGGTAGGTGGTGGCGACCAGGGCGGTCAGCCCCGCCTCGGCGTGCAGCGGGCGCAGCACCGGCATCGCGGCCATGGTGGTGCAGTTCGGGTTGGCGATGATGCCCTTGGGGCGGTGGGCGATGGCGTGCGGGTTGACCTCGGAGACGACCAGGGGGACGTCGGGGTCGCGCCGCCAGGCGGAGGAGTTGTCGATGACGACCGCGCCCTGGGCGGCGACCTTCTCGGCGAGGGCGCGGGAGGTGGCGCCGCCCGCGGAGAACAGCACGATGTCCAGGCCGCTGTAGTCGGCGGTGGACGCGTCCTCGACGGTGATCTCGCCGTCGGCCCACGGCAGAGTGCTCCCGGCGGACCGGGCGGAGGCGAACAGCCGCAGCTCCGTCACCGGGAACGCGCGCTCGGCCAGCACCTTGCGCATGACCGAGCCGACCTGTCCGGTCGCTCCGACGATTCCGATCCTCATCCGGCTCTCTCCGATCGATGTGTGCCGTTCCGTACGGCTGCGTGCCGTTCCGTACGACTGCGTGCCCGCCCGGTCGAGTATCCCCCGAGGCGGGAGCGGGGCGGCGGGGCATTTCAGGGGACGAGACGCAGCCTGGTCAGGGCGTCGTCCACGACGGCGGGCGGCGGGGGCAGCAGCGGCAGCCGTACGTCGGGGGTCGGGATGCGGCCCTCCGCGTGCAGCACGGCCTTGATGACGGTCGGGTTCGGCGCGCGGAAGAGGGCGGCGGCCAGGGCGGCGAGGCGGTGGCCGAGGGCCGTGTCCCCCTTGGCGTCCCCCGTGGCCGCGGCCTCTGCCAGCCCGGCCCAGCGGGCGGTGGCCAGGTGCGCGGAGGCGAGGATGCCGCCGGGGGCGCCGAGGGCGAACAGGGCGGGCGCGAAGACGTCGTCGCCCGCGAGGATCTCGAAGCCGTCCGGGTGATCGCCGAGCAGGTCGACGGTCTCGGCGTCGATGCCGCCGGTGGCGTACTTCACACCGGCCACGCCCGGCAGCGCGGCCAGCTCGCGCAGCGTGCGGGCGGTCAGCGGCTGCCCGGTGCGGTACGGCACGTGGTAGACGATCAGCGGTACGGGACCGGCCGCGGCCAGCGCCGCGAAGTGGGCGAGGACCCCGGCCTCGCCCGGCCGGGAGAAGGACGGCACCGTGGCCAGGACGGCGTCCGGCACCACCGGCGCCCCGGCGAGCGCCCCCAGCTCCCGTACGGCCGCCGCCGTGGCGCCGCCGGCCGCGCCGAGCACGAAACGCGCGCCGTGCTCGCGGCAGACCCGGCCGACGACCGCCGTCACCTCGGCGCGTTCGCCGGGGTCGAGGGCGGCGGCCTCCGCGGTCGTGCCGAGCGCCACGAGCCCGGCCGCGCCGTCCCGCAGCACCTCGTGCGCGAGCCCTTCGAGGGCGCCCACGGCGACCCGGCCCTGTGTGTCGAACGGCGTGACCAGCGGTACGAGGATCATGTCCGCGAGTCTGACCCGAGCCCATGGCGAAGGTCCAGTTAATTGTCGTGCACGGAACCGTTAAGCAGCGCTACTCTCCCGCGCATGTACGAGATCTCCGCGGACCCGGCCCGCCTCGACGTCCCCCGTATCCACGACTGGCTCTCCACCGACGCCTACTGGGCCCTGGGCCGCACCCTCGCCACCCAGCAGGCCGCCATCGACGGCTCCCTCAACTTCGGCGCCTACCACCCCGCCACCGGCGCCCAGCACGCCTACGCCCGCGTCGTCACCGACCTCGCGACCTTCGCCTACCTCTGCGACGTCTACGTCGACCCCGCCACCCGCGGCCAGGGCCTCGGCACCACCCTCGTCACCGCCATCCGCGACCACCTCACCCCCTACGGCCTGCGCCGCGTCGTCCTCGCCACCGCCGACGCCCACGCCGTCTACGCCAAAGTCGGCTTCACCCCCCTCACCGACCCCGACAACTGGATGACCCTGGGCCTCCAGAACCCTTCGGTGCGGGAGCCGTGGAACCGCTGACGCGGCCTCAGCGACGCAGGCGGCCCGCACCGCCTACGGGAATGCGCGGCTCACGGGGCCTGCGGGCATACGCGGCCTACGCGGCCTCGGCGATGTCATCGCGCAGCGGCGGGACGCGCACGCCGTCGCGCTGCCGCTTGCGCACCCAGTCCACCAGCGCCCGCTCGACCTCCGTACGCGTGGCCACCCGGCGCAGCCGCAGCGGCACCGCGGCCAGGTGCAGCGCCGCCCGCACCCGGCTCACCCCGGCCCCGACCATGCCAGGACCCGGATGCGCGTCGAGCGCGAGCGCCACGCGCATGGTGTCGGCGAACAGCGACTGGGCCCGTTCGTAGGCGGTGTACACCGGCAGGTCCCGTTCGAGCCCGGCGGCGGCCTCCGGGTGTACGCGGAGCACCGCACGCCGCCAGCGCTCGATGACCTCGGGCCGCTGGTCGGCCGGGTACCGCATCCGCACCAGGTGGATGGCCAGGTCGTGCAACGGGTCGCCCCACATGGCGAGTTCCCAGTCCACGACGGTGAGGCCGCCGTCGGCGCGGACGATGAGATTGTGCCGGTGCAGATCGCCGTGGAGCAGCGCGAAGGGCCGTCGGCGCAGCGGCGGCATCCGGTCGCGGAACCAGCGCAACGCGTTCGCCGGGACTTCCAGCGCGGCGAAGAGCGGTGCGAAGTCGGCCCAGTTGGCGGCGCGCACATCGTGCTCGGCGAAGTCCGCGCGGGCTCTGAGGAAGGCGTTGGAGTCGCCGTCCGCGGCCCAACCGGCGGGCAGCGGGGGCAGATCGGCCGCCGACACCCGGGTGAACCCCGCCATCTGACCGACGATGGCGTCCACGACGAAGGGATCCACCGGCTTGCCCGGCGCGCAGACCTCCGCCAGCGCCTGCCCTGGCACGTACTCGTGGACGGAGAATCCGCCGAGCCCCACGTAGTGCCGGGGGGTGTTCTCCACAACCGCCGTGCGCTGCAAGGCGTTCAGGATCTCGCCCTCGTCGGGCCAGACCCGCTCCACGACCTTCAGCGAACCGTCCAGCGGCACCCGCACCTTGACCGGGGTGTGCGCCTCGAAGCGCAGACGCTCCGCCATGCCGGGCGCCAGATCGATGACGTAGTTGCTGTTGTGATGACCTGTCAGCCGCTCACCGAAGCGCGTGGCATCCTGCCGGACCGTGTCCCAAGCGGCAGCAAGGCTCTGCTCCCGGCCGGTCGTCAGGACGCCCAAAGCATCGCTCCCACGCGCTCGCGCACTCACGAGACCGCCGAAGGGCGGCCAGTGTTTGGCACGAACATTAGTGGGTAACGGCAGCCCCCGCCATCGGAGAGCCGTTAAGACCCGGTTACGGACCGCGACGCCTCACCCGTTCGGGCGACGACTCAACGCGCTCGCGGCGACGACGAGGTCACGCATCCCGACGACCACCGGATGGGGCTCGATCTCCTGGAGCCGCGCCACCCGGCTCCTGGACCGCGCGTAACCGAGGAAACGTACCCGCGCCGCCCGCGCCGCCTCCGCGTCCCGCGGCGAGTCACCGATCATCAGGCACTGCTCCGGCCGTACCTTCAGCGCCGTCATGGCCCGCAGCAGGCAGTCGGGGTCCGGCTTCATCCTGGCCGGGTCGTACTGGTCACGGCCGTAGATCCGCGACCCGAAGACGCTCTCCAGCGAATGGCTCTTCAGATACGTCTCGACGGCCTGGGGCGAGTTGTTGGTGGTGATGGCGAGCAGTCGGCCACTGAGCGCCACGGCCCGTACGAATTCGTCGGCGCCCTCTGTCTCGCGCGCGGACGGTACGGCCGACTCCTCGCCGTGCGCGAGTATCCGCTCGAGCTCGGCGGCCACTCCGGGCGGCCAGGGCTCGCCGAGCATGGCGTGCGGGTCCTTGCTGCGCGCCGTCGCCGGATTCGGGGGACGTATCCCGTGCCGGTCGAGGTACCGGCGCATCTCTTCCGCTATCAGGCTGGCCGGATGCCTCGCGAACAGTTCGCAGACCGGTCCGTCGAAGTCGAGCAACAGGCATTCCGCCGCGTCGAGCAGGGCGAACGGGCTGCTCTCAGGTGATTCGAAGTACGTAGGAGTCACTCAAGGAGTGTCAGCGGCTCGGCGATCGTTGACCAGAGTGAGTCAAACCACTCCTGGGACTCGGTGACGAACTGCGAGTCCCGCTCCTTGGGCTTGTCGGTGTTCAGGCCGAACGAGAAGAGCGTCGCGGTGATGCCGAGGACGTCGTAGATGTTGCCCTTGCCCCGCTGGCCGAACTCGACCTCGCGGTCGATCACTTGATAGTGGCCGAACAGCGCGGTCCGCCCGTTGATGAGGTAGAGCTTGTGCATCGGGGTGATCGGTACGGTCCGCACCTCGACCGACTGCTCGACGTCGGGCTGGAATTCGGCCAGGGCCGCGAAAGCGGCGCGCACGGTGAGGACATGGGCGCGGACGAGTTGTCGTAGCCGCCACAGCGGGCGCTCGTCGGAGGCGTCGGCGACCAGCCGGGGAATCGCCAACTGCGCGGACAGGCTGGGCATCATGAGGCGGAGGCGGATCGACTCGGGTTTGAGGTCGCCGTCCTGAACCCGCGTCAGAGGTACGACCAGCGCGCGGCTGAGGGTTTCCGTGGTCAGCGAGTAGGCGTCGATGGTGACGTGCTGGTGCGTGAACGCCTCGTCGATGTGCGGCCGGAGGGCCTTGGAAGCACGTCCAGGCTCCTGGAGCCGAGTCTGCGAATCCGGGCGGTCTTCCTCCCAGCGCAGCACCTCGGACGGGCGTCCGCGCTGATTGTCGATGTAGCCGTCGTCGCGGAGTACGCCCAGCGCACGCTGGATCGTGGGACGGGAGACGTTGAAGCGCTCTTCCAACTCCGCCTGAGAAGGTATGCGTCCGCCGACCGGGTAGCGACCGTCGACGATCTCACCGCGGAGTACGTCCGCGATGTAGCGGTATGGGGGTCGGGAACCGTTGGTTCCGGCGTCTTCCTCGTCCACAAGACGACGTTACAACTTCCGGCGGGACAACGGTGCTTACCTGACCCGAGTTTATCGATCTCGGCCAACTGGGCACACCCTTGATAGAGGCAGCCTCTCTCAACTTCTCATTCGGGTAGGGAAGTTGAATGATCCAGCCTCATCGGGGGTCGCCAACTTCCCGTCCGATGGCGTGCGGGACATCGCAGCCACCCGCCTTCTGCAAAAGCGCGGAGTCGCGAAGGAGGGATCGGTCATGCTCGCTCTCAGTTTGTGCGCATATGCCTTCGAAGAGATCATCCAGTGGCGGTACGGCGCGGCAGGGGCCATCGCCGTCGGGCTGGTGGGACTCGGTCACAAGATGCGGAACACCACGTTCACCTGCATAGGAATCACCGCGATAGCGCTGCTGCTGGCGCAGTGACGGGCCGCGGAAAAGCGGGCAACCGGGTAAGCGGGTAAGCGGGTAACGGGTCAGCGCGGGGATCAGAAGACGTCGGGGCACCAGGGCCGGCGTGGGGTGCGGAACAGGGCGTCGGCTGTCCTGGCCGCACCCGTTCGGTGTTCGGAGACACGGCCGAGGGCGGCGAGGCGGACCGGGGACTCGTCGCCGAGGTAGAGGCAGCCGAGGTCGGCGACGGACAGGGAGAGGTCGGCGGAGGCCGAGGTGGGGGTGCAGGAGGCGGCGCCCGAGGGCGAGGTCTCCAGGAGGAAACGGCCGCCGGCCAGGCCCGCGGGGTCGTGGACGTCGAGCACGAGGGCGGCGGGGCCGCCCGCGTAGGTGCGGGCGGACAGGGCGGCGGGCACGTCGAGCATCCGCAGCCACATGAAGTCGGCGTAGGTCTCGGTGCGGGCGGCGCGCGGGTCGCCGAGGAGCAGCGGCAGGAGGTCGTCGGGCGCGCGGTGGCCGGACTTCAGCAGCGTCACCCAGTCCAGCGCGAGCAGGAAGCGCCACAGCGCGGTCTCGGCGGCCGGGGAGGCGGCGATCAGCCCGTGCACGCTCAGCTCGACCTTGGGGAACTTGCCCGGCCAGTGCTCTTCCTTGGCGGCGTACGCGGCCAGGCCGTCGACCCGGCCGTCGGCGTCGCGGTAGACGACGAAGAAGGGCTCGGTCCACGGCTGGGAGTCCAACGGCCGCTGTCCGGTGTTGACTTCCCACCAGTAGGGGGTGCGGTTGATCGCGCCGGGCGTCACCGCGCGGACCCGCTCGTGCAGCGCGGGGCCGACCTTGCGTACGTCCTCGACGGTCACGAGGTCCACCCGGCCGCCGTCCGTCGGACCCGCCCAGCGCCGGTCGAGGCCCGCGCGCGGCACGTCGATCTCCCAGTCCGCCACCCAGGTCGCCGCGCCGAAGCCGTACCGTCCGTAGATCGGATATTCGGCCGCGACCAGGATCGACACCGGCTCGCCGCGCTCCTTGGCGGCGGCCAGGTCGGCCGCCATCATCCGGCTGGCGAGGCCGCGGCGGCGGTGTGTGCCGGTCACGGACACGTTCGTGACGGCGGAGGCCGCGACGGCCGCGCCGCCGGGCACGGTGAGCTGGCGCGGCATGCTGCGGAAGGTCGCCACGCAGCGGCCCTGGTCGAAAGCGCCCTGCGTCCGGCTCAGGTCGAACGCGGCCCTGCGGGCCTCGACCTCCGCCGCGCTCACCGAGGGCGCGAGATGGAAGCCGGCGAGCTTGGCCCGCACCCAGTCGGCGACGTCGGATTCGGCCAGCGTGCGGATCTCAGGGCTCGAGGTCATACGCGCACGCTACGGACGCCCCCGGCCGTCCGCACCCGAATTTCGGCCGGGGAGCCGCCGGGCGCGCCGCCCCGCCGCCACCCCGCGCCGAACCGCGCCGGGCCGCCCCACCGCGTCCGACGGCACCGCCCTCACCCGTCCGACGACACCGCCCTCACCCGTCCGACAGCAGGTCGTCCACCTTCGCCTCGCCCTCCCGGTACCGCCGGGTGATCTCCGCGCTGCACCCGTCCACCGTCTGCTGGAGGGCCTGGCGGCGGCGTGAGACCTGCTGCTCGTTGCGGACCAGGCGGCCCATCGCCGCGTCCAGCTCCGGGTCGGTGCGGGCGTCGAGGTCGGACAGCTCCACCTCGGCGAGCATGTCCTCGGCGAGCTGCCGCACCCGCTCGGTCAGCGGGGTGCCGAGCGTGACGTGGCGGGCGGAGGAACGGACCCGCGAAGGCCCGTCGGTCAGGATCTCCGAGAGCCGGTCGAGCACGGGCGACGTACTCGGCGCGTCGGGGCCCTGCCCCGCGGCCGTACCGCGCGCGTCCCGCCCGCTGCGCCTGGCCTGCTCGGCCTGGAGGATGTCGATCCTGCCGTGCAGCATCCGCCGCAGATACGACAGGTCGGCCTCCTCCTGCTGCGCGTCCCTGCGCAGGGCGCGCAGCGCGCCCAGGTCGAGCGCGCCGAGGTCGGGCGCGGGCAGGTCGGCGAGCGGGTTGCGCGGCGCGGGCGTGCGCAGCGGACCCCGTGAACCCAGCGGACCAGATCCGTCGGCCTTCAGCATGCGGTGGCCCTTCGTGGTGGGCGCCGTCGGTACGGCAGTGCCGGAAGTCTCTCCAGCGCCGGAAGTGGTCATGCCTGTTGTCCCCTCCGTGGCGGCGCCTGCGCCGCCACCCTTCCGATGCTGCCACCTGCCCCTGTCACCCCGCAGCGACTCTGCACCCGAACGGCCGTCGCAACTGTTGTGCGAAGCCGCCGACCGGGCGTACGTTCCCCTCCCCGCGCTCCCCCTCACCCGTGTGGGTGGCGTGCGGGCGCGGCAGGCCACAATGGGCGCATGCGAGCGGTGGCCCAGCGGGTGAGCGAAGCGGAAGTCGTGGTCGACGGGGAGAGCGTCGGTGCCATTACGGGGCCCGGCCTGTGCGTCCTGGTCGGCGTGACGCACGACGACACGAAGGAGAAGGCCGCGGCGCTGGCCCGCAAGTTGTGGACGCTGCGGATCCTGCCCGACGAGCGGTCCTGTTCCGACATCGGCGGCCCGCTGCTCGTCATCAGCCAGTTCACGCTTTACGGTGACGCCCGGAAGGGTCGCCGCCCCACCTGGAACGCCGCGGCGCCCGGCGACCTCGCCGAACCCCTGGTCGACGAGGTCGTCGCCCAGCTCAGGGCGCTCGGCGCGACCGTCGAGACGGGCCGGTTCGGCGCGGACATGAAGGTCTCGCTGACGAACGACGGCCCGTTCACGGTGGTCATCGACATGTGAGGCGGAGGCAGGCGAGGCAGGGGTAGGCGAGAGGGGGCAGGCGAGAGGGGCTTACGGAGCCCGCGCCCCCGACAGGGGCCTCACCGCACCCGCGCCCCGAAATGCCACACGCGCCAACGGACCTACGGCGCCACGACCGTCTCCTGCGACGCCGCCGTCTGCTCCGCCATCAGCACCGCGTCCTCCGGCGTGTTCCGCTTCACCAGGGCCAGTGCGATCGGCCCCAGCTCCCAGTGCCGGGCCGAGGACGTGACGAAGCCGATCGCGCGGCTGTCCTCGCCGTCCGAGGCGAGCCGGACCGGGGCGCCGTGGCCCGGCAGTCGCACCTCGCTGCCGTCCAGGTGCAGAAAGACCAGACGGCGCGGCGGGCGGCCGAGGTTCTGAACGCGGGCGACCGTCTCCTGTCCGCGGTAGCAGCCCTTCTGGAGGTGCACCGCGGTCTCCAGCCAGCCCAGCTCGTGCGGGATCGTACGATGATCGGTCTCCAAGCCCAGCCGCGGCCGGTGCGCCTCGATGCGCAGCGCCTCCAGGGCCAGCGCGCCGATCGGCGGCGCGGCCTTCGCGGCGAAGGACTCCAGCTCGGCGCGCGGCACGAAGACGTCCCGGCCGTACGCGGTCTCCCGTACGGCCCACTCCGACGGCACCGCCGTGATCGAACCGGCGGGCAGGTACACCACCGCGTAAGCGTCCGTGGCGTCCGCGGTCTCGACGCGGTAGAAGAACTTCATGCTCTCCAGGTAGGCGAGCAGCGCGCCCTGCGTGCCGGGCTCGACGTGCATCCAGGTCGTGGTGCCGTCGTCCACCAGGTAGAGGGCGTGCTCGATGTGGCCGTTCGCCGACAGGACCAGCGCCTCGGTCGCCTGCCGGGGGGGAAGTTTCTCGACGTGCTGGGTGAGCAGCAGGTGCAGCCAGGACAGCCGGTCGTCGCCGGACACCGTCACCACACCGCGGTGCGACTGGTCCACGAAGCCGGTGCCGTCCGCGAGGGCGCGCTGTTCGCGGAAGAGGTCGCCGTAGTGCGCGGCCACTCCCTCGTCGGGGCCCTCGGCGAGGACAGCGCCGGGCAGCGACAGCAAAGGACTCTTCTTCACGCCGGTGGTCGCGCCGTCCGTCATGTTCACGCCGTCAGTCATGCCGTCAAGACTACGACTCCGCGCCGGTGCTACGACTCCGCGTCCGAACGCCTGTCCGCGCAGTCCCGGCAGCGGCCGAATATGGCGAAGTGCTTCATGTCCGTCTCGAAGCCCAGCTCCGCGCGCAGCCCGTCCTTCAGCGGCTCGGCCAGCGCGACCGGCACCTCCGTGACGGAGTCGCAGTCGCGGCAGACCAGGTGCATGTGGTCGTGCCGGTCGGCGAGGTGGTACGTGGGGGCGCCGTGGCCGAGGTGGGCGTGGCTGACCAGGTCCAGCTCTTCCAGCAGCTCAAGGGTCCGGTAGACGGTGGAGATGTTGATCCCCGAGGCGGTCTTGCGGACCTCGCACAGGATGTCGTCGGGCGTCGCGTGCTCCAGTACGTCCACGGCCTCCAGCACGAGCTGGCGCTGGGGCGTGAGCCGGTAGCCGCGCTGCCGCAGATCGGTCTTCCAGTCGATGGTCACCACACGGCCAGTGTAGGACCGTCCCGGAAAGCCGACCGTCCCGGAAAGGCGCCCTGGCTTCCCCGGCGTACGCGGGGCGCGGACCCGGGCGTACGCACGATGCCGGGGCGTACGCGCGATGCCGGGGCGTACGCGCGATGCCGGGGCGTACGGCCGGCTCCGCCTCCGTGAAGCCCGGCCTACTTGAAGAAGGCGATGCCGTCGTCCGGCAGGTCCTTCAGGTCGGCGGCCCACTCCCGCGGGTCCACGACCTTCTTCAGGTGCGCCGACATGTACGCGCGCAGCGGCACCGCGGGGGTGGCCTTCTCGCCGACCCACATCAGGTCGCTGTTCACGTACCCGTACAGCCGCTTGCCGCCGCTGTAGTCGGGCGCGCCCGCGAGCCGTGCCACGGCGTCCGTGACCAGGTCGATCTGCGGCTTGCCGTCGGCCAGCTCGCCGGTCCAGATCTCCACGACGCCCTCGTCACGCGTGGTGGTGACGTCGACCTTGCGGTCCTTGTCGATCCGCCAGAAGCCGCTCTCGCTCTCCAGCGGCCTGACCTTCTTGCCCGCCTCGTCCAGCACCCACGAGTGCGAGGTGTACTCCAGGAACGGGCGGCCGTCGTGCGTGAAGACGACCTCCTGCCCGAAGTTGCACTTCTCGGAGCCCGGGAAGTCGTGGACGCCCGCGCCCTCCCACCGGCCGAGCAGGAACACCAGCGGTACGAGGTCGGGGTGCAGGTCGGACGGGATCTCGATCATGTCAGCGCTGGCCCTGGTAGAGCTTCTTCACCGCGTAGAACGCGAAGAGCGCGACGCCCAGGCAGACGAGCACGAGCAGGGCGTCGTAGACATACTCAATTTGCACGGGACGTGCTCCTCGGACGGATCATGCGGACGGGCCGCGCACGAGTCTAGTGCGCCGCCCGTCCGAAGGCGCGGCCAGGCCGCGTGACGTGCGCCCCAGCGCCCCGCCCCGCCGCCCCGCCGCCCCGCCGCCCGCGGCTTCAGGCACTCAGCCGAGCAGCTGCGCCTGGAGCCGTACGGTCTGGCGGAACGGCACCGCGGGTGTGCCCCGCTTGACGCCCGCCTGCCAGCCCGTCGACTGCACGACCAGCGCCAGCGTGTCCCCGGCGTGGACGAAGGCGTACCGCGTCGCCGTGTCGTCGTACGGCGGGGTCTGGGCGTACGCGGAGACGGTGACGGGGACGGGCAGGGAGTCCGACTCCACGGAGTTGTCGCCCTCCTTGCTGTCGACGCCGGTCAGCGTCGTGTACTCGGCGCTGACGGCGTAGTCACCGGCGTAGGCGGTGCTGACGAACTGCACGAGGTAGATCTGCGTACGGGTGCCGTCCGGCATGGACCAGGCGCGGCCCGCGATGTGCCGCAGGCCCTGTGCCGTGAGCGTGGTCCCGGCGCCGGCGCGGTCGCCGACGTCGAACCGCCCGACGTAGTCCTCGGCGGGCACCCAGCCCTTGACGCCGGGCAGCGTGGTGTCCTCGACGGCGCCTTCGGGCAGCGGCAGCAGCAGTGACCTGAGGTCGGCGTAGTGGCGGCCCGAGGGGTTGACGCCCGTGTCCAGCGCGCCCGGCTTGCCCGCGGGCAGCTTCGGCAGCGCCAGCGGCGGAAACGTCCACCGTCCGTCGTCCGGCGTCTTGAGCCCCGGCACCTTCGTCCGCTCCGGCTGCGTCACCGCGTACGCCGTCGCCCCGCCGAACGCCGCGAAGACCAGAACGGCGGCCGTCCACCGCGCCAGCGCCCGCAGCCGCCGCCTCGGGCGGCGGGCCACGGGAAGGAGGTGCGGCTCGACGGTCGGCGCGCCGCCGGGCCCCTGGGGCGCCGGCCGGGACTCGGAAAGCCGCTCCGGCTGAGACGGCGGCTGCGGCGCGAGGGGGGTTGCGGGCTCAGCCGCAGGCGAATTGTCGGGCATCAGACGGCCTCTCCCGGGTCCTTGATGCGGTCGAGTTGCTGGGCGAGGAGTTTGGCGGCCTCGTTCTTCTGGAGCGGGACGACACCGGAGGCGGTGACCGTGACCATGAGGTCGCCCTCGGTGGCCTGGCAGAGCATCTCGTCGAGTTTTTCGCCGGGCTCGGTCGGCGGCAGCACGCACGTCGCGCCGGGGTGGCCGTCGATCGTGGGCCCGTTGCGGAAGACGCCCAGCGCCTTGGTGAACTCGGTGAAGTAGTCGGTCTGGGCGTGCGCCGCCGACTTGTTCTTCATCTGGACGATCTCGATCTCGACGATCAGATTCTCGATCGACCGGTACGTCCGCATGCCCGCGCCCTCGATGTGCAGCTGCGCGAGAGCCTTCTCCGTCTTCGCCCGCTGCTTCTTCGTCAGCCCGCCGAGGTCGCCCTTGACCAGGTCGGCGGCCTTCGTCGCGTTCAGTTCCACGTCGTTGCCGAAGCCCTCGACGTCCGGCCCCGGCCCGTAACCGGCGGGCATCGGCAGCAGCAGCTCGCTCAGGCTGCCGTAGTGGCTGCCGCCGGACTTCGCGCCGAAGTCCTCGGTGGCGGTCGGCGCGGGCGGCGTCCAGGGCGTGGCCACGGCGGGCTTGGCCGACGTGCCGTCGTCGCGCTGCTTCAGCACCGCGTAGCCGATCCCCCCGCCCGCCGCGACGGCCACCAGCGCGCCGACGGCGATCAGCGCGGGCCCGCGCCGCGACCGTACGGGAGCGGGCACGGGCACGGGCGCGGGAGCGGGCGCGGGCACGGGTGCCGGAGCGGGAGCGGGCGGGGGTACTGCCGGGGGCCCGAAGGGGGCGGCGGGGACGGACGGCGGTACGTTCTCGGGCTCGTCGGTCACAGCCGCTCCAGTTGCCGCTTGATGAGGGACATGACGGCCTTGACCTTGACCGGGTGCTCCGAGTCCAGGACGACCTCGACGAAGAGGTTGCCGACGCGGGCGAATCCGATGCCCCGGTACTGGGGCAGATAGCCGTCGCTCTCGTACGGCATTCCCGAGCCCCACGCCTGGCCGTCGGCGGTGCCGGGCACGGGCGCGTTGTGGGCGAAGTGCGGGTTGGTGCCCGCGGCTCCCACCTGCTCGGTGAGGTGCCTGCCGGTGTACAGGGTCGCCTCGTCACGGAACTGCACGACTTCCACATGGGAGAAGTCGTGGCGGGCGTCCGTCCAGCCGGCGCCCGCCACCCGGCGGAAGTCGTTCTGGGCCAGCCGGGTGAAGGCGATGTCGGGGCGGCCGTAGCCGTCGGCGTATTCGACCAGCGACTGCCAGCCGCGTTCCAGCTCCTTCGTGCCCTTCGTCTTCGGTGTCGGCACGAGCAGTTTCAGCAGGTCGCCGTCGTAGACCGCGTTCCGGTCCTGGGCGACGGGGAGGGCCGGGACGTCCGGGCCCGTCCCCTTCGGCTGGGCCAGCGCGGGGCCGGTCAGCGGGGGCAGCGGCGTCGGCTCACGGTCGTGCTGGATCTTGTAGCCCACGCCTCCCCCGGCCAGCACGCCGAGCACCAGCGCGGCGGCGATCAGCAGCGTCGTGCGCCCGCGCGGGTGCGGCGGGTGCGGCGGCGTGGGCGGGAAGTCCGACGCGGACGGCGTGGCCGGGAGGCCCGGCGCGGGCGGCAGGGGCGGGAAGTCCGGCGCGGGCGGCGCCTCGGGCTCCGGCTCGGGGCCCCGCTCCTGGGCAGGGGTGTCTTCGGACAGGGACAAGGGGATCTCCACGAGATGGTTCGGAAGGAGAAGGTCGCGCGGCCGGACCCGAGGTCAGTGACCGGTCTTCAGCCGCTGGAACTGGGCGTCGAGCAGGCGCTGGACCAGCGCGGCGGACGGCGCCTTGCCGCCGGTCAGGGTGATCGTGATGTGGACGTCGCCCTGGTGGGCGACGGCGACCACGGCGCTGGTGCTCTCGGCCGAGGAGGACTGGAGGTTGTAGGCGCGGGCCGGATAGGCGGTGGTCAGCGGAATCCGGGCGCCCTGGTACGAGTGCTGCGCGTCGTACGCGGCGGTCTGTTCCGCGCTGCCGAAGCGGATCAGCCGGGCGCTGACCTCGAAGGCCCCGTCCCCGGTGAGGTAGGTGCGGTAGGCGCCGGTCCGGAAGCCGTACGTCTTCAGGGCCGCTCGGGCGTCGGACGGGTCGGAGGCGCTGCCCGCGATGTCGTCGGCGGTGTACGGCGAGCCGTCCGGGTCGCCGTAGACGTCGGCGTCCGAGGGCGCGGGGAGCAGGAAGAAGCGCAGGTCACCGGTGTGGACGCCGTGCGAGACCCGGCCCGGGACGCGCGCGGCGGCCGTGGGGGGTGCCGAGGAGGGCGTGGCCGCGCCGGTCGTCGGGGCCGCTGTCGCGGCGGAGGGCCTGGCGGGCGGGGCGACGGACGCGTCGGCGTGGCCGGAGGAGGAGCCGAGGGCGACGACCGCCCCCGCTGTCACGGCCGCCACGGCGACCAGTCCGGCCACGGCGCCGAACAGCGCGCCACGGCCGCGGCGGCGTACGCCACCGTCGTTCAGTTCCACAGAAGCCCCCCCGGGCGTACACGCGTGCGATGCACGCGGACTCGCATTATGTCGAGACGACACAGCGGCTTCACAACGAAATTTGCCGACGCCTGCGTGACGTACGACACAACCGGAGGGCAGAGGTGCCACCGGTACGGGTGCGGTGCGGCTCCGGGACGGCTGCGCCTACGCTGGCCGGATGGCGAAGAAGCTCGTGATCAAGGTGACGGCGGGCGCCGACGCGCCCGAGCGGTGCTCGCAGGCGTTCACGGTGGCGGCGGTCGCGGTGGCCAGCGGCGTGGAGGTCTCGCTCTGGCTGACCGGTGAGTCCGCGTGGTTCGCGCTGCCCGGCCGCGCGGCGGAGTTCGAGCTGCCGCACGCGGCGCCGCTGCCGGATCTGATCGACGCGGTGCTCGCCGCCGGGCAGGTCACCTTGTGCTCGCAGTGCGCGGCCCGCCGTGACATCAAGGAACAGGACGTCATCGCGGGCGTACGGATCGCGGGCGCGCAGCTCTTCGTCAGCGAGATCATGCCGGACGGCGTGCAGGCGCTGGTCTACTGAAGGCGCGGGCGCTACGGCGGACCGCCGCGGTCCAGCTCGTCCCACCACCGGTCGGACTCCGGGTCGCCGGACGAACCGTAGCTCTGGCGCTCGGACCGCGCCGGGGTCATCCTCCGGTGCTCCTCCATCGAGGTCGCGCCCGGCGGGGGCGGGTCATCGCGCTCTTTCCCGGTCGGCTTCCGTTCCTCGGGCCGCAGCGGCTCCTCGTCCCACCACCGGTCCTCAGGGCCCTTCCGGTTCGCCACGATCGCCGCGACCGGCGGGATCACCATCGCCACCAGGCACATCGCGATGGCCGCCGGCACCGACCAGATGCGGACAACCGACCACGCCATGACGAACAGCACCACGCAGGTGCCCATCATGGCGAAATACCAGTGACGGCGACGCGCGTTCACCCTTCAACGGTACGTCCGCCACGCCGGATCAGCACCCGCCGCGCACCCCCCGCCGGACGGAGTCCCGGAACAGCGAAGGGCCGCGCCCCCTTGCGCGGGGTGCGGCCCTTCACGGCGGGGTCAGACCGCGATGGCGACCTCGGACGGGGCGCCCTGTTGGGCGACGACGGTGCGGTCGACGGTGGCGCCGGGGACGAGGGCGCGGAGCGTCCAGGTGCCGGGGGCCGCGAAGAAACGGAACTGCCCGGTCGCGGAGACCGGCACCTCGGCGGTGAACTCGCCGCCGCCGTCGAGCAGCCGGACGTAACCGGTGACCGGCTCGCCGTCGCGGGTCACCGACCCCTGGATGATCGTCTCTTTCGCCACGTCAACTCCTGCCAGATCGGGCCCACCGGCCTTGGCTCCACACATAACGTTCAGTCCTCCGGGGTCAGTTGGAGCCGAGCTCGATCGGAACGCCGACCAGCGAGCCGTATTCGGTCCACGAGCCGTCGTAGTTCTTGACGTTGGCCTGGCCGAGCAGCTCGTGCAGCACGAACCAGGTGAGCGCGGAGCGCTCGCCGATGCGGCAGTACGCGATGGTGTCCTTGGCCAGATCGACCTGCTCCTCGGCGTACAGCGCCGTCAGCTCGTCGTCCGACTTGAAGGTGCCGTCGTCGTTGGCGTTCTTCGACCACGGGATGTTGCGGGCGCTCGGCACGTGGCCCGGGCGCTGCGACTGCTCCTGCGGGAGGTGCGCCGGGGCGAGCAGCTTGCCGGAGAACTCGTCGGGCGAGCGGACGTCGACCAGGTTCAGCGAACCGATCGCGGCCACGACGTCGTCGCGGTAGGCGCGGATCGAGGTGTCCTGCTCCTTGGCCTTGTACGTGGTCGCGGGGCGCTCGGGCACGTCCACGGCCAGGTCGCGGGAGTCCAGCTCCCACTTCTTGCGGCCGCCGTCGAGCAGCTTCACGGAGTCGTGGCCGTACAGCTTGAAGTACCAGTAGGCGTAGGAGGCGAACCAGTTGTTGTTGCCGCCGTAGAGCACCACGGTGTCGTCGTTGGCGATGCCCTTGGCGGACAGCAGCGCCTCGAAGCCGGCCTGGTCCACGAAGTCGCGGCGGACCGGGTCCTGGAGGTCGGTCTTCCAGTCGATGCGGACGGCGTTCTTGATGTGGTTCTTGTCGTAGGCCGAGGTGTCCTCGTCGACCTCGACAATGACCACCTTGGGGTCGTCGATGTGGGCCTCGACCCAGTCGGCGTCCACCAGGACGTCACTGCGGCTCATCTTGTTTCTCCTCCGGGGCAGTACGGATGTGCGGTGCGCGACGGGCGCGCGGGGCTTGCGAGGGATACGCGATGCGCGTGATGCGCGGGGATTCGCCTGGCAGGCAGGGGAGGCAGGCTGCGCCGGGGGCCGTTACGGCCGGCATCGGCACGGAGGAACCGCCACCCCTAGGGCATGCGACAGAGCATGGCGGCGACGCGGCACAGGTCGACTGCCCGCCGCTTCGTGAGATCCGCCTGTCGCTTCATGGTCCCGATCGTAGGGATATCAACCCGTAGGTGTCACCGTCGTGTCATATACCGAGACAAGATTGTCCGCATGGCGGAATCACCATGTCACGCAACCCGCGTCTCGGCCCGTCCGGCGGCCTGCCGACGGCGTACGAGCGGCTTAATACCCCATGCCGGACCGTTCCGAACCACCCGATCGGGCGATACGGTCACCCCGCCCACCTGCGGAGGACTGCGGTACGGACACCGCCGTCTCAGTTGGCGAGAACGACGTTCTTGCCGCCCGCCGCCACCGACAGCCCGTCCGGCGTGCTGGTCACGGACGTCAGCGCGATCCCGGAGGGCAGGTGGGTGAGCTGCCGGGTGAAGTCGATCTGCTGCCGCACCTGGTCCTCCAGGCCCAGCTCGGTGAACGCCTTCGGCAGCTCCGCCGCCTGGAGGCCGATCTCGTCGGCGCCGCGCACCGTCACCTCGCTGAGCACGCTCAGCCTCGCGCCCATGAACTCGCCGGTGATCTTGACCAGCGCGCCGCCGTCCTTGCTCTTGGCGTCGCCCGCCGACGAGACCGTGATCCCGGTGGGCGCGGCCTTCGTCAGGTCCTCGTAGGTGAGGAAGGCGATGCCGTCGGCGGTGTCCGCGACCGCCCGCCGGTAGCTGTCGGAGAGCCGTACGCCGTGCAGGTCGGCGTGGAAGGAGTCGATCCGCAGCGTCTGCTCGCCGTTGCCCGCCGCGATGTCCTTCGCGGAGATCTTGACCTCGTCCAGCTTGCCGCCAGCGGCCTGGGTGAGGAACGGGAAGCCCTCGATGGACACCTTGGGCTTGGTGGTCAGGCCCTCGGTGAGCGCGGCGCGGTCGGCGGCCTTGTTCTGCGCCACCGACACCGTGATCCGGTCGGCCGCGACGAAGAGGCCGCCGAGGATCACCAGGACGATCAGAACTGTCCGCGCCACTCGCATGTGCTGTCGCTCCCCGCTCGTTCCCCGCTGATCTCCCCTCAGCCCTGACGGCGGGGCAGACCCGACGGTTCCCCGCGCGGCCAACCGTTACCGCGGCTCAATCCGCCCTTCACACGGTGCGCACGTGACCTGTGCGCCGCCTGTGCGAACAATTCACCGCCCACGGGGACGGACCACCGCCCGGGCAGACGGATCACCGCCCGCGCGGACGGATCACCGCGCGGGCGAATCGAGCCGGTGGTCGCCGTCAGCCCGTGAGGACGCGGCCGAGGATGTAGACGGCCGGGGCCGCGGCGGTCAGCGGCAGCGCCACACCCGCGGTGAAGTGCACGAAGCGGGACGGGAAGTCGTAGCTGGCGACCCGCAGGCCGATCAGCGCGCAGACACCGCAGGCCGCGGCGAGCAGGACGGCGTCCCCGCCGCTCATCCCGGTGGCCGGTCCGGTGGCGAAGCCGGTGGCCGCGGCGGCCAGCAGCGCCACGACGACGGAGGCCGCGCCCGGCAGCGGCAGGGCGCGGACGAGGGCCGCCAGGGCCACCGCGACGGCGCCGACCACGACCGGATCGGACCCGGCGTCGGAGGCCGCGGTGGCGAGGTAGCCCGCCGCGACGACCGCGAGCAGCGTGGACGCGGAGGTCGCCGTCAGCGAGGACATGCGTTCGTCGGCCGAGCCGTGGTGCCGCAGTTGCAGGACGAGCACGAGGAGCAGCCATACGCCGAGGGTGCCGATCAGCACCGCGGGGCCGTGGTCGTCACCGGCGATCAGCAGGCCGATGTCGGCGGTCACGCCGGACAGGAACGCCAGCGCGATGCCCTGCCGGGCGGGCCACATGCCGTTGAGCCGGAACCATCCGGCCGCCGTCACCGCCTGGAGCACCACCAGCAGCACCGCGAGGCCCGGCTTGCCGAGCGCCGCGCCACCCGCCATCAGCAGGCCGAGCGCCGCCGTCAGCGCCGCGGGCTCCAGCCCGGGGGCGATGATCGGTGAGCCGGTCCTGACCGGTGCCTGCGGCTGCCCCTGGGCCGGGGACTGGCCCTGGCCCTGGCCCTGGCCCTGGTCGCCGTGCCTGCCCGGCGTCTGCTGCGGCAGGCTCTCGACCACCGGCAGCACGGCGGTCTGCTCGACCCCGCCCGCCTGCGGGTGCGGGTGCGCCGCCCCCTGGGCCCAGTCCGCGCCTCCCGCGTGCCCGCCCCACGCGTCCCCGGGCGTCGGCGGCGCGTACGGCGCCCCCGGCTCCGAGTACGGCGGCATGGGCCCGGCCAGCGGCTCCGGCACGTACGTCCGGCCCCCGTCCGGGTGGTCCCCGTATTCGCGGGCGCCATACCCCTCGTCGTGGCCGCCGACCGGATAGACCCCGGCCCCCTGACCGGCGTGTCGGCCGCCGCCGTCCTGACCGTCACCGGCGTACGCGCCACCGGGCGCCGCGTACCCCTGACCCGCGTACCCCTGACCCGCGTATCCCTGACCCGCGGGCCCGCCGGGTGCCTGGCCGCCGTACGAACCGCCGCCGGTCCCGCCGTACCCGGCGTCCTGGCCCGCGCCGTGGCCGCCGCCCGGATACGCGGTCCCGCCGTTGTCCCCGGGCGCTCCGTACCCCGCGGCCGGGTAGCCCTCGGGCGCCTGGCCGCCGTACGGGCCCCCGTGGGTGCCGTACCCGGAGTCGTGTCCCTCGGGTGCGTAGGAACCAGGGGCGTAGGAACCGGGGGCCTGGGGGCCGGGCGCGTCGGCGCCGTAGGTGCCGCCGTGGCCCTCGGCCGGGTACGTGCCGGGGAGCTGACCGCCGTAGCCGGGGTCGTAGCCACCGCCGGTACTCGCGTCACCCGGGGCTCGGTGCCTGGCGTGGTTCGGGTCGGACGGGGAGCGGCCGTCGTGGTCGCCCTGGGCGGTGTCCGGGTCCGCGGGCCGCCGGCCGGATTCGTCGCCGGGCTGGAAGCCGTGCCATTCGTTGGTCATGTCATCCTCCCGCGAACGGTGGGAGGACCTCCACCGTGCCGCCGTCGGCCAGTGCGACCGAAGTGTGGTCCCGGGTGCCGACGGGGTTGCCGTCGACGAGGTAGGAGCTGCGCAGCAGGACGCGGGCGAACTCCGGGCGCTGGGCGTGCCGTTCGCGTGCGGCGGCCAGGGCGTCGGCGAGGGTCGCCGCGCGGTACGGCTCCTCCGCCGTGCCCGCGGCGGCCTTGGCGGCGGCCCAGTAGCGGATCGTGCCCGCCGCCGGGCGCGCGGCCGTGTCGGGTGCGGCCATCGCGGCTCCGTCCTTCGTTCTGTCCTGTGCTCGCCGTACGTGTCACTCGCCGTACGTGTCACTCGCCGTGCGTGTCTGACGTGTGGTGCGGCGTCCATCATGGCCCGTCCACGTCACCTCGCGGGAACGCGGCCCGTCAGCCAGTCGCCGATCCGGCGCAGCAGCGCGTCGTCCGCGGCGTTCTCCGCGTGGCCGAAACCGGGTTCGATCCACAGCTCCGCCCGGTCCCGCCCGGCCGCGTCGGCCAGCGAGAGCGGGTGGTCCAGCGGGAAGTAGCCGTCCCGGTCGCCGTGCACGATGAGCAGCGGGATGTCCGGGTCGATCAGCGGGACGGCCTCGACCGGGGAGAGCGGCACCGGGTCCCAGTCCGCCGCGCGGATGCGGGTCTTCAGGCCGAGCCGCGAGACCAGGCGGCCCGCCGGGCGGGTGATCGCCCAGTGCACGCGGCGCATGGGCGCGGTGCCGCGGTAGTACCAGCGGGCGGGCGAGCTGACGGAGACGACCGCGTCCACACGCGCCGGTGAATGCGCCGTCGTGCGCCCGTCACGCGCCGGGCGCACAACCCCCCGCCCGTCCACCCGCGCGTTCCGTCGTACGTCGCCACGTACGCCGTCCTCACGTACACCGACCCCGCGCGCACCGGCCCCGCGTACGTCATGAGGCCCCGCCGCCGAGCACACCGCCGCGTGCACCGTCTGTCCCGCCGCGTGCCGCAGGACCACGGAGCCGCCCATGGAGAAGCCGACGGTGGCCACCCGCCGGTAGCCGAGGCGGCGGGCCCAGGAGACGGCCGCGTCGAGGTCGAGCACTTCGAGATCGCCGACCGTGGACAGGCCGCCGGACCGCCCGTGACCGCGGAAGGAGAAGGTCACGACACCGGCCGAACCGCCGAGGACACGGGCCGCCCTGCGCACCGCGGGCCGCTCCAGCGCACCGGTGAATCCATGGGCCACGACGATCGCCAATTCGCGCACTTCGGCCATCGATTCGCGCACTTCGGCCACCGATTCACCCCTCGAATCGGCGGCCGATTCACGGGTCGTTTCGACGCGCCGGACATCACCTGTCCGGTCCGCCGTATCGACCGCCGATTCCGTGTCCGCGGGCCGGTGTTCCGCCTCGATCCGTACGCCGTCGGCCGTCAGGAGCGTTCTCCGCCCAGCGGCATTACCGTCGCCGGAAGTGATCGGTGCTACACGGAAACGCTGGTCATCGGTCTCGGCAGGGCTGTCCATGTGGGCTATTCTTCCGTGCAAGAGGACCTGGGCAATGTCGCCCCCGGGTCCTTTCGTGCTTTCCGGCACGAGGTACGTCCTCGCAGGGACCGAGGAGGGTTCGGAAATGAGCAAGCGCACCGCGTGCGGAAACCGCGCACAGCCACGAGCACACCGACGAAACGTCCGGACGACCGACGGGAGCTGCCGGTGAGTTCTCTCCTGCTTCTGACCAATGCCCTCCAGCCCTCCACCGAAGTGCTGCCCGCGCTCGGGCTGCTGCTGCACAGCGTCCGCGTGGCGCCCGCCGAGGGCCCGGCCCTGGTGGACACCCCGGGCGCCGACGTGATCCTGATCGACGGCCGCCGCGATCTGCCGCAGGTGCGCAGCCTGTGTCAGCTCCTGCGCTCGACCGGGCCCGGCTGCCCGCTGATGCTGGTCGTCACCGAGGGCGGACTCGCCGCGGTGACCGCGGACTGGGGGATCGACGACGTGCTGCTGGACACCGCGGGTCCCGCCGAGGTGGAGGCCCGGCTGCGGCTGGCCATGGGCCGCCAGCAGATCACCACGGACGACAGCCCGATGGAGATCCGCAACGGCGACCTGTCGGTCGACGAGGCCACGTACAGCGCGAAGCTCAAGGGCCGGGTCCTGGACCTGACCTTCAAGGAGTTCGAGCTGCTGAAGTACCTGGCGCAGCACCCGGGCCGGGTCTTCACCCGCGCCCAGCTCCTCCAGGAGGTGTGGGGCTACGACTACTTCGGCGGCACCCGCACGGTGGACGTGCACGTACGGCGGCTGCGCGCCAAGCTCGGCGTGGAGCACGAGTCGCTGATCGGCACCGTCCGCAATGTCGGCTACCGCTTCGTGACCCCGGAGAAGGTCGAGCGGGCCGCCGAGGAGGCCGCCAGGAGCGAGGCCGCGCAGGGCCGCGGGCCGCAGCGTTCCGACGAGCCCGCGGACGTCCCCGTCGAGCGGCTGAAATCCGCCGAACAGACCGTATGACGAGCCATGTGACGACTGGATAGACACGCGTAGACTGCGCGACGTGCCCAAGGTGACGCGTGACGACGTGGCAAGGCTGGCGGGGACGTCCACCGCGGTCGTCAGCTACGTCATCAACAACGGACCCCGGCCGGTAGCCCCGGCCACCCGCGAGCGCGTGCTCGCGGCCATCAAGCAGCTCGGCTACCGCCCGGACCGTGTGGCCCAGGCGATGGCGAGCCGCCGTACCGACCTCATCGGCCTGATCGTGCCCGACGCGCGCCAGCCGTTCTTCGCGGAGATGGCGCACGCGGTGGAACAGGCCGCGTCGGACCGCGGGAAGATGGTGCTGGTCGGGAACTCCGACTACCTCGACGAACGCGAGGTGCACTACCTGCGGGCCTTCCTCGGCATGCGGGTCTCCGGGCTGATCCTGATCAGCCAGGGCCCCAGCGAGAACGCGGCGACCGAGATCGACGCCTGGGACGCGCGTGTGGTGCTGCTGCACGAGCGGCCCGAGGCGATCGACGACATCGCCGTGGTCACCGACGACATCGGCGGCGCGCAGCTCGCCACCCGCCACCTGCTGGAGCACGGCCACGCGTACGTGGCCTGCCTCGGCGGCATGGAGAAGACGCCGGTGATCGGCGACCCCGTCACCGACCACGTGGTCGGCTGGCAGCGGGCCATGCAGGAGGCGGGGCGGTCCACGGAGGGCCGCCTTTTCCAGGCCCCGTACAACCGGTACGACGCCTACGAGGTCGCGCTGGGCCTGCTGGCCGGGCCCGACCGGCCGCCGGCCATCTTCTGCGCCACCGACGACCAGGCGATCGGCGTGCTGCGCGCCGCGCGTGAGCTGCGGATCGACGTGCCGGAACAGCTCGCGGTCGCCGGGTTCGACGACGTGAAGGAAGCCGCGCTCGCCGATCCGCCGCTGACCACGGTCGCCTCCGACCGGCAGGCGATGGCCAGGGCGGCGGTGGACGCGGTGCTCGACGACTCGCTGCGGGTGCCGGGCGCCCGGCGCGAGCGGCTGCGGCAGTTCCCCTCCCGGCTCGTGGTGCGGGGGTCGTGCGGCTGCCACGGGTAGCCGCCGGAGCCGGGGCACACGGCCGCCGCGCGTAGCCGTACGCGCGGCGGTGTACGGGCGGTCGCGGGCGGGCCGCGGTGTACGGGCGGTCGCGGGCGGTCGGGACCGGGGGTTCCCGATCTTGTTTATATGGGGCATACCCACTTCTGCCGGGCTTCTCAGCGAGTGCTCAGGAAGCTCTCATCTTCCGGGCACAGAGTCATTGTCATGACCGAGAGCAGCCGCACCGGCGGCGAACACCAGAACCCGGACGAACCGCAGCTTCCGCTCTACTTCGGCAATGAGGCCCCCCAGGTCTCCGAGCCGGAGGCCCCGCAGTACCGCCAGGCCCCCGACTACGACGCCCCCTCCGCGACCGGCTTCCCGCCGCCGCCCCCGTACGACCCCGCCACGCCCGCCGTCGCCGGGGCGTCGCCCGCTCCCCGCCGCAAGGCCCGCAAGCCCGTCGCGCTGTTCGCCGCCGTCGCGCTCGCGGCCGGTGTGATCGGCGGCGGCGCGGGAGCCCTGATCGGCAACGCGACGCACGACAACGGCACGACGACGACGGCCAGTTCGGCGGTCAACGCGAGCGTCGTGAACGGCAGCGTCAGCAGCGTGGCCAAGGCGGTCAGCCCCAGCGTCGTCGAGATCAACGCGACGTCCGGCGCGGGCAAGTCCACCGGCGCCGGTGTCATCATCACCAGCGGCGGCGAGATCATCACCAACAACCACGTGGTCGCCGGATCGACCTCGGTGTCCGTGACGTACAGCAACGGCAAGACGGCCACCGCGACGGTGGTCGGCACCGACTCCGCCAAGGACCTCGCGCTGATCAAGGTGCAGGGTGCCAGCGGACTGCCCGCGGCCACGCTCGGCGACTCCTCGAACATCGCCGTCGGTGACTCCGTGGTGGCCATCGGCTCCCCCGAGGGCCTGACCGGCACCGTCACCAGCGGCATCGTGTCCTCGCTCAACCGCGACGTGACCGTGTCCACCGACGAGAACCAGGGCCAAGGCCAGGGCGGCCAGGGCAACGGCCAGTGGCCGTTCTCCTTCGGCGGCAACCAGTACAACGGCGACACCGGCAACTCCACCACCACGTACAAGGCGATCCAGACCGACGCCTCGCTCAACCCGGGCAACTCCGGCGGCGCCCTGATCAACATGAGCGGCCAGATCATCGGCATCAACTCCGCGATGTACTCCGACGCGTCGTCCTCGGGCAGCAGCTCCGGCAGCGTCGGCCTCGGCTTCGCGATCCCGATCAACACCGTGAAGTCCGACCTCGCGAGCCTGCGCGCGGGCGGCACCAGCGGCAGCGGCACGACCGACAACAACGGCAGCAGCAGCGGGAACGGCAACGGGAGCAGCGGCGGCGGTAACAGCGGCGGCGGCTTCGGCGGCTTCTGAGCCGACGGGACCGCGGGCACGCGGAACCGCTGAGGGGCCGCCCTCGCCTCTCCGCCCCTCCGCCTCACCGACCCTCCGCCTACCCAACCGTCCGTCCCCCCCGCCCCTCCGGAAAGAACGGCACCACCCCGAACCACCCTGGGAGAACGCCATGAGCAGCAGCACCCTCACCGTCAGCGCCAACCGGCTGCGCCGCGCCCTCAGTGCCGCCGTCTCCTGGAGTCCGCACAACGCGGCCGTCGCCACCGGGCCCGCCGATCTCGACCTGCCGCTCGCCCACATCGCCGCCGGCGCGGCCCGCGACGCGGCGGCGGACCGGGCCGTCCGGCGGGAGTCGGCCCCGCGCCCCGCCGAGGTCTCCGCCTCCGCGAAACCCGTGAGCCGCGCGCACCGCGGGACCGCACGACGCGGGACGCGCGCCGTGCGACGCTGAGAGAGTTCCGGCACCATTCCGATGTCCATCAGTGAGGTACCCGACACCATGAGCCCCGGCGACAGCGGCGAGGCCCCCGCCCGCATCCTGATCGTGGACGACGAGCCCGCCGTACGGGAGGCCCTGCGCCGCAGCCTCGCCTTCGAGGGGTACGACACCGCCCTGGCCGCGGACGGGCTCGCCGCCCTCGACCAGGCGGAGGCGTACCGCCCCGACGCGATCGTGCTCGACGTCCTCATGCCGCGCATGGACGGCCTCACCACGGCGCGGCGGCTGCGCGCCACCGGAGTGACCACCCCGATCCTCATGCTCACCGCGCGGGACACCGTCGGCGACCGCGTCACCGGCCTCGACGCGGGCGCCGACGACTACCTCGTCAAGCCCTTCGAGCTGGACGAGCTGCTGGCCCGGCTCAGAGCCCTGCTGCGGCGCAGTTCCTACGCCACCGTCGGCCACGAAGGCGACGGTGGCGGCCACGCGCTCACCTTCGCCGATCTGCGGATGGACACCACCACCCGCGAGGTCACCAGGGACGGGCGCCCGGTCGAGCTGACCCGGACCGAGTACACCCTGCTGGAGCTCTTCCTCACCCACCCGCGCCAGGTCCTCACCCGCGAGCAGATCCTCAAGTCCGTCTGGGGCTTCGACTTCGAGCCCTCGTCCAACTCCCTCGACGTCTACGTCATGTACCTGCGGCGCAAGACCGAGGCGGGCGGCATGCGACGGCTCGTCCACACGGTACGAGGAGTGGGGTACGTCCTGCGCGCCCCGGACGGCGGCCACGCGTGAAGCGGCTCCCCCTGAGGTCCCGGCTCACCATCCTCACCGCGGCGGCGGTGGCCGTGGCGGTGGCGGTGGTGTCGCTGGTCTGCTGGCTACTGGTGCGCGACCAGCTCATGAGCGAGCTGGACAAGTCGCTGCGCCAGCCGGACATCGTGCCGGTGCAGCAGATCTCGCGCACGCTCAACACCCAGGGCTGCCAGTCGAGCGTTCCGGCGATGAACAGCACGCAGGGCGCCAACGGCGGCTCCGTCGGCTTCATCACCACCAACACCCTGGCCCAGGTGGTGCTCTCCGACGGCACGCCCTGCTGGGTGCAGGGCCGTACGACCATCCCCGTCGGCCCCGCCGACCACGCGGTCGCGGACGGCCAGCGGCGCGACGCCCTCCACACGGTGACCGCGCCCAACGGCCAGAAGCTGCGCGTCTACACCTCACAGGCACGGATCAATCTCCAGCCGGCGGCGATTTCCGTGGCCCGGCCGCTGAGCGATGTCGACCGCCCGCTGACCACCCTGGCCTGGGTCCTGCTGGCCGTCGCCGGGATCGGCGTGGTCGGCGCGGCGAGCGCGGGGCTGTGGATCGCGCGGACGGGGCTGCGGCCGGTGGACCGGCTGACCGAGACCGTCGAGCACATCGCCCGCACCGAGGATCTGAACGTCAACATCCCGGTGGAGGGCGAGGACGAGATCGCCCGGCTGAGCGCGTCGTTCAACGCGATGACGGCCGCGCTGGCGTCGTCGCGCGACCGGCAGCAGCAGCTCATCGCGGACGCGGGGCACGAACTGCGCACGCCGCTCACGTCGTTGCGGACCAACATCGAGCTGTTGGAGCGCAGTGAGGCCACCGGCCGGGCGATCCCGCCGGAGGACCGGAAGGCGCTGATGGCGTCGGTGAAGGCGCAGATGACCGAACTGGCCTCGCTGATCGGCGACTTGCAGGAGCTGTCCCGGCCGGACGCCGTACCGACCCTTGAGGTGGTGGCGCTGCACGAGAGCGCGGAGACGGCGCTGGAGCGTGCGCGGCTGCGCGGGCCCGACCTGAAGATCAGCGCGGAGCTGGCGCCCTGGTATGTGCGGGCGGAGCCCGCCGCGTTGGAGCGGGCGATCGTCAATCTGCTGGACAACGCGGTGAAGTTCAGCCCGCCCGGCGGCGGGATCGAGGTGCGGCTGGCCGACGGGCAGCTCACCGTACGCGATCACGGGCCGGGCATCCCGGAGGACGAACTGCCGCATGTCTTCGAGCGGTTCTGGCGGTCGCCGTCCGCGCGGTCGCTGCCGGGCAGCGGGCTCGGGCTGTCGATCGTGGCGCGCACGGTGCAGCAGTCGGGCGGCGAGGTCGCGCTGACCCGGGCGCCGGGGGGCGGCACGCTCGCCGCCCTCCGGCTGCCGGGAGCGCCGACCGCGCCGCCCGAGGGGCCCGCCGTGTCGTCCGGCGGCTCGACCGTATTCGCCGGTTTCGACGAATGACCGTGCTCTGAGCCCTACTTGATGACGGTGACCCGGTCGGCGGCGGGCGGGGCGAGGGGCGCCGCGGCCGTGGAGTGGGCGGTCAGGTAGGTGGCGAAGGCGGCCAGGTCGTCGCCGCCGATCAGCAGGGACGTGCCCTGGGCGAGGACGGGGAAGCCGTCGCCGCCGCCGGTCAGGAAGTTGTTCATCGCGACGCGGTAGTTGGCAGCGGGGTCGATCGGGGCGCCGTTGAGCTTGACGGAGTCCGCGACGACGCGCGCCGCGCCGGACTTGGTCAGGTCGAGCGTGTAGGTGAGCCCGGCCGAGATCTGGAGGATCTTCGTCGCCGCCTCGTTCGGCCCGCTGACCTGCTGCTGGAGCGCGGTCACGAGCTGCGCGCCGGTCAGCGTCTCCAGGTTCACGGTGTTGCTGAACGGCTGTACGGCGAAGCCCTCGGCGTAGGTGACGACGCCGTCGCCCTCGCTGCCGGAGGCCGCGTAGACCAGGTCGGTGCGGATGCCGCCGGGGTTCATGAACGCGATCTGCGTGGTCGGGTCGAGGGTCTTGGCGTATTCGAGCTGCGCGTCGGCGATGAGGTCGCCCAGCGGCGTCTCGTTGGTGCCGGTGCGGGCGATGTCGCCGCTGATCCAGCCGACGGTGCGGTTGGCGATCGGGGCGGCCAGCGCGTTCCAGCGGGTGATCAGCGAGGTCATGTCGGCGGCCTTGGGCTGGACGCGGTCCACGACGTGGTTGCTGCCCTTGACCGAGGTGCGCACGATGTCGCCGGTGCGCTTGTCGACCTTCATGTCCAGCTCGGTGTAGAGCCGCCCGAAGGACGAGGCGCTGGTGACCAGCCGGGGCTTGCCCGCCGGGTCGGGGATGGTGCAGACGTACGCGTTGTGGGTGTGGCCGGTGACCAGCGCGTCGACATCCGGCGAGATCTTCTTCGCGATGTCCACGATCGGGCCGGAGATGCCGGTGCCGGGACCGCCGCTGTCGCAGTCGTAGTTGTAGCTGCCGGAGACCGGGAAGCCGCCCTCGTGGATCAGCGCGACGACCGACTTGACGCCCCGCTTGCGCAGTTCGGCCGTGTACTTGTTGACCGTCTCGGCCTCGTCGAGGAACTTCAGGCCCTTCACACCGGACGCGGTGACGATGTTCGGGGTGCCCTTGAGCGTGACGCCGATGAAACCGACGCGGACGCCCTTGACGTTCTTGATCGTGTACGGGGCGAGCAGCGGGCGGCCGGTCTTCTCGTTGACGACGTTCGCCGACAGGATCGGGTAGTCGGCGCCCTTGAACTTCTTGCCCTTCTCGTAGCAGCCCTCGACCGGGTGGCAGCCGCCGTTCTGGAGACGGAGCAGTTCGTCCTTGCCCTCGTCGAACTCGTGGTTGCCGACGCCGGTGACGTCGAGGCCGATCTTGTTCATCGCCTCGACGGTGGGCTCGTCGTGGAAGAGGCCGGACAGCAGCGGGCTCGCGCCGACCAGGTCGCCCGCGGCGACGGTCAGCGAACGGTCGTGGCCCTTGCGGGCGTTGCGCAGGCTGGTCGCCAGGTACTCGACGCCACCGGCGTCGATGGTCTTGACGGTGCCGTCGGCCTGCTGCTCGGTGACGCGGCCGGAGGAGCCGGCCGGGGGCTCCAGATTGCCGTGGAAGTCGTTGATCGTCAGCAACTGGAGGTCGACCGTGTTGCCGGACTGCCCGTGGCCCGGCTTTCCGGGGTGGCCGGGCCGGTCGTGGCCGCCACCGTGCTGGGCGGGCCCGGCCGCGACAAGCGCGCCGACGGCCACGAGCCCGACGGCCGCGACGGAGATTCTGCGCGTCAGAGACATGGATCCCCTCGGATCAAGGACTGGCGTCGGCTGGGGTCAGCCGCCGTCAGCTGAAGTCAACAACTGGTCAAATACGGGTCACGCGGAGGGCAGCATAGAGTCAACGCGCGTAGCGCGGCAGGGGGGCGGGGGTTAAGACCCGGTTACCGCCCGGTGGGCCGGGATCGTCCGGGTGAGGTCCGGTGGCGCGATGTCGCCGTATCGGGTCTCACGATGCGAAACGAACTGTCTCAAACTGCGGAGCAGCCGCCATAGTTGGATGCACCACCCACTCACCGAGGAGGTGCTTCCGACGTGCGTCGTTGGATCATGCTGGCGCTGGGAACGGCCGCGCAGACCGCGGCCTGCGCCTTCGTGTACGGGGTCCCGTATCTGGCCGACGAGCTGCGCGGACAGCAGGGGCTGAGCCTCACGCGGGTCGGTTTCCTGGTGGCGTGCCCGACCGCGGGGCTGGTGCTCGCGCTCTACCTGTGGGGCGCGGCGGCCGACCGGTGGGGCGAGCGGGTGGTGATCGCGCTCGGCCTCGGCATCGCGGCCGGCGCCCTCGGCGGGGCCGCCTGGGCCGCGCACGGCATGGTCGCGCTCGGCGCGCTGCTGGTGCTGGCGGGCGCGTCCGGCGCCTCGGTCTACTCGGCCAGCGGACGCCTGGTGATGGGCTGGTTCTCCGCCGAGGAGCGCGGGCTGGCCATGGGCATCCGGCAGACCTCCACCCCGCTCGGCATGGGCGTGGCCGCCCTCGCCATGCCGCCGCTGGCCGCCGCGCACGGGCTGCGCGGCGCCTTCGGCTTCCTCGCCGCGATCTGCGCCGTCATCGCCGTGCTGATCGCGGTCTTCGCCGCCGACCCGGCGCGCGCCGAGGCCGCCGCGGCAGGACCCGCGCCGAACCCGTACCGCGGCTCGCGGCTGCTGCCCCGCATCCACGGGTCGGCCGCGCTGCTGGTGATCCCGCAGTTCACCGCGGGGGCCTTCGCGCTGGTGCTGCTGGTCGACGTACGCGGCTGGTCGCCGGTGCACGCCGGGCAGCTCATCGCCGTCGCCCAAGGTCTGGGCGCGGTGTCCCGCATCCTGGTCGGCCGCTGGTCGGACCGGGTCGGCGACCGGCTGCGGCCGATGCGGCAGCTCGCCGTCCTGACCGCCGCCGTGGTGGCCGCCACCGCCGTGAGCACCGCCTTCCCCTCCCCGCTGACCCCCGTGCTGCTGGTCGCCGCCATCGCGATCACCTCAAGCACCAACGGCCTGTCCTTCACCTCCACCGCCGAGCACGCGGGCCCCGCCTGGTCGGGTCGCGCCCTCGGGGTCCACAACACCGGCCAGAATCTGACCGCCGCCGTCGTCCCGCCGGTCATGGCCGCCGTCATCTCGGCCACCGCCTACTGGCCCGGCTTCGCCCTCGCCGCCGCCACGACCTGCGTCTCCGCCGTCCTCATCCCGATCCCCCGCCGCGCCGCCCCCGCCGACGCCGAGGGCGCCCGCCGTACGGTCTCGGCCTGACCGACGCTTTCGGCTCCGCGGGCACCCACCGCCGCCGATGCCGGGGGCACCCGCCGTACGATCTCCGCATGACCGACGCGCGGATCGAGGCCCTGACAGAACTGCCCGCTGACACCGCCGAAGCGGTGCTCGGCCTGATCGGGGCGGCGACCGCCGCGGACGGGCAGCCCGCCGTCTCCGAGAGCGGACGGCTCCATGTGCGCGGCGGCGCGCGCGAGGGCGTACGGCACCTGCTGCTGTGGACGCCTGGACAGGACGGGGCCGGGGGGGCCGACGGGGCAGGGGCCGACCTCACCGGATACGCGCAGATCGACGGCTCGGACCCGGTCGAGGCGCCCTCCGCCGAACTCGTCGTCCACCCCGCGCGGCGCTCCCGCGGCCACGGCCGCACCCTGGCCGCTGCCCTTCTGGACGCCACCGGCAGGCGCGTACGCGTCTGGGCCCACGGCGGGCACCCCGCCGCCCGGCACCTCGCCGTCCAGCTCGGCCTCAAGCTCTTCCGCGAGCTGCGGCAGATGCGGCGGCCCCTGACCCCGGACGCCGCCGACCTGCCCGAGCCGCGGCTGCCCGACGGCATCACCGTCCGCACCTTCGTCCCCGGGCGCGACGACGCCGCGTGGCTCGCCGTCAACGCCGCCGCCTTCGCCCACCACCCCGAGCAGGGCTCCCTCACCCAGCGCGACCTCTCCGACCGCCTCGCCGAGCCCTGGTTCGACCCCGCCGGCTTCTTCCTCGCCTTCCGCGGCGAGGACCTCGTCGGCTTCCACTGGACCAAAGTCCACCCCGAAGGGCTGGGCGAGGTCTACGTCGTCGGCGTCCTCCCCGCCGAGCAGGGTTCCGGCCTCGGCCGCGCCCTCACCGCCGTCGGGCTCCGCCACCTCGCCCGTGACCGCCGCCTTCCCGCCGCCCTGCTCTACGTCGACGCCGACAATCCCGCCGCCCTCTCCGTCTACGAACGCCTCGGCTTCACCACCCACGAGGTCGACCTCATGTACCGCACCGAAACCTAAGCCCCCCCCCCGCAGGGCCTGCCCTTCCGGGGGGCGCGCCCCCCTTGGGTCCACCCCCCCGCACGGCCTGCCCTTCTGGGGGCGCGCCCCCAGTGCCTCCACCCCGCGCACGGCCTGTTTTTTTAGGGGCGCGGGGAACTGCGCGACCAGCCCCCACCGGGCTGTCAGCCCGAAAACAACCGCATCTGCCCCGCTGGGGCCGGTTCCTCACCCGCGCCACCGCGCGGGCTGAGCGCGCAGTTCCCCGCGCCCCTAACTACACGGCGTGCCGCCTCGGCGAAAGAACCGCCCAGGGGCGCGCCCCTAAAAGATCGGCCCACCCCCCTGGCAGAAGCCCCCCCCCGGGGCCGCGCCCCAAAAAACACGTGGCCGGCGCCCGGCAGAAGAACCGTCCAGGGGCGGCCCCTGGGAAGATCGGCCCACCCCCCGGCAGGGGACCCGCGGGGCCGCGCCCGTGGAAAGGGGCTCACCTGCGCGAGGTGGAGGGGGAGGGGGCGGACCGGAGGGTGCGGACGGGGCGCGAGCCGTGCTTCGAGGGCACCCCCGCTGGAAGCGTCCCGCTTGCCTGACGGCAACGCTCTCGTTACCGGCGATTCAACCTCGCTTGCGAGCATCGCAGGATGCAGCCCGCTGCCCCCGCACCCCCTCCCCCGCCCGACCTGCCGAAACCCTCGGGTACACGGGACAATGGACCGACGGCCCACGGTCGCCCCGAGCCGGCCGCAGGCCGCCCCGTGCCGGACCAGGAGGAGGGCTCGCATCCCATGGCCCAGACGAATCACCCCAGTTTTCCCGCCCAGCCCCAGCAGTCGTTGGCGTCCGGGACGTTCCGCCCCCGCGTCGTACCGAATCCGGACCCGGGATCGTCGAGCCTGGGCGAGGCGAGCGAGGAATTCGGTGAGGAATTGCCGCAGGGCCGCTTCCTGGACCGCGAACGCAGCTGGCTGGCGTTCAACGAGCGGGTGCTCGAGCTGGCCGAGGACCCGGCGACCCCGCTCCTCGAACGGGCTAACTTCCTGGCGATATTCGCCAGCAACCTGGACGAGTTCTTCATGGTCAGGGTCGCGGGCCTGAAGCGGCGTATCGCGACCGGTGTCGCGACCCGCTCGGCGTCCGGCGCCCAGCCGCGCGAGGTGCTGGACCTGATCCTGACCAGGTCGCGGGAGCTGATGGCCAGGCACGCGGCCTGCTTCCAGAACGACGTGGCGCCGCAGCTCGCGGACGAGGGCATCCACGTCATCCGCTGGCACGAGCTGACCGAGAAGGAGCAGGCGCGGCTGTTCACGCTGTTCCGGCAGCAGATCTTCCCGGTGCTGACCCCGCTGGCCGTCGACCCGGCGCACCCGTTCCCGTACATCTCGGGTCTGTCGCTGAATCTGGCGGTGGTGGTACGGAATCCGGTCTCGGGCAACGAGCACTTCGCGCGGGTGAAGGTGCCGCCGATCCTGTCGCGCTTCCTGGAGGCGGGCCCGCAGCGGTACGTGCCGCTGGAGGACGTGATCGCCGCGCACCTGGAGGAGCTGTTCCCCGGCATGGAGGTGCTCGACCACCACATGTTCCGGGTCACGCGCAACGAGGACCTGGAAGTGGAGGAGGACGACGGCGAGAATCTGCTCCAGGCGCTGGAGAAGGAACTCATGCGCCGCCGCTTCGGCCCGCCGGTCCGCCTGGAGGTCGAGGAGTCCATCGCCCCGCGCGTGCTCGACCTGCTGGTGCACGAGCTGAAGATGAAGCACAACGAGGTGTATCCGCTGCCGGGTCCGCTGGACCTGACCGGGCTGTTCGCCATCGCGGGCCTGGACCGCCCCGAGCTGAAATACCAGAAGTTCGTGGCGGGCACCCACCGCGACCTGGCGGAGGTCGAGTCCGCGTCGGCGCCCGACATCTTCGCGGCACTGCGCCGCCGGGACGTGCTGCTGCACCACCCGTACGACTCCTTCTCCACCTCCGTGCAGGCGTTCCTCGACCAGGCCGCCGCCGACCCCGACGTCCTGGCGATCAAGCAGACGCTGTACCGGACGTCGGGCGACTCGCCGATCGTCGACGCGCTGATCGACGCGGCCGAGGCGGGCAAGCAGGTGCTGGTGCTGGTCGAGCTGAAGGCGCGCTTCGACGAGCAGGCCAACATCAAGTGGGCGCGCAAGCTGGAGGAGGCGGGCTGCCATGTCGTGTACGGCCTGGTCGGCCTCAAGACGCACTGCAAGCTGTCGCTGGTGGTCCGCCAGGAGGACGACACCCTGCGCCGCTACAGCCACGTCGGCACCGGCAACTACCACCCGAAGACGGCCCGGCTGTATGAGGACCTCGGTCTGCTGACGGCCGACCCGCAGGTGGGCGCGGATCTGTCGCACCTGTTCAACCGGCTGTCCGGCTACTCGCGCCGCGAGGTCTACAACCGGCTGCTGGTCGCGCCGCGCAGTCTGCGCGACGGCCTGATCTCCCGGATCATGGAGGAGATCGCGCACCAGCGCGCCGGGCGTCCCGCGTATGTCCGGCTGAAGGTGAACTCGATCGTCGACGAGCAGATCATCGACGCGCTCTACCGCGCCTCGCAGGCCGGGGTCCCGGTGGACATCTGGGTGCGCGGGATCTGCGCGGTACGGCCGGGTGTCGCCGGTCTGTCCGAGAACATCAAGGTCCGCAGCGTGCTCGGACGCTTCCTCGAACACTCGCGGGTGTTCGCGTTCGGCAACGGCGGCGAGACCGAAGTCTGGTTCGGCAGCGCCGACATGATGCACCGTAACCTCGACCGCCGCATCGAGGCGCTGGTCAGGGTCGCCGACCCGACCCACCGCGCCACCCTCAACCGCCTGCTGGAGGACGGGATGTCGGACACGACCTCCTCCTGGCACCTGGCGGCGGACGGTAATTGGACCCGGCACAGCACCGACCCGGACGGGAAGCCGCTGCGCAATGTCCAGGAGATGCTCATCGACGCCCGGAGGCGCCGGCGTGGCCCAGCAGCAGCTACCTGACAGCCCCCCGCTGACCCCCGCGGGGAGCGGCGACCCGGGCCCACCGGCCGCCGCCCCCGCACCGGGCGGCACGACGGGGACACGTACGACGCAAGCGCGTACACCGCAGTCGCGGACGGCCGCGGCGCCCACGGCCGACGCGGGCCCGGCGCCCGCGGGCCCGCCCGGCGGTACGGCGGGCGGCACCCTCGCACGCTATCTGCACGACCAGGCCACCGCCTTCCTGCGGGCCCTGAGCCTGCGGGGCGAGCACGAGGGCGACGCCGACGCACTGCTGCGGGCCAGCGCCCGGCGGATCGGCGGGGTCCTGCACATCTACGCGCCGCTGACCGACCCGGTGTGGGCCGAGTCGCTCCGCGCCGAACTGGGCTGGCTGGCCACCACCTTGGCCCGCGAGCCGCAGTACACCGCCCGGCTGGCGCGGCTGCTGGAGGCGCTGCGGCGGCTGTCGGCCGCCGCGGACCCGGACCCGGACGCCGGCGGCAAGGCCCCCGCGGACACCGGCGACGTCCCGGGGCCGCCCGCGCCCGCGGTCCCGCCGCCCCCGGCCGGGAGCGGTCCGCTGGCGCTGGGCGCCGCGCGCGCCGGGGCGCTCCTGGAGCGGCAGCTCACCCTGGCCCGTACCCGGGCGCACTCGGCGACGCTCCAGGCGATGGGCTCCTCGCGTTTCCACGCGCTCGCGGACAACATCGCCGTCCTGGCCTCCGAGGTGCCGCTGACCGCGGCGGCCGAGGGACCGGCCGCGACCGTACTGCCGCCGCTCGCCGCGCAGGCCGACCGGCGGCTGGCCGACGCGGCGGGCGCGCTGCCGCTGCTGCGCGCGGCGCACCCGTACAACGCGGAGGCCGTCCAGGCGGCGCTCGGCACCGAGCTGACGGCCGACCTCCAGGACTCGCCCTGGCACCAGGTGCGGGTGCTGCTGCGGCTGAGCCGTTACGCGGCCGAGGTCTGCCGGGGCATCGACCCGGACGGCGAGGCGGCGGCGCAGCGGCTCGCCGAGGCGGCCGTGCTGCTGGCCAGGCACCGCGAGGCGGCCGAGTGCGCGGCGGCCGTCGCGGCGGCGGCCCGCACCCCGCGCATAGCTCCGGCGACCGCGTACGCGCTGGGCGTGCTCCACGCCGACCAGCGGCACGAGGTGGAAGCCGCGCGCTTCGCCTTCTCGCGGCTGTGGCAGCCGGGCTCCGGCGCCTCTCGGCCCGGTCCGCCCGGTCCCGTAGCGAGTGCCGCGCCGGGGTCCGCACCGGGCCCTGGGCCGAATTCCGTACCGGGGGCGCGCACGGAATGAAACGCGCGGGCGACAAGAGCGGAACGACCGTACGGGCGGCGGGCGTCGTGCTGTGGCGCGTCTCGCCGTACCACGGCGGGATCGAACTGGCGCTGGTGCACCGGCCGCGTTACGACGACTGGAGCCTGCCGAAGGGCAAGCTGAAGCGCGGCGAGGAGTTCCCTGCCGCCGCGCTGCGCGAGACCCGTGAGGAGACCGGCCTGGGCTGCTCACTCGGCGCCCCGCTGCCGACGTCGCGCTATCTGGTGGACGGCCGCCCCAAGGAGGTCCGCTACTGGGCGGCCGAGGCGTGGGAGGGCTCTTTCGTCCCCAACGACGAGGTGGACCGGATGATCTGGCTGCCGCCCTCCGCTGCCCGCCGCAGGCTCACCCACGACCGCGACCGGCCCCTCGTGGACGCGCTGCTGCACGCGCTGGCGGGCTGACGGCGGTCGGCGGAGCGGTCCCACAGCGGGCTCATCGGGCCGGCCGTACCGGCTCGCGGGGCCGGAGCGGGGGCACGAGCGGGCACCCGAGCGGGTGGACGGCCGGTGAACCGGCGTACCACCGCGTGCCGATCGGCCCGCCCGGCGGCCGTAACCGGCCCGTGTCACCCCCGTGACCTGCCCGTGTTCCTTTGTGACACAACGACAGCCCCGGATACCACTTCGTCACCACGGCGCGCGTAACGCGCGTAGCGGCACCACCCTGATAGACGAGGTTCACCTGGCGTTCACCCCCTTCCGTCGGTCGCTTCACTTCATCTGCCTAATTTCGGGCTTACCGGTGAGCATCACGCGACGCCGGGTGGATGCAGAACCCATAACCCTCTGCTTCGCCGTCCACCGGCGGGCTTTTGGAAGGAACACACGAAGGTGAAGCTTCAGCGTAAGAACGGGCTGCGGGCCCTGACCGTCGGCGCGGTCGCGATTACCGGCGCGCTGGTCCTGAGCGCCTGTGGTTCGGACAACAACAACGACTCCACGTCCACGCCCAGCGGCAGCGCCTCGGCCAGCTCGTCCGACAGCAGCGCCAACGCGAGCGGCATCGCCTGTGAGAAGGGCCAGATCCTGGCCTCCGGCTCCAGTGCCCAGCAGAACGCGATCGAGTCGTGGGTCAAGGACTACCAGCAGGCCTGCTCCGGCGCGACGATCAACTACAAGACCTCGTCCTCCGGTGAGGGCATCGTCGACTTCAACCAGGGCACGGACGCCTTCGCGGGCTCCGACTCGCCGCTGAAGCCCGAAGAGGTCACCGCCTCGAAGAAGGTCTGCACCAACGGCCAGGGCATCAGCATCCCGATGGTCGGCGGCCCGATCGCCGTCGGTTACAACCTCTCCGGTGTGAGCAACCTGGTTCTGGACGCGCCCACCCTGGCGAAGATCTTCAACTCGAAGATCACCAACTGGAACGACGAAGCGATCAAGAAGCTCAACCCGGGTGTCACCCTGCCGAGCTCCAAGATCCAGACCGTGCACCGCCAGGACGAGTCCGGCACCACGGACAACCTGACCAAGTACCTGAAGGGCGCCGCTCCGGCCGACTGGCCGTACGAGCACGCGAAGGCGTGGATGGGCAAGGGCGGCCAGGCCGCCGCGAAGTCCGCCGGTGTCGCCGCGCTGGTCAAGCAGACCGAGGGCTCCATCGGTTACTTCGAGCTGTCCTACGCGACCGCCAGCACCATCCCGACGGTGAAGATCAACACCGGTGCCTCCGCGCCGGTCGAGGCCACCTCGCAGAACGCGTCGGCCGGTATCGCCTCCGCCAAGGTCGTCGGCACCGGTTCCGACCTGTCCCTGGACCTGGGCGCCGCGTACACCACCAAGGCGGACAACGCCTACCCGATCGTCCTGGTGACGTACGAGATCGCCTGCGACAAGGGCAACAAGGCCGACACCCTGCCGCTCACCAAGTCCTTCCTGACCTACATCGCCAGCGACGCCGGTCAGGCGAAGCTCTCGGCGGCCGGCTACGCCCCGCTGCCGACCGAGATCGCCACGAAGGTCCGCTCCACCATCACCGCCCTGTCCTAGTCGAGTCGGCGGGCCCCGCGGTCCTGGCGACCGCGGGGCCCGCCGTACATCCGGTGCACCGCCGCCGGGGGACCGAACGTCCCCCACCCAGACCGGAGAAATCCCTATGACCACCACCGCCCCTCCCCCTACCGCGCCACCGGTGGAGACGAAGACCGTCACCCGGCCCGGCGACCGGATCTTCGCGGGACTCTCCCGCGGGTCCGGCATCTTCCTCCTCGTCGTGATGGCGGCCATCGCCGTCTTCCTGACGGTCCGCTCGGTGAGCGCGATCTCCAAGGACCACGGCAACTTCCTGACCACCTTCGAGTGGAACGCCAGCCTCAACCCGCCGGTGTTCGGCATCGCCGTACTGGCCTACGGCACGGTCGTCAGCTCGGTCATCGCGATGGTCATCGCGGTCCCGATCGCCGTCGGCATCGCCCTGTTCGTCACGCACTACGCACCGCGCCGCCTGGGCGGTCCGATCGCCTACGTGATCGACCTGCTCGCCGCGGTGCCCAGCATCATCTACGGCCTGTGGGGCGCGCTCTTCCTGGTGCCGCACCTCAAGGGCCTCAACCTCTGGCTGGACAAGTACTTCGGCTGGACCGTCATCTTCGAGAAGCAGGACCCGAACTCGGCCGCCCGGTCGCTGTTCACCGTCGGCATCCTGCTGGCGATCATGATCCTGCCGATCATCACCAACGTCAGCCGCGAAGTGATCCGCCAGGTGCCCAAGATGCACGAGGAAGCGGCGCTCGCGCTCGGCGCGACCCGCTGGGAAGTCATCCGCCTGTCGGTGCTGCCCTTCGCGCGCTCCGGCATCATCAGCGCCTCGATGCTGGGCCTGGGCCGCGCGCTCGGCGAGACCATGGCGGTGGCCACCGTGCTGTCCGCCTCGCCGCAACTGTCCGCGCACATCCTGGACCCGCTCGGCGGCACCTTCTCGCAGAACATCGTCGCCAAGTTCGGTGAGGCCGACGAGTTCGGCCGCGACGCGCTGATCGCCTCCGGCCTGGTGCTCTTCTTCATCACCCTGCTGGTCAACGGCGCGGCCCGACTGATCATCGCCCGCCGCAAGGAGTACTCGGGGGCCAACGCATGAGCGACCTGATCGTGGACGACAAGCCGCCGGCCCCGGCGGAGGCTCCCGCCACGCCGCCGCTGGCCTCCCGTCAGCTCCCCAAGTGGGCTCCGCTGGCCATCGCGGCCGGAGCCGTCGTCGTCGCCGGAGCGATCGGCGCGGGCTTCGGGCTCGACAGCAAGATCCAGTGGGGTCTGATCGCGCTGCTCCTCTTCGTCGCCGGTTCATACGTCATCACCGCGCAGGTCGAGGGGCGCCGCCAGGCCAAGGACCGGGTGGCCACCAGCCTCGTCTGGTCCAGCTTCATCCTGGCCGTCATACCGCTCTACTCGCTGGTCGAGACGACGATCAGCAAGGGCGTCAAGGTCCTCGACGTCAACTTCCTGACGCACTCGATGAACAACGTGCTGACCATCCAGCCCGGCGGCGGCGTCTACCACGCCATCATCGGCACCCTGGAGCAGGTCGGCATCGCCGCGGTCATCGCCGCGCCGCTGGGCATACTCACCGCGATCTACCTGGTCGAGTACGGCAAGGGCGCGCTGGCGAAGTGGGTCACCTTCTTCGTCGACGTCATGACCGGCATCCCGTCGATCGTGGCCGGTCTGTTCATCCTCTCGATGTGGTTCGTGCTGATCGGCAAGGCCCCCGCGACCGGTTTCGCCGGCTCGCTGGCCCTGGCCATCCTGATGATGCCGATCGTCGTCCGCTCCACCGAGGAAATGCTCAAGCTCATCCCGAACGAGCTGCGCGAGGCCTCCCTCGCCCTGGGCGTCCCGAAGTGGCGCACCATCGTCAAGGTCGTCATCCCCACCGCGATCGGCGGCATCACCACCGGCGTCATGCTCGCCATCGCCCGCATCGCGGGCGAGAGCGCGCCGATCGCCCTGCTGGTGTTCGGCAGCAACCTGATCAACACGGACCCCTTCAAGGATCCGCAGTCGTCGCTGCCGTTCTTCATCTACCAGCAGTACGGCAACGGCAACGAGCCGAGCTACGACCGCGCGTGGGCCGCGGCTCTGGTGCTCATCGCCTTCGTGATGATCCTCAACCTGGTGGCCCGCGGCATCGCCCGCTGGAAGGCCCCGAAGCATCGATGAGCGGCTCCGCCGCGTGGCAGGTCGCTGACGCGGCCGACATCAGACGACCTTGAGAAGAGAAGTGATCCCCATGGCCAAGCGAATCGACGTCAGCGGCCTCACCGCGTACTACAGCGCCTTCAAGGCCATCGAGGACATCTCGATGACCGTGGAGCCCCGCACCGTGACCGCCTTCATCGGCCCGTCCGGCTGCGGCAAGTCCACCTTCCTGCGCACCCTGAACCGCATGCACGAGGTCACCCCCGGCGGCCGCGTCGAGGGCAAGGTGCTGCTGGACGACGAGAACCTGTACGGGACGGGCGTCGACCCGGTGACCGTACGCCGCACGGTCGGCATGGTATTCCAGCGGCCGAACCCGTTCCCCACCATGTCGATCTACGACAACGTGGCGGCCGGCCTCAAGCTCAACGGTGTCCGCAAGAAGGGCGAGCTGGACACCATCGTCGAGAAGTCCCTCAAGGGCGCCAACCTCTGGAACGAGGTCAAGGACCGGCTCAACAAGCCCGGCTCCGGCCTGTCCGGCGGCCAGCAGCAGCGGCTGTGCATCGCCCGCGCCATCGCGGTCGAGCCGCAGGTGCTGCTGATGGACGAGCCGTGCTCGGCGCTCGACCCGATCTCCACCCTGGCCATCGAGGACCTGATCGGTGAGCTGAAGACCCGCTTCACGATCGTGATCGTCACGCACAACATGCAGCAGGCCGCCCGTGTCTCCGACCGCACCGCGTTCTTCAACCTGGCCGCGGTCGGCCAGCCCGGCAAGCTCATAGAGATCGACGACACCGAGCGCATCTTCTCCAACCCGTCGGTCCAGGCCACCGAGGACTACATCTCGGGCCGCTTCGGGTGACAGGACCGCCGCGCGGTGCTGCATGGCGGTGCCACCGCAAGGCGCAGGCCCCGCTTCCCGGTGACGGGAAGCGGGGCCGAACCCATGTCAGGGGGCGTCGCCTTGATGCGCGCGACGGGTCAGCCGGAGACCAGCCGGGGTCGCACGACGGGTCAGCCGAAGATCAGCCGCACCAGGTAGAAGCCGATGGCGGCCACGAGACCGGCGGCGGGCATCGTGATGAACCATCCGGCCACGATGTTCTTGGCCACCCCCCAGCGCACCGCCTTGACCCGCTTGGTCGCGCCGACGCCCATGATCGCGGAGGTGATGACGTGGGTCGTGGAGACCGGCGCCTGGAAGATGTACGAGGTCGCGTAGAGGATGCCCGCGGACGTCGTCTCGGCGGCGAAGCCCTGCGGCGGGTCGAGGTCGATGATGCGACGCCCCAGCGTCCGCATGATCCGCCAGCCGCCCGCGTACGTACCGAGCGACATCATCGCGGCGCACACGAACTTGACCCAGATCGGGATGCCGTACCCGTTGCTCGGGTCGTGGATGACCAGGGCGAGGACGACCACGCCCATCGTCTTCTGCGCGTCCTGGAGACCGTGGCCGAGCGCCATCGCCGCCGCGGAGACGGTCTGCGCGATACGGAAGCCGCGCTTGGCCTTGTGCGGATTGGCGCGGCGGAAGAACCAGAGGATCGCCAGCATCACGAGATAGCCGACGACCAGGCCGACCACGGGCGAGACGAACATCGGGACGATGACCTTGTCGACCACGCCCGACCAGTGCACGGTGACGCCGCCGGCCAGCGCGGCGCCGACCAGACCGCCGAACAGCGCGTGGCTGGAACTCGACGGCAGACCGAAGTACCAGGTGACCAGATTCCAGATGATCGCACCGGCGAGCGCGGCGAAGAGGATGCCCATGCCATTGCGGCCGGTGGGGGTCTCGATCAGCCCCTTGCTGACGGTCTTGGCGACGCCGCTGCCCAGGAACGCGCCCGCGAGGTTCATCACGGCGGCCATGGCCAGCGCGGCCTTGGGGGTCAGCGCGCGGGTCGACACCGAGGTGGCGATGGCGTTCGCCGAGTCGTGGAACCCGTTGGTGTACGTGAAGAAGAGCGCGACCCCGATGGTCGCGACCAGAGCGAAGGTGTCCACGTAGGTCAGGACTCCTTGACCGCGATGGTCTCCACCGTGTTCGCCACGTGCTCGAAAGCGTCCGCGGCCTCTTCCAGTACGTCCACGATCTGCTTGAGCTTGAGCACCTCTATGGCGTCGTACTTGCCGTTGAACAGGTGCGCGAGCAGCTTGCGGTGGATCTGGTCGGCCTGGTTCTCCAGCCGGTTGACCTCGATCCAGTACTCGGTGAGGTTGGACATCGTGCGCAGGTTCGGCATGGCTCCCGCGGTCAGCTCGGCCGCCCGTGCCAGCACCTCGACCTGCTGCTCCACGCCCTTCGGCAGCTCCTCGACCTTGTAGAGGACGACCAGGTCAACGGCCTCCTCCATGTAGTCCATGATGTCGTCGAGCGACCCGGCGAGGGTGTAGATGTCCTCGCGGTCGAAGGGGGTGATGAAGGAGGAGTTGAGCTGGTGGAAGATCGCGTGGGTCGCGTCGTCCCCCGCGTGCTCCGCCGCCCGCATTCTCTCGGCGATCTCGGTCCGGGTAGCCGAATCGGCCCCGAGCAGTTCCATGAGGAGCTTCGAACCGGTGACGATGTTGTCCGCGGACGCGGCGAACATGTCGTAGAAGCTCGTCTCCCTGGGGGTCAGACGAAAGCGCACGTGAGGTCCTCGGTGTGCATCGGATTCGGTCTCGTTGATGCTAGGCGCATCATCCGGCCACGGCTAATGGGCGTCACCCAGTGTCGCCCATCCAGAAGTGTCCCCCTCACCGGGGATGCGTCGCACAAGGTGTCGATTCGGTACGATATACCCGGCAGGGGTATAACGGGACAGGAAGGGCGGGGTTGACGATGACGACGGAGGCCAGGGAACCGGCCGGGGTTGAGGCGGAGATCACGCCGGAACAGTCACCTCGGGACGCGGGGGCGGACACGGGTTCCGGCCCATCTTCGCGCCCCCAGGGGCCGCATGGATACAGCCATGACAAGGAGTCCCACCTCAAGCGGCTGCGCCGGATCGAGGGGCAGATCCGCGGCCTGCAGCGGATGGTCGAGGAGGACGTCTACTGCATCGACATCCTCACCCAGGTGTCGGCGAGCACGAAGGGCCTCCAGTCCTTCGCCCTCCAGCTCCTGGAGGAGCACCTGCGGCACTGCGTGGCCGCGGCGGCGGTCGGCGGCGGGCCGGAGATCGACGAGAAGGTGGCGGAGGCGACGGCGGCCATAGCGCGGCTGCTGCGGACGTAGGCGGGGGCGGCTCTTCCGGGGGGTTCCAGGGGGGCGTACGGGCGGCGCGCCCCGGTGTCAGCCGGTTGCGCGGTCGGAGAGCGGGGCGCGCACCAGGAGCGCGGGCATCGACTCGCGGTCGCACGCGACCCCCAGCACCTCGTCGATCCGGGCGAAGCTCAGCCGCTCCTCGTCGGCGGTGGACGCGGCGATCATCAGCTCACCGCAGAGTTCGATCTCCGCGAGGGCCACCGGATCGTCCTGGACGACCAGCATTCCGGGCGACGGCGCCATACGCGCACCACCTCCTCGTCCACGAGTGCCTGGCTCTTGGCTGTCTGCCACTGCCTCAAGCCAGGGTAGGGACCGGCACCCGGTCCGCGCATGGCACGGATGGACCATTTCGACAACGCCCTTTCCGGTGAGGGCCGTTACCGCGAAGACCCCTTACCCCTGCTGGGAAGAAACGATCTTGCCCGTCCAGATGTCGGCAGCTCGGGGCATGGTGACGGGGACGGCGCGGCCGAAATCGTCGAAGCGAGTGGTCGAGACCACGGTGACGTCGGGCGCGGCGGCGGTCGGCGTACGGCCGCCGGCACCGGTCGTCGTACGGGGGGTGTCGGGGCCGCCCTTGCCGTTCTCGCCGGTCTGCTTGTCGTTCAGGCCGGCCTGCTTGTCGATCTTCTTGTCCTTCTGGTCGTCCGAGCTGAAGGTGAACCGCTGGCTCACCTGGCGCAGCCGCCCCGCCTCGTCCAGCCACGCGTCGAAGGGCACCCGGGTGACCGTGAACCCCTTGGCCGCCGCCTGCAAGGGCCCGCGTACGCCGGGCGCGGCGGCCTTCGCCGCGCGCCCGATGTCGGCGGTCCCCCGGTAGTGCCACACCTTCGTACCGCGCAGGGTCTCGACGCCGACCAGCTCGACGTCCTGGGCGCCGCGCAGCAGTTCGGCGGCGGCCAGCGGCTCGGTGGCGCCGCCGGTCACCAGATTGCCGTCCGGCAGCCGGTCGGTGTCGACGCGTACCCACTTCCCCTCGGGCACGCCCTCGCCGCGGTCCTTCATATAGAGGGCGCCCGGCGTGAGCAGTTCGATGATCGGCTTGTGCTCCTCGGCGCCCGCCGCGTCCCTGGGCAGCAGCAGCCGCAGTTCGCCCTGCCGCTTCACGTAGTCGAAACCGCCGGTGCCGGTGATGGTCAGCCAGGTGCCGCCGCTGGCCATCCGCATCGAGGTGTCCACGTGCGAGCTGCCCGCCCGTACGAGGACGTCCGCGGCGCCGCGTACCGCCTGCGCCGGGTCGTGCCCCTTGGCGTCCTTGCCGCTCTCGGCCGCCGCGCCCTGCCCGACGCAGCCGGTGAGCAGGGCGGCCCCGCAGGCGCAGCCGAGCACCGCGGCCATGGCGGCCTTCGTACGTCCTCGGCGCCGCCGTACTGCCGTCGCGCGCCGTACCGTCGCTACCCCCGGGGCCATCGCCGCCACCATCCCTGAGCCATTCCTGGAGCATTCCTGGACCGGCCTCGACCGGCCGGGGCCTTATGGCGTCTAACGACTGTCGGAAGTGCCCCGTCACGCCCGCTACGGTGGTCTCGTGCTCAACTTGCGTGCCGAGCAGGATTCCGCCAGGGCCTCCGTCACAGCTTCAGCCGGAACTCCATCGGGAACTCCGGCCGACGCTCCGGACGGTGGCCACCGGACGTCGATCGTCGAGCGCGGCTCCTTCGCCGTCGCCCGCTGCTCGTGTGGCTGGAAGGGTCCGGCCCGGCGGGCCAGGGACCGCGCGAGACGCGATGCGGAGGAGCACATCTCCGGCTGACGCGCGCCGCGTTCCCGCCCTTCGCGCCGGTCGCGCCCGGCTGTACCGTTCGCGCCCCGCTGTACTGCGCTCACCCCGCCGTACTGTTCCCACCCCGCCGTACCGTTCCCGCCCCGCTGTAGTCTTCTCGCCCCGCACCTCGCGCTCCGCAACCGGGCTCATGATTCGCACGTCTACGGATAGGCGAAGGCGGTGGGGCAAGTGAGTCGTGTGGAGCCTGCGGTCCTGACGGACCCGGAGGACCGAAGTGACCGGGGTGACCGTATGGACAAGGGCGACCGGGTCGAGCGCAGGACCGCGCTCAAGGCGGGCGGGGCCGTACTGGCCGCCGCCTGGCTGACCGGCTGCGGACCCGACAGCGGCGACGACGCCAAGGGCGGTACGTCCGCGCCCCCGTCGTCCTCCGGCGGTTCCGCCACGCCGACCGCGGCCACCACCGCGCCCCCCGTCAAACCCGACTGGCCGGCCCTCGCCACGTCCCTGGACGGCGGCCTCGTACGCCCGGACGACAGCGCGTACGCCGCCGACCGTATCCTGTACAACACCCGCTTCGACGGCTTGCGTCCGGCGGGCATCGCGTACGTCACCGGCACCTCCGACATCCGCGCCTGCCTGGACTTCGCCCGCCGCACCGCCACCCCGCTGGCCATCCGCAGCGGCGGCCACTCCTACGCGGGCTGGTCGAGCGGCGACGGCCGCCTGGTCATCGACGTCTCCCGGCTCAACTCGATCCGCCTCGACGGCACCACCGCCACGGTCGGCGCGGGCACCAAGCTCATCGACGTCTACTCCACCCTCGGCAAGCAGGGCCGGACGATCCCGGCCGGGTCCTGCCCGACCGTCGGCGTCTCAGGACTCGCGCTCGGCGGCGGCCACGGCGTGATGAGCCGCTCCATGGGCCTGACCTGCGACAGCCTCGTCGGCGCCACCATCGTGACCGCCGACGGCCGGATCCTCGACTGCTCCGCCGACTCCCAGCCCGAGCTGTTCTGGGCGCTGCGCGGCGCGGGCAACGGCCAGTTCGGCGTCGTCACGTCACTGCGCTTCGCCACCCACCCGATGCCCGACGGCGTCGTCACCGGCTACCTCACCTGGCCGTGGAGCCGGGCCGCCGCCGTGATCCGCGCCTGGCAGCGCTGGGGCCCCGACCAGCCGGACCACATCTGGTCCGCCCTGCACCTCGACTGCGACGCCGGCGGCTCCCCCACCGTGGCCGTCCCGATGCTCTCCACCGGCTCCCGCGACGATCTCGCCGCCGCCACCGACCGGCTCGCCGCCGCCATCGGCGCCGACGCCAGCACCGTCTCGCTGCGCCCGCACAGCTACCTCGACGCGACCTTCTCGTACGCGGGCTGCGCCGGTCTGTCCGCCGCCCAGTGCCGTCTGACCCCCGCCGGGCACCTGCACCGGGAGACCTACACCGCGCGCTCCGACTTCTACGACAAGGACCTGCCGGACGCGGGCATCTCCACGCTGCTCTCGGCCGTCGAGCGGCTCTCCGCCCAGTCCGGCGACGGCGCCGGCAGCATCGCCCTCACCGCCCTCGGCGGCGCGGTCAACCGCCCGTCCCCCACGGACACCGCCTTCTGCCACCGCACCTCACGCGTCCTCACCCAATACCTGGCCTCGGACGCCCTCTCCACCACCGGCTGGCTCGACACCACCCACAAGGCCATGTCCCCCTACGCCTCGGGCGCCGCGTACCAGAACTACGCCGACCCCACCCTCCCCACCTGGCGCACCGCCTACTACGGCCCCAACGCCCCCCGCCTCACCGCCCTCAAATCCCACCTCGACCCCCACCACCTCTTCACCTTCCCCCAGGCCCTCTAGCCCCCCGGTGGAAACCCGAGCAAAGGTGAAGCGACCCACCGCGATTCAGCGGTTGACAGCCTGAATCTCCTGCACGGTGACGTCCTGCTCGGACGTCGTATAGCCGTCGTCCATCGGCCCGGCCACCGGACCGTTCTGATCCGCAGTCGCCGTCCAGTGCACCTTCCAAGTGATCTGAGCTCGCAGGGTGTAGGCCCCGCCAGCCGCTGTCGCCTTGCGGTAGGTGATGTTGCAGCCGGAGCCCTCGGTGTCGATGTTGTACTGATTCCCGACGCGCTTGAACACGTAGTCACACGACTGCGGACTCGCGTATGACGTTCCCGCCTCTACGTGCAACGCATAGGGCTGGGCAACCACGGTCGCCGCCACAGGCGGATGGGGCACCTGTGCGGTTACATACACCTGCGGAAGGGCATCAGCGAATTTCACGTACGTAGCCAGATTGACCTTCTGGTTGTTTGCACCAGGGCTCAGTGTCACCTTTCGTGCAGGCAACTTCGTCGCCGCGTAGGCCACTTGTGAAAGTTGCTCCGCTGTGATCGCGCCAGGGGGAGGTGGATTCCCAGCGTCCACCCATTTCCATCCGTCGCTGAGAGTGCACGATCCTGCGGTGTTCTCCGGAAGGTCGCGGTTGTATACGAGCAACCACCAACTGCCGTCGTCACCCCTGTGGTACTTGATGGCCGTCATATCCGACCGGACACCGTACAAGTAGTTGTAGACCGAGCCTGCATTCCTGTTGCCCGCCGCGTAATAGCGCTCATCGAGTACAGCTTCGAACTCGTCCGGGGTGAACGCCTCATACCAGCAGTCGGGCGGGGACCAGTTGGCGTTCGATGACGTGATCGGCTGCGTTCCCTTGCCCCCGGTGTAACCTGTACCTCCCAGACTCACTCGTGAAGAGAGCACGCCGTCATTGCTTTTCGGCGTGACGACGGGTGCCGGACCGTTCGCATGCTCTCGGTCCGCCTGCGCCTGGGGCGATGTCAGAAATACCATCACGAGACTCAGCGCCGACACCGAAAGTGCATTGGTGCGTCGCGTCAGGAACCTGCGCACTTCGACACCCCCTTCTGCTGCGAGTAGTCGGCCACCTGCCAGTCCCCGGCCTCGTTCTTGACCAGGCCCATGCGCCAAAGACTGTAGTCCTTCACCGAAGGCGTGGACCGCTGCACTTCGCCAGTCGAGATGAGCTTGTCGTACGCGTGGCTCTGATCCTCGCAATACGTGACTTGAGCCCGATCACTGGCGTCAAACTTCACTGTCGGTCGGTAGTCCTTCACCGTTCCGGTGATCGTGTATCCCGACTTTCTATAGGCGATCGCCATGTCCGAAAGCGTCGCCGCCTGAATCGGCATAAAGTACCGCTTGATGTTGGGAGTGTTCCCCTTGCCCAGCGCCTCGGCTTCCTGAATGGTCAAGATCGCGTTCTTCACGTCCCGCAGAACGTCCTTCTTGGCACCGTCGGAGGCGTCGAACCCGGTGAACTCCGCCTTGGCGTCCGACGGAAGGTCGAACGTCGGCGCGTTCGCCGCCTGCGTAGGCGAAGCCGTCGTCGCCGTAGGCGCCGCCGTCGTCACCGTCCCCGACGGCTGAATCTTGTCCGAGCTGTCCGACCCACCCCCACCGCAAGCGGTCAGCAGCAGGCCCGCCGACGCTGCGAGGGCGACGGCGATGGGCAGGGATGAGCGGGTCACGATGAGATCCCCCGTGAGTCGTCCAGTTACCGAGTCAGTTGCGCGTAGCCCTTGACATTACCGGCGCGCGTCGTGGGGCTGTAGGGCCCTCCCGTGATCGGTACCGGTTCGCAGCACACTTCACACACCCTTCACTCCCGGAATCGCGCCCACCCCAGGGGCCCCACTTGTCACGTCGATCACCGTACGTATAGCGTCGATCACTCGAACACCAGAGCTTCGGGCGGGGCGGGGAGGGTGGGTTCGATGGGGGACGCGCGGGCGGGGAAGTTCCCGCTGCTCGGATTCGACCCGACGCCGGGGGACGTGGACAGGACGCGCGCGCTGGCGCGCCAACTGGGCGACCTGCACGGAGAGTTGACGGCGACCGTCACCGAGCTGGACCGGCTCGACTGCGGCTACTGGAAGGGCGAGGCCGCCACGGCCTTCGTCTCCCACATCGACAGCGACGTCGCGCCCCTGATCAAGAAGGCGCACGACTCCTTCGGCCGCGCCTCCAGCGCCCTGTCCCGCTGGGCTGACCAACTCCACGGCTTCCAGGCCGAGGCCGACGCCCTCGAAAAGGAAGCCGCCACCAAACAGGGCTCCCTCGACCACGCGAAGTCCGCCGCCGACCCGCCCCACCCCCCAGGCGACCGGCCCGCCTTCGTCACCCCCGCCCAACTCGGCAAGGACGCCAAAGCCCAACAAGCCGTCACCGACGCCACCAACGCCCTCGACGGCGTGCGCCACCGCGCCGAAGAACTCCACAACCGCTTCACCACCGCCGCCACCTCCATCAGCCACGACCTCGACAAGGCCGGCGACATCGCCCCGGACAAACCGGGCCTTTTCAGCCGTATCGCGCACGGCGTCGAGGACGCCTGGAACAACACCCTCCAATGGGTGAAGGACAACGCCGACATCATCAAGACCATCGGCGACCTCCTGGGCGCGGCCACCGCGCTGCTCGGCGCCATCGCGATCTTCACGGCACCGTTCGAACCGGTCGGCGCCTTCTTCGCGGCTGCGGCCATCACCTTCGGTGCCGCGACACTCGCCACACACCTTGTGGCCAAGCTCGCCGGAGCGGACGTGAGTTGGCTGACGCTCGGCCTCGACGTCGTGGGAGTGCTGCCGGGCATTCAGGGGTTCACCACGGGCGCGAAGGTGGCAGAAGTGGGCTCCGAGGCGGCGCGCTTCTCCGAATCAGCGGTGAAGGGGCTCTCGCTGACGGTGAAGGCGGTCAAGCCGTACGTGCTGTTCGGGGAACGCGTCGAGCAGGAGTTCATCAAGGGCTCAGGCGTGGTGGGGCGCAGCCGTGCCGCGCTCGAAGGCGTCATCCAGTTCAACCGTACGAATCAGCTCATCGGCACGAAGGTGCTCAACCCCGCGCTCAAGGTGTTCGGTGGCGCGCCGATAGAGGCCCTGTCTCCGGCGGCCCGCGCCATCGACGGCGGCATCAAGCTCACCACCCACGCGGTGACGGTCCCGCTGGAACTGGCCAAGGACATGAAGACGTTGGACAAGACCCACCCGCAGGTAGCCGAGAACATTCGAGTAGCGGGCAAGGCCCTTGCCTGGGCCGCGTCATTCTGACCCGGCAGACCGATCCAGCCGAGGAGGGCGGACATCCATGTCAACGACGACCCAGGACACCGAACAGAACATTCCGCCCTTCTTCTTTGAACTCCCGGACGGGTTCCACCCGTTGCCGCTGGACACGGCGGCCGAAGGCGAGGAGCGGCGGGAAGCGCTGGGACGGCTGGTGCGGGAGATCTACCCGAACGGCGACGACCGGATCTGGAACGGCTTCGCCCCGGTCTACGACGGCGTCACCGACGCGATGCTGGGTGCCGGGTTGGAGTTCGCCGCCATGGGATTCTTCGACACCGGCTCGGGCGGCGTGGCGCAGTGTTCGTTCACGATCGCGGTCGTGCCCTCACAGCACGCTTCGCCGGAGATCGCCGCCAACGGCATTCAGGAAGTGCTGACCCGTACCGCCACCGGAGTCGACGTCCTGCGGCTCGATCTCGCATGCGGCCCGGCGGTGGCCGGCATCTCGGTACAGGAAGTCACCTTCAACGGCGCCTACACGGCGACGGGCAAGGACGCGCCGCTGCGCATGGGCCGACTGCAGGCGTACGTCCCGTTCCCCAACGGACCGTGCCTGGCCGTTCTCACGCTGGAGACCGCCGCCATGGAGTACTGGGAGAACTTCTCGGTGATGCTGGGAACCGTCCTGAAGAGCGTCGCGTTTCCTACCGTGGAAGCGCACGCGGCGGGCGAGGCAGCGGGAACTACTCCGCCTGGTCAGGCGTGACTTCGGGGCGGAGCGACGCCAGTTGCCCGCGCAATTCGATGTCCTTGTAGTCGGTCGTGGCGAGCCGGATCCACGATCCGTCCGTGAACGTCAGCACAACGTCCGGAATCAGGTTGTTGAGCCTTCGCAACGACGTGGCCTTGAGCTTGCTCCGCGACACCTCCCACAGCGGCTCACCCACGGGATCGGTGAACACCACGCGCCGCTGCGTCAGCCAGACGACAGCCTGTGGCTTGTCCGTATTGCGGCCAGGGTCCAGTTGCCAGGGGGCGCCGTACGCGACCGTGCCAGGGTCCGCCCACAGCACGGGGAAGTCGTCGTATTCGTTGGCCCGGTCAAGGTTGGCGGGAATGGCGTTGCTGTCCCGGCTGACGACGGCAAGGGACATGACCAACGACAAGGCGGACTCGGTGAAACGACCGGCCTTGCGCCACGCCGTCTGTCGGGTGTGCTTGACCGGCACCTCGGTGGGGGCGTCACTCGGTGGCCAGTCCGGCAGGCTCTCCGAGATGTCCCGACGTTGGAAGTCCCGAAAGAAGCGCAATCCGTCGACCATCCCGAAGTGCCCGGTGGCGAATTTGACGCCGCCATGGGCAATCAGGCGCTCACCTGGTTCAAGGTCGATCCCGTCGACCCACACATCGTCGGCCACGCTTCGTTCCCTCCCCTTCGGCGGCAGCCTTCACACGGCCCCACACGTTCCGCCCGCGACACTGCCTACGCGGCGAGGTCCTTGTCGTGGGCGCTTTGGTGGGGGTAGTGCTGGCCGCGGCGCGGGGGTGCGGGGGTGGTGGTGGCGAGGCAGTGGCGGGAGTGGATGAGGGAGGCCGCGCGGGAGTGGGAGACCGCGGTGGTGAGTGAGGTGAGGAGGGCCAGGGCGAGGGGAGCGAGGAGGAGGGCCGTGGCGGCGCCGAGGGCGAAGCCGCCGATGACGTCCGTGGGGTAATGGACACCCATGTAGACGCGGCAGAAGCCCTCGCCGAGGGCGAGCAGTATGGCGACGGTGCCGACCTTGCGGCTGACCATGAAGAGGGCGACGGCCATGGCGGCGGTCAGCGTGGCGTGGTCGCTCACGAAGGAGTAGTCGGCCTTGCCGTGGACCAGGACGTCGATGCCGTCGTGGTCCACGAAGGGTCTTGGCCGCTGGACCAGGGCGCGGATCGGGATGTTGAGCAGCAGGGCGATGCCGGCGGCGAGGCCGGACCACAGCACACCGGCGACGGCGGCCGGGGCGTCCGGGACCGGGGCGCGGCGGGCGACGCGCCACCAGCACAGGGCGGCCAGCAGTACGGTGAGGCCGATCAGCCCGTACTCGCCGATGAACTCCACGGCCCAGTCGACACCGCGCGGGGCGTGCTTGGCCAGGTCGTTGATGTCGCGGAGCAGGCTGATGTCGGGGTTCACGCTGTCATTGGCGACCGCTGCCATGGGTGGTGCCCCTTACCTAGCAACTCACTGACTGTGCCTGTACGGCTCGGCTCGTCTGCAACCCCCGTCGCTTGCGTCCCGCGCCATTCTCCCCCGTACAACGACCGACACGCTACGTAGCGTTCCGGTCTTCGCCAGAAGATCACCATGCCGTTATCCAAGGGTGACCGGAGAGGACGATCTGGCCCATTTGCGGCCCGGCGCACAGGCCAGAGCCTTACGCAGAGCTGACACGAAAGCCGCGTCGGGCGGCGGGGACTTACAGAGCCGTCGGCAGCGCCGCCGCACCGTCGCGCGTGACGCGGGTCGCCCCGATGTAGTCCGCCGAGCCGATCGGGTCGAAGCGGATCTTGGCCCCGGTGTGCGGCGCGTCGATCATGTAGCCGCCGCCGACGTAGATCCCGACGTGGTGGATGGTGCGCGGGTCGGTCAGGTCGGTGGCGAAGAAGACGAGGTCGCCGGGGAGGAGTTCGGCCCGCGACGGGTGCGCCCCGGCGTTCCACTGGTCGTTGGCCACGCGCGGCAGTTCGATCCCCACCGAGTGGTACGCGGCCTGCGTCAGCCCCGAGCAGTCGAACCGCCCGCCCTGCGCCGCCGTACCCTCACCGCCCCACAGATAGTCGGTGCCGAGCCGCTGCTGCGCGTAGTAGATCGCCCCGGCCGCCTGCTGCGACGGCGCGACCCGGCCGACCGGCGCGGCGAAGCTCTTCGACAGGCTGGTGATGATCTTCACGTAGTTCTGGGTCTCCGCGTACGGCGGGACACCGCCCGCCGTTATCACCGCGTAGGCGCCCGCGTTGTACGACGCCAGCATGTTCGCCGTCCGGTCGCCCGGCACGTTCTTCACGTACGACGCCAACTCGCAGTCGTACGAGGCGGCCGACGGGATCGCGTCCTCCGGGTCCCAGACGTCCGCCTTGCCGTCACCGTTGGCGTCGATGCCGTGGGTGGCCCAGGTGCCCGGAATGAACTGCGCGATGCCCTGCGCGGCGGCCGGACTCTGCGCCCGCGGGTTCCATCCGCTCTCCTGGTAGAGCTGCGCGGCCAGCAGCGCCGGGTTGAGCGCGGGGCAGAGATTGCCCCACTTCTGGACGAGCGACTGATATATGGCCGGAACCGATCCCTTGGCGAGCGTCACCGTCCCGCCGCCGCCACCGCCCGCGAGCCCGGCCGCGGCCGAGTACGTGCCCACCACGAGCAGCGCGAGGAACGAAAAGCACAGGCCACAGCCGATAATGACGGGGAGCCAGATCTTCCGCGCCACAGGGCGACCCTTCCTCTCGGTTCCCGAACACGCACTCGTACGGTCTCGTACGTTCCTATCGTTGCCCTACGGTGACGCTCGTGATACACAGAGTAGTCGTCTACGTCCTATCGAACACCGGTCCGCGCACTATTTTGACGGCTACGGGCCGGATCACACGGACGATCCGCCGAGAAAGTCGTTGAGTCGACATGCAACAGCGTCATCCTCGGCCAAGATAGACCCTGGACCCTTGCGCCCCGGCGAGGGAGCCAACTGATCGAGCGGGGTGGTGAGTTACATGTTCGTGGCAGCCGCTAAGGGCGACATCAACACCATCATCGGTGGCATCGCACCGGACTGGGGACCCTTCGGGTCCCTCGGCAATGAAGCACGCGTGATGATCGAAGTGGTCATGGCGGTGGCGATCCTGCTGTGCCTGGCCATCGCGATCTGGGGCGCGGCGAAACAGAGGATCGGCGCGACCGCGCTGCGCGACACCTTCAGCGCGGAGCAGGGCAAGGGATTGATCATCGCCGGGCTGACCGGCGTGTTCATCATCGGATCACTCGGCACGCTGTTCACCATCGTGTACGGGATGGCCGTCTAGACCCGAGACCCGCTGGAAACAGCCGCCCGTCCCACTTCGTATCCGCTTCTCCGTCGACGTCCCTGGAGCCCGTCCCAGGCTCCACCTTCCCACCTGAGGCTGCGTGCTGATGCCCACTCAACCAAGCAGCGGTGCCGTCCGTGCCACACGCCGCTCCGGCGTGCCCGCGGCGCGGGCGCCCCAGGGGGCGAAGGCACGATGAGCCTCGGCCAGGACGGACCCCCGACCAGGACCCGGATGCCGGAGGGCCACGGCGGCCACGGAGGCGGTGGCCGCCGCCCCCAGCCCCGGCGCGCCCTGGTCACCGTCGTCAGCATCATCGCCCTCCTCGTCGCGGCCCTGGCCTTCGCCAACCGCGGCTCCCACCCGTCCTCCTCCGGCTCCGCCGACAACGGCACGGCGGCCGGTTCCGGCGCCACCGCCGGCTCCAGCGGCGGTGGCGGTGGCGGGGGCAAGACCGGCACGGACGCCCCGACCGCCCCCTCCGGCCAGAAGCCGGTCACCGGCAAGAGCGGCGGCATCCCCTCCGGCTTCGCGCACAGCGGGGAGGGGGCGCAGTCGGCGGCGGCGAACTACGCCGTGGCGATGGGCGGGGTCGAGATGTTCACCGCCGACTCCCGTCAGCACATCGTGGACACCATCTACACGCCGACCGCCGCCGCCAAGCTCAAGGGCCCGCTGGACCAGGCCTACTCGGCGGACTTCCTCGCCAAGCTGGGCCTGGACGCGAGCGGCAAGGCGCCACAAGGCAAGACCTTCATCTCCCGCACCGTCCCCGTGGGCACCAAGACCGAGTCGTACACCGCGGACACCGCGCGGGTGTCGGTCTGGTACATGGCACTGATCGGCATGGCGGGCACCGGCTCCACCGACCCGGTCCGCACCGACTGGATGACCTGGACCTTCACGCTCACGTGGTCCGGCAACGACTGGAAGATCGCATCCGATGCGCAGACGTCGGGTCCGGCCCCCGTACCTGGTGACGTGCCCGCCGCGAGTGCCCCGGACATCACCAAGGCGGTCGAGGAGTACGGAGGGTTCACCTATGCCCGCTAACCGAGGTCTGCGCGTGACCGCGCGCATGGCCGTCCTGACCGGTCTGCCAGCGGGCCTGGTCCTGTTGGCCGGCCGGGCCATGGCCGCCCCGCCGGCGCCCAGCACGACCGCCCCGACCCCCAGCAGGGACTCGTGCACCCTGCTGATCGGCCCGGCCAAGTCGTACTGCGAGAACGGCGCGCCCTCCACCTCCACCAAGGGCGGGACCGATTCCAGCACCACGCTCGACCCGCTCACGTCCCTCGGGCGGGGCTGCGCCGACGCCGCCGCGTGGACGATCGACAAGCTGTCCCAGGCCGTGACAAAGACGACGCAGGTCGACTTCACGAACACCGCGTTTCTGCGGCAGTACGCGGTGGTGTTCGCGGCGTCGACGATTCTGACGCTGGTGCTGTGGCTGCTGGCGGTGGCGAAGCGGGCAGTGCGCGGGGTGCCGTTGACGGAGGCGCTGACGGAGGCCGTCGGGTTTCTGTGGCTGACGGTGCTGGCGTCGGCGTTCACACCGCTGGTGTTGTACACGGTGGTGACGGCGACGGACGCGGTCACGGAGGTGATCTCGTCGGGGACGTCATCGAACACGGATGTGTTCTTCGGGTCGTTCTCGGGGGCGCTGACGAAGGGCAAGGACATCGGCGGCGGCCCGATCATGCTGATCGTGGTGTCGATGGTGTCGATCCTGGCCGCCGGTGTGCTCTGGCTCGAACTGGTGATCAGGGCGGCCCTGCTGTACGTAGGGGCGCTGCTGGGCACCGCGGTCTACGCGGGTCTGGTGGACAAGAACATGTGGGGCCACGTGCGCCGCTGGGCCGGGATCATGATCGCGGTGATCCTGGTGAAGCCGGTGATCGTGATCGTGCTGGGTCTGGCCGGGGCGCTGTCGTCGTCCAAGGACGGGCCTGACGCGTTCTCAGCGGTGGTGTCCGGCCTGTCGATCATCCTGCTGGCGATCTTCGCGAGCGCGATGATCTACCGCTTCGTGCCCGGCTTCGGCGACGACGTGGTGAATCTGCGGAACAACCGCAAGGCCAGCGGCCAGAGCCAGGCAGCCGCGGTGATCTCGTCGCCCGCGGCGCTGGTGCGGCAGGGCATCAACACGCACAGCGCGCGCGGCGGCCCGCAGGAGCAGGCGCAGGGCGGCGGCTCTCAGCCCTCGAACCCGGTGGCAGGCGGGGTGGCCGCGCACAGCAGCCGTACCGGCAGTCCGGGACCGTCCGGCGGGAGCGGCGGCTCCGGCGGTGGCTCACGTACCGGTGGCAACGGCTTCGGGGGCGGAAACTTCGGCTCGAACTTCGGCAGAGGCTCGGGCTCAGGATCGAACAACGGCAATTCGCAGGGAGGTGATCGCCGGTGACGACCCAGCCCTTCACCCAGCCGCGCCGTACGTATCTGATCGGCAAGGCCCGGCCCAACGCGATCGTGGGCAAGAACCGGGAGACCGGCGAGATCGCGCTGATCGTGGCCGGAGCGGGCCTCGGCATGCTGTGCGGCCTCCTGGTCCCGGTGCTGCTGCTGCGCATCGTCGGCCTGGTCGGCTGGCCGATGCTGGCCCTGGCCGCGGTGTACATGCCGTACCGGCGGCGCACGTTCTACCGCTGGTTCGAGATCAACCGCACCTTCCGCCGTACGCTGCGGGTCTCACCCACCTACCGGTCGGGGATCGAGGAGGCCGGGATCGGGCTCGACGGGCGCGAGGTCGAGGTCGGGCCGCCGCCGGGGATCGGGCGGATCAGTTGGCTGGCGGCGCCATTCGGGCCCGACGAGATCGCGGTGCTGCTGCACGTCGACCGGCGTACGGTGACGGCCGCCATCGAGATCGAGGGACCCGGCGTCGGACTGCGCGACAGCGAGGACCAGGAAGCCCTGGTCGAGCGGTTCGGCACCCTGCTGAAGCATGTGGCCAACGGCGACGGCTTCGTGACCCGGCTTCAGATGCTCGCCCGCACCCTGCCCGCCGACCCTGACGCCCACGCCAAGGACGTCGCCCAGCGCGGCGACCCGGCGGCAGAGAACTGGCTCAAGGACTCCTACGACCAGCTCCAGTCCATGGTGTCGACCTCCTCCGAGCAGCACCGCGCGTATCTGGTGGCGTGCATGCACTTCACGCGCGAACTGGCCGCCGAGGGCAACGCGATGGCACGCGCCACCTCGGGCCGCGGCATGAAGGTCGACAAGGACGCGGGACTCGCCGCGGTGATGGCCCGTGAGCTCAACGACATCTGCGCCCGTCTCGCCGAAGCCGACATCCGTGTCAGGCAGCCGCTGGGCCAGGCCCGGCTGTCGTCGCTGGTGCACTCGATGTACGACCCGGACCACCCCATCGACCACATCCAGGCGATGACCCGCCGCAACGCCTGGCCGGCCGAGCTGGACGCGACCGAGCCGACGTACTTGCAGGCCAAGACCCGTGAGTCGTCGACCCGCGCACCCTGGAACCACTCCACCGCGTGGGTCAAGGAGTGGCCCATGACGCCGGTCGGGGTGAACTTCCTGGCGCCGCTGCTGGTGCACACCCCCGATGTGATCCGTACGGTCGCGGTCACCATGGACCTCGAACCCACCGATGTGGCCATCGAGCGGATGCTGACCGAGAAGACCAACGACGACGCCGACGCCAGCCGCGCTGCGAAGATGAACCGGGTCGTGGACCCGCGCGACGTCGCCCACCACGGGCGGATCGACCAGCGCGGCGAGGACCTGGCGAGCGGCGCCGCCGGCGTCAACCTCGTCGGCTACATCACGGTGTCCTCGCGCTCCCCGGAAGCGCTGGCGCGCGACAAGCGCACCATTCGCGCTTCCGCCGGTAAGTCGTATTTGAAGCTTGAGTGGTGCGATCGTGAGCACCACCGGGCATTCGTTAATACGTTGCCGTTCGCGACCGGCATCCGCCGCTAGTCCGCCCGTACGAGGAGGCCACCGCCATGCCCATGCTGGACCCTCTTGCGGCGCTCACGGACGCCTTCACGAGCTTCCTGTTCGGCCGGGTCGAGTCGACGCGGCTGCCGGTGCGCACCTCCACCGGCCAGGCCCAGGCGGTGTACCTGCCCACCGCCGCCCCCGGCCTCGGCGACTCCGGCGTCATCATCGGCCGCGAGGTGTACTCGGGCAAGGGCTACATCTACGACCCCTTCCAGCTCTACGGTCAGCAACTGCCCGCCCCGCACTGGCTGGTCCTCGGCGAGTCCGGCAACGGCAAGTCGGCGCTGGAGAAGACCTACGTGCTGCGCCAGCTCCGCTTCCGTGACCGGCAGGTCGTGGTGCTCGACGCGCAGGGCGAGGACGGCGTCGGCGAGTGGAACCTCATCGCGAAGTCGCTGGGATTAACCCCCATCCGGCTGGACCCGATGGCCGCGCTGGACGGCGGCATCAAGCTCAATCCCCTGGACCCGGCGATCACCCTCACCGGTCAGCTCGCGCTGCTCCGGACGATCATCGAGGTCGCGATGGGCCGCGGTCTCGACGAGCGGTCCGGCTTCGCGCTGAAGGTCGCGCACGCCTATGTGATCGAGACGATCACCGACCGGCAGCCGATCCTCACCGACATCGTGGAACGGCTGCGGCACCCGCTGGAGGAGTCGGCGGAGGCCATGAACGTCGACCTGGACGACGTCCGCGCCTGGGGCCTGGACGTGGCCCTGGTGCTCGACCGGCTGGTCGACGGTGACCTGCGGGGCATGTTCGACGGGCCCACGACCGTCGGCATCGACCTGGACGCGCCGCTGATCGTCTTCGACCTCTCCCACATCGACCGCAACTCGATCGCGATGCCGATCCTGATGGCGATCGTCGGTGTGTGGCTGGAGCACACCTGGATCAGGCCCGACCGGAAGAAACGCATCTTCCTGGTCGAGGAGGCCTGGCACATCATCAACTCGCCCTTCGTGGCCCAGCTCTTCCAGCGGCTGCTGAAGTTCGGCCGCCGCCTGGGCCTGTCCTTCGTCGCCGTCGTCCACCACCTCTCGGACGTCGTCGACGGGGCCGCGGCGAAGGAAGCCGCCGCCATCTTGAAGATGGCCTCCACCCGCACCATCTACGCCCAGAAGGCCGACGAGGCGCGCGCCACCGGGCGGGTGCTCGGCCTGCCGCGCTGGGCGGTGGAGATCATCCCGACGCTCACCCCCGGCATCGCCGTCTGGGACGTCAACGGCAATGTGCAGGTCGTCAAGCACCTGATCACCGAGGCGGAACGGCCCCTGGTCTTCACCGACCGCGCGATGACCGAGACCTCCCTGGAGCACGAAGCGGAGGTCGAGGCCGAAGCGGCGTCGGAGGCGGAGGCCGAGGCCCGTGCCGAGGCACACGCCGCCGCCGAGGTGGCGCTGGCCAAGCAGTTGGCCGACGACGCGGTGGCATGAGAGGTGGGGTGACATGGCCGGGAGGAAACGCGAGTCCTCTGGGGGCCTGCCGGACGGCCTGATCGTCGGCGTCCTCGGCTTCCTGCTGGGCGTGACGCTGCTGGTGTGGACGGCCACCGGCATCGCGGGGGTCCTCTCGCACGGCGGCTGGCCCGCCGAGGTGCACTTCACCCGCACCCCCCAGGCCATGCGGCACCTGATCGCGGAACCGCACGACGTCGCCGCGGCCTGGCCCGACTCGCCTCCCGGCCAACTGCCCGGCTCCGGGCTGTTCTGGGGCATCTTCATCAGCCAGTTCATGGTGCTGTTCGTCCTGACCGTCTTCGTGCTGAACGCGGTGGCCCGTACCCGCGCCCGCCTGAGGGCACCCCGCCAGGCCCCGCCCGCCCCGGCCCCTGAGGCGGCGCCCGCGCCGGTGGAGCGCGCCCCGTTGCCCTCGCCGCGCCGCCGCCGCGGCCAGCCGGTCGGGTCCAAGGCCGCGGGCGACGACGGCCTGGACGCCTGGTTCCGCTCCGTGCCGGGCGCGGCAGGCCCGCGCGAGGACGCGCCCACCACGGTCTTCGAGCCGATCCCCGCCACGGCCACCGAAGCGACCGGGCACACCGCCGCCGGAGCCACCGGCACCGCGGCCGCGGCCCCGATCCCGCACCCCGTCGCCGACCCACTGCCCGGCGGTGAAGTCACCCGCACCTATGCCCTGTTCGCCAGCCCGCGCGGCGACAAGTCCAAGCGCATCGTGCAGCCCGCCGTCCTGGCCGCCGCGGGACCCGCCGTGGTCACCACCGCGGACCCGGACACCTATCAGCAGACCGTCGGCAACCGCAGCAAGCTCGGTCCCGTCCACGTCTACGATCCGGCGCACCTCCTCGATGTGCCCGGGCGGCTGCGGTGGGCGCCGCACGGCGGCTGCGAGCGACCGGAGACCGCTGGGATACGCGCGGGCGCACTGCTGGCGCCACTGCGGCCCGCACGCGCCGACGAGGCCATCGTCCACGACACCGCCGTGACGCTGCTGCGCTGCTGGCTGCACGCGGCGGCCCTGGACGGCGGGCCATTCCGCCAGGTGCAGCGTTGGGCGGCGAGCGGTTCAGCGGCCGGTGAGGCGGTGCGGATCCTGCGTACCGACACCGAGGCCGCCTCCGGCTGGAGCGGCGAACTGGAGTCGGTGCTGCACGCCCACCCCGAACGCCGGGACGCGGCGCAGGCATTGATCCGCCAGACCCTCGAACCGCTGAACGCGGTACACATCCGCGACGCCTGCAATCCACCGCGCTCAGGTGGCCTCGACATGGAGTCATTCGTCGCGGAAAGGGGCACACTTTACGTAGTGGGTGAGCGCATCGAGGATCCGCGGACCCACTTGGGTGCGATGCCCCTGCTCACCGCACTCGTCTCCAGCGTGGTCGAGCACGGCCGGCGCATGGCCGCAACGTCATCCGCCGGTCGGCTCGACCCACCACTGACCTTCGTCCTGGACGACGTCGCCGCGCTGGCCCCGCTCCCGGGCCTGTCGGACCTGCTGAGCACCGGTCACCACTCCGGTCTGCCCACCCTCGCCGTCCTGCGCTCCCCCGAACAGGCGCTCGCGCGCTGGCACGCGCCGCTGTGGCAGCACGCCGACATGCGCCTGGCCCTCGGCGATGAGACGGCCGACACGCTCCCGCCGTCGATCCCGGACGCGGTCCGCATCCGCTGATTCCGCGCGCGGGCGCCCGGCCGCACGCCCGCGCCCACGCGCCCGCCCGCGTGTGCGCACACGCGGGCGAGAACGCACGGGAGAGATGCCCCCCGGCGGGAACGCGGGCGCGGCGCCCGCCCCGGCTGGCCGGTTCGCGCCCCTGCTTCCTCTGCTCCCTGTTGAGTTGTCAATGTCCGCTTGTCACTGATCATCAGTATCCGCTCCACACCGTCCTCGTGGGGCAACTGATTTCCAGCCTGTGGATAACTCATTCGCCGAAAGTCGCCCTGTGGAAAACTCCGCGAGCGAATCCGCCGACCCTGTTACCGTTCGAGAGTCGACCGCGGGACTCCGTCGCGACTTCCGGAACCTGCCTCTGAAGCAATGATTCGCAGCTCGCGCCCTCATTCCCCGGTCGACGCCGAACGCCTCGAACACACCAGCAATCGACGCCCCAACACACCTACGCGAGGACAGGAGTCACGTCATGCAGCCAGAAGGACTGATCGCCGCCGAGGACGTCCTCCTGTTCGCCAATGCCGCGACCACATCCACCGCCCAACGCGAATTCCACTCCGACGCCGACACCCAGCACCTCTCGCTCGACTTCCTGCACGCGTACATGCTGGGCAACTACCGTGATCTGTACGCCGCCGCGCTCGCCCTCGACATCAACGACCACAACGCCGCGCTGATCATCCGCCGACTGCTGGAGAGCGCCACCGAAGCGACCCCCGAACAGCGCCGCACCGAGGGCCGGTTGATCGCCCGACGGCTGACCGCACTGCCCCCGCAGCGGGTCTACGCCCTCTTCGCCGCGCTGCGCCGGGCCAAGGTCAACAACCGCCGCACCCGCGCGATCATGCGGGACTGGCTGGCCGCCCGCCCCGACCCGGCGTTCGACGCCGTCAAGTACCGGACCGGGGTGAAGACGGCGCTGCGGCACGCCCACCTGCCCGCACGAGAAGCCGAGTTGGGTGACTTCCTGTTCGCCCCGCGCCGCCGTACGCGCTACGGGACGCCGCTGCTGGAGACCTGGCGCCGCGCGCACTACGAGCAGGCGGCGGTCTACGAGCTGCCGTTCACCGTCGCGGAGGGCTTCGCGGCCCGGCACGGCATCGCGCGCGCGGCTTTCCTGGAGCGGATCGCGCCCCGGATGACCCGGCTCGAACGGCTCCGTTTCCAGGACTCGGCGCGCCGCCACGGCGCGACCGCCGTCCGGACCGACCTGACGCGGATGCCGCTGACCCGGCTTGCCTCGTACGTCCTCGGGCTGTCCCTGGACGAACGAGCCGGGCGGCGGGCGGAGTTGACAGCGGCGCTGCGGGCCGCCGCGCGCCGGGCCGCGCGCGGCGAGCGCGGCTGGGGCCGGGTCGCGGCAGTCCTGGACGACAGCTTTTCCTCCTACGGCTCCGGCCAGAAGCGGCGCCGCCCGCTTGCGGTGGCGCTCGCAGCCCACCACCTTCTGGAGGCACTCGCCGACTCGTACACACCCCTGTGGACATCGGGACGGAGCGATCCGCTGCTGGCGTTCCCGCACGGGGCGACCCCGCTCGGCGAGCGGATTCTGGACGCGCTGGAGACCGGCCCGGACCGGCTGCTGATCATCTCCGACGGCTGGGACAACGCACCGCCGGGGCTGGCCGCCGAGGTGCTGCGCGTATGGCGGACGCGGCTCGACCCGGACGGGCGGGTCACGGTCGTACACCTCAACCCCGTGTACGACGCGGACGACTTCGACGTGCGCCGCCTGGCCCCGACCGTACCGACCGCGGGCATCCGCGACGCCGAGGATCTGCCGTCGCTGGTCGGCCTGGCGCGGTTCGCCAGCGGCCGCACCGGCCTGCCTGAGCTGCGCGCCCACCTGGACAGCCGTATCACCGCGTTCCTGACCGCACCCGAGGAGGCCCGATGACCGCCACCGGCACCCTCCGCCTCGACCTGGCCGGACTCACCACGCGCCCTTCGCAGGTCTGGGGCGGCATCCGCCTCGTCCCGCTGGTCCGCGCCGAACCGCTGCCGGGCCTGCGGCTGCACGCCGAGCTGTACGGGGACGGCATCGGTGTGGTGACGGTTGGGCCGCGCACCACCTACACGTCGTACATCCCGCACGGCTTCGTCGCCGACTGGGGCGCGGACAGCGGTCATGCGGGCGCCGCGGCGGCGTACGGGACACAGTTGCGCGGCGACCGGGACGCCGAGCCCGTGACCGCGATGCCGCTGCGCATCCACCGCCGGATGGCACGCCGAGAGGCCAAGCACCGACTGCGGTTCCTGCCGCTGCACCTCGCGCTCGACGGTTATCTGGCGCTGCACTTCGGCGGCCCGACCATCGCGTGGGAGGAGTGGTCGCAGCGGGCGCTGAGGCAGGGCCTTTCGCCTCGGGTGGAGGAGGCGTACATCGGCGTGACCGTGCGCGGGCTCGGTGACGCGCTGAAGGTGTTCGAGATACACCCGGGCCAGTGCGGGGTGCTGCTCTACGCGGCCGACGCCCTCGCCGCGGCCTTCGTCGTACCGCACCCGGAGGACTACCGGGCGCTGCACGCCACGCTCGTCCAGGATCTGTACGGGGAACTCATCTACCAATACGCCCTGTTGAGCGCGGCCGTGCCGGACTTCGTGCCGAGGATCGACGAGACGCGGGTGCGGACGACGGCGGATCTGCGAGCGGCGGTGGCCGCGGAACAGCGGGCGTGGGCGGAATTCCACGACGGGACGATGGCGGCGGGGCTGCTGAATACCGAGTACGCGACACGGAAGGTGTACCGGGCGGGCGGGTTCACGCTGTCGCGATTCATACCGGCCTTTCGGCCCCGCGAGGAGAACCACATAGGTGAGGTCATCACCGCGGCGGACGGTCGGCTCGCGTATCTGAAGACCTTTCGTCTGTCCGAGACGCAGATTCGGCGCGGACACCTGTTGGAACGGTTGGCAGCGCACGACTGGCACCTGGGACGGACGGCGGAGGAATTCGGGCTGGACGAGAGGGAATTCGCTTCGCGCCTGCGGGCGGCGGGATTCGGTTCACTGCTCCGCCAGGGATGAGGACGCCTCTGCGGAGGGCCGCCTCCGAGAAGAACTCGGGGACCGCCCACCGCGGGAGCGAACGCGAAGGACCGCGCTCCTAAAGCGCCGACTCCTCCGCCGTGAGCCGTCGCACGGACTCCCGCAGGACGATGTGGGTGCCCAGGAGATGGCGGGTCTGGGCGGTGCCGCGGGCGGAGCCGGGGAGGCCGGCGTCCTCTTCGGCGAGGGCCAGGCGGACGGCGGCGCGGCCGAGCTCGTAGGAAGGGATGTTGACGGTGGTCAGGGGAGGGTTGAGGTCTTGGGAAACATCGTCGTTGTTGTAGCCGACCACCGAGATGTCCTCGGGGGTGCGGAGCCCGCGTTCGCGCATGGCGGCCATCGCGCCCGCGGCGACCAGGTCGTCACCGGCGAAGACCGCGGTGAAGTCGGGGTTGCCGTCGCACCGCGCGAGCAGGTCCCGCATGGAGTTGTAGCCGTTGGTGCGACCGAGGCCGATACCCGCGATCCGCTGGTGCTCCGGCCCGAGCCCGTGGTCGGCCAGCGCACGCTGGTAACCGCGCACGCGCGGCTCGGCCGTGCTGTGCCCCGGCATCGTGCCCAGGTAGAGGATCCGCCGGTGCCCGGCGGACAGCAGGTGGCTGACGGCGGCGTACGCACCGGCCTCGTTGTCGTACTCCACCGCGATGACCGGGGTGTCGGGGCTCGGCGCGGGGCGCCCGCACAGCACGAGCCGGGAGCCCGCGGCGGCGAGCCCGTGCGCGTATTCGGTCAGCCGCACGCGGTACGCCTCGTCCTCGACCGCGCCGCCGACCAGGATCACGATCTCGGCGCGTTGCTCACGCATCATCTGCACCAGCGCCAGCTCCCGTGCCTCGTCACCGCCGTGGCTGCACACCATGCACAGCCGGCCGCGCGCGGCGGCCTCCTGCTCGACGCCCTGGGCGACGGCGGCGAAGAAGTAGCTGTCGACCGACATCATGATCACCGCGACCGTCTTGGGCCCCGTCCCGGCCAGCGCCCGCGCTCGGCCGTCGATCACGTAGTCGAGGTCCTTGACCGCCCGCAGCACCTTGGCGCGCGCGGCGGCCGACGTCGGGTAGTTCCCGGCCAGCGCCCGCGAGACGGTGGCGACCGAGACACCCGCCCGGACGGCGACATCGCGGATGGTGACACGCCGGCTCCCGCCGCCCGCACCCGCCGCGGTCCCCGCAACCGTGGGGCTTCCCGCGCCCGGCCCGTTGCCCGGCCCCGGCTCTGGTGCAGTCTCCGCCATCCCCGCCATCCGATTCCTCAGCGGCCCGCGGCTCCGGATCCGCGACGGCCAACACGCGACGCAAGGACCGACCCACGGCCCGGCGCCAGGCTCAGCGCAGGGCCTGGTCCCACGCCCGACGCTTCGTTCGACACATCGTTCGACGCGGCGCCCGGCGCCCCCCGCGCTGCCGCCCAGCGTAGTAGTGCGGGGCCGGGCGGCAGGCACAGGGCGTCAGTGGTTGGCCGCGTAATCCGCCGCGTACTCGTCGGCGATCTTGTTCAGGCCGTCGCCGCGCATCTTCTTCACCGCCTCGTCCCACGCGCTCAGCGGCTTGCGCCCGGCCACGATCGCGCCGATCGTGTCGAGCCGGTACTGCCCGATGGTGGCTCCCGACCGGGTGAAAGTCTCCGACTGGAGGCCGAACCGCGGATTGCGTACGAGCATCGGCGCGATCTTCACCTGCCAGGCGTGGCTGCGCTTGACGTCGTCCGGCCGCCCCGGCAGGTAGAGCACCTGCGGCGCGTCGGACAGGTATTTGATCGGAAGATTGACGGTGCTCTCCACCAGACCGAGGTCCGTCGGTATCGGCGAGCCTTCCGCGTCACGCGTGAAGTGCGTGCCCTCGATGCCGAAGTGCGTCAGCTCGTACTCCTTGGTGCCGAACGGCGCCGCCAAGTAGTCGAGCACCCGCAGGATCAGCTTGATCCGCTCGGGCGCGGCCTTCTTCAGCACCGTGTAGCCGAAGATCCCGCGCGCCCGCTCCATGCCGGGCTTGCCACCGCCCGACGGCGTGTACGGCACCGCGCCGTCCAGGACGAAGGCGTCCTTGATGCTCGGGATGCTCGTGGTCAGTGCCCCGAAGCCGTCACCCATCGACGCGACCGTGCCGTTGTAGAAGAGCGTCTTGCAGTCGACGGTGGAGGTGCTGAGCGCGTTCGGCAGGTACGTTCCCGCCTGCCGCAGCTTCAGCATGAACTCCAGGCCCGCCTTGTACTCGTCCGTGCCGTACGCGTCGACGAAGTGCCCGCCGTCGAGCTTCCACTCCTGCGGCGCGCCGAACGCCATCGTGTGCACCGCGAAGCCGAAGCCGGTCTGCTGCGCCGCGCCCAGCGCGTACTTCTTGCCGTGCGTCGCCTCCTTGGCGACGGCCATGAAGTCGTCCGACGTCCAGCCGTCCTTCATGCCGGCCGCGCTGAAGATGTCGTTGTTGATCCACAGCGTGGTGCCGGGCGCGGACCGCTGCACCGGAATGCCGAGGATCCGCCCGCTGATCCGGCCCATGTCCTCCCACGCGTAGGTGGGGATGTTCGCCAGATTCGGGTAGTCCTTGACCGCGTCGCCCGCCAGGTACTCGCTCAGGTCCGCGCACTTGGCCTGCACGAATTGCGCCTCGCGGGGCAGTACGTGACCACCGCCGAGGTTGATGACGTCCGGCAGGTCGTTGCCCGCCATCAAGGTGGCCATCTTGTTGTCGTAGTCGGAGTCCGGCACGACCGTGAACTCGATGTTCACCCCCAGCGCCTTGTTGACCGCCGCCCAGAACTTGTTCTCCGACGCGGGTTTCGGCGGCGTCCCGTACGAGATCGTCATCACCTTGATCGTCTCGCCGTTGCCCGGCTTGTCGGCGACCGCGCTGACCAGGTTCTTGGGATACGTCAGATAACCCGGCTGCACCCTGTCCGCCGTCCCCGGCAGATCGGGCGCGGGCCCGCTGACCGGCTTGTACGTCGGCCAGGGTGCGAGCTTCTTGCCCGCGTTGCTCACATCGTGGCCGCCGGACGAGGAGGACGAGCAGGCGGCGAGAACGGATGGGGCGGCCAGAGCGGCGCCACTTGCGGCGATCGAGCGCAGCAGGGTACGCCGCGAGAACGACGAGGTGCTCACGGTCAGTCCTTTCAGGGGTACGGGTGCGATGCGGGTGCGGTGATACGGGTACGGCGGCACGGTCCGCGGCCACTCGGTCCGCGGCCCGCGTACGGCTCAGCTCTTGATGGCGCCGGTCAGCACGCCCTTGGTGAAGTACTTCTGGAGGAAGGGGTAGACGACGAGGATCGGCACGGTCGCCACCACCAGCACCGCCATCTGGATCGTCTGGGGCGACGAGACCATCCCCGCCTCGCTGGCCCCGGAGTCCGCGAGCTGCGCACCCCCGATGACATACGTGCGCAGCACCTGTTGGAGCGGCCAGTGGTCGGAGTTGAGGTAGATCGACGCGTAGAACCAGGCGTTCCAGTACGAGACCGCGTAGAAGAGCCCGACGACCGCGAGGGCCGCCTTGGACAGCGGGAGGACGATCCTGCGCAGGATCAGCCACTCGCCCGCGCCGTCCAGCCGGGCCGCCTCGTACAGCTCCTCGGGGATCGACTGGAAGAAGCCGCGCAGTACGACGAGGTTGAACACATTGATCAGGACGGGTGCGATCAACGACTCGTAGCTGTCGAGCATGTTCAGGCCCTTGACCAGCAGGAAGCCGGGGATCATGCCGGGCGGGAAGAGGAAGGTGAACAGGATCAGCAGCAGGATCGGCTTGCCGCCGAAGACCTGGGGACGGCTGAGCGCGTACGCCAGACCGATCGTGCAGGCGAGGCTGAGGGCCGTGCCGATGATCGTCACACCAGCGCTCACCCACAGCGCGTGGGTGACGATGCTGCCGTCGAAGATCTCCCGGTAGGCGCGCAGGGTGGGGTGTTCCGGCCACAGCACCCAGCCGCCGTTGGCGACCACGTCCTTGTTGGACGCGAAGCTGGTCGACACGATGATCAGGAACGGGACGGTGACCAGCAGGACGACGGCGACCAGGGCCACCGCCTTGGCCGCCTGGGTGACGGGCTTCGGCTTCTCCATCCACGAAGGACGGACGGGACGGACCGGGCGACTCGAACGACGCGGGCGGACCGAACGGAACGGGCCGGTACGAGGCGTGCGACCGGCGGACTGAACGGCGCTCATCGGTAGACCCCCTGCTCGCCCAGCCGGTGCGCGACCTTGTTGGCGGTGAAGACGAGTACGGCGCCCACGACGCCCTTGAAGAGACCGGCCGCGGCGGCATAGCCGAAGTCGCCGCCGATGATGCCCTTGTAGTAGACGAAGGTGTCGATGATCTCGGCCGCCTCAGGCCCGACCGCGGGCCGTTGGAGCAGCATCTGCTCGAAGCCGACCGACAGGATGTCGCCGAGCCTCATGATCAGCAGGAGAACGATGATCGGCCGCAGCGACGGCAGGGTGACGTGCCAGAACCGCCGCCACGGACCCGCGCCGTCGATCGCCGCGGCCTCGTACTGCTGCTCGTCGACCTGCGACAGCGCGGCGAGGAAGATGATCGTGCCCCAGCCGCAGTCCTTCCAGATCACCTGGGCCACGACCAGCGGCTTGAACGCGTCGGGGTTGCCGATGATGTTCACGGTGTGCAGGTGGGCGTCGCCGAGCACGCTGTTGAGCAGCCCGGTCTCGCCGAGCACCTGCTGGAAGAGGGCCACCACGATGACCCACGACAGGAAGTGCGGCAGATACGCCACGCTCTGCACGAACCGCCGCACGCTGTCGCGGGTCAGGCTGTGCAGCAGCATCGCCAGCGCGATCGGCACGGGGAAGAAGAAGACGAGCTGGAGCAGCGCTATCCACAGGGTGTTGACGACCGCGGCCCAGAAGTCCGGGTCGCCGAACATCCGCTGGAAGTTCGCGAAGCCCACCCACTGGCTGGCCCAGAGCCCGTCGAAAGGCACGTAGTCCTTGAACGCGATGACGTTCCCGACCATCGCGCCGTAATGGAAAAGCAGGAAGTACGCCACGCCGGGCGCCATCAGCAGGACGAGGGCGGCATCCCTGCGCAGCCGCTTGCGGCGCGAGCCGGGCTCGGGCTTCACACGGTTCGCCCCGCCCCTACGGGCCAGGCGTTTCGCGCGTCTCACGCGTCGTTCGGACGCGCCCACCGCATCGGCGCGGCTGGTGGCGTCCTGTTCGGCAATCGCCATCGCGTCCTCCTCGACGCTTAAGGTGGGACGGAACCTAAACCGGTTACTACGACAGGTCAACCCCTCCCGCAGCCCAAGGCGTTGACCTCTGATGGCGTCGGCCCTAATCTCAGAGCCAGAGAAAGAAACCGATTACACCGATGTGCGCGGACAGCGGCCCGCACGCACGGCGCCGCACAGCGCACGACGACGAACATGAACACGAGCAGGACCACGAACACGAGCACGTCACCGTGCACAGACCCACGCAGACCTGCGGACACGTGAGGGGCAGACATGGCGGAGCGTCCGAATCTGGTGCTGGCGATGCGTCCGGACATCCTCGACCTGGTACTTCCGGCCCCCCTGCGCACCCGGCTCGACGCCCTCGCGGCCGTCCACCCCGCCCTCGTCACCGACACCACGACGCCCGCCGCGCGGGCCGCGCTCGCCGACGCCGACGTACTGCTCACCGGCTGGGGCGCGCCCGCCGTCGACTCCGCCGTCCTGGCCCTCGCGCCCCGGCTCGGCGCCGTCATCCACGCCGCCGGCACCGTCAAAGGCCACGTCGGGCCCGAGGTCTGGCAGCGCGGCATCGCCGTCTCGTCGGCGGCCGACGCCAACGCCGGTCCCGTCGTGGACTTCACCATGGCCACGGTCGTCCTCGCCGCCCGCCGCGCGCTCGGCACCGCCGCCGAGTACACCGACGGCCAACTCCTCGGCTACCGCGACCGGCGCGGCGCGGACGGCGCCGTCGTCGGCGTCATCGGCGCCTCCCGCATCGGCCGCGGCGTCATCGCCCGGCTCCTCGCCGCCCCCTCCGACTTCCGCGTCCTGCTCGCCGACCCGTACGTCTCCGCCGCCCAGGCCACCGCTCTCGGCGCGGAACTCGTGGACCTCGACGGACTGTGCGCGACCTCCGACATCGTGACCGTGCACGCACCCGATCTGCCCGAGACCCACCACCTGCTCGACGCCCGCCGCCTGGCCCTGATGCGCGACGGCGCCTCCGTCATCAACACCGCACGCGGCCGGCTGGTCGACACCGCGGCCCTCACCCGCGAATGCGCCGCGGGCCGCCTCGACGCCTACCTCGACGTCACCGACCCCGAACCACTCCCCCGCGGCCACCGGCTGCACAGCCTCCGCAACGTCCTGCTCACCCCGCACATCGCGGGCTGCCAGGGCACAGAGGTCCAACGGCTCGGTGCCTACGCCGTCGACGAGGTCGAGCGCTGGACACACGGCGAGGCCCTCCTGGGAGCCGTGCTGGCGGACGACTTGGCGCGCATCGCGTAAGGCGGCGCACATCGCGTACGGCGGCGTGCAGCGGTACGGCGGTACGGCGGTACGGCGCCGGATTCGTCGTCGTCCGGCGGCGCGGCCTAGCGGTCCCTGAAGAGCACCATCTCGTACTCCGTCTCGGACGGGTTCAGCGGATACTTCATCGTCTCGCCGGTGCGGATGAAGCCGAAGCGCTGGTAGAAGGACTCGGCACGGCCGTTGTCCTGGTGGACCCACAGGTACACGCGGTCGGTACGGTCCCAGGCCCAGGCGATGGCGGCGGCGAACAGGCGCTCGGCCAGACCGGTTCCGCGGGTCTCGGGGACCAGATAGACCGCGTTGACGGAGAAGTAGTCGGGCCGCTCAACGACGACGGTGAGCATGCCGACCCAGGCGCCGCCCTGGTGTCCGTCTGTCTCGTCGGGTTTGCGGACCGCGTCACGGTCGATGGCGACGAACTGCTGGGATCCGGCACCGGACGCCCGTCGCTGCCAGACCGTGTCGCTCAGCGCGGCCTCCTCCTCGAAGGTCCGCGCGAAGGCCATGCTGCTGACCGGGTCCTGGAGCGCTGCCAACCGCAGTGCCCGGATCCGCTGCCACTCCGCCGGTACCACCGGCCGTATCTCGTACCGCATCATCCGACGGTACAACGCAAAAAAGCTCGGGTCCTCCGAATTAAATTCGGAGGACCCGAGCTGAAAGATTGTTCGGCGGTGTCCTACTCTCCCACAGGGTCCCCCCTGCAGTACCATCGGCGCTGAAAGGCTTAGCTTCCGGGTTCGGAATGTAACCG
>NZ_JBIUSD010000015.1:0-189827 GCF_044741185.1 Streptomyces sp. NPDC088197
GGCGGATCTTCCGCAGATCTCGGTGCAGCCCCAACCGCATGACGTCAATCGCCAAGGCCGTCCTCACCCTGGAGCGGCAACGCTGAAGAAGCTCAATGACCCACGGAGCAGCCAGTTGCATCCAATACGAACGGCCAGACCTCCACGCCGACTCGACCGTCAGCTCAATTAGCCTCTCGGGAGTCGATACGCCGCCCCGACTGAGCTGCTCCCACGAGCGGGCATATTCAGCCAGGGATTCGGGCAGATCACGCTCCAGGTAGGGCCACATGGGAACGAAACCGGAGCTCACAAGCGCAGCTCGCCCTTCCGAATCCACCCCGACCCCAATACGGCCGTCAGGCATGATCCCAATCCATGCCCCGTCCCCTCGGTACACCACCGGAGTCCAATTACTCATCTGAACACCGGGAAGCGGGTGCCCGCGTCGGTCGCGGCGTCCTCGGTGAGGGCCGAAGCGGCCTTTCCCTGCGGGGACTTCTCCGCCGTCTGCGAAGGAGGAGCGGCGAACGCCTGCCCGCCCGCACCCAAGGGCGCGAGGCCGCCCGTCACCATTACCGCCGCCACGGCAGCAATCAACGACCTGCGCGCATGTCTGCTCAGCACAGAGCTCTCCCCACCCCAGCCCCAAAGTCCCCACCCAGAGCCACAGAGTTCCCACAAGTTCGCAGATCTTACATGTGATGTACATGCTCAGGTCAAGGGTGCATAAAGGGGTCTTCTGGCGGGTGGGCGGACGATGGAGACCACGGGCATATCCGGAGGGAGTCCTTCCATGCGGAGGGGGTGATCGCTCGTGGGCATGATCTGCTTTACTCCACTCCGTGGATGACAGAGGGGCGTCTCAGCCTGGCGGTGGAAGTAGCGGCGGAACGGATGTGGACGGGGTGCTTGCGCCGCAACAACCGGGCTCGGGAAATGAGTTGCCGGAATATCCCCGTGGGGGGCCTACGGATCAGACTGTGTACGGGCAGGTGCCGGTGGGCGCGATGCCGCCACTGGCGTCGTGGGGCCGACGGGTAGCGGCGGCACTGATCGACGGCATCATCATGTACGTGCCCGAACGCATCGTCTGGTACGCGCTGGGCAGCACGCCGGCAGCCGCCCAGTGGGGCGCGCTTCTCGTCCTCCTGATTGCCATCGGCCTGAGCTACGTGGCGGGCACCACCGGGCAGACCCCCGGAAAGAAGGTGGTCGGCATCCACCTCCTACGCGAGGCCGACGGGCAAGTCCTCGGCGTCGGGAGGGCCTTCGGCCGCTGGCTCCTGCACATCCTCGACGCCGTCTGCTGCGGGCTCGGCTATCTGTGGCCGCTGTGGGACGAAAAGCGGCAGACCTTCGCCGACAAGATCGTGCGCTCCGTCGTCATCAAGCCCTGACAGCCGCAGGCGCGACAGCGGGGGCCACGGCGATGCCGCCGTGGGCGCGACGCCGGGCCTGAGTGACGAGCCGGGGCCGGAATCGAGCCGTGGCGACGAGCTTGGTCGCGATGACGAGTCTCCGCTTCACGACGCCGAAGGCGGCCTGGGGGCGGGGCGGTTGGTCCGGTAGCGGCCGGGGGTGGTGCCGAGGACGGCGGTGAAGGCGGCGATGAAGCCACTGGGGTTGGCCCATCCGCAGGCGGCGGCGGTGCGGAGGGTGTCGTGGCCGTCGGCGAGGAGTACGAGGGCGTGGTGGATGCGCAGTTGGGTGCGCCACTCGTAGAAGGTCATGGCGAGTTCGTCGTGGAAGAGCCGGCTGAGGGTGCGGGGGCTGGCGCCGATCGTCCTGCCGAGTTCGGCCAGCGTGGAGTTGTCCGCCGGGTTCTCGTAGAGGATCCGGGCGACGGCTCGCAGCCGGTCGTCCGCGGGCTGCGGCAGGTGCAGGGGCTGTTCGTGCGCTTCCTGGAGGTCGTCGACGAGGACGCGCAGGAGGCGGGCGCGCGCGGCGGGGCTGTGCGCGGGCACGTCGGCGTCGTGCGCGCGGGGTCCGGTCAGGGCGAGCAGGACCTCGCGGGCGAGGCCGGAGGCGAGGAACACGGCGGGGTGGCCGGGCAGGAGCCGGGCGAGGGACGGCGTGAGGAAGACGATCCGCATGTCGGTGACGCCGTGGGCGCGGTGGTGGTGCGTGAACCCCGCCGGGGTCCAGGCGACTCGGTCGGCGGGCACGATCGAGGTGCCGCGCTCGGTGTGGACCGCCAGGACGCCGCTGGCCGCGTACACCAGGTGCCCGCGCGGGTGCGACCGCGCCTCGCTCTCCTCGCCGGACGGCCAGAGGTGGCGCCCGCCGGACGGCCACACATGGGACGTCACACCGGCGGCCGGGCGAGGTTGGCGGCAAACGGGCATGACTTGGCATCGTAGCGGTACCACGCCACCGCCTGCCCCCGTGAGACTGGCTCTGTACGCAGCGGTCCCGCGGCGCGGCGAGCGCCCGACCGGGCCGCGTGTCACCCGGAGAAGGAGAAGCACATGGCGACGTTCGTCCTCGTACCCGGCGCGTGGAAGGGCTCCTGGTCGTTCGAGGCGGTGGTCCCGCTGCTGGAGCGCGCCGGGCACACCGTGCACGCCCTGACCCTGACCGGTCTGCGGCCGGACGACGACAGCGCGACGGTCGCGACCGCCGGTCTCGACACGCACGCCGACGACGTGCTGCGGTGCCTGGACCGCCACAGCGTCACCGGCGCGACGCTGGTCGGCCACAGCTACGCCGGGATGGTGGTCGCCGCCGCGGCCGACCGCGCGGAGGGCCGGATCTCCCGGCTGGTGCACCTCGACGCCTACGTACCGCGTGACGGTGATTCGTGCTGGTCGTCGACGAACGACCACTTCCGGGAGGTGTTCGCCGCCGGTGCCGCGGCCACCGGCTACTCCGTCCGGCCGCCGGACGGCGGCGATCCCCGCCGCCGCCCCCATCCCCTCGCCGCCTTCCTCCAGACGGTCCGGCTGACCGGCGCGGTCGCCCGCGTCCCCCGCCGCGAGTTCGTCTACTGCTCGGGCTGGGAGAACCGGACACCCTTCGCCGGCCTCCGCGCCCGCCTCCAGGCCGACCCCGCCTGGCGGGTGCACGACCTCCCGACCGGCCACGACGCCATGCACGAGGCCCCGGACGCCGTCGCCGCGATCCTCCTCGCCGACGCCGACGCCGACGCCGAGGCCGACGCCGACGCGCACACCGCCGCCGACACCGCTGCCACCGCCCACCCGAGCGCCTGAGCCCGGCGCGTGTCGCATCCCGCAGCCGAGCTCACGGCGTTCATGGCGCGGTATGAGCAGGCCAACAACAGCCACGACATCGCACGCGTGGTGCAGCCCCGGTCAGGGGAGGGGCGGGGCACGAACGTGATCGTGAAGCGGGACGGGGCGTGGAAGATGCTGCACGAGCACCTGAGTTCCTGACCCGCCGGTGGGCCGGAGGGGGTCCTTCGGGCCGGGGCGCGGCGTCGCCGCCCGGGGCGGAAACTTAGGTGCGGGGGCCGGACGGGCGTGTCTAGGGTGCGGCTCGGACGTCGAGGGATCGGAGAGGTACGGGGTATGAGCAGTGAACTGTTCGCGATCTGTTTCAACGCGACGCGGCCGACGGGGCTGGCGAGGTTCTGGTCCGGGGTGCTGGGCTGGGAGGTGATCCCCGGTGAGGACGAGGACGCGCAGGGCGGTGTCGCGATCGTGCCGCCCGCCGCGGACGGGGCGACCGGCGGCTTCCGTATCCGCTTCCTGCCGAGCCAGGAGCCCAAGTCCCGCCAGAATCAAGCGCACTTCGACCTGACGAGCGCCTCCGCCGAGGACCAGCGGCAGACGGTGGCCAGGGCGCTGGAACTGGGCGGACAGCACATCGACATCGGCCAACTCCCCGAAGAGGGGCACATCGTGCTCGCCGATCCTGACGGCAACGAATTCTGCGTCATCGAGCCCGGCAACACATTCCTCGCCGACACCGGCGTCATCGGCGCCCTGGCCTGCGACGGCACCCGCGAGGTCGGCTGCTTCTGGAGCGAGGCCCTGCGGTGGCCCCTGGTCTGGGACCAGGACGAGGAGACCGCGATCCAGTCCCCCGAGGGCGGTACGAAGATCACCTGGGGCGGGCCGCCCGTCGCCCCCAAGACCGGCACCAACCGCCTCTCCTTCGAACTGGCCCTCCCCGCCGGCGCCGACCGCTCCGCCGAGGTCGACCGCCTCCTCGCCCTGGGCGCCACGCGCCCCGAGGCCGCGGAGACCGACGGCGGAGCCCACGTCCTGCTCCTCGACCCCGACGGCAACGAGTTCTCCGTCCGGAGGCCCCGATAGGCCGTCCTGCCCGGATGAAGCCGTCCTGCCCGAGCCTGCCCCGGCCCGGCCCCCGCCCCGCCGCGGTCAGTCCGCCGTGACGCCCCAGTAGCCGATCGAGACCGGCCGGCCGTCGGCGTGGTAGAGGACGGTGCAGTTGCCCGCCGCGCGGTCGGGGTAGAGGTCGCCGCGGTCCGACACCGCGGCGGTCCACTCGGCCTCGGTGGGACGGCCGCCGGGGCACCAGGCGCGGACCTCCGCGTCGGTCAAGGGGCGCATGAACGGCCCCTCCTCGTCATGGTCCCGAACCCGTGGTCGTCCTCGGAGAGTTCGCGCTCCTGCTCGGCCCGGAACGCCGCCGCCGGATCCGGGCGGGGCGGAACCCCGTGGCCGAGGCGGAGGGGGAGCGTCGGCCACGGGGCGCGGGGGTCAGATTCCGCAGGAGGAGGCGCTCCAGTAGCGGGAGCTCTGGTCGCCGAGGTGGGCGTGGGTGCTGTGGCCCGGGTAGCCGGGGCCGAGGATCTCGTTGAAGCCGTGGTAGCGGGCCTCCTGCACGATGCGGCAGTAGCTCGGCGAGCCGATCAGGTCGACGGCACGGCCGTACATGTGGTTGCTGTTCGCGGCCCCGCCGACGGCGCTGTTGCACGAGGCTGAGCGGAAGCCGCTGCTCGTGTTGAGCGGCTGGTCGCCCAGCGCGTGGCGCAGCGCCTCCAGCTTCCACATGAGCCGCAGGGCGTTGTCACGGGCGGTGGCCGCACTGACCGCGCCGCCCGCCCAGGTGGTGTTGCAGCGGTTCATCTCGCCGAAGGTGAAGTGGATCGGGGTGCAGTCGGTGTCCTGGAGCGCGCCGATCTTCGCGAAGGTCTGCGGCCCGGCGATGCCGTCCGCCGTGAGGCCGTACGCCTGCTGGAAACGCACGACGGCGGACTTGGTCGCCGGCCCGAACTGGCCGTCGGTCGCCAGCACCGCGCCGTAGCCGGGGTATCCGGCGATCCGGATCTGGAGCTGGCGGACGTCCTCACCGCTCGCGCCCTGGCTGAGGGTGCGGCCCCAGGAGTAGCAGCCGGCCGCATGGGCGCTGCCCGCCGTCACGGCGGTTCCGACGAGGATAGCTGACGCAAACATGACAATAGCGAGTAATGCACGGACGTACCGTCTCAACATCACGCCTCCCATGGGGGGTTCACGGACTCATGAGACTGCCCGACCTTGTCTATGCGCGTCAACCACTCCTTGACCTGGCATATTCGCCTGGCGCACCTCGCCCGCGAACGCCGGCGGGGCCGCGCGGACACGGTGTCCGGGCGGCCCCGCCGAAGCAGGCACAGCCGAAGCAGGCACGCGGGCCGAGGGTCAGGACCCCTGGGTGAACGTGTAGTGCGGGGAGTCGTACTGGGGGCCGTTCTTCTCGTACGTGAACCAGTACGTGAGAACGCTGCCGGTGGAGAGGCCGTTGACGGTCTGGGTCCAGGTGCCGGAGGAGTTGGTCATGCGGAAATTCTGCTGACCCGCGCCGTTGACGAGGTAGTGGACGTCGACGTAGGCGGCCGGGGTGGTCGGGGTGAAGGAGATGCGGGCCTGCGTGGAACTGGTGGAGGTGACACCGGCGGTGTAGTCGGGCGTGGTGGTGCTGCCGCCCGTGCTGCCCGCGCTCGAACCGGAGCTGGTGCCGGAACTCGTACCGGAGCTCGTACCCGTGCTCGTACCGGACGACGTACCGCCGTTGTTCGTGCCGCCGACCGTGCCGCTGCTGCCGCCGGTCGTCTGGTACACGGCGAACCAGTCGACGCTCATGCCCGCGCCGGAGCTGATGTCGGCGGACGGGGAGGTGCAGCCGCAGACCTTGTTGGGGTACGAGCCGCCGATGGCGACGTCGAAGATGGCGAAGAAGCCGTGGTCGACGGCGGCCTGCCAGGTGGCGACGGAGACCTGGTTCTCGTTGACGGTGTAGGTCAGATTGCCGTCGAGGTAGAAGCGGAGCTGCTCGGCGGAGGTGTTGGTGCGGTCGATGACGGCCGAGTACTTGTGGAAGCCGGTCTGGCAACCGGCGCACGGCTGGAGGTCGCTGGTGATGCCGTCGGGGTCGTGGCACTCGCCCGCCCACTGCCCGCAGTGGAAGGTGGTGGAGTGCTTACTGAGGGCGTTGACGTCCTCCATGATGTCGATCTCGCCGATGCTGGGCCAGTTGGTGGCGCTGACCGGGCGGGCGGCGGCGCCCATCGCCCAGAAGGCGGGCCAATAGCCGAGCCCGCTCTGGGGGTTGGGCTGCTGGATCGAGGCGCTGATTTCGAGCTGACCGCCCGCGGGGGCCGCGAAGTCCGTGCGCTGGGTCTCCACGCGGCCCGAAGTCCAGTGCCCCGAGGCGTCCTTGACCGGCTTGATCACCATGTGGCCGGAGCCGTCCTGGTAGACGTTCTGCGTCGAGTCGGTGGAGGTCTCGATCTCGCCGGTGCCCCAGTTGCCCGCGCCGCCGGGGTAGCTCGTGCCGATGTCGTAGAGCCAGTTGGACCGGTTGAGGCCGCTGCCCGCCGCCCCGTTGAAGTCGTCGCTGAACACGGTCGTCCAGCCCGCCGCGGGTCCGGGAACGGCCGCCGACGCCGAACCGCCGGACAGCACAAGGCCGGTGATGCCGGTCACGAGGAGGAGCAGGGCGCTGAGCACGGCCGTGGGACGTCCGCTGACGAGGCGGCGGGCGGCCGATGGAGGGGATGTCGTCATGGGCAGGTGCTGCCTTTCGGTCGTGGGGGGACAGCTGCCGTGGGGGCGGGGCGCTGAGCGTGAGCCGTGGTGCGTGGTGCGTGGCGCGTGGTCCGTCCTGCTCGTGCGCGACCCGCCGCCCGTGATGCCGTACTCGATATGCCTGATGCGCGCATGACATGTCGGAAATCTTGAGAGCGCTCTCAGAGCTGCGTGCGAATGGAGTGTCGGGCGGAACGGCGGGGGCGTCAAGGCATCGCACACAGATCCGCCGGGTGGGGGGCGGCGGCGGACGGGGCCGGGCACGCGCCACGGCCCCCGCCCGGGGAGGGCGGAGGCCGTCACAGGCATCGGGGCCGCGGGGCCCGCTCGATCACCTCTGCGAGGCGACCGGCTCGCGGTCCAGGTCGGGACCGGAGGCCGGCTCGCCCTCGCTGAGCCCGAAGCGGTCGTGGAATCTGCGCAGGAAGCCCGGCGCGTACCAGGCCGATCCGCCGAGCAGGCGCATCGCGGCGGGGACGAGGACACCGCGGATGGCCACGGCGTCGATGAGGATGGCCAGTCCGCTGCCGAGGCCGAACATCTGCATGAAGCTGAGCTTGGCCGTGCCGAAGGCGAAGAAGCTCACGGCCAGCAGGCAGGCCGCCGCGGTGACGATGCGCCCGGTGTGCCCGAGGCCGTTGACGACGGCCGACTCGGTGTCCTCGCCCTGGTCGTGGAGTTCCTTGATCCGGCTGGTGACGAAGACCTCGTAGTCCATCGAGAGTCCGAAGACGATGCAGAACATCAGCACGGTCATCGACATCTCCATCGGCTGCGCGGTGAAGCCGAGCAGGGAGGAGAGATGGCCGTCCTGGAAGATCCACGTCATGACGCCGAGGGTCGCCACCAGGGTGATCGCGTTGAGCAGCAGGGCGCGCAGCGGCTGCACGACGCTGCCGGTGAACAGGAAGAGCAGGATGAAGGTGGTGAGGACGACCAGGCCGATGGCGAGCGGGAGTTGGCCGCCGATGGAGTGCCGGGTGTCGACCAGTTCGGCGTCGGTGCCGCCGACCAGCGGGTGCGTTCCGGCGGGCGGCGCGAGGTCCCGTACCGCGCCGACCAGGTCCTGGGCCGCGTCCGACCTCGGCGTCAGGGAGCTGGTCACGCTGATCCGCTGCCCGTCGGGGCGGCCGAGGTTGGCGCTGCCCGGCCCGGCGGCGGAAGCCTGCCCGTCGGCGTAGGTCCCGGTGCTGGTCTCGACCCGTACGACACCCTTGAGCTGCGACAGCCGCTGCGCGTACGACCCCAGGGGGCCCTTGTCCACGGCCTGGCCGAAGACGATCTGGAGGGCGGAGTCGTCGCTGCCGGTGAAGTCGCTCCTGAGCGTCGCGGAGACCTGGCGGCTCTCGGCGTCCTTGGGCAGCACGCGCTCGTCCGGGGTGCCGAAGACGATGCCCAGCAGGGGGCTCGCCGCCGCCAGCAGGACCACGAGCACGGGCAGCGCGGTGAGCGCGGGCCGCCGCATGGAGGTACGGGCCAGCCGCGCCCACACGGAGACGCGGGCGGTGGAGTCGGCGGAATCCGTGGAGCTGGCGGAATTCACGGCGCTCGCGGAATTCACGGCCCTCGTGTCGCTCGCGGAACTCACGGCCTTCGCGGCGCTCGCGGAATTGACGGCCTTCGTGTCGTTCGCGGCGCTCGCGGCCTTCATCCAGGGCATCCGCCCGCTGTTGACCCGGTGTCCCAGGACGACGAGCAGCGGCGGCATGACGAACAGCGCGCTGACGGCCGCGATGGCGACGACCCCGACGCCCGCGAAGCCGAACGAGCGCAGGAAGTACTGCGGGAAGACCAGGAGCGCGGCGAGCGCGGCGGCCACGGTCGCCGCGGAGAACGCGACGGTGCGGCCCGCGGTGTGGACGGTCCGGCGGACGGCGTCGTCCACGCTCGCGCCCGTCGCGAGCTGCTCCCTGAACCGGCTGATCATCAACAGGCCGTAGTCGATGCCCAGTCCGAGGCCGAGGGCCGTGGTGAGATTGGTCGCCGTGTTCGAGACGCTGGTGACGTCCGCGAGCAGGGACAGCTCGGCGAACGAGCCGAGGATGGCGATGACCGCGATGGCCAGCGGCAGCAGGGCGGCCACCGCGCTGCCGAAGACGAACAGCAGCAGGACGAGGGTCAGCGGGATCGCGATCAGCTCGGCCAGTTCGAGGTCCTTGACGACCTGCGTCGACATGTCGTTGCCGACGGCGGCCACACCGCCGGCCCGGACCGTGAGCGCGTCCTTGTACGTACCGCCGAAGTGGTCGAGAAGCTTCTCGGCGTTCTTCTGCTGCTGCGTCGGGTCGCCCTTGACGTGGGCGAGCACCATGGCCTCGCGGCCGTCCTTGGACCGCAGTTCGGTGCTCCGCGTGTCCCAGTACGAGACGACGTTCGCCAGCGTCTTCTCGCTCTTCAGCTCGGCGACCAGGGCCCGCCCGTTCCGCTCGGCCGCCGGGGCGTCCACGCGGCCGTCGGCGATACGGCCGTCCGCGGTGCGGACGAGCAGCACCAGATTCGTCTCGCCGCCGAATCTCTTGTCGATGAGGTCGCGTGCCCGGGTGGACTGGGAAGCTGGATCGTCGAAGCCGCCGCCCAGTAGCTTGGTGAAGGCGCCAGCACCCACGGCACCCATGACGGCCGTCGCCACGATGGCGACGATGAGTACCAGCCGGGACCGGCGGATCGCCAGTTCGGCTATGCGTTCGAACACGCGAGATCTCCTCTGCGGACTTGCGGGCCTTCTGGACGCGCGTACCGGCGCAGTCGCGGGTGTGCGGGGCCCGCGGAGTCGCGCCGTGCGGCGGATGCGACGGGAGTGACGTCGCCGTGACGAACGTAGACAGCACACAACAGACTTTGGCAGTGCGAGATTTACCTGACAGTGTTCAAATTCCGGATACACGCCAAGGAAGCCGTCGTAGGGTGGGCGCATGCCCGCCGAGGAACACCCGCCAGCGCCACCGGACGTCTCCAAGCCGACACCACCGCCGACACCACGGACGACACCGTCGGCACCGCGAATACCGCCGACACCAGCAACGCCGCCGCCACCGTCGTCCCCGCCCTCCCCGCCCTCCCCGCCCTCTCTGCGTGAACGGCGGCGCGCGGCGGCGACGCAGGAGATCCTGGACGCCGCCGAGCACCTGATCGGGGAGAACGGCCCCGAGGGCCTGTCGATGCGCGCGATAGCCCGCGGCCTGGGCATGACCGTCCAGGCGCTCTACCACTACTTCCCGAGCCGGGACGCCCTCGTCACCGTGCTCGTCACCAAGGCGTACGACGACCTGACCGCCGCCGTACGTGCCGCGCTCGACCGAGCGGCGGCGGACTGGCCGGATCTGCCGCGCCTGGTGGTCGCGGCCGAGGGCTACCGCCATTGGGCCATCGCCCACCCCGAGCGGTACCAACTCCTCTACGGGACACCGCTGCGGGGGTACGCGGCCCCGCACGACGGCATCACCACCCAGGCCAACCGCCGGATGAGCGTGCTCTTCCAGCGCGAACTGTTCGACGGCTTCAGCACCGCGCAGCTCGCGGCGGCCGACGTCCCCGCGCTCTCGCCCCGGCTCCTGGCGCACCTGGACCGGCTGCCGCCGGAGGGCCCGGGAGAGCTGCCCCCGCCGGCGGTCGCTCTCCTCATGGAGGCGTGGGGCCGCCTGCACGGGCAGGTGGTCCTGGAGGTCTTCGGGCACACCTCGTTCCTCGGCGAGCACCAGGCCGAGGTCTTCCGCATGGCGATGCGGAATCTGCTCGCGGACGTCCGCCGCCGTATCCCGGCGGACGTGATGGTGCCGCAGGCGTAGGACGGACCCGCAGCGAGTGGGCCCGACACCCGCGCGGGCCCGAGGCCCACGCGCGCCCGGCAGGGATCAGGGGGCGGTCTCGGCCCCCAGGATCGCGGCGAGCTGGCGCGGCTCGGAGAACATCGGCCAGTGCCCGGTGTTCATCTCCACCAGCCGCCACCGCTTGCCGTCCAGGAGCGCGGCCACGTCACTGTTCGGCTCCGGGCCGTCCAGAAGGCACTTGATATACGTCGTCGGGAGGTCGGCGAGCGGGCGGGACAGCGCGGCGGGCTCGGTGAGCGAGGCAGCCGGATGCGGGGTCGCGCCCGCGACGATCCGGGCGATCTGCTCGTCGGTCAGGCCCTGGCCCTCGAACTCCCCGGCGGCGGGCGGCGGCCAGACGCCGTCCCCCTCGGCCAGGATCGCCTCGAATCTGGCCTGCCCCTCCCACCAGCCGGACGCGAACGACCCGCCCTCGACCGGCACTTCGGAGTCGACCAGGACCATACGGGCCAGCCGGTCGCCGATCCGCCCGGCGGCCTGGCCGACCGGAATCCCCGAGTAGCTGTGTCCGACCAGGACCACGTCCCGCAAATCGAGCCGCTCCACCTCGGCCACGATGTCCTCGACATGCGTCCGCTGCCCGGCGTCCGGCGCGGCGCCTCGCTTCTCGGCGAGCCCCGACAGCGTCAGCGGATGGACGCCGTGCCCGGCCGCCCGCAGCTCGGGCACCACCTCGTCCCACGCCCACGCGCCGAGCCACGCCCCCGCGACCAGTACGAATTCAGCCATGACGGCAACGTATCCGAGGGGCACGACAATCCCGCCGAGGCCCGCACGCCGCCGCGCGACATCCGTACGACATCCGTACGACAGCCGTGCGACAGCCCCCGGCAGACGGGCGGCACCCGCGCCAATCCGTACGCCGTACCGCGCCGAATACAGGGTGAGAGCCCCGACCGGAACAGCCCGGCACAGCCCGGAACAGCACAGCGGAGCCGCCGCCTCACCGGCCGGCACCGCGGAAAGCGAGCGCGTCCATGCCCTCCGTGACACCCACCGCGGCCGACCGGCTGCGCCCCCACCTGGACCAGGCGCTCGGCGGGGAACCGCCGCTGCGGGTGCGGCTGTGGGACGGGAGCGAGCTGGGCTCGGGCGACGGACCGCTGGTGGTCGTACGGCGGCGGCGGGCGCTGCGGCGGCTGGTCTGGCAGCCCGGCGAGCTGGGCCTCGCGGAGGCGTACGTGGCCGGGGAGATCGACGTCGAGGGCGATGTCGGGGAGGCGCTGCGCACGGTGTGGGCGGCCATCCGGCAGCAGAAGCTGCGGCCGGCCCGGCTGTCGGCGGCCGACCGGGCGCGCGCGCTGGCGGCGGCGGTACGGATCGGCGCGATCGGGCCGCGCCCCGCGCCGCCGGGGGCTCCGGCGCGGCTGAGCGGACGCCTGCACAGCAAGGACCGCGACCGGGCCGCGATCCACCACCACTACGACCTGTCGAACGACTTCTACGCGCTGCTGCTCGACGAGACGATGGCGTACTCCTGCGGTTGGTGGACCAGCGACGCCCCCGACTACACGTCCGCCGACGCGCAGCGCGACAAACTCGACCTGATCTGCACGCGGTTGGGGCTCGGGCCCGAGGCCCGGCTGCTCGACATCGGCTGCGGCTGGGGCTCGTTGACCCTGCACGCCGCCGAGCGGTACGGCGCCCGCGTCACCGCCGTCACCCTCGCGGCCGAGCAAGCGGCGTACGTACGACAGGAGGTGAAGGCGCGCGGGCTCAGCGACCTGGTCGACGTGGAGTGCCGCGACTACCGCGACATCCGGGGCGGCGGCTACGACGCTGTGGCCGCCATCGAGATGGGCGAGCACGTCGGCGACGCCGAGTACCCGGCCTTCGCCGCGGCCCTGCACGACCGGCTCAGGCCGGGCGGCCGGGTGATGGTCCAGCAGATGTCACGCGGCCGGAACGCGCCGGGCGGCGGCGCCTTCATCGAGACCTACATCGCCGCCGACATGCACATGCGCCCGCTCGGCGAGACCGTCGGCCTGCTCGAACAGGCCGGTCTCGAAGTGCGGTCCGTCACCGCGATGCGCGAGCACTACGTCCGCACCATCCTGGCCTGGCACCGCACGCTGGAGGACCGCTGGGCCGAATTCGTCGCCCTCGTCGGCGAGGAGACCGCCCGCGTGTGGCGGCTCTACCTCATCGGCAGCGCCCTGTCCTTCGGAGAGAACCGCATGGGCGTCGACCAGATCCTCGCCTGCCGCCCGCCCGCGCCCGAGGACGCGGCCTGAACCGATCCCGGCGAACGCGGTCCCGAAACGTCTCCGGGAGCGTGTTCCCGAACGTATTCGGTGCACGGCGGGCCTCACCCACGCACTGGCGCACGGCCTGCGGACGGGCGAGGCGGACGGCGTCCGCGACGGGCTGATCACGCTCGGCGAGTTGTACGCGTACGTACGCGACCGGGTGCGGGAGGCCGCCGACGTCCACGGAGAACTCCTCATCGCCTGGTGCGACCGCCCCGCCGCGTCCTCCGGCCACCGCCGGGAGCACCCTCACCACCACCTCGCCGTACCGGAGTTGGAGCTGCCCGACGTCCCGGACGCAGCCGTCCCCGCCCCACGTGGTGCTGTCGTCGCCCTCCCGCGCCGCGCCGGGAGTGCCGGTGTGGCGGCGCCTGTGACGGCGGTGAACGGCGTCGGCAGCGCGTTCTGAGAGCGCGTACGAGGGCCCGCGTTCAAGAAACGTACGCGCCTCGGCGGCCCGAGGTCGTAGCCTCCGTTCATGGCCGAGATCTGGGATGAACAGGAGCTGATCGGCGAGGGATTCGAGCGGGTCTTTGCCGAATTGGACCGATACGACGCCCCGATTTTCGGCCTCGCCGAGGTCGAAGGGGAGCCGCACTACTTCCGGCTCGTGTACGAGGACACCTACGCCGTGTGGCCCGTCGGCGCCGCCCAACTCGCCCTGGAGCGCGAGCGGTGGGCCCTCTTCGCGGCCTGGCACGCCCGCTACGAGGCCGGTACGGCCGAGCCCGACACCCACCCCGGCACGGGCGGCGTCGACGCCCGTTACGACGAACTCACCGCGCTGCTCCTCCCCCACCGCGACACCCCCGCCGAGCCGCGCGTCCTGACCGCCCAGTGGCGCTCCACCCCCGGCCCCCGCTACCGCCCCGACGGCGTCGACTACCGCGTCAGATGGCGGCCCGCCGACTGAACCGGATACGGCGTCTCCCGGCTCTCCGTCCGCAACGCCCTGTGCCACTCCCCCATCTCCTCGGCCAACTGCCCGTGCCGGGCCAGCACCGGAGCCGGGACCTTCCCCGTATTGCGCTCCAGCCAGCGCACCAAGTGCGTACGGATGTAATCGCGGTCGTACGTCCGGTGCCGCTCGTAGAACTCGGCCTCCGCCGAGGACAGTTCGAACCTGGTCGACACCGCCAGGCCGTAGTCCGCGAAGTACAGGCGGTGGCCGTCGGTCAGGATATTCTCGAAGTGCGCGTCGAAATGCAGCAGTTCGCGGTCGTTCATGAAATCCGCGCCGTCCAGCAGCTCGCGCTCGATCCACTCGCAGACGCGTTCCGTCGTCTCCTCGTCCGCCTCCGCGAGACGGTTCCGCAGCCAATTCTGCAAATTCTGCGGGATGTACTCCATGAAGACCACCGCGCTCGCCGTCGCGTCCCGCACACCCTCGATGCGGCGCCTCATTCCGGGGCTGCCGCCCCAGTACGCCACCGCCGCCTCCACATCGGCCAGTTCCTTCGGCAGGGGCCTTCTCGTGCTCGGCAGCACCCGCCAGTGATACGTCATGGGGAAGCCGTCGTGCTCTCCCGCCAGGACCCAGTTCGTCGTCATGGCATGGACGGCCAGTTCGCGCCAGGCGCCGAAGCCGGGGGTGGCGATGCCGTAGTGGCAGAACGCCGGGAGGTCGAAGACGTTCGCCGTCGAGTGGGTGTTCTCCGGGCGCCTTTCGAGGTCGGTGAGGCGGATCTCCTTCACGAAGACGGGGGTTCCCGCGAGGAGCACCTTTGAGGTCTGTCCGCCGATGCCTTCTCCGAGGGGTTCACCCCTCTCCACGAGCTCGCGCAGTTCCGCGTCACTTCTCAGCGCCAGCTCTGTCGCCACTTCCCCGTAAACCGCCGTCCGCTTCTTCACGTCCTGTCCTTCCCTCCGTCCTGTCTTTCCCGCCCGCCCACCCGTGCGGGTGCTTTCTTCGTCTGCGGGTGCCGCCTGTGCCTGGTCGGTCCCGGCCCGGGGCACCTCCTCGGGCGACGAACGTGCACCCACTTCGAAAACGTCCAGCCCCTTTCCGTTCGTCCCCCTGCGGGGGCACCCCGCACCGTCCCCTCCTCGCCCGTCGGCGTCCGCCTGTCCGCTGTGGCTGAGGAGGGAGGGGTGGGAGGGGGTGCGGGCCCTGCGACGCCCAACCCTCCGGCGGGGTGGGCGCAAGGGGGTGGGTGGGAGCCCGGGACCCGAGCCACCAACGTCCAGCCGGGGTGGGCGGGGTGCGGGTGCTGGGGAGTGGGGGGGGTGGCAGGGGCTTCGTTGGGCTCTTGGCGGAAGGGCCCGAGCATTCCGACTCACCGGGAGGGGGCACCGGCGCAGGCTCACCGGGAGGGGCACCGGCGCAGGGCGGCCCGCCGAAAAGAACCCCCTCCCCGGCAACCCCAACCGGACCGTCGGACGCCGACGGACCGGGAGGGGACGGGCCGGGGTGCCCCCGCAGAAATGCGGTGACAAGAAGGGTGCCGAATAAGCAAAGGCCAGGTAGCCGCATTTCGAGGAGGTGCCCCGGACCGGGACCGACCAGGCACAAGCGGCACCCGCAGACGACAAAGCACCCGCACGGGTGGGCGGGCGGGCAAAGACAAGACAACGAGCCCTAAACAGAGTCGCGTTGAATGAGCTCAGTGGCCAGAACGACATGGCGTCGCACCGAATCCCGCTCGGCGATCTCCTCCAGAAGCACCCGCGCCATCGTCCGCCCCATCTCCTCCGTCGGCTGCCGAACACTGGTGAGCGCCGGATCCATGTGGCGCGCGATGGCCGAGTCCTCGAAACCGACGAGCGCGACATCGGTCGGCACAATCCGCCCCGACTCGCGCAGCACCTGCCGCGCGCCGGCCGCCATGAGGTCGGAGGCGGCGAAAACGGCGTCGATGTCCGGCCGCCGCGCGAGCAGCTCGCGCATGGCCCGCCGCCCGCCCTCCTCGGTGAAGTCGCCCCGGGCGACGAGCTCCGAGTCCGAGGAGCCCCCCGAGGAACCCCCGGCGGAAATCCCCGCCGCCTCCACGGCCTGCCGATACCCGTCGAGGCGACAGCGGGCCACGTACATGTCCGGCGGCCCGGTGATCGTCGCGACCGCCCGCCGCCCGCGGGCGAAGAGGTGGGCGACGGCGGCACGCGCGCCGCCGACGTTGTCGGCGTCCACGTACGAGACGGATTCCAGGTCACTGCGCCGCCCGTTCAGAACGGCGGGCATGTCGAGCTGTTCGAGAAGGTCGGGCAGCGGATCGTCCTCGTGGACGGAGACCAGCAGGACGCCGTCCACGCGGTGCGCGGCCAGGTACTGGCCGAAACGGGCCCGCTCCTTGGGCGTACGGATCAGCGTGAGCAGGAGCTGCATGTCGGTGTCGGCCAGCTCCGCCCCGATCCCCCGGATGATGTCGGAGAAGTACGGCTCGGCGAAGAGCCGCGTCTCCGGCTCGGGGATGACCAGAGCGATCGCGTCGGTGCGATTTCCGGCCAGCGCGCGGGCCGCGCGGTTGGGCACGTACCCCAGTTCGGCGATGGCGGCCTCGACCGCGGCCTTCGCGCGGTCGCTGACCCGCGGCGACCCGTTGATGACGCGCGAGACCGTGCCGCGTCCCACCCCGGCGCGTACAGCCACCTCTTCCAGGGTGGGCCGTCCGCTGTGCCGCCCGTTCATGGCCACTTCCGCCTCCTGTGCTCCACTGTCGCGCCACCTTAGCGCCCGGCCCGCTCTGGACAGCAGGATCTCTTGAGAGCGCTCCCACGCTGTGTTCACCGTACCCGCCCCGCGGCGTCCGATCCGTTCAAGAAGTGACCATCGGTCCGGTCCGGACACGTTCCGGCAACGAAATCGACTTCACATCTTGACACTGACCCCTCCGAGGCCGGATTGTTCCGGCAAGCTTAGTGGGAGCGCTCCCACACCCTCACTCGCACCACCGCACGCCAGACCCACCCTGACAAGGAGAGTGGAATGCGCACTTCCGGCAGAACCCGCAAGGCCGCAGTCATCGCGGTCGCGGGTCTCGCGACCTGCGCGACCCTGATCACCGGATGCAGCAGCGACAGCAAGAGCAAGGACTCGGGCAACGGGAGCACCGCCTCCTCGACCGAGAAGATCACGCTGCACGTCGGTGACTTCGGATCGTTCGGCTACGACGACAAGACGGGCGCGGCCCTCTTCTCCGAGTACCACAAGCTGCACCCCAACATCACGATCGTCGAGGACAACGTCGCCGACGGGCAGCAGTACTGGGACGCCCTGAAGCTCCACCTCTCCCAGGGCAGCGGCCTCTCCGACATCCAGGCCATCGAGATCGGCTACATCGCCGAGGCCACCGGCCCGACGCTGGCGTCGAAGTTCGTGGACCTGGGCAAGGCCAAGGGCGTCAACGTCGGCGACTGGCTGGACTACAAGGAGAAGCAGGCCACCACCACCGACGGTTCGGTGATCGGCCTGGGCACCGACATCGGCCCGATGGCGGTCTGCTACCGCAAGGACCTCTTCAAGGCCGCGGGTCTGCCCGACGACCGCGAGGCGGTCGCGGCCAAGTGGGCCGGTGACTGGTCGAAGTTCCTGGCCGTCGGCAAGGAGTTCAAGGCGAATGCGCCCTCGGGTGTGGCCTTCACCGACTCCGGCAGCGGCCTGTTCAACGCGGTGGTCTCCAGCCAGACCACGCAGTACTCCGACGCGTCCGGCAAGCTGATCTACGACACCAGCCCCGGTGTGAAGACGGCGTGGGACCTGGCGACCGAGGCCGTCAAGGACGGACTGACCGACAAGCTGCGGCAGTTCGACGCCAACACCTGGAACGCGGCGTTCAAGAACTCCAAGTTCGCGACCGTGGCCTGCCCGAGCTGGATGATCGGCATCATCAAGGACTCGGCCGGCCCCGCCAACCAGGGCAAGTGGGACATCGCCGCGCCGCCGCAGGCCGGCAACTGGGGCGGTTCGTTCCTGTCGGTGCCCAAGGCCGGCAAGCACATAGCGGAGGCGACCGCGCTGGCCGCCTGGCTGACCGCGCCCGCCCAGCAGGCGAAGGTCTTCGCGAAGAACGGCAACATCCCGTCGACCAAGGCGGGTCTCGCCGACCCGGCCGTGCAGAACGCGACGAACCCGTACTTCGGTGACACCCCCGTCGGCAAGATCTACTCGGCCACCGCGGAGAGCATCCAGCCCGCGCCCATCGGCCAGTACGACGGTCAGGTGAAGACCTTCATCACCGACAACGGAATCCTCGACATGGAGCAGCACGGCACCTCGGCCGAAAAGGCGTGGTCGAACGTGAAGGCACTGGTCAAGGACAAGATCGACCAGTAGCGCGGACGGGGCCGCCCGGCAGTGTCTCCCACCTGCCGGGCGGCCCGCACCTCGTCTCCCCGCACCTCGTACCGCCCCCGCATCCGCGGCCGGACCACCCCGGACGACCGCGGCACTCCTCCAGTCACCGCACAACCCTCGCCCGAACCCCTACGGGAAGGACGCCACTCGTGGCCACCTCCGTCAGGGCGACGTCCGACGGCAGTCCTCCGTCGTCCCCGCCCGCCGCCCCCCGCTCGCCCGGCAAGGGCGCCCACCGCCCCCCGGGCTGGCGTTCCAGGCTGTACCGGCTGGACACCAAGGCGTCGCCGTACGCGTACATCGCCCCGTTCTTCATCTGCTTCGCGGCCTTCGGCCTCTTTCCGCTGATCTACACCGGCTACCTCTCCTTCAACCAGGTGCAGCTCGGCGGCGACGCCAGTTGGGTCGGTTTCCGGAACTACACCCGCCTGTGGGACAGCGAGTTCTTCTGGAACGCGCTGCGCAACACCTTCTCGCTCGCGGTGATCTCGACCGTGCCGCAGCTCCTGATGGCGCTCGGCCTCGCGCACCTGCTGAACTTCAAGCTCAGGGCGCGCGGCTTCTTCCGGGTCGCGGTGCTCGCGCCGTACGCCACCTCGATCGCGGCGGCGTCGCTGGTCTTCGTCCAGCTCTTCAATCCCGACTACGGGATGGTCAACCAGATCCTCGCCCACTTCGGGGTGCACAACCTCGACTGGCAGTCGTCCAAGTGGCCCGCGCAGATCGCCATTTCGGCGATCGTGACCTGGCGCTGGACCGGCTACAACGCGCTGATCTACCTGGCCGCGATGCAGGCCGTGCCGTCCGACCTGTACGAGGCGGCGGCGCTCGACGGGGCCTCGCGCTGGCGGCAGTTCATCAGCGTCACGATCCCCTCGATCCGGCCGACGATTCTCTTCACCATCGTGGTCTCGACGATCGGCGCCACACAGCTCTTCGGTGAGCCGCTGATCTACGGCGGCGGAGTCGGCGTCAGCGGCGGCTCCGCGCATCAGTACCAGACGCTGAGCCTCTACATGTACGAGAAGGGCTGGGCGACCGGCGCGCTGGGCCAGGCCTCCGCCGTGGCCTGGGTGATGCTGCTGATCCTGCTGCTCATCGGCGCCGTCCAACTGTTGATCGTGCGGGCCAACCGCCGGAAGCTCGGGGGCTGACCTCATGGCACAGACAACCGAAACGCAAGCGTTCGGGGCCGCGCCGTCGCGGCGGTCCGCCGCCGTACCGCCGCCCAAGCCCCCGCGTCGCCGGTTCCTGCGCAGGAGCGGGGCGGGCAAGCAGGAGCACGCGGGCCCGGTCGCGTACGTGATTCTCGTCGTCGCGGCGCTGATCTCGCTGTTCCCGCTGTACTGGACGGTGGTGGCGGCGTCGCGCACGGACGCCGAGATCGTCACGCCGCCGATGCCGCTGCTGCCCGGCAGCCATCTGATCGACAACCTGCACATCGTGTGGGACCAGGTCGACATGGGCAAGGCCCTGATCAACTCCACGATCGTGGCGGGCTTCGTGTCGTTCAGCACGGTGATGTTCGCGACGCTCGCCGGATTCGCCTTCGCCAAGCTCCAGTTCCGCGGCCGTAACGCGCTGCTGATGCTGGTGGTCGCGACGATGACGATCCCGCCGCAGCTCAGCGTGATCCCGCTCTACCAGATCATCACCAACCTGGGCTGGGTCGGGCACATCCAGTCCGTCATCCTGCCGTCGCTGGTGGCCGCCTTCGGCGTGTTCTTCATGCGGCAGTTCCTGTCCGAGGCGCTGCCGATCGAACTGGTCGAGGCGGCGCGGGTGGACGGCGCGCACAGTCTGCGGATCATCTGGCACGTGGTGTTCCCGGTGGCGCGGCCCGCGATGGCCGTGCTGGGAATGCTGGTGTTCGTGCAGTCGTGGAACGACTTCTTCTGGCCGTTCATCGCGCTCAACCAGCAGAACCCGACGGTTCAGGTCGCGCTGGCCGGTCTGGGTTCCGGTGACCACACCATCGACCACTCGATCGTGGTGACGGGCGCGCTGGTCGCCACGCTGCCGCTGCTGCTGGTCTTCGCGGTCCTCGGCAAGCACATCGTCGGCGGCATCACGGCAGGTGCCGTCAAGAGCTGAACCCTTCGTGAACTCCCCCATGCCTCCCCTGAACTCCCCCTGAGCAGCGTCCTGTTGGCCCCCTCCCCCGCTTACCCCTGATTCCCCTGGAGTCCCCCGTTATGACCGCTGTCCGCTCCGAGAGCGCCGAGAGCGCCAATGTCTCGGCCTCGCTCCGCTTTCCCCCCGGCTTCGTCTGGGGGGCGGCCACCGCCGCCTACCAGATCGAGGGCGCCGCGGCCGAGGACGGCCGCACCCCCTCGATCTGGGACACCTTCAGCCACACGCCCGGCCGCGTCCACAACGGGGACACGGGTGACATCGCGGCCGACCACTACCACCGCTTCCGCGACGACGTCGCGCTCATGTCCGACCTGGGCCTGGGCGCGTACCGGTTCTCCGTCTCCTGGTCGCGCGTGCAGCCGACCGGGCGCGGCCCGGCCGTCCAGCGCGGCCTCGACTTCTACCGCTCGCTCACCGACGAACTGCTCGACCGCGGCATCACGCCGGTGGCCACCCTCTACCACTGGGACCTGCCGCAGGATCTGGAGGACGTCGGCGGCTGGACGGTACGCGACACCGCCGAGCGGTTCGCCGACTACGCGGCGCTGGTGGCCGGCGCGATCGGCGACCGGGTGCCGTACTGGACGACCCTCAACGAGCCCTGGTGCTCGGCCTTCCTCGGCTACGGCTCCGGCGTGCACGCGCCGGGCCGCACCGAGCCGGAGTCGGCGCTGCGGGCCGTCCACCACCTCAACCTCGCGCACGGCAAGGCGATCGGGGCCCTGCGCTCCGCGCTGCCCGCCGCCGCGCAGACCTCGATCACCCTCAATCTGCACCAGATCCGCCCGCTGACCACCTCACCGGGCGACCTCGACGCGGCCCGCCGGATCGACGCGGTCGGCAACCGGGTCTTCCTCGGCCCGATCCTCGGCGGCGACTACCCGGCCGATCTCCTCGCGGACACCGCCCACTTGGTGGACTGGGAGTCGCTGGTACGGGAGGGCGACCTCGCGGAGATCTCCCGGCCGATCGACCTGCTGGGCATCAACTACTACACGCCGACGCTGGTTTCGGACGGCAAGCAGCGCGCCGACGGACCCGACGTGCCCCGCAACGACGGGCACGGCGCCAGCGACCACTCGCCGTGGCCCGGCTCCGAGCACGTCGCCTTCCACCTGCCGCCCGGCGAGACCACCGCGATGCGCTGGGCGGTGGACGCCACCGGTCTGTACGACCTGATCCACCGGGTGGCGCGCGAGCACCCGGGGCTGCCGATGATGGTCACCGAGAACGGCGCCGCCTACGACGACTACATCTCGCCCGAGGGCACGGTCAACGACCCGGAGCGGATCGCGTATCTGCGCAGCCACCTGGCGGCGATCCACCGCACGATCGCCGACGGCGTGGACGTACGCGGCTACTTCCTGTGGTCGCTGATGGACAACTTCGAGTGGGCGTACGGCTACAGCAAGCGTTTCGGCGCGGTCTACGTCGACTTCGGCACACAGCGCCGCATCCCCAAGCAGAGCGCCCACTGGTACGCGGCCGTCGCCCGCGAGAACGTCCTTCAGGGAGTCGCGGAGGAGGACGGGGCTTCCTGAGGGAACGGAAAAGGAGCGGTACGGACAGCTCGAGGGTGCTGTCCGTACCGCTCCGCGCTCCTCTCCCGTGGGGGTGGGAGAGGCACGGTTCAGGGGGCGTTCACAGGTGACGTGCCGTCAGCCGGTGTACGCGGCGAACGCCTTGGAGAAGGCGCCCGCGCTCTGCACGATCGAGCTGCACGAGGCGTCGGCCCAGCTCTGCGCGCCGCCCGCGCACTGCTTGTCGCGGGTCGCGGACCACATCGACAGCCACGCCAGGCCCTTGGACTTGGCGAAGGTCACCAACTGCGTGGCGTCCTCGACGGTGAAGATCTCGGTGGCGACGTCGTTGACGCCGATCATCGGCGTCACCGCGATCTTCTTCCACGCGGCGGCGTCGGAGATCCCGAGCACGCTCTTGACCTGCGCCTGCGTGGCGGTCGCGCCGTCGATCGCGTACTGGCCCATGTCGCCGCTGAACGAGGAACCGTAGTCCATCGCCATGATGTTGACGGCGTGGATGTCCACCCCGTTGCTCTTGGCGTTGCTCAGCAGATTGATGCCGTCCTGCGTGAGCCCGGTCGGCATCGCGGGCAGCGTGTACGAGACCTCAAGTCCACTGTGGCTCTTCTGGAGTTGGGCGATGGCCTGCGCGCGGCGGGTGTTGGCGGCGGTGTCCGGCAGCGCGCCGCCCTCCACGTCGAAGTCGACCTTCGTGAGCTTGAACTGGTCGATGGCCTTGCCGTACGCCGCCGCCAGGTCCGACGCCGAGGAGCACGCCGAGGCCAGCTCCGTGCCGTTGGCGCCGCCGAACGATACGCGTACGTCGCCGCCGGCCGCCCGCAGCGCGCCGATCTGCGCGGCCACCGCGTCACCGCCCAGGTCGGTGACGCCGCCCCACTTGGGGACGCAGCCGCCGCCGGACACGAGGAAGGCGAGGTTGAACTCCTTGACGCCGTTGGCCTTCGACGCGGCGACGAGGTCGTACGCCGGGTAGAGGGAGGTGTCGACGTAGGGGGCGAAGCCGCTGGACGCGGTGGTGCCGCCGCCGCCCGAGGTCGGGGTCGGGGTCGGGGTGGGCGTCGGGCTCTGGGTGGGGGTCTGCGTGGGCTTCTGCGTCGGGGTCGCCGTGGGGGTCGCGGTCTGCGTCGGGTGGCCCGTCGGGGTCTGCGTGGGGCCATCGGAGACCGAGCACTTCGCGTTGTTGATCAGGCAGTTGACGGGGTCGCCCGCCGCGCCGGACGCGCTCGTCACGAAGCCGACGTCAACTTTGCCGCCGGGGGCGATCGTGCCGTTCCAGCTCTCCGCGGTGACGGTGACCGTCTGGCCCGACACCTGGTAACTGCCGTTCCACAGCGAGCTGATCTTCGTTCCCGCAGGCAGGTCGAACTTCAGCGTCCAGCCGGTGAGGGCGCTGCTCGCGGAGTTCGTGATCTCGTACTGGCCGGTGTAACCGCCGTCCCACCCGCTGGTCTTGGAGTACACCGCCCCGACCGACGCGGCACTCGCCGATCCCGCCAGTGCGAAGGCGCCTCCGGCTACGGCGGCGACGGCGGTGAGGCCGCCTATCAGTTGGACCTTCCGGCTGGGGCGACGGCGGTGCGTTGTTGCCATGTTCGAGCCTGCCTCTTGGGGGTTGGGGGGAGGGGGACGCGTTGGCACGCTAGCGCGCGGAGAGGGGACAAATTGGCTGGTCCGGGCTGCGGACGGGGTTCTTATGGCGCGCTTAAGGCGGCGCAAGGGAGCCGTTAAAGGTGGGGCCTCATCGCCGGCGGGGCTCGTCGCCCCCAGCCAGCGCGGGGAGGTGCCCCCACAGACGCCGGACGGGCTGAATCCTGGCTTCCGGCACACGCGCCGGGCGCGCTGCGCGCTCAGCGGTGGCGGTTGAGGGGGGTGCCGCGGTGGGTGGGGTGGGGGGTGGAGGTGTGGGGGGAGAGGGCGAGCCAGAGGCGGATCTCGGCGCCGCCGAGGACGCTGCGGCCGACGGCGAGGTCGCCGCCGGTGGATTCGGCGACGCGGCGGACGATGTCGAGACCGAGGCCGGTGGAGCCCTGGCCGCCCGCGCCGTGGCCGCGGCGCAGGGCGGCGGCCGGGTCGGCGACGCCGGGTCCGGCGTCGGAGACGAGGACGATGACGGCGTCGTCGCCGCGGTGGACGTCGACGGCGAAGGCGGTGCCCTCCGGGGTGTGGCGGAAGACGTTGCCGAGCATGGCGTCGAGGGCGGCGGCCAGTTCGGCGCGGGCGACGGGGACCCGTACCGGCCGGTCGGCCCCCGCGGAGCGGACCTCGCGGCCCTCGTCCTCGGCGAGCGCGGACCAGAAGGCCATCCGTTCGCGGATGACCTCGGCGGCGTCGCACCCGGCGGCGCCGGTCGCGGTGTGGGCGCCGCGCTGTTCGCGGGCGGCGCGGATGATCTGGTCGACCTCGCGTTCGAGCTGGGCGACGGCCGCTCGGGTCTGGTCGGCGGCCGGACCTTCGCCGAGGGACGCGGTGTTGAGCCGCAGCACGGTGAGCGGGGTGCGCAGCCGGTGCGATAGATCAGCCGCCAACTCCCTTTCGCTGGCGAGGAGTTCGACCACCTGGTCGGCCATGGCGTTGAACGCGGCGGCGGCGGACCGCAGTTCGCTGGGACCGGCCTCGGGAACCCGTACCGCCAGGTCGCCTTCGCCGAGGCGCTGCGCGGCGCCCGCGAGCCGGGCGGCGGGGCGGACCATGCGGGTGCCGAGCCGGTCGGCGATGGCGACCGAGCCGACGATCAGGCCGATTCCGACGGCGGCCAGCACCAGCCAGGCGGTGGGGACACCGCGGTTGATGTCGTCGTCGGGCACGAACACCTCGACGACCGCGACCGTCCCCGAGCTGACGGCGGTCGGCTGGAGCAGCGCGTATCCGCCGGGGACGCGTACGGTCGCGGCCTCGCCGTACGCCGAGGCGGTGTGCAGCGCGGCGTCGGTGGCGTGCGGGGTGCCGATGCCGACGGCCGGGGACTGCGCGGTGGCCGGTATGCGCAGCGCGATCCGGGACTCGGCGCCCGCCTGGGTGCTGGCGATGGCGCGTTCCAGCTCACCCCGGTCGGTGGTGATGGCCAGGGCGGGGCCGATCGCGGCGGCCTGGCGTTCGGCGTTGGTGAGCGCGCGGTCGCGGGCCAGTTCCTTGACGACCAGGCCGAGCGGTACGGCGAAGGCGATGACGACCATCGCCGTCACCGCCAGGCTCACCTTGATCAGCGCCCATCTCATGACGGCGGCACCGCGGGGGCGGGCGGTATCGCGGTGGGCGGCAGGGTGGCGGGCGGTTCGAGTTTGACGCCGACGCCGCGCAGGGTGTGCAGATAGCGCGGACTGGCCGCGGTCTCGCCGAGCTTGCGGCGCAGCCACGACAGGTGGACGTCGATGGTCTGGTCGTCGCCGTACGACTGCTGCCAGACCTCGGCGAGCAGTTCGCGGCGGGCGACGACGACGCCGGGCCGGGCGGCGAGGAAGGCCAGCAGGTCGAATTCGCGGCGGGTCAGGTCGAGGACGGCGCCGTCCAGGACCGCTTGGCGGCGGCGTACGTCGATGTGCAGGCCGCCGACGTGGATCAGGGCGTCCGCGGTGGGCGCGGCGGACCGGCTGCGGGCGCGCCGCAGGACGGCGGAGAGCCGCGCCGACAGGTGCTCGACGGAGAACGGCTTGATCAGGTAGTCGTCGGCCCCGGCGTTGAGCAGGCGTACGACCTCGGCCTCGTCGTCCCGCGCGGTCGCGATGATCACCGGTACGTCGCTGAGGCCGCGCAGCATCTTCAGCGCCTCGGACCCGTCGAGGTCGGGCAGGCCGAGGTCGAGGATGACCACGTCGAAGCCGACCTGCGCGACCTCCCGCAACGCCTCAAGAGCCGTCCCCACGCTGCGTACCGTGTGGGACGCCTCGGTGAGGTGCCGAATGAGGGCGGACCGCACGAACTGGTCGTCCTCGACCACGAGCACACTTGCCATGCGCCGCAACCTAGCCCATCCGGGGGACCGGGCACCGGCCCGCCCGGCGATCCGAGGTGCGTACGGGGCGCGGCCGGAGGTGCGTAAAGGGGCGCATCGGACGCGCGGCGGGGCGGGCGGCCTCGCGGACGGCGGTGCTTCGGCCAGCCGCTGGGCACGGTGCCGAATCCGGTGTTGAGCCGGACGCTGAGCCGGGCGTTGAGCCGGGCGTTGAGCCGGGCGTTCCGGTACGTGTTCCGGGCGGCGGGCGGGTGCGGCAGTATGGCGCGCGTGCACAGAGGACTGTTCCATGTCGGCGCCTGGGCGCTGGCGACCGCGGCGGCCGTGACCTTGTCGTGGTTCGGCGTGCACTCGGTGCTGCGCACGGCGTACGACCCGCCGCGCGCCCTGCCGATCTCGGACGGGGACCCGCCGGTCGTGTCCTCCACGCACCGCCCGAAGCCGACGCCGCCCGCGACGCCGACCGCCACGCACACCAGGGCGACGGCCCCGCCCCCGGTCACCGGCAAGGCCAAGGTGCCGCCGAAGACGCCGCCGGGCACGCCGAAGGCGACCGCCACGGCGAGCGGCGACACCGGCCATGTGCACAGCTACACCGTGGAGGGCGGCCGGGTCGCCCTCGACCTGGGCCCCGACTCGGCGTCGCTGGTCTCCGCGACGCCCAATCCGGGCTGGCAGATGCAGGTCTGGACGCAGGACGGCTGGCTGCGGGTGACCTTCACCGAGACCTCCGGCAGCGGCTCGTCCTCCGTCTTCTGCACCTGGAACGGCCACGCGCCGACGGTCCAGGCCTTCGAGGACTGACGCCCGGCCCGCCGCTACGGGGCAGGCCGCGGGCTTACGTGAAGACGCCGGGCGGTGGCGCCGGGGAGTCGGCGGCCGTGGCGTCCGTGACGACGGGCGCGCCGCCCGCGAAGTCCGCCAGCTCGCGGCCGTGTTCGACCCGGCCGGGGTGCGGGTCGGTGGCGACCCTGCGGGTCAGTTCGGCGACCGGCAGCGGGTGGTCGGCGGCGTAGAGGATGAGATTGCCGAATCTCTTGCCGCGCAGCACGGCGGGGTCCGCGGCCAGGCAGACCTCGGCGAAGGCGGCCCGTACGGTGGCGATCTGCGCGCGCAGGAAGTCCAGCCGCCCGCCGTCGGCGAGGTTGGCGGCGTAGTGCCCGTCGGGCCGCAGCACCCGGCGGACCTCGGTGAGGAATTCGGCGCTGGTGAGGTGGGCGGGGGTGCGGGCGCCGCCGAAGACGTCGGCGATGACCAGGTCGGCCCAGCCGTCGGGCAGTTTGGCCAGGCCCGCGCGGGCGTCGCCGCCGCGTACCTTGATCCGCCAGCCACGGTCCCAGGGCAGTTCGGCCCGGACCAACTCGACCAGCGCGATGTCCAGTTCCACGACCTGCTGGGTGGAGCGCGGGCGGGTGTGCGCGGTGTAGCGGGCCAGCGTCAGGGCGCCGCCGCCCAGGTGCAGGACCTGCAACGGGCGGCCGGGCGGCGCGGCCAGGTCGATCAGGTGGCCGAGCCTGCGCTGGTAGGAGAAGTCCAGGTGCGCGGGGTCCGCGAGGTCCACATGCGACTGCGGGGCGCCGTCGATCAGCAGCGTCCAGCCGCCGGGGCGCGCCCGGTCGGGCACGAGCGCGGCGAGTCCGCCGCCCACCTGTGCCTCGACCGTGTCCGGGGTACGCGCCCTGCCGCCGCTCTGCCGCTTGCCTGCCATCCCCCGATTATCGGGGACGGCCGGCGGCCGGGCGGGTCAGGGGCGGGGAGGCCGGAGGGGCCGTGCGTGATCCGCTGGACAGGCCCTAGCGGTACCCCGGGGTCGCGTCCGCGGTCCGCAGGACCGACTCGGCCGGGCGGTGGTGGTCCGCGGACGGGCAGAAGCCGTCGGCCAGCTCGATGGTGCGGGCCGCCATGCCGAGGGCCGCGCGCAGTACGGCCGGGTCGGTGACGACCGTGTCGGTGTGCGGCGGCACCAGCCAGCCGGTGTCCTCGACGGGCGGCTCGTCACCGATGACCAGACCGCGGCCGTCGGTGCTGGTACACGAGCTGCCGGGGACGTCCCAGCAGTCCGCGGTGCCGGGCGGGACGAGGAAGCCGAGGCTGTGCCCGGAGTTGTCGTGCAGTACGGGACCGACTCCGCTGCTCAGCCGCAGGATGTCGACCGCTTCCAGACCCTGCCTGGTCGGCACGGTGACCAGGTCGCACGGCGGCGGCAGTTGGCTGCTCTCCGTGCTCGGACCCGACGTGTGTGACCCGCTGGTGTCCAACAAGGCAACTCTCCTCACGCTCACGATGGGATCGGCACCACACCCGTATCAACGCGCCCCGGCGTCAACGGCTACGCGTGAATGACGCCGTAAGGGGTGGCGTTTCATGGCGGATAGCGCGTGAGATATCCGTTTTGTAGGCAAATTGAGTATTTCGCGGGCCCGATTCCCCGGTACGGTCGTCCCCGCCGCCGAGCGGCACCGTCCGTCCGGGAGTCCGTCATGACGTCGTTCCCCCTGCCCCCTCTCCCCCGCGCCACCGGGTCGTCCGCCGCCGCGTCCGCTTCCCCGTACACGCCCAACACCGCCTTCCGTCAGTTGCGCGGCGACCGGTCGCCGGGCGAATTCGCGGCGGCGGTACGGCGCGCCGCCCGCGAGATCGGCGAGCACGTGAGCTGCGACGCGCGGTACATCGGGCGGCTGGAGAGCGGGGAGATCCGCTGCCCCAACTACGCCTACCAGCGGGTCTTCCGCCATCTGTTCCCCGACCTGACCTCGGCGGACATGGGCTTCGCGCCCCGCCGGGCGGTACGGGGCCGCGCCCGCCGCTCCCCCGAGTCCGGCGCCGCCGGTCCGCCCGCCCTCTCCGTCCTGCCCTCCCCCACCGGCCCCACCGGCCCTTCCGGCCCCACGGCTTCCGCCGGCCTTCCCGATCCGACGTACGAGGAGAGCGACGTGCTGCGTCGCGCATTCATGACCGGCGGCTCCGCCGCCCTCGCCAGCACGCTGGTGCCCGCGCAGGGCGGCCGGGACCGAGGCCGTACGACCGGCCGCGCCGGTTCCTCCGAGGTACGCGCCGTCCACGAGTCCGTCCGGCAGATCCGGCTGCACGACGACCGGCACGGCGCCGACGGCCTCTACGACGACGCCGGGGACGCCCTGCGCACGGCCTACCGGCTCCTGGACGAGAGCAGCCACGGGCCCGCCGTCGCCGCCGGGCTCGCCTCCGGCGCCGGTGAACTGGCCATCTCCGTCGGCTGGTTGGCCCACGACTCCGGGCGGCTCACCGAGGCCCGCTCGTACTACGCCGAGGCGCTGGCCACCGCCCGGATGGCCGGGGACTCCGCCCTGGAGGCCCACGCCTTCTGCAACACCGCCTTCCTCGCCCGCGACGCCGGGCGCCCCCGCGAGGCCGTCCGCGCCGCCCAGGCCGCCCAGCTCCTCGCCCGCTTCTTCGGCTCCCCCCGGCTGCTCTCCCTGCTCGCCCTGCGCGAGGCCGGGGGACGCGCCGGGCTCGGCGACCGGCGCGGCTGCGAACTCGCCCTATCCCGCGCCCACTCCCTCTTCGCCTCCGGCCCGCGCGACGCCGACCCCGCCTGGATGACCTTCTTCGGCGAAGCCGAACTCTCCGGCCTCGCCGCCCAGGCATGGTCCGCCCTCGGCGCCCACTCCCGCGCCGCTGCCGCCGCCCGCGAGGCCGTCCGCCTCCAGGACCCGCACTTCACCCGGAACATCGCCCTGTACGAGGCCGAACTCGCCCTCAATCTGGTCGCGTCCGGCCAGCCCGAGGAGGCCCAGGCGGCGCGCTCGCGCGCGCTGCGTCTCCTCGGACAGGTCCGCTCCTCCCGCATCCGCGCGATGCTGGTGGCGTAGCACGCGGCACCTCAGCGGACCCGGTCGTAGACGAGGGACAGCGTCCCGTGCTCGCCCGCCGCCCGCCTGGCCGCTAGCCCTCTTGCCCTTTGTCTTGCCCGCCCGCCCACCCGTGCGGGTGCTTTCGTCGTCTGCGGGTGCCGCTTGTGCCTGGGTCGGTGCCGGTCCGGGGCACCTCCTCGAAATGCGGCTACCTGGCCCCGCGTATCCGGCACCCTTCTTGTCACCGCATTTCTGCGGGGGCACCCCGCCCCGTCCCCTCCCGGTACGTCGGCGTCCGACGGTCGGTGGGGGTGGCCGGGGAGGGTAGGGGGCCTTTTCGGCGAGCCGCCCTGCGCCGGTGCCCCCTCCCGGTGAGTCGGAATGCTCGGGCCCTTCCTCCAAGCGCCCAACGAAGCCCCTGCCCACCCCGCCGGAAGGTCGGGGCGCACAGGGGCCGGGCTCCCACCCACCCCTCCACCACCACCACAGCGGACCGTCAGCCGCCGACGTACCCGGCCCCACCCACCCCCTCCCCGGCCACCCCCGCCGGCAGGCGGACGCCGACGCACCCGAACCCACCCACCCCCCTCCGCCACCCCCACCGGACCGTCGGACGCCGACGGACCGGGAGGGGACGGGCCGGGGTGCCCCCGCAGAAATACGTTGACGGCCGGGTGCCGGATGCGCAAAGGCCAGGTGATACGGATTTCGAGGAGGTACCCCGGACCGGCACCGACCAGGCACAAGCGGCACCCGCAGACGACAACACACCCGCACGGGTGGGCGGGCGGGAAAAGGAAGCAGGACAACGAAGGGCGGAGGCGGGTTCGTTAGGGTGCGGGGAGGGGGTGAGGGGCGGTGGACGGTGGAACCGTCGCAGGAGTCGCCGCGTCCACCGCGGCGCTGCTGACGCTGCACCTGCTCGCCAGCCACCGCACCGCCGGCCTCGCCGCCGCCGCCGCGGCCGGCGCCGTCGCGATGGCCACCGCCACCGCCGCCGCGGCCGGCCTGAGGCCGTGGAACGTCGCGGGCACCGCCCTCGTGGCGGCGGGCGCCGCGGCCGTCGCATGGGCCCTGGGCCGCTCGCGGAAACGCAGGCGCGCCGAGCGCTCGGCCCTGGCCGCGTACCGTACCGGCGCACCCCAGATCCCCCGCTTCGCGGCCCTCGCGGAACGCGACCGGCTCGCGGTCGAGTTGCACGATGTCGCCGCCCAGCGCCTGACGGCAATCGTGGTCTCCGCCGCGGCGGCGCACCGCCTCGCCGACCCCGAGCGCACGGCGGCCGCGCTGCGCCACGCGGGCACCGCCGCCCGCCAGGCGATCGCGGAACTCGACGTCCTCACCGACCACGAGGACGAAAGAGCGGCGGACCTCGACGCCGTCGCGGCCCTCGCCGCCGAGGCCGGCGCCCATTACGAGTGCACCGCCGCGGCGGTCCCCGCGCCGACCGCCGCCCTCGCGTACCGCGTCGTGCGCGAGGCCCTGACCAACGCGGCGCGCTACGCCCGCGGTTCGGCGATCCGTATCGCCGTCGAGGCCGCCCCCGACGTGGTCACGGTCACGGTCGGCGACAGCGGCGGCACGGCGCTCGAACCCCGCCTCGGCACGGGCCACGGCCTGGCCGGTCTGCGGACGACCGTGGCCGCCGCCGGGGGCACGCTCCGTTACGGCCCGGACGGCCCCGGCTGGACGGTGCGGGCCGAACTCCCGGTCGCACAAGCAGCGTCCGGCCGGACACCCGGCGGGACACCCGACCGCCGCCGCCCCCTGTGGCGGGGACCCACCGCGCTCGACTGGGCGCTGGTCGTCCTGGCCGTCGCGCTGTCGCTCGGCGCGAGCCTGCTCTCGGACGACGTGCCCGACTCGTTTCGCGGGCTGCTGCCGAGCGTGTCGGTGGTGGTCCTGTCCGGGCTGCACGCGGTGCCGTTGGGGTGGCGGTCGCGGGCGCCGGGGGCGGGGCTGGTGGCGGTGCTGTCGGCGCTGGTGCTGTGGTGGGGGTGCGACAGGGCCGGGTGGACCCGGCCGCCGGTCAGTGACATTTTCCTGGTCTATTGGTGGGTCGAGCTGACGTTCGTCTTCAGCGCGGGCGCGTATCTGGCGGTGCGGCGCGGGCTGATGGCGCCGGTGGCGGTGGCCGTGACCGGCGGTCTCGCGCTGGCCAGCGCGGACGGCATCACCGGCAGCAGGACGGCGGCCTGGGCGGCGCTGACCGGGCTGCTGGCGGTGCCGTCGTTCGCGCTGTGGTGGCTGGGTCTGGCCGCCGCCCGGCGGCGGGAGCGGCGCGGGGCGGTGGCGGCGCGGGGGCGGGAACGGCTCGAACGGGACGCCGACGCCGCCGTACGCGACCAGCGCCGCCTGATCGCGGCGGGCCTGCTGCGTACCGCCCGGCAATACGCGGCGAATGTGGCGGACGCGGCCGACGCGGGACGGCTCGACACCGTTCTCGACGAGGCGCGCGCGGCCCTGGGCGCGCTCCGCGAACTCCTGCGTGACCTGCGCGGCCGGGACGGCGTGAGCACTCCGCCGCCCACGGTGGCGGGGATCGCCGCGCTGGCGGGCCGGTACGGCGCGACCGTCCGCTACCGGGGGCCGCACCGGGCGGTGACCGTCGTCGTGGGGGTGGCCGCGTACCGGGTCGCGGCGCTGCTGCTCGCCGAGGGCGTGACCCTCACCGTGCTGCGCCTGGACGCGGGTGTCGAACTCACCGCGCCGCCGCCCGGCGGCCCCGGCGCCCTGCGCCGGGTACGGGCGGTGGCCGACGCGGTGGGCGGTACGCTCACCAGGACCGACGACGACGCGGTGCGCGTGTGGCTGCCGGAGGTGTTCCCATCACGATCAGGGTGACGGTCGCCGACGACCAGGCGGTCGTACGCGCGGGCATCGCGGCGATCGTCGACGCGGAGCCCGGCCTGTCGGTCGTCGGCCAGGCCGACGACGGGGAGTCGGCGGTGGCGCTCGCCCTCGAACTGCGCCCGGACGTCGCGCTGATGGACATCAGGATGCCCGGCACCGGCGGTCTGGCCGCCACGGCCCGGATCGTCGCGGGCGCCCCCGCCACCCGTGTCATCGTGCTCACCAGCTTCGACCTCGACGAGTACGTGTTCGCCGCGCTGCGCGCCGGGGCCGTCGGCTTCCTGCTCAAGGACGCCGAGCCGGAACGGGTCGTGGACGCCGTGCGGGTGGTGGCCGGCGGGGCCGCCCTGCTCGACCCCGCGGTGACCGGACGGCTGATCGAGCGGTACGCCGCCGGGCCCGTCCCCGCCGACCCGGCGCGGCTGGCGCGCCTCACCCCGCGCGAGACCGAGGTCCTGCGGCACGTGGCGCGCGGCCTGGCCAACGCCGAGATCGCCGCCGTCCTGGGCATCAGCCCGGCCACCGTCAAGGATCACGTCGCCGTGGTCCTCGGCAAGCTGGGCGTACGCGACCGGGTCCAGGCGACGATCGCCGCGTACGAGACGGGTCTGGTCCGCCCCGGAGCCGGCTGAATCCGCCGCCCGCAGCCCCCGTACAAGACAGGTCTGACCCGCCCCGGAGCCGGCTGAGCCCGCCGCCCCCGCCCCCGTACGAGACAGATCTGAGCCGCCGCGGCCGGTCGGGCCCCCCGCCGCGCGGCGGGGGTCGGGACCCCGCCGACCAGCGGATTTCGCCGAACGCCGGTCGTCCGGGCGCACGACGACCGGGTGACCCGCGCGTACCTAGCCTCGGCGGCATGGCACTGAGACTTCCCCCGCTTCCCCCGCTCGCCCGCCGCATATTCGGCGGCGTCCTCCTCGTCGTCACGGTGGCGCTGACGCCCGTCACCGCGACCGCCGGTTTCTTCGCGGCGGCGTTCGCGACCGCGAACGTCCCGTTGCTCGCCCTGTGCGGCCTGGTGGTCGCCGCGGGGACGGCCGCGGCGCTCGGCCGAGGGGCGTTCGCCCTGCTCGGCAAGGGCGGCCTGCGGGCGACCTGCGTCCTCACCGGCGTCCTGCTCCTCGGCGTCTGCGCGCTCGCCGCCGGTACGGTCTTCCGCCCGATGCCGACCTCCGCCTCGGCCCCGGTCCCGGCGGACGTCAGATTCTGGAATCTGCCGACCGGCTCACGGATCGCCTATGTGCACGCACCCGCCGTCGGCACCCCGAGGCCGACCCCGGTCGTCTTCCTGCACGGCGGCCCCGGCACCCCGTCGGAGGGCATCCCCACCGGCGGCCGGGAGTTGGCCGCGGACGGCTTCGACGTCTACGCGTACGACCAGGTGGGCGCCGGACGCTCCACCCGGCTCTCCGACGTCACCGGGTACACGGTGGCGCGCCAGGTCGCGGACCTCGACGCGATCCGCCGCACGATCGGGGCGGACCGGATCATCGTCGTCGGCCAGTCGTGGGGCGGTTCGCTGGCCGCCCAGTACCTGCTGGCGCACGGCACGCACGTCGCCAAGGCCGTGTTCACCTCGCCCGGCGCGCTGTGGGGCCACGAATTCCCCGGCTCCGCGGCGGGGGACCCCTGGGACCACCTGACACCGGCCCAGCGGGCGGCCCGTGACCGGCTGGACAGCAAGCCGCGGCTGATCGCCGCCAGTCTGCTGCTCCAGATCAACGCGCGCGCCGCGCACGCCCTGGTGGGCGACGGCGAACTCGACCACTGGATGCACGAGGTGGCCCTGCTCGGCAAGGACACCACCTCCTGCGCGGACGCCGCGGCCTCGGAGGCGCACGCCAACCCCCAGGGCTTCTACAGCAACCAGATGACCGTCAAGGACTTCGAGCAGCTCCCCGACCCGCGCCCGAGGCTGCGCGCGATCCGCGTTCCGTCCCTGGTCATGCGGGGAAGCTGCGACTTCATCAAGCCCGCCGTGACCGAGGAGTACCGGCAGACCCTCCCGGACTCCCGCCTCGTGCGCGTCAAGGACGCGGGCCACGCCATCTCCCACGACCAGCCCGCCCTCTACACCGCCCTCCTGCGGTCCTTCCTCCTGGACCGCCCCCTGCCGACGCCCGCCTCCTGAGCCGAGGACGCGGAGGGGACGGCGCGGGGACGGTGCGGGGCGCGGTCAGGGCCTCACGCCAAGTGACCGGTGTCGTTCCAGCGCTCGATCGCCGGGGCGCCGTAGGCCCAGCCGAGGATGGACAGGGAGGCGGGGTCGAGGCGGAGGGCGCCGGCGAAGGACGGGGCGAGGTCGAGCCAGCGGGCCCCGAGGACGCGCAGGAAGTGCCCGTGGGCGAAGACGAGGACGTCGCGCTCGGCGGACCGCGCCCAGGAGACGACCTGGTCGGCGCGCGCGGCGACCTCGGCCAGCGCCTCGCCGCCCGGCACGCCGTCGCGCCAGATGGTGAAGCCGGGCCGCAGGTCCTGGAGCTGGGCGGGCGTCAGGCCCTCGTAGTCGCCGTAGTCCCACTCGACCAGCGCGTCCCACTCCTTGGCGGCGCCGCCGAAACCGGTGAGGTCACAGGTCTCGGCGGCCCGCAGCAGCGGACTCGTGCGGACCTCGACGTCGGGAAGTCCGTTCCAGGGCCCGCGCGCGAGCCGCTCCCCGAGGATCCGGGCGGTGCGCCGCCCCTCCTCGGTGAGGGGGATGTCGGTACGGCCGGTGTGCCGCCCGGACAGGGACCATTCCGTCTGGCCGTGTCTGACCAGAAGAATGCGCGGAGCCATGCGGCGGTGCCTTTCCTAGGAAACGGGCCCCCATCATCGCTCACGGCCCCGCCGTCCCCGCCCTCAGAGCCCCTGGCCGCCGCCGAGCAGACCCTCCAGCAGCCCTTCGAGGCCGAATTCGTACTGCGCGGACCCCTGGTCCTGGGCGCAGAGGAGTTCGGGCGCGAGGCTGACGAGGGCGGGGTAGACGTCGGGCGGCAGGGCGTCGATCTTGGCGCGGACCCGGTCGCGTACCCCGTCCTCGCACAGGGCGCGGGCCCGCCGGGTGTTCCACAGGGCGGAGCCGACGGTGTACTGCATCAGGGCCACGTGCGCGTGGGCCGCGTCGGCGCGGCCGAGCCCGGCGCGCCTGAGCAGGTCGAGCATGCGGTCGATGACGGCTATGGCGTCGTCGCCGCGCAGCGGCCTGATGGTGAGGAGCTGGAGCGCGGAGGGGTGCTCGGTGAAGAGCCCGTAGACGCCGCGGCAGACCTCCCGCAGCTCACCTCGCGGGTCGCCCGTGCCGGTGGGCGGAAGCTCTATCGTGTCCATCAGACGCTGTGCCACGGCGTCGCTGATCTCGTCCTTGCCCCGGAAGTGGGAGTAGACCGCCATGGTGCCGACGCCGAGTTCCTGGGCGAGCGCGCGCATGGTGAACGCCTCGGCGCCCTCGCGGTCGAGGAGGGTGATCGCGGCGTCGAGGATACGGTCGGGGTTGAGCGAGTTGCGGGGAGCGCGGCGCCGTGGGGAGCGGACCGGCTGGGTGACGGACATCCGATTCTCTTGTTTCTCGTACTCAGTCGTACTTCAGTCGTACAACAGTCACGCTGGGGTGCCTCGTGCGACGGGGTACGCCGAGGCCGGAACGTCGCCAACACGTCGAGGAATACGCCGAGGAAGGCAACCCGGAGAGCGGACCGGGCGTCCTCGACTGCACATACCCCTGCTACGGAACGTTGAACACCGTACGATGTCGGAGTTTCTTCCGTAGTTCTGGGCCGGTGTACGTGGCGTTTAGCGTACGTCGTACGGTAGAGGGTACGCGCCAAGACCATGACCGCCCGCCCGCGGCCTTCGGAGAACCTGGAGAGACGCCCGCATGACGATCACCGCCACCGCGCCGCGCGCCGCCGCCTACCGGGGGAAGCTGCGCTGGTGGACCGAGCTGCCGCTCATCGCGGTGATTTACGCGCTCTACTCCGGCGCCCGCCTGCTGGTCAGGGGGGATGTGGACGACGCCGTCGAACACGGCGCGGACATCCTGCACTTCGAGCAGCTCCTGCACATCGATCCGGAGCGCTGGTTCAACAAGCTCTTCACGCAGCACGCCTTCCTGGGCGTGCCCGCGGACTTCGCGTACGCGTCGCTGCACTATGTGGTGACGCCGAGCATCCTGATCTGGCTGTGGCGCCGCCGCCCGACGCACTACCGGGTGGCGCGCACGTGGCTGATGATCTCGACGCTGATCGGTCTGGTCGGCTTCACCGTGGCGCCCACCGCGCCGCCGCGGCTGATCGGCGGCGGGCACGGCTTCATCGACACGATGGCGCAGTACGGCTCCTACGGCTGGTGGGGCACCGACGCGAGCGCGCCGCGCGGTATGGGACATCTCACCAACCAGTACGCGGCGATGCCCAGCCTCCACGTGGGCTGGTCGCTGTGGTGCGGGATCATCCTGTGGCGCTACGGGCGGAACAGGGTGGTGCGCACCCTGGGCGTGCTCTACCCGGTGACGACGGCGTGTGTCGTGATGGGCACCGCCAACCACTATCTGCTGGACGCGGTGGCCGGTGTCGCCGTGATGGGCCTGGGCTATCTGCTGGCGAAGCCCGCGCTGCGGGTCGCCGACCGGCTGCTGGCGCGCGTGAAGGAAGCCCTGGGCAGGCAGACGGCCGAGGAGACGGAACCGGTGTCCGGTGCGTCGTCCGCGGTGGTCGCCGCGCACGTCGCCAATACGGCGCAGGTCTCCAATACCGCGCAGGTCTCCAACGGCACGCACGTGTCCAACGGCACGCAGGTGTCCAACGGCGCGCATGCCACGGGTGTCAGCGGTGTCGCCGCGAGCATTCCGGCGCCCGGTGGCGGCGCCTCCGTACCGAAGCCGCGGACCGTGTCCGTACCGCCCGGCGCGGACGGGCCGGACGACGCCGACGACCCGCGTGCGGCGGGCGAACACGCCGGACAGAGCCGGATGTCGTAGCCGAGTGCCACACTTTCGCGGGTGAGCACTACGCACCACCACCACTCGCTGCGGGAACGGCTGGCCGCGCTGCGCGGCCCCGACACCGCGCCACGGCCGCTCGACGCACGGGCGCTGGCCGCGCTGGCCGCCAACCCCGGCTGCCGCCGCCGCGCGCTGCTGGACGCCGCCGGGGTCGACAAGGGCGCGGTCGCCGAAGTGCTGGGCGCGCCCGCCCGGTTCGGCCAGTCCCGCTTCGCCTTCTCGCGCGGCCACGCCTTCGAGGCCCGCGTCAAACGGGACGGCTGCGCCGAGTTGCTGCGGCTGCTGGGCGCGGCGGAGACGGCGGCGGGGATTCCGGAGTCCGCCGAGGTCCCCGATCTGTCGGCGGCGGGGCCCGAGGGCCGGGCGGCCCGTACGCGGCTGGCGCTCGCCGAGGCACCGGCCGGTTCCTGGACGCTGCTCGACCATCCGCTGCTGGCCCTCGAGGTCGCGGGGTCGCTGGCGTATCTGGAGCCGGACGCGGTGGCGGTGCGGCCCGACGGGTCCTGGACGGTGGTGGAGATCAAGTCCTTCCCGATCCTGGACGGCGGCGCGGACGCGCTGAAGGTCGGCGCGGCGGCCCGGCAGTCCGCGGTGTACGTGCTCGCGCTCGACGAGGTGGCGGCCGGCCGGACCCGGCCCGACGTCCTGCTGGTCTGCCCGAAGGACTTCTCGAATCTGCCGACCGCCGAGTGGGTCGACGTCCGCAAGCAGCTCTCGGTCACCCGGCGGCAGTTGGCCCGGCTGACCCGGATCGAGGAGATCGCGGCGGCCCTCCCCGAGGGCACCACCTTCGACCTGCGGTACGGCGCGGACGGCAGTACGCCGACCCGCCCGCGGATCGACCTGACCGCCGCCGTGGACGCGGTGCCCGCCGCGTACGCGCCCGAGTGCCTGTCGACCTGCGAGCTGGCGTACCACTGCCGTGACCGGTCCCGGGCGGACGGCTGCGTGGAGTCGCTCGGCCGCAGTCTGCGCGGCGAGCTGGGCACCCTGACGACGGTGGAGGCGGTGCTGTCGGCCGCGCACGGTGAGGCCGGTGACCCGGCCGACCCGGCGGTGGCGGCCCTGCGCAGGGCGGCGGCCCTGCGGGCCGAGGCGCTGTCCGCCCGGGAAGAGGCACCCGCGCTGCCCGCCCAGGCGGCCGTACGGGACCAGGCACCGGACGACGCCGCCGTACGGGACGGTGCCGCATGTCGTTGATGAACACGCTCGCGCGGGCCGAGGCCGTCGCGACGGGCCGGGCCGTGCCCGCGGCGACCGTACGCCACCGGCACCTGGCCGAACGGCCGCTGGTGCTGGTGCCGTTGACGACGGCCGGTGAGGCGGGCGCGCCGCTGGGCGCGATGGTGGGCACGGACCGGGCGGCGCCCGAGCTGCTGGTGGTGCCGCAGCCGCTGGACCGGGAGCTGCGCTTCGGCTTCTTCGCCGGACTCGCGGGCGCCGTACTGCCGTTGATGGACGCGTACGCGGACGACGTCGAGGTGGAGCCCGCGACCCGCAACCGCGTGGGGGCACCTCCCAGCCGCCGGGCTGGGGGAGAGTCGGAGGTCTGCGCGGACGCGCCGCAGATCGTGGTGCCGAACAGCGCGGCGCTGGAGTACGTCCGCCTGCTCGGCCGGTCCACGCGCTTCCTGCGGACGGTCGAGGACCCGGACGCGCCGCACCCCGTCCCGGTGCCGGTGCCGCTGCTCGGCCGCTGGCTGACGCATTACGGGGAGCGGGCGCGTACGCCGGGCAGCGCGCTGCTGGTGGCCATGACGGAGCTGCTGACCCGGCACTGGGCGACCGGGCAGAGCTCGATGGAGGACCAGCACCTGGGCGGCCTGCTCGGCTGGATCGACCCGCCGGACGGGCTGGACGGGGCGGTCGCCGCCGAGCGCGCGCAGACCGACCGCGCCGCCGACGGGCTGCTGCTGAGCCCGCCCGCGGGTCCCGCGACCGACCCGGTCTTCGACAACCGTGTGCTGGCCCCCGCGATGGCCCGCTACGACGCGGCGCGTACGGCGGCGGAGGCGGACCCGGCCGGGGCCGCCGCGGAGCTGGCCGCGGCCGAGGCGGAGGTACGGCGGCTGGTCGGCTCCCAGCTCCGGCCGACCTGGGACGACGTGTGGCGCGGCCTCGACCTGCTGCGGGCGCTGCCCGAGGGCGCGCATGTGGCCGACCGGTGGAAGCGCGACCGCTGGTCGTTCACCGGGCACCGCGACCGGCTGCGCGCGGGTGAGCCGCCGCAGCCCAAGCGGGACGGCGCCATCGCCGCCGCGCAGAAGCTCGCGGGCCGCGAGACGGCCCAGGCGCGGGTCTCCGCGCAGGAGGCGCTGGACGACCCCCTGACGATGGCGGCCAGGCGGCTGGCGGGCGAGGCGTTCGCGGGCGAGGTGATCGGCGTCGAGATGACGTACTCCGAGGGCAAGCGGCCCATGCCCCGCCCCCTCCTGACCATCCGCACCCACGACCTCCCCCAGGCCGAGCCCGGCACCAAGGCGTACCGCTCCGTGCCGGGCGCCAAGTCCGCGCAGAGCGCCGAAGTGGTCTCGGTGGCCCCGGACGGCAGCGGCGCCACCGCGCCGGACGGCGGTCCTGCGACCGGGCCGGAAGGCCGGTTCGTGGTGGTGGTGCGGCTCACCGGGGGGATGGGGAGCGGGCGGACGCCGAAGGAGGGGTCGGTGCCGGGGGCCGGTGACCGGGTGGACTTCACCTTCTTCGAGCACGATCCGCGCGGCGGCCCCGGGCTGCCGGAGCCGGAGCAGACACCGTGGACGCACGGCGGCCCGCCCGACGCCGGGACGCCGCCCGGCACACCGCCGACCGCTGACCCGCCCGACCCCGTGACCGCGGAGGACTACCTGTGACGCAGCCCGTGCGAGCCGACGGCCCGGACACGGACGGACACGTACCGGAGAGGTGGGACAGAAAGGACGGGTTCGACGCGGGCAGGGCCGCCGCCGAGGCGACGGCCGCGATCCTGGAGAGCACGCTGCACGGCACCGCCCGCGGGGTCGTGGTCGACTCGCCGCCCGGCGCGGGCAAGTCGACGCTCGTGGTGCGCGCGGCACGCGAACTGGCGGCGGCGGGCGAGTCGTTGATGATCGTCGCGCAGACCAACGCGCAGGTCGACGACCTCGCGGACCGGCTCGCCACCGCCGAGCCCGACCTGCCGGTGGGCCGGTTGCACGGCGCCGAGTCGCCGCCCGACAAGGCGCTCGACCGGCACCCGGCGCTGATGAAGTCCAGTTCGGTGGCGGATCTGCGGGCCTGCGAGGTGGTGATCGCGACCGCGGCGAAGTGGGCGTACGTGAAGGACACCGAGCCGTGGCGGCACGCCATCGTGGACGAGGCGTACCAGATGCGGTCGGACGCGCTGCTGCAAGTGGCGGGGCTCTTCGAGCGGGCGCTGTTCGTGGGCGACCCGGGGCAGTTGGACCCGTTCAGCGTGGTCGGCGCGGAGCAGTGGGCGGGGCTGAGTTACGACCCGTCGGCGAGCGCGGTGGTGACGCTGCTCGCGCACAATCCGGGGCTGCCGCAGCACCGGCTGCCGGTGTCCTGGCGGCTGCCCGCGTCGGCGGCGCCCCTGGTGTCGCGCGCCTTCTACCCGTACACCCCGTTCAGGAGCGGTACGGACCACGGCGACCGGCGGCTGGTGTTCGGGGTGCCGGGCGACGGCGGCGGGCCCGACCGCGTCCTGGACGAGGCGGCGGCCAGCGGCTGGGGGCTGCTGGAGCTGCCCGCCCGGCACACCCCGCGCACCGACCCTGAGGCGGTACGCGCGGTGGCCGCGGTGGTGCGGCGGCTGCTGGACCGCGGGGGTCTGACGTACTCCGCGCCCGATCCCGGCCCGGCGGCGCTGACCGCGGACCGGATCGCGGTCGGCACCGCGCACCGGGACCAGGCGGCGGCGGTGCGCGCCGCCCTGGCCGACGTCGGCGTCGCCGGGGTCACGGTGGACACCGCGAACCGTCTCCAGGGCCGCGAGTTCGACGTGACCGTGGTGCTGCACCCGCTGTCCGGCCGCCCCGACGCCACGGCGTTCCACCTGGAGACCGGGCGGCTGTGCGTGCTGGCCTCCCGGCACCGGCACGCGTGCATCGTGGTGTGCCGCGCGGGCGTGGCCGAACTCCTCGACGAGCACCCGTCCTCCGAACCGGTCCAGCTCGGTGTCACGGTCAAGTTCCCCGACGGCTGGGAGGCCAACCACGCGGTCCTGGCGCACCTCGCGGAACACCGGGTGAGCTGGCGGCCGTGAGCGCGGTCGCTCACCCGAATGGAGGGGGTCTTGCGTGGGCGCGGGACAATGGTGTGCGTGATCGATTCCGGAGGTAGCCGTATGTCAGAGCCGCAGTCGGCTCAGAACGCGCAGGGCGGTGGGTCGCGGGAGGCGGCGCCGCGGCCCAGGCGGCCCGCGTCGCTGAGCTTCGAGCCTGCCGCGACGGTGGAGGATCCGGAGCACTTCTTCGACCTGGAGTCGATGGACGATCCGGGGCGGATGCTGGCGCGGGCGACGGAGCTGGCGACGGCTTTCCGTACGGCCGCCGACCGGGCCACGGACTTCCAGGCGATAGCCGCCGCGCAGCTCACCGATCCGCGCCGCTTCGACCGGCTGACGTACGCGGGCCTGGCCGAGCGCGCGGGGTGGACCGAGGACTACGCGAAGCGGATGGTCGAGTACGGCGAGGGCCTGATCGCGGGCGGCGGCGCCCCCTAGCGCCTGATCGCGGGCGGCGGCGCCCCCTAGGACGTGTCCGCGGGCGCTTCCGGCTCCCCTGGCGGCTGCCGTGACTGTCACGCCGCCGGGGGCCGCCGCAACCGTGCCCCGCATATGCGTCGCGGCAAGGTACCCCCTCTCCCACCCTCCTGTCCCGAATTCGTCCGATTGCGCCGACCGCGCCGGAAGCGGCCGGTACCTGTAGATGCCATGGACGAATGGCAAGGGACCGGAAGCATCGCGGCCGTGACGCATGCCGTCACCGAGGTCGTCACCGAAGCCCAGCGGCGTCGGCACACGTCGTACGTCACCCCGGAGGGCGCCGAGTGGCTGGCCTCGGCCAGCGCCTTCCCGCGCAGCGTGCGGGCGCTGTGGTCGGCCCGTCCGACGGCGCCGAGCGTGCTGCCGTGCGGTACGGCGTTCGACGTGGTGAACCTGTCGGCGCTGTTCGGCCGCAGACTCCTGGAGCAGTTATGGGCGTCGGGCCCCGGCAGCGGCCCGGTGGCCGTGCACCGCGGCCGGCTGCTGCTGCTCGTCGCGCCCGGTACGGCGCAGCGGCTCCCGTACCTGCTGGACTGGGAGGAGTGGGGCCAGGCGGTGCCGCCGATGCTCTGTCACGGCAGCGGCGACGCGGTGACCGTACCGCCGCTGTACGCGCCGCAGGACGGCGCCGAGGCCGGCCAGGACTCCGGTTGCGATCCGGGGGCAGGGCTGTCCCGCTGGCTGGTGGCGCCCGACACCCGGCACCCCTGGCTGCCGGGCGCGGACGTGGTCCTCTGGGCGTGCGTGCGGGCGGCCAGGTCGGCGCCCGCGAAGACCGTTCCCGCCCTGGTCAGCACCCCTGGAACGGCCTGAGTCATATCGATTTCCGCTCCCCGTGGCCGGATGCTAAGGTCTACGACGTCAGCAGGCGCCGCTAGCTCAGTTGGTTAGAGCAGCTGACTCTTAATCAGCGGGTCCGGGGTTCGAGTCCCTGGCGGCGCACAGACGGTCGAAGGCCCCTCGCGGAAGCGGGGGGCCTTCTTCGTATGAACGTCCAGGCATGCGGACGCGCCGTCCGGGTGGCCGACGGCCCGCACCACGACGACCCTGGAGCCATGGTGGACTGGCTGGCCGACGCGTACCGGACGCGGATCGCGGACACCGGCCGTGAGCCGCTCTTCCTGCTGCTGGTCGGACTGATCGGCTCCTTCCTGTTCATCCGGTTCAGCGTGCGGATGATCCGGCGCGGGGTGAAGTGGTGGCCGGGCAATGTGCAGCCCGGCGGCCTGCACATCCACCATGTGGTGTTCGGCCAGGCGATGATGCTGATCGGCGGCATCGGGTCGTTCGCCGTACGCGGCGGCCCGGCGGTGCACGACGTGCTCGCGCTGGTCTTCGGGATCGGCTGCGGCCTGGTGCTGGACGAGTTCGCGCTGGTGCTGCACCTGAAGGACGTCTACTGGAGCGAGCAGGGCCGCCAGTCGGTCGACGCGGTGATCCTCGCGGTGTCGGTGATCGGGCTGCTGCTGATCGGCCAGGCCCCGCTGGGCGGATTCGCCGTCGGGGAGTCGTACCAGCAGTATCTGAGCGCCGGGGTGCTGATCGGCTTCGTGGTGGTGTGCCTGTCCAAGGGCAAGGTCTGGACGGGGCTGCTCGGGGTGATGGTGCCGGTGCTGGCGATCGTCGGCGCGCTGCGGCTGGCCCGCCCGGCCAGTCCGTGGGCGCGCTGGCGGTACACCTCCCGGCCGCGCCGGATGGCCAGGGCCGAGCGGCGCGAGGACCGGATCCACCGGCGGATGGTCGCGATGAAGACGGCCATGATGGACGCGGTGGCGGGCGCGCCGCTGCCGTCGACGACGCCCGCGCGCAAGCCCGCGCGGCGGCCGACGATCGTGGAGCTGCCGCCGTCCAGGATCGAGACGCTGCTGGCCCGCGTGCTGCGGCCGTTGCGGCAGCCGGGTGCGGCCTTCACCGTCTGGTATCTGCGGGTGGTGTGCGCGGTCAACGCGGTGACCGGGGTGATCGCGCCGTTCCGCGACCGGGTGCGGGCCGCCTCGAACGGCGAGTTCTTCACCGCCTTCCTGGTCAGCCCCGGTTTCACCGGCGCGGTGCTCGCGCTGGTGCTGTCGGTGAGCCTGCGCCGCCGCAAGCGGGCCGCCTGGATCGTCACGACCGTGCTGACCGGCGGATACACACTGCTGTGCCTGGCGGGTGTGGCGGCGCTGCCGGTGACGCGCGGGCATCCGTTCAACTGGGTGTCGCTGGGGGTGACCGGGCTGGTGCTGTTCGCGCTGCTGGTGTCCAGGACGGTGTTCAACGTGCGCGGCGAGCGGGGCAATGTGGCGCTGGGGCTGACGACCTTCGTCGTCGGCGGCGCGGTGGCGATCGGCCTCGGCACACTGCTGGTGCACGCGACGGACGAGCTGCCGCCGCGCCAGTGGGGGGCCAGTACGCGGTACACGCTGGTGCGGGTGCTGACGGTGTCCGGTCTCTTCGACCTGCCCGAGATCCGGGTGCCCGGCTGGACGGACCTGGCGATCAACGTCCTGAGCGTCGCGCTGATGCTGCTCATCCTGCTCGCCTTCTTCCGCTCGCCGCGCGGCCGGGACCGGCTGCTGCCCGCAGACGAGCGGCGGCTGCGGGCGCTGCTGCGGGTGTACGGGCGGCGCGACTCGCTCGGCTACTTCGCGCTGCGCCGCGACAAGGCGGTGTCCTGGACCCCGGAGCGGGACGCGGCCGTCCTCTACCGCGTGGTGAACGGGGTCGCGCTCGCCTCCGGTGACCTCGTCGGCGACCGGGCGGCCTGGCCGCGGGCCGTCGACCACTGGCTGGACACGGCGCGGCGGCACGCCTGGGTCCCGGCCGTCACCAGCGCGGGGCCCGCGGCGGCCGTGGTGTACGAGGCGGCCGGTTTCCGCGCGCTGCCGTCCGGTGACGAGGCGGTGGTGGAGGCGGCCTCCTTCGCCGCCGTCTTCGCCGATACGGGCTCCGCCGAGCTGAGCGCGCTGCGGCAGGCGCACGGGGTGCTCGGCGGCGCGGGCTACTCGGTGGTGCTGCGCAGGCACCGGGAGATCGCCCCGGACGAACTGCGGCGGCTGGCGCATCTGGCCGACAGGTGGCGGCGGCACCCCGCCGAGCGCGGCTTCTCCGTGGCGCTCGGGCGGCTCGGTGACGCGGCCGACGGGGACTGTCTCCTGGCGGAGTGCCTCGATCCGCACGGGCGGACCTGCGCGATGGTCACGTTCGTGCCCTGGGGGCCCGACGGGCTCACCCTCGACCTCATCCGGCGCGACCGGGAGTCCGGGCGGGCCCCGGTGGATTTCCTCCTCACCGAGGTGCTGCTGCGCGCCGCCGCCGGTAGGGCTCCGCTGGGCGCGGTCACCCGCGTGTCCCTCAACTTCACCGCCTTCCGCGGCGCCCTGTCCTCGCGGCTGCGCCGCGCCCCGCTGCGGCTTCTCGCCCGCCTCGGGCAGGTCGCCGCCCGCGAGCGGGGCTACGCGGCGTTCGCGCCGCGCTGGCAGGCCCGCTATGTGCTCTTCGAGCGGAGAGCCGACCTTCCGCGGGTGGCTGCCGCCAATGCCATCGCCGAGGGGTTCCTGACCGGACCCCGTCTCCGCCACCGCGGCACCCTCCTCACCCCTGAGGACGGTGCTCCCTAGCCCGGAGCCGTACGCCTGGGGAGGCGCGTCACGCCGGGTTGGGGAAAGCTGAAGGCGCCAGGTGCGTGGGAGGAGAGGCGGAGCCGATGCCCGGGAAGGTGGCGTGGGGGCGGGTGGCGCCCAGAATTCCGGGCTGGTTCGGAGAATTCTTCGGGATTCTGGCCCTGTTCTGCGCCACCCTGGCCGTCGTCTCCCCGTTGCGGCCCCTGCTGGACCCGGTGCGCCGGTGGGTGGAGATCCTGACGGTGCCGGCGTCGCCGAATCTGGCGTACGCGGCGTTCCTGGTGCTGCTGGGCGGCGCGATGGCGGCCCGCAAACGGGTGGCGTACTGGATCGTGGCGGTCTTCCTCGGTCTGACCGTGGTGGCGAATCTGGTGCTGATCGCGGTGCGCGACTGGAGCGCGATCCCGGCGCTGCTGATCACGGGCACGGTGCTGGGCGCGGTGATCGCCGCGCGGGGCGAGTTCTCGGCGCGGGTGCGCAAGGGGGCGTTCTGGCGGGCGCTGCTGGTGCTGGTGTGCGGGCTGGCGATCGGGGTGCTGCTGGGGTGGGGGCTGCTGACGCTGTTCCCGGGGACGCTGGAGGGCGGGAACCGGCTGCGGTGGGCGGTCAACAAGGTGGTCGGCGGGGTGAACGACCTGCCGGACATCGGCAGGCCGCCGTACTGGACGAATTTCTGGCTCGGCCTGTTCGGCGCGGCGGCCCTGCTGTGCGCGGCGGCGGCGCTGTTCAGGTCGCAGCGGATGGAGGCGGCGCTGCGGGGGGACGACGAGGACCGTATCCGCGCGCTGCTGGCGCGGTACGGGGACAAGGACTCGTTGGGCTACTTCGCGACGCGGCGCGACAAGTCGGTGGTGTTCTCGCCGAGCGGCAAGTCCGCGGTGACGTTCCGGGTGGAGGTGGGGGTCTGTCTGGCCAGCGGTGACCCGCTGGGCGACCCGGAGGCGTGGGGTCCGGCGATCGACGCGTGGCTGGCGCACGCGGGGGCGTACGGCTGGGTGCCGGCGGTGATGGGCGCGGGCGAGGAGGGCGCGAAGGCGTACGCGCGGGCGGGGCTCGGCGCGCTGGAGCTGGGCGACGAGGCGATTCTCGACGTGACGGACTTCGACCTGGCGGGCCGCGAGATGCGCGGTATCCGGCAGGCGGTGCACCGGGTGCGGCGGACCGGGGCGACCACCCGCATCCGGCGGCACCACGACCTGTCGCCCGAGGAGCTGCGGGAGGTCGAACGGCTGGCGGACGCCTGGCGGGACACCGACACCGAGCGCGGCTTCTCGATGGCGCTGGGGCGGCTCGGCGACCCGGCGGACGGCGAGTGCCTGCTGGTGGAGGCGCTGGACGACAAGGGGCGGGTGACCGCGCTGCTGTCGTTCGTGCCGTGGGGGCACGACGGGGTGTCGCTCGACGTGATGCGGCGGGACCGTACGGCGCCCAACGGGATCATGGAGTTCATGGTCACCGAGCTGGCCGCGGGCGCGGGCGCGCTGGGTGTCCGGCGGGTCTCGCTGAACTTCGCGGTGTTCAGGTCCGCTTTCGAGGAGGGCGCCCGGATCGGCGCGGGGCCCGTCCTGCGGATGTGGCGGCGGCTGTTGCTGTTCTTCTCCCGCTGGTGGCAGCTTGAGGCGATGTACCGCTCGAACGTGAAGTACCAGCCGCACTGGTACCCGCGGTACCTGTGTTACGCCGACGGCAAGGACATGGCCAGGATCGGCCTGGCCTCGGGCATCGCCGAGGGTTTCGTGGAACTCCCGAGCCTGCGCTTCCGGCGCCGCCGCCGGTCCGCGGCGGGCGGTACGGGAGCGGGGGCGGTGGGCGGTACGGCGGTGGCCGGTGCGACGGCGGCCGTGGTGGGCGGTACGGCGGCGGGGATGACGACGGCGAGCGTGACGGCCGCCGCGGCCGAGCGCGGCCGTCACGCCCCCGCGGACCCGCACGGCCCCGCCGAGCAGGTCCGTGTGCGCCTGGCCAAGGTCGAGGGAATGCGGCGCGACGGCGTCGACCCGTATCCGGTGAGCGCGGGGCCGACGCACACGCTGGCGGTGGCGCGTACGGCGGGGGCGGGCAGCGCGGTGGCGCTCGCGGGCCGGGTGCTGCGGGTGCGCGACCACGGCGGGGTCGTCTTCGTGACGCTGCGGGACTGGTCGGGCGACCTCCAGATCATGCTGACCAGGGATCGTCTCGGACGGGACGGTCTGCGGGAGTTCGAGTCGGGCGTGGACCTCGGCGACCTGCTCCGGGTCGAGGGAGCGATGACGGTCAGCCGCGGCGGTGAGCCGACCGCGGAGGCGTACTCCTGGACGCTGACCGGCAAGTGCCTGCACCCGCTGCCGGACAAGCGGCGCGGCCTGACCGACCCGGAGGCGCGGGTGCGGCAGCGCTATCTGGCGCTGGTGGTCTCCCCCGAGGCGCGTTCCCTGCTCACCGCCCGCAGCGCGGCCGTCGGCGCGGTCCGTACGACGCTGGCCGACCGCGGCTTCCTGGAGGTCGAGACGCCGATGCTCCAGCCGGTGCACGGCGGCGCGAACGCCCGCCCGTTCACCACGCACATCAACGCCTACGACCTCGACCTGTATCTGCGGATCGCGCCCGAGCTGTATCTGAAGCGGCTGTGCGTCGGCGGGGTGGAGCGGGTCTTCGAGCTGGGCAGGACCTTCCGCAACGAGGGTGTGTCGTACAAGCACAACCCCGAGTTCACGATGCTGGAGGCGTATCAGGCGTTCGCGGACTACGACGTGATGCTCGATCTGGCGCGGGAGCTGATCCAGGCGGCGGCCGTCGCGGCGAACGGCGGGCAGACGGCCCGGCGGCCGGACGGCGCGGAGGTCGACCTGTCGGGGCGGTGGCCGGTGCGGACGGTGTTCGGGGCGATCTCGCTGGCGCTGGGCGAGGAGGTCGACGCGGGGACGCCGCTGGCGCGGCTGCGCGCGCTGTGCGACCGGGCGGGGGTGCCGTACGGCCCGGAGGACGGCCCGGCCGACGTGGCGCTGGAGATGTACGAGCGGCTGGTGGAGGAGCGCACCACCACGCCGTGCTTCTACAAGGACTTCCCGGCCGAGGTCTCGCCGCTGACCAGGCAGCACCGCACCGATCCGCGGCTGGCCGAGCGCTGGGACCTGGTGGCGTACGGCACGGAGCTGGGCACGGCGTACACCGAGCTGACCGATCCGGTGGAGCAGCGGGCCCGGCTGACCCGGCAGTCGCTGCTGGCGGCGGGCGGCGACCCGGAGGCGATGGAGCTGGACGAGGACTTCCTGACGGCGCTGGAGTACGCGATGCCGCCGACCGGCGGGCTGGGGATCGGGGTGGACCGGCTGGTGATGTTCCTCACGGGCCGGACGATCCGTGAGACGCTGCCTTTCCCGTTGGTACGTCGCCGCTGACCGTGCCGCGCGGCGGGTCGCGGGGGGGTGCGCGGCCGGATTCGCGGGGGCGCGGGGCGGGTTCCCCGGGGCCGGGCGCGGGGCGGGGGGCCTTGCATCACCCGTTCGGAGCATGTTTACGGTGGTCCGCATGACGTACAAAACCGGACGATCTGGGATGTTGAGCCGCACGGCCGTACGGCGGACCGCCGCCGCGGTGGCCACCGCGGCGCTCGCCGGGACCGCGCTCGCGGCGTGCGGCACACAGCACGGCGGGGCCGCGGCGAGCGGGGCGGACGACGCGCGGGCCTCCTCGCGCGCGCCGTCCTCGACCGCGTCGGGTGAGGCGTCCGGCCCGGCCGCGGGCATCCCGTCCCAGCGGACCTCTCCGCCGGGCGATCCGTCCGGCTCGCAGCCGTCCGGACCGGGTCCCGCGCAGAACGGTCCCGCACCGACCGATCCGTCGCGGACGGGTCCCGTGCCCACCGATCCGTCCGGGACCGTCCCGTCGCAGACGGTCCCCGGGCAGCCGACCGGGCCCCTGGAGCCCTCGGCCGGTCCCGCCGACCCCTCGGGGAGCCCCGCCACCGGCGCCCCGGCCGGCGAGTCGATCCAGCACTCCACCGAGGACGGCGGCAGGTCCGTCGCGCTGACCTTCGACGACGGCCCCGACCCGCGCTGGACCCCGCAGGTCCTGGCTCTGCTGGCCGCGCACCACGCGAAGGCGACCTTCTGCGAGATCGGCCCCAACGCCGCCGCCCACCCCGACCTGGTCCGGCAGATCACCACGGCGGGCCACCGGCTGTGCGACCACTCCGTGCACCACAACGAGCGGCAGAGCAGCAGGTCCGCGGCGTACAACACGCACGAGATAGTCGACGCGCAGCGCGAGATAACCAAAGCCGCGGGCGCCGGCGCGAAGCTCTGGTACTACCGGGCGCCCGGCGGCGACTTCACCCCGACGATCCGTCACATCGCCGCCGGCCACGGGCTGCGCCCGCTGGGCTGGACGGTGGACTCCCGCGACTGGGAGCGGCCCGGCACCGCCAAGGTGCTGGCGAACATCGACCGTCAACTGCGCCCCGGCTCCATCGTGCTGATGCACGACGGCGGCGGCGACCGCGCCCAGACGGTGCGGGCGCTGTCGCGGCTGCTGGACAGGCTCGACGCGCAGGGCTGGACATACAGCTTCCCCGCGCGCTGATCGTGGCGCGCGCGAGGTAGCGTTCAGGAGGCGTTCCCGCCATCCGTCGGTACCTCTTGGAGGCTTCACCATGGCAACCACCCGCACCGCGACGACCCAGTGGAAGGGCCCGCTGATGGGCGGCGCCGGGACCGTCTCGCTCGACACCTCGGGCGTCGGCTCGTACGACGTGACGTGGGCCTCCCGCGCGGAGGAGGCGAACGGCAAGACCAGCCCCGAGGAGCTGATCGCCGCGGCCCACTCCTCCTGCTTCTCGATGGCGCTCTCGCACGGTCTGGCGGGCGCGGGCACCCCGCCCGAGTCGGTGCAGACGCAGGCCGACGTGACCTTCCAGCCGGGTGAGGGCATCACCGGCATCGTCTTGACGGTGAAGGCGCGTGTCCCCGGCATCTCCGCCGGTGACTTCGAGGCGGCGGCGCAGGGCGCCAAGGAGAACTGCCCGGTCAGCAAGGCGCTCGCGGGCACGACGATCACGCTCAACGCCGAACTGCTGGACTGAGCACGGTCTCTGACGCCTGATCAGCGGCGGGTGACGTGGATCTTCCACGCGCCCGCCGCTGTCCTTCCCAGCACCTTGAAGGTCAGCCCGGACGCCTTGTCGGTGGAGCCCTCGCCGACGCTGAAGGGCGCGTCGTTCAGGGAGTTGAAGGCGCCGCTGCTGAAGTCGCAGGCGGAGGTGCGGGGATGGGCGTCCACGACGGTCACCGGGCCCTTGCCCGAGTCGACGTCGGTGCGGACCCGGTAGGCGAGCACACCCGCGCGGCACGCGTCCTTGTCGTTGCCGAGCTGCTGCCTGGCCTCCAGGACGAAGACCCCGGTGCGGCTGTACGGGATCACGACGGCTTTGCGTCCGCCGGGGATCTCGACGGCGCCGAGTTCGTAGGTCGTGTCGGTGCGGCCGGTGACGCAGGCGATCTGGCTGTCGTCGAGCCAGCCGAGCTTCCACTTGTGCCAGGCGAACAGGTCGCCCTGCAGTCCCCAGTCGAGGGACATGCTGTCCCACTGCCCGGCGAGTGTGTCGGTGCGCGGGAAGTCGTCGGCGGCGTAGAGGTCGGGCAGGCCGAGCGCGTGGCCGTTCTCGTGGCTGAGGACGCGCGGGCCCGACTGGTCGTGGCCGTAGATGAGGGAGACCTTGTCGAGGTGGGCGCCGTCGTCGGTGGTCGCGGCGGACGCGCCGGTCCAGGTGACCGAGAGCACCGCCTCGTCGGCGGGCGGCCCCGCGTTGGGGGTGACGAGGATGTTGACCAGGTCGTAGCCGCGGAAGTCGATGGAGTGGTCGGCGACCTTGAGCAGGTCGCGCATCATCTCGGTGTGGGCGTCCCAGCCGTAGCCGCGGCCGATCCCGTACGCGCTGAAGGGCCGCGGCATCCGTATGTAGCGCAGCACCGGCGTGGACTCGTAGTCGAGGCGGCCGTACGAGCTGACGGCGTACCACTTCTTGACCGCGGGGAAGAACTCGCCGTAGCGGTCGGCGGCGCTGTACTGGGCGGGCGCGTCGGGGAAGTCGATCAGCAGGGTCAGGGCGTGCAGGGTGCCGGTGGAGGGGGCGAATTCGGCGTTGGGGCCGCGGCTGGAGCTGTCGGGGAAGCCCTCGGACATGGCGACGCCGGGGACGGCCCGCAGGGCGCAGGGCCGGGCGGCGGGCGGCGGCGAGGCGTTGAGCGCGGGGGTGCGCGGGCCCGCGGAGACGGTGCTGCCGACGGCGAGCAGCCCGAGCGCGAAGAGCGCGGTGCAGCGCAGTCCGGTCCGGGTCAGCCGGCGCGGCCCCGACCCCGTCGTGGCCGGGCGGCGCGGTCCAGACCCCTTGGTGGAGGCCATGGCGTTAGCTCCTGTGGCCGGTGTCGTCGCCGACGGGCGACCCCTCGACGATCTTGACCGTCCAGGTGCCGTCCGAATTGTGGGCGGAGACCGTCACGCGGGTGGAGCCGTCGGGTACGGCGTAGGACTCCCCCACGCCCAGCGGCGCGTCGGCCAGCGGCGGGTAGACGGAGGTGGCCCGGCACGCGGAGGTGTGGGGGTGGCCGTCGATCACCGCGATGGGTCCGTCGCCCGACTCGATGTCGGAGCGCACCTTGTAGAGCAGGATGCCCTGGCGGCAGGCGGCGTGGTCGTTGCCGGTGGCGGTGCGCGCCTCGATGGCGAGGGCGGTGTCGGGCCCGGTGCGTACGACGATCAGCTTGGTGCCGCCGGGGGTCTCGTCGGGGCTGAGGTCCTGGTAGGTGGTGCCCGCGCGGGTGACGCAGCCGACCTGGTCGGAGGTGATCCAGCCGAGCTTCCACTTGTGCCAGGCGAAGGGGTCGGGCGCGAGGCCGAACTGGCTGCCCATCAGGTCCCAGTCGCCGACGTGGGTGTCCCAGTCGGCGTTGCTGCCCGCGGGCGGCCGGTAGTACAGGTCGGGCAGGTCGAAGACGTGGCCGGTCTCGTGGGCGAGCACGTTGCGGTCCGGCGGGTGCCGTTCGAAGACGGTGACGAGCCGGCGCAGCGGGGTGCCGTCGACGGTGATCGGGGTGGAGAGGTTGACGACCTTGGTGGCGTCGGAGTCGACGCCGGGCGCGTCGGGGTCGGCGACGAGGTAGACGACGTCGTAGCCGTGGAAGTCGACCACCGGGTCGGCGGCGGCGATGGCGTCGCGCAGGTAGGCGGTGCGGTCGGCGGCGTTCCAGTCGCGGCTGATCGCGTAGTCGGTGGCCGGGCGCGGCATGCGCAGCCAGCGGGTGACGGGGTGGACGCCGAGGTCGAAGCGGCCGTACGAGGCGCGGTCGAAGAAGCGGGTGGTGGCCGGGAAGTGGTCGGCGGCGACCTGCTGGGTGGTGAGGTCGGGCGCGGTGCCGGGGAAGTCGAGGAAGACCATGAGGGCCTTCATGTGGCCGGTCGGCCGGGTGTAGCCGCTCTCCCAGGTGTCGACGCCCTCGGAGTGGTGGGCGCCGGTGCGCGGCAGGAGGCAGGCGCTGCCGACGGCGGCGGACGCGGCGGGGCCGGTCGTCAGCGTCCAGGCGACCACGGCGCTGAAGACGCTGAGCGCCGCCGCGGCGGAGCGCAGGACACGCCGCCGCGCGCGGGGCGGTACGCCTATCGAGACGCCTGAGGAGCCTGACGAGCTGGCTGACCGCCGCACATGGACCTCCGGGGAGGATTCGTGAACCCGTTCGGGACACCTCCCCCACATTGCTATGGAATGTGACGATATGTCCTGTCCGACTGCTCCAGCCGGGCGGTGTGCGGGAGGCGTACGGGCGTCGCACAGCGGTCACTACGGTGCGTAATGTCCCCAGGGATGCGATCACATGAGCGATCCGTTCGGACACGTTCGGTCGATCCGTCAGCACACGTGCGGAGAATCACCACCAGGGCGCTGGAACACCAACTCCGCCAGCCCATATGATCGCGATCGAGACGAGCGCGAAGCGGGGAGCGGGCCATGGGCGGACCCTCGGGCGGCCCAGGTGTCGAGCCCGAAAGCACAGCACAAGTCATCACGCACAGTCACACCTCTGCCCCACACTCCGGCGGCGGCGGGGAACCGCAGCCGGCCGGACGGACGGCGGGGCAGGGAAGTACGGCCGCGCGGCCGGGCGACGCCGACCTGCGCGACTACCGGGCCGCCTTCGCCATCGCCCAGACCGCGATGGCGCTGCTCGCCCCCGACGGCACGGTCCTGGAGGCCAACGGCGCGCTCGGCGCGCTGCTGGGCGCCTCGCCCGAGCGGATGAGCGCCACGGGCGCCGCCGCGCTCCTCGGCCTGAGCGGCGACCGGCACGCCCGCGCCGCCTTCCACGACGTGCTCACCGGCCGCCGCGAACGGCTGCGCTGCACGCGCGGCATCACCCGGCCGGACGGCAGCACCGTGCACGCCGAGATCACGCTCTCGCGCACCGGCGCGCGCCCGCTGCTGCTGTCCGTCGAGGACGTCGGCGAGCGGGACACCCTGCGCGAGGAGCTGCGGCACCTGCGCATGCACGACCCGGTCAGCAGACTGCCCAACCGCGCGCTGTTCTTCGAGCGGCTGTCGGCCGCCGTCGGCGACCACGGCAGCCGGACCGGCCGGATCGGCCTGTGCTATCTGGACCTGGACGGCTTCAAGGCGGTCAACGACACGCTCGGCCACCGCGTCGGCGACGAACTGCTGGCCGCCGTGGGCCGTCGCCTGCTGGCCTGCGCCGAGCCCGGCGGGCACCTGGTGGCGCGGCTCGGCGGCGACGAATTCGCCCTGCTGGTACGGGACTCCACCGGTACAGGGCAGGCGACGGATCTGGCCGAGGCCGTACTGGCCGCGCTCCAGCCGCCGTTCGACGTGGGCGGCCACCGGCTCGCGGTCTCCGCCAGCATCGGCGTGGTCGAACGGGAGGCGGCGGGCACGTCGGCCACCGGTCTGATGCAGGCCGCCGACACCACGCTGTACTGGGCCAAGGCCGACGGCAAGGCGCGCTGGACGCTCTTCGACCCGGAGCGCAACGAGCACCGGATGACCCGTCAGGCCCTGTCCCGTACGCTGCGGCAGGCCGTCGAGCGCGGCGAATTCGTCCTGGACTACCAGCCGTTGGTCGCCCTCGACTCGGGCGAGCTGCGCGGTGTCGAGGCGCTGGTGCGCTGGGAGCACCCGCACTTCGGGCGGCTGGCGCCCAACCGCTTCATCGGTCTCGCCGAGGAGGACGGCTCCATCGTCCAGCTCGGCCGCTGGGTGCTCGCCGAGTCCTGCCGCCAGGCCCGCGCCTGGCAACTGGCCCACCCCGAGGCGCCGTTGGTGGTCAGTGTCAACGTGGCCGTACGCCAGGTCTGGGACTCCGACCTGGTCGCCGACGTCGCCGCGATCCTCGCCGACACCGGTCTGCCGCCGCGGCTGCTCCAGTTGGAACTCACCGAGTCCGCCGTGATGGGCTCCGCCGGCCGCCCCCTCCAGGCGCTGCACGCCCTGGACGAGATGGGCGTACGGATCGCCATCGACGACTTCGGCACCGGTTACTCCAACCTCGCCTACATGAGCCGCCTCCCGGTCTCGGCCCTGAAGCTGGACGGCTCCTTCGTGCAGGGCTTCCGCTCCGCGGAACACCCCAACCCGGCCGACGAGACGATCGTCGAGGCGCTGGTCGAACTGGCCCACCGGCTCGGTCTGACGGTGACGGCGGAGTGCGTGGAGAACGCGGAGCAGGCGGAGCGCCTGCGGCGGATCGGCTGCGACACGGGCCAGGGCTGGCACTACTCGCGCCCCGTGGCGGCGGCGGCGATCTCCGCGCTGCTGGACTGAGGCGGCACGCGCCGCGGGACCGGGGCGGTACGCGCCGCGGGACGGCGGCACGCGGAAGGGGCCCGCGTCCTTGGGGGGAGAAAGGACGCGGGCCCCGGGTCATGCGGTCAGGAGGTGAGCCGCGTCAGCAGGCCCCGAGGTCCTGCCACACGCCCCATTCCCCGGTCGTACCGGGCTCCTCATTGGTGGTCCACCACTTGGCGTTCCACTTGTGGCCCTTCCAGGAGACCTGGTTGCCACCGACGTAGACCGCGGAGGCGGACCAGGACGGCAGGGTGCAGGTGCCGCCCGGCGGGGTGGTCGGAGGCGTGGTGGGCGGGGTCGTCGGCGGCGTCGTGGGGGGCGTCGTCGGCGGGGTGGTGGGAGGCGTGGTCGGCGGGGTGGTCGGCGGCGTGGTGGTCGTGCCGCAGCCGGACGCGGACCCGTTGGTCGCCGTCACGATCTTGTTGAAGAGGGTGGCAGCGGGATCGAGGTCGAGCAGCGAGTACATCATCGAGCCGGCCAGGTTGTGGCAGTGCGCGTAGTCCGCCTTGGCCTGGATCGCCTGGGCGCCGAGGCCGGTCCAGAACTCGGTCCCGTTGTAGAACCAGTTGGCCTGGGTGCTCGGGTCGTAGAACGTCGTGGAGGCGTTGTCCACGAGCCCGGTGAGCTCCTTGTAGTACGCGGTGCCCGCGACCTGGCTGATGCCGCGCGCCGGGGCGGGGCCCGAAGCGGACTGGTACAGGCCGTGGTTGCTGCCCGCGGGTACGCCGGTCCAGCCGCGGTAGTACAGCGGGTAGCCCATGGTGATCTTCGTGGACGGGAAGCCGCCCGCGATGCCGTAGGCCGAATTACCGTTGATCCACGCGTTGATGGCGTGATCGGTGCTGTACTTCTCGGTGCCCGGCGGGATCGCCGTGGACGGGTCGGTCGGCGACTGGTACAGCGGGTCCTGGAGGTTGGTCGGACCGGTCGCGTCCCAGGCTCCGTGCATGTCGTACGTCATGATGTTCGCGTAGTCGAGGTACTGCCCGACCTTGTTGGTCTCGATCTGCGCGATCTTGTCCTGGCCGGCCGGGAGCGCGGCGGTCAGCAGCATCTTCTTGTTGCCGTTGGCCGTGCCGTACGCGTTCAGCTCGGTGCGGAACTCCGCGAGCAGCGCGGTGAAGTTGGCCTTGTCGTTGGGGCTGTAGTGGTTGCCCACGTGGCCGTTGGGCGAGCCGGGGTACTCCCAGTCGATGTCGAAGCCGTCGAAGATCCCGGCACCGCTGCCGGGGCCGCCGTAGCCGCCCTGCACGGGCAGATTGCCCTTGATGAACATGTCGATGCAGGAGCTGACGAACTTCTTCCGGCTGGCGTCCGTGGCCGCCACGTCGGAGAAGTACTTGGAGTAGGTCCAGCCGCCGATCGAGGCGACGATCTTCAGGTTGGGGTGCTTCGCCTTCAGCTTCTTGAGCTGGTTGAAGTTGCCGACGATCGGCTGGTTCCAGGTGTCGGCGACACCGTCCACGCTGATGTCCGCGCCGAACGACTTCTGGTAGTCGGCGAAGGAGTCGCCCGCGCCGTCACCGGCGTTGGGGTTGGACTCGTTCGTGGAGTCCGACGCCTTGGTGGCCTCGAAACAGGTCAGGTTCGAGGGGTCGATGTTCTCGAACGAGTAGTTGAGGATGTCGAGTTTGCCCGCCACCCCCGACGTGTCGAGGTTCTTCGGGTAGTAGGCGTTGCCGTACACGCTCCACTGGTCGTAATAGGCGATCTTCACGCCGCCGCTGCTCGCGGCGGCGGCCGCGGGCTTGGCGGCGGCGGTGGTGTCCGCCTGGGCTGTGCCCACTCCGGCGACGAGCGCGGTGAGCGCTCCGGCGGTGAGGGCGGCGGTCGTGACGGCTGCCACGATCGCTCTCTTCCTGGACTGCACGAGTACCTCCGGGGGGAGAGGGAGGAACAACAGGGGGCTGGTGAATGGATAACCCCTCGTCAAGTGCACGTCAATGGTCTGAACCAGACTTGGACTAGACCAATCCTGCGGAAGGCGACCGGCCGGTAGCGTTCCGCGACAACGGCAAAGCCGCTCGTCAACCGGGTGACAAGCGGCTTTAACGCTGACTTAAGGCTGGTCAGGGGCCGTCGCGCGACGTTGGACCACGCACCGGCCGGAAATGAGTCTTTAACCGGCGGCGACCTCGGAGGAGACACCCGACGGGGCCTCGGCGGAGGCCGTCGCGATGTCCTTCGGGAAGCCGTACGCGTCCGCGATGAGGTCGTAGGAACGCAGCCGGACCGACGGCGTGTGCGCGTTGGCGGTGATCACCAACTCGTCGGCGCCGGTGCGGTCCACGAGCTGGTCGAGTCCGGTACGCACCGTGTCCGGGTCGCCGTGGATGATGTTCGCCAGCCACGAGTCCACGAAGTCCCGTTCCGCCGGGCTGAATTCGTACGCCTCGGCCTCCTGGGGCGTCGGCACCAGGCCGGGGCGTCCGGTACGCAGCCGCAGCATGCTCAGCGCGCCGGAGAGCACCTGGCGGCGCGCCTCGGCCGGGTCGTCGGCGGCCAGCGCGGCGACGCCGATCGAGGCGTAGGGGCGGTCCAGGATCTCCGAGGGCCGGAAGGACTCGCGGTAAAGGGCCAGCGCGGGAACGGTGTTGGCGGCCGAGAAGTGGTGCGCGAAGGAGAACGGCAGGCCGAGCGTGCCCGCCAGTCGCGCGCTGAAGCCGGAGGAGCCCAGCAGCCACACGCTCGGGCGGCCCGCCGACTGGACGCCGCCGGGCGCCGTGCCCTGCACCGGGCCGGGAATGGCGTGAATGCGCGCGTAGCGGTGCCCGTCGGGGAAGTCGTCGTCCAGGAACCGGGTCAACTCCGCGAGCTGCTGCGGGAATTCGTCCGCACCCTCGTGCAGCCGGTCGGTGCGGCGCAGCGCGGCGGCCGTCGCGCCGTCGGTGCCGGGCGCGCGGCCGAGACCGAGGTCGATCCGGCCGGGGGCCAGCGCCTCCAGGGTGCCGAACTGCTCGGCGATCACCAGCGGCGCGTGGTTGGGCAGCATCACCCCGCCGGAGCCGAGCCGCAGCGTGCGGGTGTGGGCGGCGAGGTGGGCGAGGATCACCGCGGGCGAGGAGCTGGCGACGCCCGGCATCGAGTGGTGCTCGGCCACCCACATCCGGTGGTAGCCGCGGGTCTCCGCGGTCCTGGCGATCTCGACGCTGGTGCGCAGCGCGTCGGTGGCGGTGAAGCCGCTGCCGACGGTGGCCAGATCCAGTACGGACAGCGGTACGGGGGCGGTGCCGCGGACCGGGCCGCGGATGCCCCGGCCGCGGAGCGTACCGGTGTCGCCGTCCCGGCCGTCCGTACGGGACCGGCCGTCCGTAGCGGACCGCCCGTCCGTTCGTTCGCCCTGCTGTTCGCCCTGTCGTTCGTCACCCACGGCGGGCGCCTCCTCGATCGTCTCCGTGCCCATGTCTGCCCCACCCCTGCCCGACCGACAACCGGAGCCCGCGTCCGGTTATTCCCGGGCGCGGATTGTACGGTTCCCCCGCCGTTTCCTTTTCGGGTAATGACTTCGGCATATGCCAGGGTGGCCCCGTCCTGCATATACGCTTGAAGAGCCCCGGATAACCGGCCAACCGCCTCTACCTGAAACGGGATTGGGGCTATCGTGGAGACCGGCCCAGCCGCCGGGTCCGGTCGTCTCGGATACCCGTCCGTGACCGGCGGCGACAGCCAGGACGCAAACGGTCATACCTGCAGGGGGCTACCGTGGCGCTTGAACACCGACAGATCGAGCCGGTGTACGCGGTCCAGTACGCGCTGCGCGTGCTCGAATCCGTCGACACCCATCGGCACGGCGTCACCGCCGAACAGTTGGCTCGCGAAATCGGTGTGCCGCTGGACTATCTCTCCCATCTGCTGGCAATGCTGCGCCGCGAGCGTTATCTCGGATTTCTGCCCGGCGGCGGATATGTCATCGGCGAGTCCATGGTGCTCCTCGGCGCCGCCAACCGCGACCACGCCCTCGCGGAGAAGCTCCAGACGGTCCTGGCCGAACTGCGCGACGAGGTGGGCGCGGCCGTGTACTTCAGCCGGTACGACGACGGCGAGGTGCACGTCATCGACTTCGCCGACGGCCCCAACGCGCCGAAGGTCAACGAGTGGGTGGACTTCCGCTCCTCCGCCCACGCCAGCGCGGTCGGCAAGTGCCTGCTCTCGCAGCTCGACCACGACGGCCGGATGGAACACCTCTCGCGGCACCGCCCGGCCCGGCTGACCTCGCGCACCGTCGTGGACGACCGCGTCCTGCTGACCAAGCTCGAACGCCAGCCGACCTCGGTGCCCACCCTCGACCTCCAGGAATACGCGGTCGGCACCGTCTGCGCCGCGATCCCGGTCACCATCGGCAAGACGGTCGCCTGCCTCGCGCTGTCGATGCCGTACGCCCAGGCCCACCGCCTCAAGCCCGCCGTGGACACCCTCCACACCCGCGCGGCCCCGGTCCTGCTCTCCTTCAGCATCTGATCCGCCACGGCACAGGCTCGGCACGACGAAAGCCCGGCACGGCGAAGACCCGGCACGGCGAGCGTTCGGTACGACAAAGGTTCGGTACGACAAAGGCCCCCCGCGTGTACGGAGGGCCTTCGTGGGCATGTGCGCCGCCAGGGACTCGAACCCCGGACCCGCTGATTAAGAGTCAGCTGCTCTAACCAACTGAGCTAGCGGCGCCTGCTGACGTGGGAGATCGTACCCGATGGTCGGGGCCGGGCTCAAAGCGGCGGCGGATTGCCGCCAGGCGGAATCGCGCCACCGCCGATCCGTGCGGTGGCGGGCGTACGGCCGGTAGATCATGTGCATGACTTCGACTCGACGCCGGATCACCGTACCGGCGGGCACCACCGTGCTCGCCCTCGGTACCGCACTCCTGCTGCCCACGGGCCCCGCCGCCGCGGCGACCCCCGCGGCGGCCCCGCGGTCCGCGCCCTCGTCAGCCAACTCCACCCCCTCCGCCACCTCGACCACCGTCACCCTGCTCACCGGCGATGTCGTGCACATCGCCGACGGCCCCGGCAAGCAGGACACCGTCACCGTCGACCGCGCGCCCGGAGCGCGGGGGATCGTACGGATCCAGCAGTACGGCGGTGACACGTACGTCATTCCCGACGAGGCGGAGCCGCTGCTGGCCGCGGGGAAGCTGGACCGGCGGCTGTTCGACGTGTCCGCCCTGGCCGCGATGGGCTACGACGACGCGCACAGCGCCGGACTGCCGCTGATCGCCACCTGGACCGACGCCGCCCGCACGGCACGGTCACAGCCCGCGGCTCCGGCCGGCGCGAGCACCGTACGGACGCTGCCGAGCATCGGCGGCGCGGCCCTGAAGGCCGACAAGAAGCGGTCCCGCGCCTTCTGGACCGGCCTGGCGGGCCCGGCGGGCGACGCCCGTTCGCTCAATGGCGCCACCGGCATCGACAAGCTGTGGCTCGACGGCCGGGTGACGGCCGACCTCAAGGACTCGGTGCCGCAGATCAACGCGCCGCAGGCGTGGGCCGAGGGCTACGACGGCGCGGGCGAGAAGGTCGCCGTCCTGGACACCGGCGTGGACGACACCCACCCCGACCTGAAGGACCGGATCGCCACCGAGCAGAGCTTCGTGCCCGGCCAAACCGTCACCGACGGCAACGGCCACGGCACGCACGTCGCCTCCACCATCGCGGGCAGTGGCGCGGCCTCCGACGGCAGTTACAAGGGCGTCGCGCCGGGCGCGAAGCTGCTGGTCGGCAAGGTGCTCTCGAACGAGGGCGAGGGCCAGGACTCCTGGATCATCGCGGGCATGGAGTGGGCCAAGGCCCAGGGCGCCGATGTGGTGAGCATGAGCCTCGGCTCCCCGATACCCGACGACGGCACCGACCCGATGGCCCAGGCCGTCAACTCCCTGTCGGCGAACGGCGGTCCGCTGTACGTGATCGCCGCGGGCAACTCCTACGGCGCGGGCACCATCGGCGCCCCCGGCTCGGCGCGCGACGCGCTGACCGTGGCCGCCGTCGACAAGTCCGACCAGCGCGCCGACTTCTCCAGCATGGGCCCGCTGAGCGGCGGTTACGGTCTCAAGCCGGACCTGTCGGCGCCCGGCGTCGACATCACGGCGGCGATGCCCGGCGGCGGCTACCAGACGATGTCCGGTACGTCGATGGCCACCCCGCACGTGGCGGGCGCCGCCGCGATCCTCAAGCAGCGGCACCCCGACTGGACCGCGGCGCGGCTCAAGGACGCGCTGATGAGCACGTCCAAGGTGCTCGCCGACTACACGCCGTTCGAGCAGGGCACCGGCCGGGTCGACGTACTGGCCGCGGTCGACTCCCCGGTCCAGGCCACCGGTTCGGTCGACACGGCCGTCTACTCCTGGCCGCACGACGGCGCGGCCCCGGCCACCCGCGTGATCACGTACCGCAACAGCGGCAAGGCCCCGGTCACGCTGGATCTGGCGACGGACACCAAGGACCCGGCGTACACGCTGTCGGCGCCGTCCGTCACCGTCGCCGCGGGCGGCAGCGCGGACGTCACGCTGACGCTCGACCCGGCCGGGGTGCCGTCGGCCACCACCTTCTCCGGCCAGGTGCTGGCCACCGACGCGGCGACCGGACACGTCGTCGCGCACACCGGCTTCGCGCTGGAGAAGGAACAGGAGCTGTACGACTACACGGTCAAGCTGCGCGGCCGGGACGGAAAGCCCGCCGCGGGCACCGTCGTGCTGGCGCAGGAGGGCAACCCCAACCCGTCGCCGGTCGCGGTCGACGGCGAGCGCACGCTGCGGCTGGCGCCCGGCACGTACATGGCGTACGCGGAGATCGACGTGGCAGGCGACGCGCCGGACTCGCTGGGCCTGGCCGTGCTGATCAACCCGGAGACGGTGCTCAGCAAGGACACCACCGTCACGCTCGACGCGAGCAAGGCGCGCAAGGTCAGCGCGGCCGTGCCGGGTCAGCGGACCCAGACGCGGCAGCTCCACGTGGACATCGCCCGCACCTTCGCCGACGGCGAGGTCGTCCGTGACGCGGCGGTCCTGCCGCTGACGTACGACACGCTGTACGCGTCGCCGACGGCCAAGGTCGGCAACGGCACCTTCGACTTCCTGACCCGCTGGCGGCTCGGCGAGCGGCAGGTCGCCGTCACCGGGCGCGGGCAGGACCTGGACACCACCCCGCAGCCCGGCGCCACCGTCACCGACGGCAAGGGCACGCTCCGCGCGGTCTACGCCGGGCAGGGCGGCGCGGCCGGCTACCGGGGTCTGGACGCCAGGGGCAAGGTCGTGGTGGTCGAGCGCTCCGACGCCGTCACGCCGGTCCAGCGGGCCGCGGCGGCGACCGCCGCGGGCGCGAAGCTGCTGATCGTCGTCAACGACGGCCGCGGCAGGCTGCTGGAGTCCTACGCCGACCCCGACAACGGCTACCAGGACACGCCGCTGACCGTAGTCTCCGTCCAGCAGGGCGCGGGCGCGAAGCTCGTCGCCGACGCCAAGGGCGGCAAGCTCTCGCTGAGCGTCGAACAGCGCGAGTACACCCGGGTCGTCTACGACCTGCTCGACCAGCACGACGGCACCATCCCTGACCGCTCCCTGGCCTACACCCCCGACCCCGGGCGCGACCTGGCCAAGGTCACCGCCACCTACAACGGCGACCGCGCCCGCGCGGGCGCCGGCTTCCGCTACGACATCCCCGCCTGGGGCTACGGCATCGGTTTCGCCGAGCAGGAGTCCTACCCGGGCACCCGTACCGAGTACGTCTCGCCCGAGCACGGCGCCGGATTCTGGTACGAGGACCACTCCGTCTACGACGCGGACTACAGCAACCAGCTCCTGGAGGAGCGCGGCGGCAACGACTCGTTCACACCGGGCCGTTCGTACGCGGTCTCCTGGTTCGGCGGGATCTTCCGGCCGCGCCTTGGCTCCGCCTTCTGGGGGCCGAACCGCTCGTCGTACAACGACATCCAGTTCAACATCACGCCGTGGACGGACGGCGGCGCGGGCCACTCGGGCGACATGCCCGCCGACGAGTACGACGGCCGCACCACCTACGCCGCCTACCAGGGCGACACCCTCGTCGCCCAGGGAGTCGGCCGGGCGGGCGGCATCTGGGACCAGCCCGCGAAGAAGCTGCCCTACCGGCTGGTGCTCGACTCGGCGCGGGACGCCAAGGAGTGGCGGACCTCGATCCGTACGCACACCGAGTGGAACTTCGTCTCGGGGCCGCTGCCCGAGGGCGTCGGCCAGGACGACGTCAAGCTGCTCCAGCTCGACTACGACGTGCCCACCGACACCGCGGGCGATGTGCCCGGCGGCCGGCTGATCCCGGTCGGTCTGGGGTCCACCACGCAGGAGTGGCTGGACGGCGCGACGAAGGCGGCCTCGGCGAAGCTGTCGGTCTCCTACGACGACGGCAGGACCTGGCTGCCGACGCTGCTGATCAAGGACCGCAAGGGCCACTGGACGACGCTGATCCGGACTCCGCGCGACCCCGGCGGCTCCGTGTCGCTGAAGGCGAGCGCGTCCGACGGAGCGGGCGGCTCGGTGAGCCAGGAGATCATCAGGGCCTTCGGCCTGAGGTGACCGGCTGACCCACCGGGCGGAGGGGATGGTCGGAGGGGGTGGTCGAGACCACCCCCTCCGACCACGTATGATGGTCCCCGCAAGCGCCGCTAGCTCAGTTGGTTAGAGCAGCTGACTCTTAATCAGCGGGTCCGGGGTTCGAGTCCCTGGCGGCGCACTTGCCCAGAAGGCCCTCCGCGCGAGCGGGGGGCCTTCTCCGTGTGCCCGCCGGTGTGCTCCGCACGGGTGGTCCTGGGCGGCGGCGGGCGCGGCAGGCGTACGGGGCGGGGCGGGCGGAGGAAGGTCGGCCCGTGCTGGGGCTGATCGTGGGTCATTTCGTGCTGGCGGGTTTCGCGGGGGTGTTCACGCGGTGGTGGGGCCGCCGGGCCTTCCTCGTGCTCGCCGCCGCGCCCGCCGCGACCGCCGTCTGGGCGGCCCTCCAGTGGAACGCGGTCGCCAACGGCCGGGTCCGCGAACAGACCTGGCACTGGGCGCCCGCCCTCGACCTGGAGATCGCGCTGCGCCTCGACGCGCTGAGCCTGCTGCTCGCCGTCCTCGCGGGCGGCGTCGGCGCCCTCGTCCTGGTCTACTGCGCCGGGTACTTCCGCGACGACGAGCCGGGACTCGGCGGCTTCGCGGGCACCCTGACCGCCTTCGCGGGCGCCATGCTCGGCCTCGTCCTGGCCGACGACCTGATGCTCCTGTACGTCTTCTGGGAGCTGACCACCGTCCTGTCCTTCCTGCTGATCGGCCACAGCGCCGAGAAGAAGGCCAACCGGCGCTCCGCCCTCCAGGCCCTGGTGGTCACCACCGCGGGCGGCCTCGCCATGCTCGTCGGGCTGCTGATGCTCGGCCACCTCGCGGGCACCTACCGGCTGTCCGCGCTGATCGCCCACCCGCCCGCCACCGGTCCCGCCGTACGCGTCGCCCTCGTCCTGGTCCTCGCGGGCGCCCTGTCCAAGTCCGCCGTGTGGCCCTTCAGCCTGTGGCTGCCCGGCGCGATGGCCGCGCCCACCCCCGTCAGCGCCTACCTGCACGCGGCGGCCATGGTGAAGGCCGGTGTCTATCTCGTCGCCCGCCTCTCCCCCGCCTTCGCCCCCGTCGGCCCCTGGCGCGCCCTCACCGTCGGCCTCGGCCTGGCCACCATGCTCCTCGGCGGATGGCGCGCCCTGCGCGAATTCGACCTCAAACGGATCCTCGCCTACGGCACCGTCAGCCAACTCGGCTTCCTCACCGCCCTGGTCGGCACCGGCTCCCACAACGCCGCTCTCGCCGGAGTCACCCTCCTGTTCGCCCACGCCCTCTTCAAGGCCGCCCTCTTCCTCGTCGTCGGCGCCGTCGACCAGACCACCGGCACCCGCGACATCCGCCGCCTGTCGGGCCTGGCCCGCACCTCCCCCCTCCTGTGCGCCGCCGCCACCCTCGCCGCCGCCTCCATGACCGGCCTCCCCCCCTTCCTCGGCTTCCCCGCCAAAGAAGCCGCCTTCGACGCCCTGACCCCCCTCCCCCTCTCCCTGTCCGTCCTCGGCTCCGCCCTGACCGTCGCATACACCCTGCGCTTCCTGTGGGGCGCCTTCGGACCGAGCGAGGCGGTCCGCGAGGCACCGTCAAGCGCGAGCGCGCCCCCTGCCGCCCCTCCCCCCGCAGCCGCCGACGCACCGGAGCCCCTTGCCGCCCCTCCCCCCGCAGCCGCCGACGTACCGGAGGGGACGGGCCGGGGTGCCCCCGCAGATTTGCGTGCCGACAGGGCGGCGACGGATGCGCGGGAGCAGGCAGCACGCAGCTCGAGGAGGTACCCCGGCCCGGGACCGACCCGCCCACGCACGGCAGGCGCACACACGGCAAGCGCACACCTGAAGGGCTGGGAAAAGGCGGTGCCCGTAGGAACGCTGGCACTCGCCGGGACGGTCCTCGGCCCCTACGTCACCCGCCTCGAACCGCTGCTCGGGCAGTACGCCCACTCCGTACCGGAAGCGGACGGCGCCACGCCGTACCACCTGGCGCTGTGGCACGGCTGGGGCACCCCCCTGGCCCTGTCCCTGGTCGCCTGGGCCCTGGGCGCAGCCCTCTTCGCGGCGAACACCCCCCTGATCCGGCTCGCCCGGAAAACGGCCCTCCCCACCGCCGAAGCGGCCTTCGCCCGCATGATCCGCGGCACCGAATGGTTCGCCCTCCAGCTCACCGGCACGGTGCAACGCGGCTCCCTCGCGGTCTACTTGACCACCGCCCTCCTCGTGTTCACCGGCACCGAGTCGTACGCCCTGGTCCACGACGCCCCCTGGCACACCCCCGGCGGCGGCCCCCGCCTGGCGGACGACGCGGCGCAGGCCGCCGTGGCGGTCGCGGTGATGGCGGCGGCGGTGCTGTGCGTGACGGCCCGGCTGCGGATGAAGGCGGTGGTGCTGGCGGGCACCACGGGCTACGGCACGGCGGTGCTGTTCGTGCTCCAGGGCGCCCCCGACCTGGCCCTGACGCAGTTCACCGTGGAGACGGCCAGCATCGTGGTGTTCGTGCTGGTGCTGCGCCGCCTACCGGCGCGCTTCCCGCGCACCGCCCCGCGCCGCCGCGCGGCGAACTACGCGGTGGGCGCCGCCGCGGGCGCCCTCGTCGCGGGCCTGACGTATCTGACGGCGGCGGCCCGCCGGGCGAGCGACGCCCGCGCCGCGCTGATCGAGGCGACCGAGCACGACGGCGTGAAGAACGTGGTGGCGACGATCCTGGTGGATCTGCGCGCCTGGGACACGATGGGCGAGTCCGCGGTGCTGGCGGTCGCCGCGGTCGGCGTGACGAGTCTGCTGTTCCTGCGCCGCCGCGCGGGCTCGCTGCCACGGGCAGCGGACGGCGAGGAGCCGGGCACCGTATGGCGGGCGGGGCCGCGCGAGGCGCCGGGCCCGGCGTCACTGGCCCCCGAGCGGACCTGGCTGTCGGCGAGCGGCACCCTCGCGCGGGAGCGCCGCTCGGTGGTCTTCGAGGTGGTGGCCCGGCTGACCTTCCACCCGATCCTGGTGCTCTCCCTCTACCTGCTGTTCAACGCGGAGAATCTGCCCGGCGGCGGCTTCACGGCCGGGCTCGTGGCGGGCCTGGCGCTGGTGGTGCGCTATCTGGCGGGCGGGCGGTACGAGTTGGCCGCCGCGGCCCCGGTGGACGCCGGTTTCCTGCTGGGCGCGGGCCTGGTCGTGTCGGTCGGTACGGGCCTGGGCGGGCTGGTGTTCGGGCGCGCGGTGCTCGACGCGGGCACGTACCACGCGCGGCTGCCGCTGTTCGGTTCGGTCCATCTGGCGAGCCCGGTGCTCTTCGACTTCGGGGTGTACCTGCTGGTGCTCGGCGTCGTCCTGGACGTGCTGCGCGGCCTGGGCGCCGAGATCGACCTCCAGATCGAACGGGACGGCCGCGGGGAGAGGGAGGTCACGTGAAGGCGACGATCGCGCTCATCGCGGTGGGCGGTGTGCTGTTCGGCTGCGGCACCGCGCTGCTGATGTCCAGACCGCTGACCCGGATCCTGCTGGGCGCGGTGCTGCTCGGCAACGGGGCGAATCTGCTGGTGCTCGCCACGTCGGGCAAGGCGGGGAAGCCGCCGCTGCTGTATCCGGGCACCGACCCGAAGGACGTCACCGACCCGCTGCCGCAGGCGATGGCGCTCACCGCGATCGTCATCACGCTGGCGCTGACGGCGTTCCTGCTGGCGATGGCGTACCGGAGCTGGCAGTTGTCGGGGAACGACGACGTGCAGGACGACGTCGAGGACATCCGGATCGCGCTGCGCGCCGAACACGAGGGCACGCGGGCGGAGTTGCGGGCCGTGCTGCGGGCGGACCGGGTGCGGCAGGCCCGCGCGGAGGAGACCGAGGACCTCGACGACGAGGTCTGGGACCACGTACTGGGGGCCGACCGGTGACCGCGTCCGACCTGCTGCCGCTGCCGGTGGCGCTGCCGCTGCTCGCGGCCGGGGTGAAGCTGGCGATCGGCCAACGGCTGCCGCGTACGCAGCGGTTCATCAGCGCGGGCGTGCTGTGCGCGGTGCTCGGCGCGTCGCTCGCCCTGCTGGTGGCCGCCGACCGGGACGGGCCGCAGGTCATGCACACCGGCACCTGGCCCGCGTCGGTCGGCATCACGCTGGTCGCCGACCGGCTGTCCGGGCTGATGCTGGTGGTGTCGGCCGCGGTCACGCTGTGCGTGCTGATCTACTCGATCGGCCAGGGCATGGCCGACCAGGACGCGGCGACACCGCTGTCCGTCTTCCACCCGGCGTATCTGATCCTGGTCGCCGGGGTCTGCGACACCTTCCTCGCGGGCGACCTGTTCAACCTCTATGTCGGCTTCGAGATCATGCTGACCAGCAGCTATGTGCTGTTGACGCTCGGCGGTACGGCGGCCCGCATGCGGGCGGGCGCCACGTACGTGGTGGTGTCGCTGCTGTCGTCGGTGCTGTTCCTCGTCGCGATCGGGATGGTCTACGCGGCGGCCGGGACGGTGAATCTGGCGCTGCTCGCCGGGCGGCTGGCCGAACTGCCCTCCGGCGTACGGCTGCTGCTGCAACTGGCGCTGCTGACCGTCTTCGGCATCAAGGCCGCCGTCTTCCCGCTGGCGGCGTGGCTGCCGGACTCGTACCCGACCGCGCCCGCGCCGGTCACCGCCGTCTTCGCCGGTCTGCTCACCAAGGTCGGCGTCTACTCGATACTGCGGACCCAGACGCTGCTGTTCCCCGGCGGGCGGCTCGCCGACCCGCTGATGCTGGTCGCCCTGCTGTCGATGGTGATCGGCATCCTGGGCGCGGTCGCCCAGACCGACCTCAAGCGGCTGCTGTCCTTCACGCTGGTCAGCCACATCGGGTACATGGTCTTCGGTATCGCGCTCGCCTCACGCGGCGGCATCGCGGGCTCCGTCTTCTACGTGGCCCACCACATCACCGTGCAGACCACGCTCTTCCTCGTCGCGGGGCTGATCGAACGGCGCGGCGGCACGACGGATCTGCTGCGGCTGGGCGGCCTGGCCCGGATCTCGCCGCTGCTCGCCGTCGTCTTCTTCGTCCCCGCCATGAACCTCGCCGGTATTCCGCCGCTGTCCGGTTTCCTCGGCAAACTCGGCCTGCTGCGCGCCGGCATCGCCAACGGGGGCGGCTGGGCGTACGTCCTGGTCGCGGGCGGCATCGTCACCAGCCTGCTGACGCTGTACGCGTTGGCCAAGGTCTGGAACTTGGCCTTTTGGCGTGCCGCCCCGCCCGATCTGTGCGAGGACGGCACCGTCCTGGAATCCGACGAGGACTCCGCCGACGCGGAGGAGGGCGGCTCGGGGCCGGCACCCGCGCCCCCGTCGCCCCCGTCGCCCGGGGAGGACTCCGGGGCGACCGCCGTGCCGCTGCCCGCCGGGGCCGCCCACGCCGCGTCCCTCAGCGGGCGGCCCATCACCACCACGGCGGCCCTCCCCGCGCCGATGCTTCTCGCCACCTGCGCCATGGTCGCGCTCGGTCTGTCGTTCACCGTCCTGGCCGGGCCCCTCACCGGCCTCGCCGATCGCTCCGCGAGCGAGCTCCTGTCCCGAACCCCGTACGTCTCGGCGGTCCTCCGCCACTGACGGTCCCCACCGGCCGGTGGTCCGGAGACAACCGGACTGCCCGCCGGGGCGGGTGGTGACCCGCGGGAACGCGGTAGTTGAGCGCGCGGTTCCCCATGCCCCCGACGGGGCGCGTCCTGCCCCGGGCGTCAGGTCCAATGGGAGGGGCGGGGCGGGCCACCTGGCGAAAGGACGGTGGTGGAGTCGCCGCGGGCGGCGGTGAGTTGGGGCGGGGTGAGGAAGAGGGCCCCGCGCAGATCCGCCCCGCGCAGATCGGCGTCGCGGAGATCGGCACCGATGAGATCGGCGAGGCGCAGGTCGGCCCGCCGCAGGTCGGCGGCGATCAGATAGGCCCCGCGGAAGTCGGTGCCGCGCAGGTCCGCCCCGCGGAACCCGCGGCCGATGAGGTCGGCGCCGCGCCGGTCGCGGCCGGGGGTGCCGGCGCGGGCCAGGGCGCTGGCGCGGAGCAGGATCTCGTTGACGGGCGCGCGCTCGGCGGCGACGTCGAGGGCGAGCAGGGCCTCGGGGGTGCCGAGGGTGAGCCCGGAGATCCGGGCGACGGCCGCCTCGGCGGCGGCGTGCACGGGCCCGGCGGAAGGCAGCGCCAGTGTCTCGCCGAGGTAGCGGAGGAGTTCGTGGAGCTGCCGGACGACCGGCAGCAGCGCGAACATCGACCGCCCCCCGTCGGCGGCGTCGCGCCAGTCCTGCCCGCCGAAGGTGATCCGGGAGAGCTTCTGGCCCGCGCCGAAGCAGTCGTAGACGGTGCAGCCCCGGTAGCCGCGGCCCCGCAGTTCGCGGTGGATGCCGCAGCGGTGGTCGCCGCCGAGGTGCCCGCAGGGCTCCCCGGCGGCCTTGTCCGCGGCGAAGTCCGCGGAGCGGGTGAAGGCGAGGGCCACGCAGCACAGCCCGAAGCAGTCGCCGCAGTCGGCCCGCAGCTCACTCGTCTCACCCGTCGGCGTGTCCACCGGTCAATGGTGCCTCACGGCGCCGAGGGGAAGACCGCGGGCTTGGCGGCGGTGTAGAGCCAGGTCTGGAAGAAGGTGCCGAGGCGCTGCCCGGAGATCCGCTCCGCGAGCCGCTGGAAGTCGGCGATGGTGGCGTTGCCGTAGCGGTGCAGGGCGGGCCACGCCTTGAGCAGGGTGCGGAAGTCGCGGTCGCCGATGGTGTCGCGGAGCGCCTGGATGGCGACGGCGCCGCGGTCGTAGACGGCGTCGTCGAACTGGTTGTCGGGGCCGGGGTCGCCCGGCTTGACCGTCCAGAACGGGTCGTCGGCGGGGTGCGCGTCGTAGATGTCCCGGGCGAGCTGCTGCGGGGTGCCGGTGCCCTCGTGCTCGGCCCACAGGAACTGGGCGTAGCTGGCGAAGCCCTCGTTGAGCCAGATGTCGGACCAGCGTTCCAGCGACACGTCGTCGCCCCACCACTGGTGGGCCAGTTCGTGCGAGACGACGTTGGTGTTGGCCTTGGTGGCGAAGGAGCTGGGGCTGTAGAAGACGCGGGTCTGCGCTTCGAGCGCGAAGTGCGAGGTCACGTTGGGCACGTAGCCGCCGGCCGCGTCGAAGGGGTAGGGGCCGAACCAGCCGCTGAGGAAGTCGACGATCTCGGCGGTCCGCTCCACGCTGGCGCGGGCGTTGGCGGCGGTGGCCGCGGGGAGGTCGGCGCTGTACGCGTTGATGACCGGGACGCCGGTGCGGGTGCGGCTGTGCGTGATGTCGAAGTGGCCGACGGCCAGCGTGGTGAGGTATGTGGCCTGCGGCTTGGTCTCGCGCCAGTGGTAGCTGGTCCGGCCGTCCTCGGACTTCCGCGAGACCAGCAGCCCGTTGCTGATCGCCTGGTCGCCGTCGGGGACCTTGACGCGCACGTCGTAGGTGGCCTTGTCGGCCGGGTGGTCGTTGCTGGGGAACCACCACCACGCGGACTCGGGTTCGTTGGCGGCGACTGCGCCGTCCGGGGTGCGCTGCCACGACGTGAAGCCGTAGCGCTTCACGGTGGAGGGGACGCCCGAGTACGTGACGGCGACGGTGATCCGGTGGCCCTTGGCGATCGGCCTGGCGGGGGTGATGACCAGTTCCTGTTCGCCGCTGGTGGCGAAGGCGGCGGGCTTCCCGTCGACGGTGACCCGGCTGACGGTCAGCGCGAAGTCCAGGTCGAAGCTGGTCAGTCCCTGGGTGGCGGTCGCCGTGATGACGGCCGTGCCCGACAGCAGGTCGGTGCTGGGCTGGTAGTCGAGGTTCAGGTCGTAGTGGGAGACGTCGTAGCCGCCGTTCCCGTAGGTCGGGTAGTACGGGTCGCCGATACCGGGCGCGCCCGGCCCCGTGTCGGCAGCGGCCGCCGGGATCGCCAGCAGCAGGCCGAGGGCGGCGGCAGTGGACGCGATGACTCTCTTACGCACAGGGGTCCTCCAGCACGGTGAACGACAAGCGGCAGGTGCCAAGTGGCCGCCGCCGCGAGGCGGGTGGCGGCGGCCGAGTGGCAGGTACACGGCGACCCTAAGGAGCCCCAACCGTCCCAGCCACCCCTGTACTCACTGCTGTCGCAGAACGTTCACCCGGCGCAACACAACGGCCGGAACGTGACACCCGTGTCGTAGGCGCGTCACACGTGTCCGGTCTGCGAGCATTCGGCGGGTGCGTACCCTGCGGAGAATCCAGTGGCCGCTGGTGCTCTGGCTGGCCGTGGTCTGGGTGCTGCTGTGGGGAAAGGTCACCGCGGGCAATGTGCTGACCGGCCTGGCCGTCGGCGTCGTGCTCTGCCTGGCCTTCCCCCTCCCGCCGCTCGAACTCGAACTGCGGCTGCACCCGGTGGGCCTGGTCCGCTTCGCCGCCTACTTCCTGGCCGATCTGACGGTGGCCGGGCTGCGTACGGTCTGGCAGATCCTCACCCCGTCGCCGCTGCCCTGCGCGGTGCTCGCCGTACCGCTGCGCTCCCGCAGCGACTTGATGCTGACCGCGACGGCCGTGGCGGTCTGCGCGGTGCCGGGCAGCGCCGTACTGGAGATCCAGCGCTCCACCGGCACGCTCTTCGTCCACGTCATGGGCTCCGACAGCGCGGGCACGGACCAGGCCCGCGCCGAGGTCAGACGCCTGGAGCAGCTGGTGGTACGGGCGTTCGGCACCCGCGCGGAGATCGCGGACCTGACGGCCCCCGAGCCGGGTGCGGGTGCGCCGTGAACTGGGTGACGGGGGTGGTGCTCGCGCTGCTGGTCGCCTCCGGCGTGATGGTCTTCGTCCGGCTGGCGCGCGGCCCCTCGATGCTGGACCGGGCGGTGGCGGTGGACGCGCTGCTGGCGGTCGTGGTGGCCGGACTCGGCGCGCGGGCCGCGGAGGCGCGCACCCCGTACACCCTGCCGGTGCTGCTGGTCCTGGCCTTCCTCGGCTTCACCGGCTCGGTGGCCAGCGCCCGCTTCATCGCGGTGCGCGGCGCGGAGCCACCGGAGCGGCCGGGCGGGCAGGAGCCGGCGGGGTCAGGGGAGCCAGAAGGGCCGGGGCGGCCGGTGGAGCCGGTGGAGCCCGAGGGGGCCGAGCGGCCTGAGCGGCCTGAGCGGACCGAGTGGACCGAGCGGCCGAAAAGGGATGACGGCCGGGAGGGCACGGCCGCTGACGGTGAGGAGACGGGCGGATGAGCTGGACCGCGGTGGGCGACTGGGCCGCGGCGGTGTGCCTGCTGCTCGGCGCGGGGCTGAGCTTCGTGGCCGGGGTCGGGCTGCTGAAGCTGCCCGACACCCTCACCCGTATGCACGCGGCGACCAAGCCGCAGGTGCTCGGGCTGTTGTTGGTGCTGCTCGGGGTCGCCCTGCGGTTGCGTTCCTGGGTGGATCTGGGAACGCTGGTACTGATTGGCACGTTTCAGCTGATGACTGTGCCGGTCGCGGCTCATATCGTGGGCCGCGCGGCGTACCGCACGGGCCAGGTGGACGGCGACCGGCTGGTCCTTGACGAGTTGGACGAGCGGCTGACCCGGCCGGAAAGGCCAGATAGGTTCACCGTGTGAAGAATGTCCGCGTGGTCAGGGCGCTACAGCATGTGGAGGACGAATACCTGTCACGTATGGGTATGTCGCTCCCCCTGCTGGTCATCGCGCTGGTCGTGATCGCCGATCTCGCGGCGGGCCGGGACCACTTCATCACGCCGGGCATCGTGGCCGCGCCGCCGCTGGCCGCGATCACCGTCAACTGGCGGCGGACCCTGTTCATCGGCGTGCTGGGCCTGATCGTCCAGGCGGCGCTCGCGCCCTACGACGGCATCGCCGAGATCCCCGATCACGACGTGTTCTTCGGCCAGGTCTTCGCGTACGGCTCGGTGACCCTCTTCAGCATCTACATCGCCTGGCGCCGCGAGACCGGCGCGAAGGCGTTCAGCGCCATCACCTCCGTCGCCGAGGCCGCCCAGCACGCCCTGATGCGCCCGCCCGCCCCGCGCGTGGGCGGTATCCAACTAGCCGTGCGGTACGTGTCGGCGGCCGACGCGGCGCAGATCGGCGGCGACCTGTACGCGGTGCTCGACACCCCGTACGGCGTGCGGGCGCTGATCGGCGACGTGCGCGGCAAGGGCCTGGGCGCGGTGCAGACCTCGGCGGTGGTGCTCGGCGCCTTCCGCGAGGCCGCGTTCGACGAGGGCGGACTCGACCGGGTGGCGCGCCGGGTGGACATCAGCGTCGGCCGGCATGTGACCGGCGGGGACTTCATCACGGCGCTGTTCGCGCAGTTCGACAAGCCGGACAGCGTGGAACTGCTGCACTACGGCCACGTGCCGCCGCTGCGGGTCTCGCGGGACGGCGAGGTGGAGACGCTGTACCCGAACGAGCCATGGCTGCCGCTGGGCCTGGCCGACATGGTGGCCGAGGGGCCCACCCCATGGCGGGTGCCGCTCATGCCGGGCGACGTGCTGGTGCTGTGCACCGACGGGGTGATCGAGGCGCGCAGCCCGCGGGACAACTCCTTCTACCCGCTGGCCGAGCGGGTCGGCCGCCTGGTCGCCGGTGCCTCGTACGACCTGGACGACGCCGTGGAGCGCGTCTACAGCGATCTGCTGGAGCACGCGGGCGGCTCGCTCACCGACGACGTGGTCCTGCTGCTGCTCGCGCCCCAGCAACGGCCCCTGCCGGCCCACCCGCAGGACCCGCCGCTCAATCCGGTGTGACCGCTGTCGTCGTGTCCCGGGCGTCCGGCGCGGGCGCCGCGTGGGTGACCGGCAGGCCGCGTGTCGCACGGTCCAGCGCGATCAGCACCGACTCGTACGCCTCGCCCGTGGCGTGTTCCATGCCCAGCTCGCACATCCGGTTCGCCGACAGATACGCGTCGTAGCCGCGCGCCGCGACCTCCTCGGCCTCGGGGCGCGTCGCGGCCTCGGTCAGCTCCTCGTGCAGCATCCCGCGGTCGCCCGCGAAGGCGCAGCAGCCCGCGTCGTCGGGCACGACGACCTCGCGGGCGCAGGCCCGCGCGACGGTCTCCAGCGCGCCGGTGTCGCCGAGGTGCCGCATCGAGCAGGTCGGGTGCAGGACGGCGGACGCGACGGTGTCGGTGACCGTCAGCCGCGGCAGCAGGTGCTCGGCGGCCCAGACGACGGAGTCGATGACGGTCAGCTCGCCGTGCAGCTCACGGTTGGCGTCGGAGAGGTACGGCACGACGTCGCGGGCCAGGCCGAGCGTGCAGGAGCTGGCGTCGACCACGATCGGCAGCCGTCCGCCGCCGGTCCACAGCCAGGCCGCCTCCACGATCCGGTTGGCCATCACCGCGTTGCCCGCCAGGTAGCCCTTGGAGTGCCAGATGGTGGCGCAGCAGGTGCCCGTGACGTCGTCCGGGATCCACACCGGGCGGCCGGCCCGCGCGGAGACGCTGACGACGGCCTGCGGCAGCGACCCGTACCGGGTGGCCGGGACGCCGAAGACGCGGTTGACGCACGCCGGGTAGTACACGGCGGTAGCGCCGTCCTTCTCGGTGCGGGGCAGCCGGGGGGCGGCGCCGGGGATCTCGGGGAGCCATTCGGGTATCAGGTCCGGGCGTACGGCTCTGCGGGCCAGGCCGGTGCCCGCGGTCAGCGGGCGGTCGCCGACCCGGTCGCGTACCGCGTCGGCGGCGGCCACCGCGGCGCGGGCGGCGCGTTCCGCGGCCTTCCAGTGGGTGGCGACGGAGGCGGCGACCCGCTCCTCGGTACGGGAGTGCCCTGCGTGCCGGAAGTCCCGCATCATCGCGCCGGTGTCGATGCCGACCGGGCAGGCCAGCGCGCAGGTGGAGTCGCCCGCGCAGGTGTCGACGGCGTCGTATCCGTACGCGTCCAGGAGCGCCTGGAGGACCGGGGAGCCGGGCGGCTGGCGGAGCATCTCGCGGCGCAGCACGATCCGCTGCCTGGGAGTGGTGGTCAGGTCGCGGCTGGGGCAGGTGGGCTCGCAGAAGCCGCACTCGATGCAGGCGTCGGCGACGGCCTCGATGGCCGGAATCGTCTTGAGGCCGCGCAGGTGGCCGCGCGGGTCCAGGTCGAGGACGACGCCGGGGGCGAGGACGCCGTCCGGGTCGAGCAGCCGCTTGACCCGCCACATCAGGGCGGTGGCCTTCGCGCCCCACTCCAGTTCGAGGAAGGGCGCGATGTTGCGGCCGGTGCCGTGCTCGGCCTTCAGCGAGCCGTCGAAGCGCTCGACGACGGTGTGGCAGAAGTCGTCCATGAAGGCGGCGTACCGCTCCACGTCGGCGGGGTCGGCCGCGTCGAAGGTCAGCAGGAAGTGCAGATTGCCGTGCGCGGCGTGGCCCGCGACGGCCGCGTCGAAGCCGTGCCGCTCCTGGAGTTCCAGCAGCTCGGCGCAGGCGTCGGCGAGCAGCTCCGGCGGTACGGCGAAGTCCTCGGTGATCAGTGTGGTGCCCGACGGGCGGGCGCTCCCGACGGCCGCGACGAAGGCGTTGCGGATACGCCACAGGCCGGCGATCCGCGCCGGGTCGCGGGTGAAGGCGTTGTCCGCGGACGGTACGGGCGTGACCAGGCCGAGGTCGTCGCAGACCCGGACGGCGGCCCGCTCGTACGCGGCCAGCTCCGTGTCGTCGGCGGCCCGGAACTCCACGAGCAGCGCGGTCGTCTCGCGCGGCAGCACGGCCCACTCCCCGGGCACCTCGGGCACGCCCACGGCGGCCCGCAGGGTGTTGCCGTCCATCAGCTCGACGGCCTCGGCCCCCGCCTGGTTGAACAGCGGCACGGCCGCGGCGGCGGCGGGCAGCGTCGGGAAGAACAGCAGGGCGGCGGTGGCCGCCGCGCGTATCGGCAGCGTCTCGAAGACGGCCTCGGCGACGAAGCCGAGGGTGCCCTGCGAGCCGACCATCAGACCGCGCAGGATCTGCGCGGGCGTCTCGGCGTCGAGGAAGGCGTCGAGCCGGTAGCCGTTGGTGTTCTTGATCGCGTGCTTCGCGCGAATCCTGGCGGTCAGCTCCTCGTCGGCCTCGATCTCGTCCCGCAGGTCGAGCAGGCCCTGGCACAGCTCGGGCTCGGCGGCGGCCAGCGCCGCGTCGGCGTCGGGGTCGCCGGTGTCCACGAGGGTGCCCGACGGCAGGACGACGGTCATCGAGGTGACGGTGCGGTACGAGGTGCGGCTGGTGCCCGCGGCCATCCCGGACGCGTTGTTGGCGACGACTCCGCCGACCGTGCACGCGACGGCGCTGGCCGGGTCGGGGCCGAGCACCCGGCCGTGCCGGGCCAGGGTGGCGTTGGCCCGCGCGAGTACGGTGCCGGGCAGGATACGGGCCCGCGCGCCGTCGGCCTCGACCTCGACGCCGCTGAAGTGGCGGCGCACGTCCACCAGGATGTCCTCGCCCTGCGCCTGGCCGTTCAGGCTGGTGCCCGCGGCTCTGAAGACCAGGTGGCGGCGCTCGCGGCGGGCGTAGGCCAGCAGCCTGACGACGTCCTGCGCGCTCTCGGGCAGGACGACGGCCTGCGGCACGAAGCGGTACGGGCTGGCGTCGGAGGCGTAGCGCACGAGGTCGGAGACGCCAGTGAGGACCTTGTCCGCGCCCAGCAGCTCGGTCAGCGCGGCCTTGAGGCCCTGCGGTGTGCCGGTGGCCCGCGACTCCTCCACCCGGTCGGGCGCGGCGCTCGCGGGCGGCACAGGGCGCAGTGCCTCGCCCTTCGGATCGGGCACGGGCATCCGGACCTCCTCGGGCGGACCGTGGGACGTGGTGGCTTCCGGTTCTCGGTCGTGGGCGCTGGGCTCGCGGCGGTTCTCGGGTCGGCGGCTCCGGGTGCTCGGTACTCGGCTCTCGGTGCTCGGGAGGAGCCCACCGATTGCCAAGGTATGACGGACTCCGCGTTCCCGCTCGCCCCGCGGGCCCCGCGCTGCTCCGCCGTCTCCGACCTACGGCGGAGGCGCCGCGCCGACCCGACGGCGGATACTCGGCTGCGAGTCCGGCAACGGGGGCCGGGCACGAACGGGGAGCAGCGAGAATGAGCCACAGCGCGCCAGGTGATCCTTCCGGCCCTCCCACGAAGGGTCCCGCCACGAGCGGCCCCGCCTCGAACGGCCCCGACTCGAACGGTCCCGCCTCGAACGGTCCCGCCACGAGCGGCCCTTCCGGTGTCCGGCCCGGCGCTCCCGCCGACTCCCCGGCGCCCGAGCCGTACGCCGCCGCGCTCGGGGCGGCCTTCGTGGCCGTGGCCGACACGCTCGACGGGGGCGGCGCGGTCGGGGACGTGCTGGTCGGGCGGTGTGTCGGGGTGCTCGGGGCGGCGGCGGCCGGGCTGCTGCTGGTGGCGGAATCGCGCGGGAGCGCGGAGCTTGAGGTGGTCGCGGTCACGGATGAGGCCGTACGGGCGCTGGTCGCCGCCGAGGGCCCCGGCCGGGAGTGCCACCGCGCGGGCGCGCCGGTGCGCGCCGACGTGCTGGGCGCGGCGGCGGGCCGGTGGCCCGATTTCACCGGGGCCGCGCTGGCCGCGGGCTACGGCGCCGTCCTCGCCGTCCCCATGCGCTGGCGCGAGGAGACCATCGGCGCCCTGACGCTGTTCCGTACGGCGCCCGGCCCGCTCCCCGACGGCTACGCCGAGCTGGCCCAGGCGCTCGCCGACGTCACCACCATCGGGGTGCTCCAGCGCCGGGTCAGACGGCAGCGCGAACAGCTCGCCGACCAGCTCCAGTCCGCGCTGGAGAGCCGGGTCCTGGTCGAGCAGGCCAAGGGGCTGCTCGCCGAGCGCTGGCAGGTGAGCGTGGACGCCGCCTTCACCGCGCTGCGCAGCCACGCCAGGACGCGCCGCATCCGGCTGTCCGACCTGGCGCAGGGCCTGCTCGACAGCACGGTGGACGCGGCGGAGCTGCGCGGGGGCCCGGGCCGGTGACGCCGCCCATGCCGCGGCCGGTGACGTCGCATTGCGTAGAGAACGTGTAACCAACCGTCATATTCCCTCTGGTGCGCGGGAGTTCGGTGTTCTAGGGTGTGGGGCACTTCGCGGCCCGCGACCCCGGTCGCGACGCTCAGACCCGTACTCTCCCGTCCGCTCAGGCACGGCCCGACGACGCCAGGACTTGGTTTGCCCATGGTCAAGCTCGCGGCATCCGCGTACCTCCCCCCACGCGAAGCCGACCGCCCGGTGCTCGACGTGTCCTGGACCTTCTCCGTCGGCCGCCTGCCCGGCAGCGACGAACTGGCGGCCCGTATGACCCGCGCCGCCCTCGACACGCTCGGCGGCCCGTACGGCGGGATCGGCGCCCTGATCACCGACGCCACCTCACTGGCGTGCGCCTACCTGGTCGCCCACAGCCTGGCCCGGCGCTACCGCGTCACCCTGGGCGTGGACGGCGCGCACTGCGCGGTCGCGGTCACCGACTACGGCTACGACCACGGGCTGCCCGGCGACGGCGCGGAGCCGGTGCCGGTGCCGGAACCGGCCCGCGACGAGGCCAGGGACCTGTGCAGGCGGCTCGCCGGGGCCGCGGCCCACCCGGTGACGATCGACGGGGTCCAGGTGCACCACGCGGTGGACGGCGCCGTGCTCATCCGCTTCAGGGCCCAACTGCCCCACGCCCCCACGGTTCCCCCCACTCCCCCGGCCGCGCCGGACGCCTCCCGCAGTCCAGGCGCCCGAGGGTGAGGAGCGCCCGGCCGGGCGGCTTCGCGGGGGAGGCGAGCCACCGGCCGGGCGCGGTACGCACCCCGGGAGGGATGCGGGTCTCGACACGCGCGTCAGGCCGTCGGTGTGCCGGGCCGTACGTGCGTCAGGTCGTACGCCGTCGGGCCGTACGTGCGTCGGGCGCACGCGCCTCGGGCCGTACTGCGTGCGTCAGGTCGTGCGGTTGCCGGTCAGCGCCGCGAAGACCACGACGTTCGCCGAGTACGCCTGCTTCTCCTTGTCGAAGGAGCCGCCGCAGGTGATCAGCCGCAGTTCCGGGCGCCCGGAGGACCCGTACACCCGGTTGGCGTCGAAGTGGTCCTTCTCCACCACCTCGACGCCCTCGACGGAGAATTCGGCGACCGTTCCGTCCGCGCGGGTCACCTCCACCAGCGCGCCCGGCTCGACGGTGCTCAGCCCGTAGAAGACGGCCGCGCGGGTCTCGGTGTCGACGTGGCCGACGATCAGCGCCGCGCCCGCCGTTCCCGGCGACGGTCCGTCGCGGTACCAGCCCGCGACGTCCGGGGTGGCGTACGGCGGCGGGTCGACCGCGCCGTCCTTCAGGCCGCGGCCGACGAGCTTGGCGTGCAGCCCGATCGAGGCGATGTCGATGCGCAGCGGCGTGGAGGCGGGCATCGGCAGGTGGGGGGCGTAGACCTCGCGCGGGCGGTCGGCAGCGGCGGCGGCCAGCGCCCGGCCGCCGGGGGTGGCCTCCGTACCGCTGCCGCCGCCGTCGTGTCCGAACAGCCAGGCCGCGAGCAGCACGAGGGCGACGGCCGCGGTCGTCCAGGTCCTGTTGTCGGGCCGTGGACCGTCCTCGCCGCCGCCCGCGGCCTCCGCCCCTTCCGCCATCCCGGTCAGCCGCGGTCGGAGCTGCGGCGCCGGTGGATCACGAGGCCCGCCAGGCCGATGGCCGCGAAGCCGCCGGTGACCAGCAGCGCGCTGGTGTCGGAACCGGCCGTGCCGGGCCCGGCCGCGAGCTGCGCGGTACCGCCGCCGCCCGCGGGGACGGGCGCGATCGGCAGCGAGGTGCTGGCGCCGGTGACCGTCACGGACGCGGACGCGGAGCTGGAGGAGCCGTTGCACTCGACGGAGATCTCGTACGAGCCGTCGACCGCGTCGGACTTGATGAACGCGGTGCCTTCGAGCGAGTGGGAGCCGTCGCTCGCCGGGGCGAGGGTGACGGTGTCCACGAAGACCTCGGCGCTGGCGCGGGCCTTGCCGCCGGACTTGCAGGAGGTCTCCAGGTGCAGGCTCACGACACCACCCGGCGCCACGCTGGCGGGCGACACGTCCATCGAGTCCGAGGAGCTGGACGACGAGGACGAGGACGACGACGAGGAGGAAGAGGACGACGATCCCCCTCCGCCCGAGTCGGCGATCGCCTGGCTGGGCAGCCCCGAGGCGCCACCGAGCGCGAACACTCCGACGGCACCGGCTGCGGCGATGACGGGCAGTTTCAGACCGAACATGGAGACCTCCGCTCGTCCGGGAGCGGGGACTCGCGCCCGGTGCTTACGAACATCCCTGCGACGGCCGCCGCCCGCACCCCGAGGGGCGCCTCAATCGTCCATCAGGGTGAGGGACGCTCTACGGAGAGTGACGGATCGGTGTGTCGGCTCGGACTTCCCGGACCCGGGGCTCCGGGGGCTGCGCGCCGGGGCTCAGATCTCCGACACGAGGTCCGCGATCGAGTTCACGACGCGCGAGGGGCGGAAGGGGTGGCGGTCGATGTCGGCGGGCGCGGTGAGGCCGGTCAGCACCAGGAACGTGGTCATGCCGGACTCCAGGCCGGCCAGCACGTCGGTGTCCATCCGGTCGCCGATCATCGCGCTGGTCTCGCTGTGCGCGCCGATCGCGTTGAGCCCGGCGCGCATCATCAGCGGGTTGGGCTTGCCCACGAAGTAGGGGTCCTTGCCGGTGGCCTTGGTGATCAGCGCGGCCACCGAGCCGGTCGCGGGCAGCACGCCCTCGGGGGACGGCCCGGTCTCGTCGGGGTTGGTGCCGATGAAGCGGGCGCCGTTGTTGATCAGCCGGATCGCCTTGGTGAGCGCCTCGAAGCTGTAGGTGCGGGTCTCGCCGAGGACGACGTAGTCCGGGTCGGTGTCGGTGAGGATGTAGCCGACGTCGTGCAGGGCGGTGGTCAGCCCCGCCTCGCCGATCACGTACGCGGTGCCGCCGGGGCGCTGGTCGTCCAGGAACTTGGCGGTGGCCAGCGCGGACGTCCAGATGTTCTCGACCGGTACGTCGAGGCCCATGCGGGTCAGCCGGGCGTGCAGGTCGCGCGGGGTGTAGATGGAGTTGTTGGTGAGCACCAGGAAGGGCTTGCCGGACTCCTTCAGCCCCTTGATGAAGGCGTCGGCGCCCGGGATGGGCGTGCCCTCATGGATCAGCACCCCGTCCATGTCGGTGAGCCACGACTCGATGGGCCTGCGTGTCGACACGGGTTCCGCTCTCCTGTTCCTCGCACAGCTCGCGCCCGGGGCATCCGCTCGCGGCGTCCGCGCGCCGCTTCCGCGCACGGCTTCAGCACGCCGGCTTCTGCCCACGGCCTCAGCACGCCGCTTCTGCCCACGGCTTCACTCACCAGCGTAGCCGGGGCGGATGGCACCCGCCCCGGCCGTCTCGCGTGCTGGTCGGCCGCCGCGTCACGGCGGTCCCCCGGTCAGCCAACGGCCGGCTGACCGGTGACCTGCCGCTCGGCCAGGAGTCAGCTTCCGGTGGCGGTCTTCCACGCGTCCACGTAGTCGGTCAGGTGGGCGTCGATGTCGGACCAGTCGGGGGTGAAGACGTCCACGCCCGACATGATCTGCTTGAGCTTGGCGGCGTTGGCGTCGGTCGCGGTCACGTCGGTGCGGGCCGCGAAGCCGCCGCCGATCGAGGAGACCTCCTGCTGGACCTCGGTGGTCAGGAAGTAGTCGAGCAGCTTCTTGGCCGCGTCCTCGTGCGGCGCGTTCTTCACCAGCCCGGCCGCGTACGGCAGCGCGAAGGTGGTCGGCTTGCCCGAGGCGTCGGCGGCCGGGAAGAAGATGCCCTGGTGCGGCATCGTCGCCTGGTCCGCGTAGTTCATCTGCACATCGCCGTTGGCGACCAGCAGTTCGCCCTTGTCGACCTTGGAGGCGAGCTGGCCGGTGGAGGCGGACGGGCCGACGTTGTTGGCCTGGAGCTTCTTCAGGTACTCCATCGCCGGGGCCTGGCCGCCGAAGTCGTGCATGGCCTTGATGACGACGGCGGTGCCGTCGCCCGCGACACCGGGGGTGGAGTACTGGAGCTTGTTCTTGAACTTGCCGTCCAGCAGGTCGTTCCAGGTCTTGGGCGGGGTCGGCAGTTCCTTGGTGTTGTAGATGAAGCACAGGTAGTTGTTGACGATCGAGGTCCAGTTGCCGTCCGCGCCCTTGTCGGCGGCGTCGACCTTGTCGGAACCGGCGGGCTTGTACGTGGTCAGCAGCCCCTTGGCGTCGGCCTGCTGGATGAAGGGCGGCAGCGTGACGATCAGGTCGGCCTTGGTGTTGGACTTCTCGCGGATCACGCGCTGCACGACCTCGCCCGAGCCGCCCTCGACGTAGTTGACCTTGATGCCGGTCTTCGCCGTGAAGTCCTTGAACACCTTGTCGTAGAAGCCGTCCCCGGCCTCGTTGTGCAGGCCGTCGGCGCTGTAGACGGTAACCTCGGTGGACGCCTTGCCGTCCGAGGAACCGGAGCCGGAGTCGGAGGAGCCGCCGCAGGCGGCGAGGGCGAGACCGAGCGTGAGGGTGCCGGCGACGGCGGTGAGCGGGGTGATGGGGCTGCGCTTGCGCATGGCAGGTCGAACTCCTTGCTGGGTGTGGTCAATCGGGAAGGAGAAAGGGGAAAAGGGGGGTCAGCGGTAGGAGGCCCGGGTGCGGACGCGGGACATCCCGAGCAGGACGAGCAGGGTCGTCACCATGAGGACGACGGCCAGGGCGGCGCCCGAGTAGAGCGAACCGCGGTTCGTCGCGCCGTAGATCTGGACCGGCAGCGGCAGCCAGTCGGGCGGGTAGAGCATCATCGTGGCGCTCAACTCGCCCATGGACAGGGCGAAGCAGAGTCCGGCGGCGGCGGTGAGCGAGGGCAGCAGCAGCGGAAGCCTGATCCGCCACAGCACGTACGCGGGCCGCGCGCCCAGGCTCGCGGCGCTCTGCTCGTACGCCGGGTCGAGGCGGACGAGCGCGGCGCTCACGGACTGGTAGGCGAAGGCGGTGACCAGGACGGTGTGGGCCAGGATCACGATCTCGCGGGTGCCGTTGAGCAGCAGCGGCGGCTTGGAGAAGGCGACCAGCAGGGACAGGCCGACCACGACGGACGGCACGGCGACGGGCAGCATGAACAGGGTGTCGAGCAGGCGCCGTTGCCAGCCGCGCAGGCGTTCGGCGGCGAGCGCCGCCCAGCCGCCGACGAGCAGGGCCAGCACGCTGGCGGCCAGCGCCGTCCACAGGCTGGTGGTCAGGGCGTGCGCCGAGTCGCCCTGGGTGATGTCCTGATAGTGCGTCAGCGTCGGGTGGGACGGGAAGGCGCCGCTCCAGTTGGTGGCGAAGGACGCCATCAGCACGACGAGGAAGGGCAGCGCGAAGACCGGCAGGAACAGGACGAAGAAGACGGCCCAGGCCGTCCAGCGACCGCTGCGGCTATGCACCAGCACGGCGGGCACCTCCGGTGAAGCCTCCTGCGAGGGTGGTGGTACGGGCCACGACAGCCCGGTAGAGGCCGTAGAGCGTCACCGACAGCACGACGGCGACGACCGCGACGACGCACGCCCCCGGGTAGTCGCCGTCGAGGATCGCCTTGCTGTAGACGAGCATCGGCAGGGTGGTGACGCCCTTGGCGCCGGTGAAGAGCACGATGCCGAACTCGTTGAGGCACATGACCAGGACGAGGCTGCCGCCCGCCGCGAGCGACGGCAGCGCCTCGGGGAGGATCACCTGCCGTACGATCCGCGGCGCCCGCGCGCCCAGCGACGAGGCGACCTCCAACTGGGCGGTCTCCACCTGGGAGAAGGCCGCGAGCAGCGGGCGCATCACGAAGGGCGTGAAGTACGTGATCTCCGCCAGGAGTACGCCCCACGGTGTGCGCAGGAAGTCGATCGGGCCGCTGCCGCTCGCGCCGCCCGTCACGTCCGTCCACAGGCCGTTGGCCATGCCGACGGTGCCGTAGAGGAACAGCAGCGCGAGGGTGATCAGGAAGGAGGGGAAGGCCAGGAAGATGTCGATGAAGCGGCTGAGCGCCTTGCCGCCGGGGAACGGCACGAAGGCGATCACCAGGGCCAGGACGAAGCCGAGGACCAGACAGCCCGCGGTCGAACCGACCGCGATCCACACGGTGTTCCACAGCGCCTCGCGGAACGACTCCTCCGTGAACACGTCGGTGTACGCGGACACGGAGTGGCCGCCGCTGTCCGGTGAGAGGGACTGCTTGCCGACCAGGAAGAGCGGATAGAGGAAGAAGAAGCCGATCGCGGCCAGCGGCGGCAGGGCCCAGAGCGGGCCGGGCACGGTCAGCCGCCGCGAACCGCCCTTGTCCGCGGCGGAGGTGGCGGTGCGCGCGGCCGGTGGGGCGTCCGGCTTCGCGTCCGGTGGGGCGTCCGGCTTCGCCTCCGGTACGAGCGGCGCCTGCGTCGTCCTAGCCAACGCCGACACCTCCCGCGCCGAGCCCCGCGGGCAGCAGCACCGCGTCCTCGGCCGCGAAGGTCAGCCCGACCTCGTCGCCCGCCCGCGGCGGCTGCCGCAAGTCCCCTACGTCGGCGCGCAGTTCGTGCCCGTACGCCGCGACGAGCAGCCGGTGCGTGTGGCCGCGCCACTGCACGGCGGTGACGGTGCCGCGCAGGACGTTGCCGCCGCCTTCCTCGGATGCGGCGGCCAGCCGCAGCGCGTGCGGGCGGACGCACAGCGTCGCCTCGGCGCCAGGCGCCGGGCCGTCCGTACCGCTCGCGGCCACCTGGAGGGTGGTGTCCGCCAGCCGTACGGCGCCGTCCTCCCCCGCGCTGACGTTCAGCAGATTGGCGTTGCCCACGAAGGAGGCCGTGAAGGCCGTGCGCGGGTGCCGGTAGAGGTCGCGCGGGGTGCCGCAGTCCCGGAGCCTGGCCTTGTCCAGGACGGCGATACGGTCGGCGAGCGTCAGCGCCTCGATCTGGTCGTGGGTGACGTACAGGATCGAGACCTCGGGCAACTCGCGGTGCAGCCGGGCCAGTTCGGTGAGCATCCCGGAGCGGAGCTGCGCGTCGAGCGCCGACAGCGGCTCGTCGAGCAGCAGCACCCCCGGCCTGATCGCCAGCGCGCGGGCGATGGCCACGCGCTGCTGCTGCCCGCCGGACAGCTCCCGCGGATAGCGCCGGGCGTACGCGGCCATGCCGGTCATCTCCAGCGCGTCCGCCACCCGCCCGGGCACCTCGCCGCGCGGCACCTTCTGCGCCTTGAGCCCGAACGCCACATTCTGGTCCACCCGCAGATGCGGGAAGAGCGCGTACTGCTGCACCACCATCCCGATGCCCCGCCGGTACGGCGGCAGGTCCGTCACGTCCCGTCCCCCGATCGCCACCCGCCCGCTGACCGGCCGCACGAACCCCGCCACCGCCCGCAGCGCCGTCGTCTTCCCCGACCCCGACGGGCCGAGCAGCGCCATGACCTCCCCGCGCTCGACGGTCAGGTCGAGCGAGTCCAGCACCGTCTGGCCGTGGTAGGCGACGGTCACCTGCGCGAACCGGATGCCCGCGGGGCCGGTCGTGCCCGCGCGCGGGGGCGCGGGCGTCGGCTCCGCCGCCGGGTGGTCGGCGGCGGTCATCGCGGGGTCTCCCGGCGGGCGACGGCGGCGGGGAGTTCGGCGATCGAGGCCAGGACGTGGGTGGCGCCCGCCGCGATGAGCTGAGCCTCGGTGTGAGCGCCGGTCAGGACGCCCGCGACCAGCGGGGCGCCCGCGCGGACGCCGCTGAGCATGTCGTAGGCGGTGTCGCCGGCCACCGCGACCTGGCGGACGGAGTCGGTGCCGGTGCGCAGCAGCGCGGTGAGCACCATGTCGGGGTAGGGGCGGCCACGGCCCGCGTCGGCCGGGCACAAGGTGAGGTCGGCGACATCGCGCCAGCCGAGCGCGTCGAGGATCGCGTCCTGCGTGACGCGGGAGAAGCCGGTGGTCAGGACGACCTTGCGGCCCGCCTCGCGCAGCGCGTCGATCGTCTCGCGCGCGCCGGGCAGCGGCGCGCACCGGCCGCCGTCGACGAGTGCGGCGTACGCGGTCTCGAACGCCGCGTTGCCGCGCCGTGCCGCCCGCTCGTCACCGAACAGGGCGCGGAAGACGGTGATCTTGGACTCGCCCATCGTGGCGCGTACGTAGTCGAGTTTGGCGCTGTGGTCCGCGCTGCCGGGCTCGACCCCCAGTTCCTCGGCCGCCCGCGAGAAGGCCAGTTCGACCAGGCCGTCGTCGGCGACGGTGGTCCCGGCCATGTCGAGGACGACGAGCCGCAGGTCGGACGTATCGCCTGGGGCGGAGGCGGAGGCGGCGGGTCCCGGCTCCGTGGGTGCGGGGGCGGCGGCAGCCGCCGTGGTCTCGGTCATGTCGTTCACCAGCCGATCTCGTTCGCGGTGTCCTCGCCGATCGCCGGGGAGCAGGTCATGCCGCGACCGCCGGGGCCGGTGACCAGCCACACGCCGTCGCGTACCTGCTCGCGGTGGACGACCCGGGTGGTGTCGGCGCACTGCGCGTACACCCCGGCCCAGCGGCGGCGGATCTTGGGCAGGGGGCGGCCGAGGAGTTCGGCGGCCCGTTCCAGCAGGTGGTCGTACGGGTCCTCGATCACGTCGAAGGCGAAGGCTTCGTCGTATTCGTGGGTGTCGCCGATGGTGAGGCCGCCGTCGAGGCGCTGGACCATGAGCAGTTGCATACGGTGCTCGGCGGCGACCGGCGGCTGCGGCTGGCCCGCGCGCAGGGCGTCGAGCGCGGCGCCGTCGTAGGCGGGGTAGTAGCGGAAGCTGTCGGCGTCGGCGACGGAGGTCGTCAGCGGTTCGCCGAGCGGGTCGGTCTGCGCCATCTGGAGCCGGACCCTGCGTACCGGCAGGCTCGGCGCGAGTTCCTTGACGAGACCGGTCAGCCAGGCGCCGGTGGCGACGACGACGCTGTCGGAGGCGTACGACGTGCCGTGGTCGTCGCGGACCAGGCCGGTGTCGACGTCGCGGACCTCGCGGCCGGCGACGAAGGTGTAGCGGCCGGTCGCTTCGAGGTGGGCGCGCAGGGCGGGCAGGGCGACGCGCGACTCGACGGCGGCGTCGCGCTCGCAGAGCAGGGCGCCGAGGAGTTCGCCGCGCAGGGCCGGGTTGTGGGCGGCGACCTCGGTGGGCGACAGCCACTTGTAGCCGCGCTCGGCGGCGTCGGGGCGGCCCAGGACGTCCTCGGCGACGGCCCGCTCGGCCGGGGTGCGGACCACGGTGAGCGAGCCGTTGGCGCGGAAGCCGACGCCGGGCACGCGGGCGCCGATCTCCTCCCACAGCTCGCGGGCGCGCAGCGCGGTCTCCAGTTCGGCACCGGCCGCCCGGCCGCCGACCCACACGAGGCCGAAGTTGCGCACGGACGCGCCGCGGGCCTCCCGCTCGCGCTCCAGGTGGACGACCTCGTGGCCGCGGTTGACTGCGTGCCAGGCATGCATCGTGCCCAGCGCTCCGGCTCCTACGACAGTGACTCTCACGCCGTCGAGATTCGCGGCGGAGGGTGGCCGTCTCGCGTCCGGCTACCGACGTCCGGGTGAACAGGTCTCCAAGCTTGGACTAGACCCGTTATCATTTCGTGACTAAAAAGGGGACGTCGGCCACCGGGGACCTCAGCCCCGCCGGTCGCTCTTCTCCATGTGGACGGTGAAGCTGAAGCGGTCGCCGCGGTAGAGCGACCGCACCCGCTCCAGCGGCTCGCCCGCCTCGTCCCGGCTCGACCGGTGCAGCAGCAGCATCGGCAGCGCGGGCGGCGTACCGATCAGCAGCGCCTCGCGCGGTGTGGCCAGCACTGTCTCGATCCGCTCGTCCACCGAGACCGGCTCGACGCCGATCCGCTCGCGCAGAAAGGCGTAGAAGGAGGTGTCGGGCGCGAAGTCCCTTTCCAGGTGCGGCAGTCGGGCCACCGCGAGATACGTGCTCTCCAGGCCGACCCGCTCCTCGTCGGCGAGCAGCACGCGCTCCATGTGCCACACCGGGTCGCCGGGCGCGAGCCGCAGTTCGGCGGCGAGACCGGGGTCGGCGGGCAGCCGCTCCAGCGCGATCAGATTACGGCCGGGGACGCGGCCCTGCCGCCGTACGCCCTCGGTGTAGCTGTCGGTGGACAGCGGCTGTTCCAGCTTGGGCCCGGCCACGACGGTGCCGCGGCCCCTGCGGCGCACCCGGCCCTGGATCAGCAGTTCGCGCAGCGCCTGCCGTACGGTCTCCCGCGCCACCTCGAAGCGGGCCGCCAACTCCCGCTCCGTGGGCAGCAGTCCGCCCTCGCCCAACTCGTCGAGCACGACTTCGAGGCGGGTCTTGACGGCGAAGTACTTCGGCACCCGCCCGTGCTCCGGGATGCCCGCCCGGATCGGGCTCTGCGGATCTGCGTCGGCCATTGCCCGATCCTCGCAGACCGGACGGGGTGCCCGGTCCCGGAGCCCTGCTCACGGGCGGGCGGGGACGCGTCAGGCGTGGGTGAGGACATTGCCGAAGAGCGGGGCCAGGACGAGCAGGGCGGCGCCCTCGGCCACCGCGCGGGGGCCCGCCGCGGCGAATCCCACGGGCACGCTCCGGCCGCGTTCGGCCAGCACGGCCGCGACCTGCTCCGCGAAGACGGCGGGCGCGGCCAGTACGGTCCTGCCGCCCAGCACCACCCGGTCGATGTCGAGCAGCGCGACCAGATTCGCCGCCCCGACGCCCAGCAGCCGCGCCGCGCCCACGGTGTCGCCGCGCCCGGCCGCCGCCAGGCACAGCGCCTCCAGGCAGCCCCGGTTGCCGCACTCGCACAGCACCCCGCCCAGCTCCACCGCCTGGTGCCCGAACTCCCCCGCCCCGGTCCGCCCGCCCCGGTACACCTCCCCGCCCAGCACCAGCCCGGCGCCGAGCCCGGCCCCGAGGTGCAGATACGCGAAGGCCGGGGGGCCGCCTGCGGCGGGGCGGGGACGGGCGGCTGCGGACTCCGCGGTCGTCGGCGGCTCGCCGCCAGGGGCGGGGGCGGACTCCGTCGCGGGACCGCCGGCTCCGGACGCGGGACGACCGGCCCCGGGGGCCGGGGCGGTGACGGGGGCCGGGGCGGACTCCGTCGGTGCGGACCACCCGCCGGGGGCGGCGGCCGGGGGCGGTGAGCCCTCCCCGGTCCCGGCCAGAACGGCCCCGGTCGGGGCGCTTCCCGCCGGGACGGCCTCGGCCAGGATCGACAGGGCCGCCGCGTTGGTGTTCTTGTCGAGGGCGACCGGGAGGCCGAGGGCGGCGGCCAGGCGGGCGCGGAGCGGGACGCCCTGCCAGTGCGGGAAGCCGGTGACGCGGTGGAGGGTGCCGGTGCGGTGGTCGAGGGGGCCGCGCATGCCGACGCCGACGCCGAGGACGGCGCCGGGGGCGCGGGCGGCGATGAGCCGTACTTCGTGGACGATCGCGGCGAGCGCGGACTCCACGGGCAGGCCGAGGTCCAGCGGCGCCTCGCGTTCGGCGACGGTACGGCCGGTGAGGTCGGTGAGGACGGCGGTGAGCCGTTCCCCGTCGAGGTGGACGCCGACGGCGTGCCGGGCGCCGCTGACGAGCCGCAGTTCGGTGCGCGGCTTGCCGCCGGTCGAGGCGCGCCGCCCGGCCTCCTCGACCAGTCCCTCGGCCCGCAGCCGGGCGGTGATCTTGCTGACCGCCTGGGGGGTGAGGCCGGTCCGCTCGGCCAGCTCCAGACGGCTGATGCCCCGCGCGCGGCCGTCCGTACCGCCGCTGCCCGTTCCGCCCCTGCCCGTACCGCCGCCGCTCGTACCCCCGCTGTCCGTGCCTCCGCCGCTCGTACCCCGGCTGTCCGTACCGCCGCTGTCCGTTCCGCCGCCGCTCGTACCCCCGCTGTCCGTGCCGCCGCCGCTCGTACCCCGGCTGTCCGTACCGCCGCTGTCCGTGCCTGCGTCGGCGGGCGACAGCGTGGCCGTACGGAGCAGGCCGAGGACGAGCGCGGCGTTGTGGCTGCGGAGGGCGGGGAGGTTGGCGCCGGGCGCGGACGGGTTCACCCCGCCATTGTCCCGCGCGCTTGCACTTTGGCAACACTGTTGCCAAAGTGGAGCGCATGAGCACCCCCGGCACTCCCCTTCGCGTCGGCCTCGTCGGCTACGGCCCAGCCGGCTCCTTCTTCCACGCCCCGCTGATCGCCGCCACCGAGGGCCTGGTCCTCGACACGATCGTCACCGGCAGCCCCGAGCGCCGCGCCCAGGCGCTGGCCGAGCACCCGGACGTACGCTTCGCCGCGGCGGCCGACGAGCTGTGGGCGCGCGCGTCCGAGCTGGACCTGATCGTCCTGGCCTCCCCCAACCGCACCCATGTGCCGCTGGCCACCGCCGCGTTGGACGCCGGGCTGCCGGTCGTGGTGGACAAGCCGCTCGCGGGCACCGCGGCCGAGGCGCGCGAACTGGCCGCCTTCGCCGAGCGCCGCGGCCTGCTGCTCTCCGTCTTCCAGAACCGGCGCTGGGACAGCGACTTCCTCACCCTCCAAGGGCTGCTGGACAAGGGCGAGTTGGGCGAGGTGCAGCGCTTCGAGTCGCGGTTCGAGCGGTGGCGCCCGCAGCCCAAGGGCGGCTGGCGCGAGTCCGGCGACCCTGCCGAGATCGGCGGCCTGCTGTACGACCTCGGCAGCCACCTCGTCGACCAGGCGCTCGCGCTGTTCGGCCCGGCCGCCCTGGTGTACGCCGAGTCCGACGTCCAGCGGCCCGGCGCCGCCGCGGACGACGACACCTTCATCGCCGTCACCCACACCAACGGCGTCCACTCCCACCTGTGGATGAGCGCCACCACCGCCCGCCTCGGGCCGCGCTTCCGCGTCCTCGGCAGCCTCGGCGGCTACGTCACCTACGGTCTTGACCCCCAGGAGGCCGCGCTGCGCGAGGGCCTGCGCCCCGGCGAGGGCACGGCGTGGGGCGCGGAGCCGGAGTCCTCGTGGGGCACCGTCGGCACCGACGACAACTCGCGCCGGGTGCCGTCCGTGCCCGGCGACTACCCCGCCTTCTACGCCGGTGTCCTGGCCTCCCTGCGCGACGGCACCCCGCCGCCGGTCACGGCGCTGGAGGCCGCCGCCGCCCTGGACGTCCTGGAGGCCGCGAAGCTCTCGGCCGCGCAGGGCCGGACGGTGGCGCTGTGACCGCGCCCGGTGGCGAGCGGGTCGCCGAACTCGTGGCGCAGGAAGCGGAGTTGGTGTTCCCCCGGTTCACCCACGACGACGCCTGGCGGCTCGGCTCCCTGCTGGTCGAGATGGCCCGCGAGGGCGGCGCCGCCGTCACCGTCGACATCCGGCGCGGCGGTCAGCAGCTCTTCCACCACGCCCTGGACGGCACCACCCCCGACAACGACGCCTGGCTGGCCCGTAAGGCGCGGGTCGTCGAGCGCTACCACGCCTCGTCACTGCTGGTCGGCGAGCGGTTCCGGGCCAAGGGCGGCAGCTTCGAGGAGTCCTCGCGGCTCGACCCCGACCTGTACGCGGCGCACGGCGGCGCGTTCCCCCTGCGGGTGGCGGGAGTCGGCGTGGTCGGGGTCGTCGCCGTCTCCGGCCTCCCGCAGGTCGAGGACCACGCGCTGGTCGTGGCGGCGCTCACCCGCTATCTGGCGGAGGCGGGCGCCTGACGGCGAGCGGGTGGGTGGCCGTGATCGCCGTGAGCTTGACGGTCGGTCGCCGTGAGTTTGACGGTCGCCGTGAGCTTCATGGTCGCCGTGATCGCCCAGTCGGCGTGATCGCTCAGTCGGCGGGGGCCCCGAACCACTTCGGCATCAGGGCGCGCAGGTCCGCCTGGTCCTCGCCGACCCACACGACATGGCCGTCCGGGCGCAACAGGACGGCGGGGACGTCCAGTTCCTCGCTGACGTCGACCACGTGGTCGACCCGGTCCGCCCAGCCGTCGACCGAGAGCGCGCCGGTCCGGTCGAGCAGCAGACCGCGCCCCTGGTGCATCAGCCCGTAGAGGTGGCCGCGCTTCAACTCCACGTCGCGCAGCCGCCGGCCGAGCAGTTCGTGCCCCTCGCCGACGTCGTAACGGATGGCGATCGCGGTGATCTTCTCGATCAGATACGTGTTGACGTTCTCGAACTCGGCCAGTTCCGACAGCAGTCGGCGCACCGCCATGGCTCCCGGCTCCGTGGACATCAGCTCCATCTGGGCGCGGGTGTTGTCCAGTACGGCGGCGGCCACCGGGCGGCGCTCGGTCTCGTAGGTGTCCAACAGCCCTTCCGGGGCCCAGCCGTTGACGGCGGCGGCCAGCTTCCAGCCGAGGTTGAACGCGTCCTGCACGCCGAGGTTGAGGCCCTGGCCGCCGGTCGGCGGGTGGATGTGCGCCGCGTCCCCCGCCAGCAGCGCCCGGCCCACGCGGTAGCTGTCCGCCAGGCGGGTCGTGTCGCCGAACCGCGACAGCGAGCGCGGTGAGTGCACGCCGAAGTCGGTGCCGCCGAAGGCCGTCAGCCGCTCCTTGAAGTCCTCCAGCGTCGGCGGGACCGCCCGGTCCTCGCTGACGCCCTTCGCGGGCACGACCACCCGGTACGTCCCGTCACCGAGCGGCATCGCCCCGAAGCGCTTCTCGGTCTTGCGCACCTCGGCCGTCACGGCCGCCAACGTCTCCTGGTCGACGTCCAGTTCCATCTCGCCGATCAGCGTCTCCACCCTGCTCGGCTCCCCCGGGAATCCGATGCCGAGCAGCTTGCGCACCGTGCTCCGGCCGCCGTCGCACCCCACGAGGTACCGCGACCGCAGCCGCGACCCGTCCGCCAGCTCCGCCGTCACCCCCTCGTCGTCCTGGCTCAGCCCCACGACCTCGCAGCCGCGCCTGAACTCCACGCCCAGCTCCCGCGCGTGCTCGGTCAGCAGCCGTTCGGTGACCGTCTGGAAGATCCCCAGCACGTATCCGTGCGCCGTATCCAGCCGCCGCGGCCACTCCCTGCCGAGCCCCCCGAAGAATCCCCCGACCCGGTGCTGCGTCCCCAGCGCCAGGAACCGCTCCAGCAGCCCGCGCTGGTCCATGATCTCGATGCTCCGCGCGTGCAGCCCCAGCGCCCGCACCAACGACGTCGGCTCCGCCTCCCGGTCCAGCACCACGACGTCCACGCCCTGCAACCGCAGCTCGCTCGCCAGCATCAACCCCGTCGGCCCACTGCCGACGACGGTCACGTCCACCATCAGATATCCCCGTCCACAAAGCCGTGCATTCCGCCAGATTCACCGCACCTCTGGCCTCCGGCCGCCCATTGTGCGACCCCAGCACCCCCTTGCCGCAAGGCCCCCCTTGCGCTATACCTTAAGAAGGGCAAGGAGTACCCACTCTCCTTGCCCATTCGCATGCCCGGCCTCCGCCCGTCACGGCGTGACGGGCTTCGGGGCGGGCCCGCCCGGGGGGCGGGCCCGCTGTGCGCGTGCCGGTCAACGGCCGCGCGGTGGGGTCAGGCGGACGTGAACTGCTGGCGCTGCGTGCCGAGTCCGTCGATGCTCAGCTCGACGACATCGCCGGGCCGGAGGTACGGCTTGGGTTCGGGCTGGCCCATCGCCACACCGGCGGGGGTGCCGGTGTTGATGACGTCGCCGGGGTAGAGCGTCATGAAGTGGCTGAGGTAGCGGACGACTTCGGCGACGGGGAAGATCTGGCTCGCGGTGGAGCCGTCCTGCTTCAGCTCGCCGTTGACCCAGAGCCGGAGGCGCAGGGCCTGCGGGTCGGGGACCTCGTCGGCGGTGACGAGCCAGGGGCCGAGGGGGTTGAAGGTCTCGCAGTTCTTGCCCTTGTCCCACTGGCCGCCGCGCTCGATCTGGAACGCGCGCTCGGAGACGTCGTGCGCGATGGTGTACCCCGCGACGGCGGCCAGCGCCTCCTCGTGCGAGGCGGCATAGCGCAGTTCGCGGCCGATGACGACGGCCAACTCCACTTCCCAGTCGGTCTTTTCGCTGCCGCGCGGCACCAGCACCGTGTCGTCGGGGCCGACGACCGTGTCCGGGGCCTTCATGAACACGACGGGCTCGCCCGGCGCCTGGGCGCCGGTCTCGGCCGCGTGGTCGTGGTAGTTGAGCCCGATGCAGACGATCTTGCCTATCCGGGACAGCGGCGGGCCGACCCGCAGCGACGGGTCGAGCGACGGGAGCGAGCCGTCGGCCGCGGCCTCGGCCACCGCGGTGAGCGCCGCCGAATCGGCGAGGAGCTTCCCGTCGATGTCGGTCACCAGACCGCTCAGGTCACGCAGGACACCGTCTCCGTCGAGCAGGGCCGGGCGCTCCGCCCCGGCGGGGCCGACTCGCAGCAGCTTCACGTGGGTACTCCCATTTTTTCCGGTCGCCTCTGGGCGGCCTGCCCCGGTCCGGGGCTCGGTCATCGGTCGGCACCCGGTGGGAACGGTCATCGGATGTCTTGTCCGATCCTCCAACTCCGCCCCCGGCCCGCGCAACCCCCGGCCCACCCCGTGGGACAGCCGCCCCGGCGGGAGAACAGCACGGGCCCGGGCCCCGGACAGGCCCTAGCGGGAGGCGGTGGATTGGAGGGTGCCCCAGAGGACGAGGCGGTAGCGGGAGGTGAATTCGGGAGTGCAGGTGGTGAGCGTGATGTAGTGCGCGACCCCGCGCATACGGGCGGAGGAGTGGACGGAGCTGTAGGGAATGGGCGCGATGACGGTGCCGTCGGAGGCATACGTCTGGGGAAGGACTTCGCGGATCACGTACGTGTAGCGATAGGCGGCCGTCTCGACCTCGACGGTGTCGCCGACGCGGAGCCGGTTGATGTAGCGGAACGGCTCGCCGTGGGTGTTGCGGTGCCCGGCGAGGGCGAAGTTGCCGGTGGCGCCGGGCCCCGCGGTGCCGGGGTAGTGGCCGACGTAACCGTGGTTGAGGATCGCGGACTTGCTGATGCCCTCGGCGATCGGCGCGGTGATCCCGATCCGGGGAATGTGGATGACGGCGAAGCCCGGATCGCGGGTGCCGCCCTTCGAGGAGGGCGGCGGCGCGGCGGCGGACGGGGCCGGGCCGCTCGGCGTGACGGCCGGATCGTCACTCGGCGCGCCGGCCCCCGGCGAGGGCGCCGCGGGAGAGGGCGACGGCGTGCCCCAACTCCGTTCCAGCGCGGCGACTTCGCGCCGGGCCGCCGCGTGCGCCTGCACATTGGTCCACCACAACTGGTGGACGACGAGCAGGAGTACGAGCACCCCCGCGGTCATGGCCAGTTCGGCCGCCGCCCACAGCAGCCGCCCGGTCAGCGAGCGCCGAGGACGGGGCCCGCGGCCGTAACCGGGGCCGTACGCCTGCCCGTAGCGGCGGCCGTAGCCGTGCCCGTAGGCGACGACGCGCCGCCGCCGGGGCGGGCCCGACCCCCGCCTGGACGTCGCACCCCGCCGACCGTGCCGTATCTGACGAACCGTCACATCGGCAACGATACGGCGGTACGGCGCCGCCCGTCAGCCCCCCGCGAGGCGGGAGATGGCGAAGATGGCCAGGCCCGCGAGGGCGCCGACGACGGTGCCGTTGATCCGGATGAACTGGAGGTCGCGGCCGACGTGGTTCTCGATCTTGCGGGACGTCTGGTCGGCGTCCCAGCCCGCGACGGTCTCGGAGATCAGCGAGGTGATCTCGTCGCGGTAGGTGGTCACGAGATACGTGGCGGCGTCCTCCAGCCAGACGTCGACCTTCTCCTGGAGCCGCGGGTCGGTGGCCAGCTTGCGGCCGAGCGACAGCAGGGAGGCGCGGGCGCGCATCCGCAGCTCGCTGCGCTCGTCCTCGGCGGCGGCGACCATCATCGTGCGCACCGCGCCCCACACGGACGCGATGAGGTCCTGCACCTCGCCGCGCGCCAGCAGGTCCCTCTTCAGCCGCTCGACGCGGGCGCGGGTGTCCGGGTCGGACTGGAGCTCGACGGCGAAGTCGCCGAGGAAGCGGTCGACGGCGCCGCGCGCCGGGTGGCCGGGGGAATCGCGCATCTCGGTGACGAAGCGCAGCAGTTCCTTGTAGACCCGCTCGCCGACCTTGCGGTCCACGAAGCGCGGGGTCCAGCCGGGGGCTCCGCCCTGCACCGCGTCCATGACCGAGTCGCCGTGCTCGACCAGCCAGTCGTGGGCGCGGACGCAGACCAGGTCGACCATGCGGCGGTGGCCGCCGTCGGCGACGATCCGCTCCAGCATCTTGCCGAGCCCCGGCGCGACCTCCTGGGCCTCCGCGCGCCGGGTGATCGCCTCGCTGACCACGGCCTGCACGTCGGAGTCGCGCAGCACCGTGAACATGCCGCGCAGCGCGGCGGCGGCCTGCTCGGTGACCTTGTCGGCGTTGGCGGGCTCCGACAGCCAGCCGCCGAGCCGGGTGCCGACGCCGACCGCCCGCAGCCGGGTGCGGACGACCTCGGCCGACAGGAAGTTCTCGCCGACGAAGTCGCCGAGGCTGGCGCCGAGGGCGTCCTTCTTGGTCGGGATGATCGCGGTGTGCGGGATGGGCAGGCCCAGCGGGCGGCGGAAGAGCGCGGTGACCGCGAACCAGTCGGCGAGCGCGCCGACCATGCCCGCCTCCGCGGCGGCGGCCACGTAACCGGCCCAGCCGCCCGCGCCCCGCGAGTCCGCCCACTTCGCGAGCGCGTAGACGACGGTCGCGACCAGCAGGAAGCCGGTCGCGATCAGCTTCATCCGGCGCAGGCCCCTGCGGCGCTCCTCCTCGGCCGCGGCGCCGCCGGGCGCGTCGGCCAGTCCGCCGCGCGGTGAGGGCCGCCCGCGCGGGGCGGAACCCGGCCCGGAGCCGGAGCCCGAGCCGCCGGAGCCCCCGGAGCCGCCGTGGCCCCCGCCGCCTGAGCCGTTCCGGGACGCGCCGCCGGGGCCCGAGCCGTCGGCCGTCGGCGCAGCGTCCCCGGCCTCGGGCCCGAGCGCGATCCGTCCGCCTGATTCCGGCCGTGCGCCGTTGGCCGCGGGGCCATGGGCCGCCGGGGCCGCACTGCCCGCACCCGCCGCCCCGCCCGTACCGGTCCCGCCGCTCGTGCTCGCCGTTTCCATCCGCTCCCGCTCCGCCCGCGTGTCCACCCGGGTATTGTCGCCGCCCGCGGCCGTCACGGCCCGGTGATCCTTGTCGTACGCGCGCACGTACGCCAGCCCGTACGCGCTCCGGTACGCCTGCCCGTACGCGCGCACGTACGCCTGCCCCTACCCGCTCCCGCTTCCCGCTCCCGTGCGCCTCCTCGTCCGCGCGCCCGTACCCGTCGTGCCGGCGCTTTCCCCCCGCGCCGACAATGGGGGAACGAACGGCGGGTTCCCGGTGCCTCCCGGCACCGGGAACGGCCCACGACGCACGCATACCCCCGCACGGCACCGCCACGTACGAGCGACAGACAGCGACAGACAGCGACAGGGAGCACACCGCGATGACAGCGCCGCACGCCACCGGAGGGCTGCCCGGTTACGCCGAGCACTTCGAGGAGCCGGAGGGCTATCTCGACTTCGCCCGTTACGGTCCGCCCTCGCGGGACGTGCTGGCCGCGACGGCCGAGGCGCTGGAGAGGTCGGCCCACGCCGACCAGGACACGGTGAACGACCTGATGCGCGCCGAGCCCAGGGCGCGGGAGGCCGCCGCCCGGCTGGCGGGCACCGACGCGGCGCACACGGTGCTGCTGCCGAACACCTCGACCGGCCTGTTCCACGCGGCCTTCGGCCTCCCGGCGGGCACGGTGCTGGTGCCCGCGGGCGAGTTCCCCGCCAACCACTACCCGTGGCGGCGCAGCGCGGAGCTGGGCCGCGCCGTACCGCGCGTGCTGGAGCCGGACGCGCGGGGGCGGATCACCGCGGACGCCGTACGGGCGGCGCTGACCGACGACGTCGTGGCCGTGTCGGTCAGCGCCGTGGACTTCCGTACCGGCTACCGGGCGGATCTGGCGGCGCTGCGCGAGGTGATCGGCCAGGACCGGCTGCTGGTGGTGGACGCCATCCAGGGCTTCGGGGTGGCGGATCTGCCGTGGGCGGCGGCGGACGTGGTGGTCGCGGGCGGCCAGAAGTGGCTGCGGGCGAGCTGGGCGACCGGCTTCGGAATCCTCTCCGACCTCGCGCTCGACCGTCTGGAGCCGACGCTCGGCGGCTGGACCGGCGTCGAGGACGCGGGCGTCTTCGACGACGTCGAGCACCCGCCCGCGCCCGGCGCCCAGCGCTGGAGCACCACCAATCTGAGCCCGGTCACGGCCGCCGCGCTGGCCACGGCGCTGGAGCTGGTGGAGGGCGTCGGCGTACCGGCCGTCGAGGCGCACATCCGCGCGCGGGTCGGCCAGTTCATCGACGCCGTCCGGTCCTGCGGCGGCGACGTCCTGTCCCCCACCGATCCGGCCGAGCGGGCCGGGATCGTCTCCTTCCGGCTGCCCGGCACCGACCCGCGGCACGTGGCGAAGGCCCTGCACGCGCACGGGGTCACGCCGTCGGTCCGTACGGACTCGGTACGGCTGTCCGCGCACGCCTCCACCCGGCTCGCGGCCGTCGATCGCGTCCGCGCGGCCCTGACGTCGCTGCGCTGATCCGGCGGCGGCGGCCCCGCGCACGCGTGCCGCCCACAGCGGTTGTCCCCCCGACGTCCCCCGACGTCCCCCGCGTCCCCCGTGCCGCCCCTGACGCGGGGGGCGTCGCGCCCACTCCCCGTGTGCTACACAGGGAGTAACCAAAGGGGCATTTTGCAGCAGCTCAAGCAGCACAGGCAGAACCCGCAGCAGCCGCACCTCACGCTCGGAATCATGGCGCAGACGCGCAAGGAGAACGAGCACCGTCTGCCCATCCATCCGGCCCACTTCGAACGCATCGACGCCGACCTGCTCGGCAGCATCTATCTCCAGACCGGTTACGGCGAGCACTTCGGTGTGCCGGACGAACAGCTCGCGCCGCTCGTCGCCGGTTTCCGGCGGCGCGAGGAGCTGATCGCCGAGTGCGATGTCGTCCTGCTGGCCAAGCCGCTCCACGAGGACCTGGCGGAACTGCGCGAGGGCCAGGTCCTGTGGGGCTGGCCGCACTGCGTGCAGGACGAGAAGGTCACCCAGGCCGCGATCGACCGGCGGCTGACCCTGATCGCCTTCGAGGCGATGAACCACTGGCACCGCAACGGCTCGTTCAACCTGCACGTCTTCCACAAGAACAACGAGCTGGCCGGATACTCCTCGGTGCTGCACGCCATGCAGCTCACCGGGGTCACCGGTGACTACGGGCGGCGGCAGCGCGCGGTCGTGATCGGCTTCGGCGCGACCGCCCGCGGCGCGGTCACCGCGCTCAGCGCGCTGGGCGTGCACGATGTGGACGTGCTCACCGCCCGCGGTGTGACGGCCGTCAGCTCGCCCATCCACTCCGCGCGGATCGTGCACTTCGACCACGACGAGGCCGACGACACCCTCGACCCGCGGCGCAGCGTCGTCCTGACCGAGGACGGCCCGCAGCCGCTGGCCGAATTCCTCGCCGGGCACGACATCATCGTCAACTGCGTGCTCCAGGACACCGACGCGCCGCTGATGTTCCTGATAGAGGACGACCTGCCCAGCCTCGCGCCCGGCACGCTGATCATCGACGTGTCCTGCGACGAGGGCATGGGCTTCGCGTGGGCCAGGCCCACCACCTTCACCGACCCGATGTTCACCGTCGGCGACCACGTCCAGTACTACGGCGTCGACCACAGCCCGTCGTACCTGTGGAACTCGGCCACCTGGGAGATCAGCGAGGCGCTGCTGCCGTATCTGCGGCGCGTCCTGGAGGGCCCGGCGGGCTGGGACGCGGACGACACCCTGCGGCGGGCGATCGAGATCCGCGGCGGGACCGTGCAGAACCCCAAGGTGCTGGCCTTCCAGCACCGCGCCGAGGAGTATCCGCACGACCACGTCCCGGCACGGCCGTAGCCGTATCGCCGGCCGGGGCGCGTACGGCCTCGCGGTCGTCCGCGCCCCGGCCGGTCGGGGGCGGTCCGTTTCAGGTGCGCCCGTCAGGTGCGGACCGCTTCAGGTGCGGTCCGTTCAGGTGCGGTCCGCGCCGTACATCCGGGCGATGACGTCCTCGATGGCCGGTTCGCGGACCGACAGGTCCACCAGCGGGTAGTCGGCGGCGACCGCGGCGACCAGCGGGGCGGCGCTGGCCTGCGCGGGGAAGGCCAGCCACTGGCGGGGGCCCTCGACCTTGACGCAGCGGGCGCCCTCGACCTGGACCGGGGGCAGCTCGCGGGCGAAGTCCGCCACCAGGGTCCGCTCGCTCTCCCCGACCGCGTGCAGTCCGCCGAGGTCCCCGTCGTACATCAGGCGGCCGTGGTCGATCACCATCACCCGGCGGCACAACTGCTCGATGTCGGTGAGGTCGTGCGTGGTGAGCAGCACCGTCGTGCCGCGTTCGGCGTTCACCGTGCGCAGGAAGTCGCGCACCTTGGACTTGCTGATCACATCGAGCCCGATCGTCGGCTCGTCCAGGTACAGCACCTCGGGATCGTGCAGCAGCGCCGCCGCGATGTCGCCGCGCATCCGCTGCCCCAGCGAGAGTTGGCGCACGGGCACGTCCAACAGCGGCCCCAGGTCGAGGAGTTCGACGCAGGCCGCGAGATTGCGGGTGTAACGGGCGTCGTCGATCCGGTACATGCGGCGGACCAGTTGGTACGAGTCGCGCAGCGGCAGGTCCCACCAGAGCGTGGTGCGCTGGCCGAAGACGACACCGATCCTGCGGGCCAGCCGGGTACGGTCGCGCGTCGGGTCCAGGCCGCAGATCCTGATCCGGCCGCCGCTGGGGTTGAGGATGCCGGTGAGCATCTTGATCGTCGTGGACTTCCCCGCGCCGTTGGGCCCGATGTAGCCGACGATCTCGCCGCGCGGCACGGTGAAGGAGATCCCGTCCACCGCCCGCACCTGGCTGCGCACCCTGCGCAGCGCGCCCGCTTTGCGGCGTACGTCGAAGACCTTCTCGACGCCGTCCAGCGCGATCACGGTGTCTGTGCCGGGTCCCGGCCCGCCCCCGGCACCTGTGACGCCTGCTCCGGTGGCTCCCGTTCCCGCGGCTCCCGTTCCTCCGGTTGCTCCCGTTCCTCCGGTTGCTCCGGTTGCTCCTGTGCGTTGCTCGATCACGGCCGTCTCAACTCCCTGTGCTGCGGTACGTACGAAGGGCCGCGCGCCAGGCGAGCCCGGCCAGGCCGCAGCAGAGCGCGGCGACCAGCGGGGAGGCGAAGTCGACCCAGCCGGGCAGGCCGAGCGGGTCGGGTTCGCCGAGGATGCGCAGGGCGGGCAGCCAGTTGACGAAGGCGAGCGGCACCACGAAGGTGACGCCGCGCACGAGGTCGCGGGCGAAGATGCCCGGCGGGTACTGGAGCATCGTGTTGCCGCCGTAGGTCACCGAATTCTGCACCTCGGAGGCGTCGCCCGCCCAGAACTGGAAGGCGCCGCCCGCCACGTACACCGCGCAGAAGATGACCGCGCCCGACAGCACCGTCACGGGCAGCAGCAGGACGGTGACCGGCGACCAGTCGATGTCCGCGTGCGCGACCGCCCAGCCGAGCACGATCAGACCCTGGGTGATCCGGCCCAGCCTGCGCAGCGCGAACCGGTCGGCGGCGACCTGCGCGAGCACCGGCACCGGGCGCAGCAGCAGTGTGTCGAGCGTGCCGTCCCTGATCCGGCGGCCGAGCCGGTCCATGGAGCCCAGCACCAGATCGGCGACGCCGAAGGACGTGCTCGTGGTGCCGTACAGGAACGCCACCTCGGCGAGGGTGAAGCCGCCGAGCACGGTGATGTGCGAGAACATCAGCAGGATCGTCACGAAGTCCAGGCCGGTGGCGGCGAAGTTGCCGAACGCGGTGAGGACGAAGGACGTCCGGTACGCCATCGTGGACCGCACCCACATGCCGACGATCAGCCGGTAGGTCCGCCACGTCTCACGGACGGTGAACCACGCGCCGCCGGCGGTGTCGTACGGGTCGACGGCCCCGACCGATTCGACGGAGCCGAAGCCCCCGAAGCCCCCGACGCCCTGGGCGCCGTCGAAGCCACGGGAGCCCCCGAGGCTCCGGCCGTCCTCGGCGCGCCCGGCGCCGTCGCGGACCGTGGATTCCTCAGCCACCCTGCACCACCACCCTGCGCGCCGCGACGGCCTGCAACGCGCGGCCGGTCAGCAGCAGCGCCGCCGCCCAGCCCGCCTGGAAGGCCAGCGCGAGCAGCGCGTCCGTCCCCCGGTGCCGCTCCAGCAGCACATCGGCGGGCACCTGGAGCATCGCCGCCCACGGCATCGACCGCGCGAGCGTGCCGAGCCAGCCCGGGAAGACGGTCAGCGGCAGCAGCATCCCGGAGAAGAACAGCCCGGCCAGGAAGGCGACCTGGCTGACGCCCGCCCCGTCCAGCAGCCAGAAAGCGCTCAGCGCCACCAGGAACCGCACCGCGAAACTCACCACCACCCCCAGTGCCACCGACACCAGGAACAGCAGCCAGGTCACCGGCCGCGTCGGCAGCGCCAGATCGAACGCCAGCGCCCCGCACACCATCGGCATCACACCGCGCCCCATCAGCTGGAAAGAGGCCCGGCCCAGATCCGCCGCCAGCCACCACCCCTGGAGGTCGGCCGGGCGGTACAGGTCCACCGCGATGTCACCCGACCTGATCCGCTCCATCAGCTCGTCCTCGAAGCCGCCGCCCATCAACGCCATCGTCTGGAGCAGCGCCTGCCCGATCCAGACATACGTCAGCGCCTGCGCCTCGGTGTAACCGCCGAGGTGCGGGCGCTGACCCCACAGCGCCACATAGCTGTAGGCGACAATGAAACCGAAGACCGTATTGGTGAAGACACCCGCCGCGGTCGCCGTCCGGTAGGTGGCGTAACGCCGGAAACCGCGCACCACCACGGCCCCGTAGAAGCCGCCCATCACTCACTCACCCCCGAAAAAGACGCAAGTCGGCGAGCCTAGTACGCGGCGAACCCCACCCACCACCGGTTTTCTCCGCGGCGTTCCGCACCCCGGCGACCCACCCCAACGGGTGACACGCGTGCGCCGTCCGGCCTGTCACAGCCCTGTCACGGATGCGCGGCGTTGAACCCCGGCGGGCTAATGGTGCGACAGTGTTTGGCGGCGGCCTACGTAAGCGTACGTAACGATTGGTCCATCATGTTCCGCCGCGGACCAACCCCGGCAGCGGCGGAGGAGTCCCAACAGATATGAGCCACGAGCCGAAACCGACGACGGGCGAGCGGGCATGACCGGCGGGCAGGGCTGGGGACCGCGCCCGACGCTCACCGACCGCAGGGGACGGCCGCGCCGTACCGGCCTGCGCCGGCTGCTGCCGACCTGGCGCATGGTCACCGGCGGCGTACTCGCCGTCCTGATCGTCCTCATCGGCGGCTTCTTCCTCGGCTACGCGCTGGTCTCCATCCCCGACCCGAACGCCGCCGCCACCGCGCAGAGCAATGTGTACGTGTACGCCGACGGCACGACGGAGATCGCCCGCGACGGCGCGATCAACCGTGAGAACGTCACCCTCAGCGGCGTCGCCAAGACCGCGCAGCACGCCGTGCTCTCCGCGGAGGACCGGAATTTCTACCACGAGTCCGCCGTCAGCCCCAAGGCCATGCTCCGCGCCGCCTGGAACACCGCCACCGGCAAGGGCAGGCAATCCGGCTCCACCATCACCCAGCAGTACGTGAAGAACTACTACCTGAACCAGTCGCAGACCGCGGTCCGCAAGGTCAAGGAATTCTTCATCGCCATCAAGCTGGACCGCAACGAGACCAAGGACCAGATCCTCGAGGGCTATCTCAACACCAGCTACTACGGACGCAACGCGTACGGCATCCAGGCCGCCTCCCAGGCGTACTTCGGCGTCAACGCCAGCGAATTGACGACCGCTCAAGGCGCCTATCTGGCAACGCTGTTGAACGCGCCCAGTGAATACGATCTGGTCGCCCACCCGGAGAACGCCCCGGCGGCGAAAGGCCGTTGGAACTACGTACTGGACGGCATGGTCAAGGAGGGCTGGCTCAGCCAGTCCGAGCGCAACGCGACGGTCTTCCCCGGCATCGACAAGCCCAAGCCCGTCGCCAGCAAGGCGGGACAGCGCGGCTACATCATCGAAGCCGTCAACCGCTATCTCTCCGACAACCACATCGTCGACGCCGACACCCTGCGCCTGGGCGGCTACCGCATCGTCACCACGATCCAGAAGCCCAAGGAAGACGCCTTCGTCGCCGCCGCCCAGAGGAACATCTACGACCAACTCGGCCACAAGACCGTCGACAAGTACGTCCGCGCGGGCGGCGCGTCCATCGACCCGGCCACCGGCAACGTCGTCGCCCTCTACGGCGGCATCGACTACACCAAGCAGTACGTCAGCAGCGCCACCAACGCCACGTATCCGCCCGGCTCGACCTTCAAGCCGGTGATCTTCGCCTCCGCCGTCCAGCACGAGTCCTCGACGCAGGACAAGGAGCCGATCACTCCCAAGACGGTCTACGACGGCACCAACAAGCGCGAGGTGATCGGCCCGGACGGGCCCACCGGCTACAAGCCGGAGAACGAGGACCAGGGGTCCTACCCCGACATCACCGTCACCCGCGCCATGGACAAGTCCGTCAACGCCGTCTTCGCGCAGATGGCGCAGGACGTCGGCACCCGCAAGGTGATCGACACCGCGCACGACCTGGGCATGCCGGACGACGTCAAGATCCCCGAGACACCCGCGATGGCGCTCGGCGCCTTCGGGGCCAGCCCGCTGGACATGGCGCAGATGTACGCCACGCTCGCCAACCACGGCAAGGAGATCCCGTACTCGCTCGTCCTGAAGATCACCAAGGACGGCAACGACGTGAGCCTGCCCAAGCGCGACGCCGTCCAGTCCGTGCCCCGCCAGGCCGCCGACACCACGACGTCCATCCTGCGCAGCGTCGTCGACAGCCCCGGCGCGACCGCGACCGTCGCCCAGGACTCCGGCTGGCCCTCGGCCGCCAAGACCGGTACGGCGGACGACGACATCGCCGCCTGGTTCGCCGGCTACACGCCCAAACTCGCCACCGTGGTCGCCGTGTTGGGCATGAACCCGGACAACGGCAAACAGGAGAAGCTGTACGGCGCGATGAATCTGCCGCGGATCAACGGCGGCGGGCCGCCCGGCTCGGTGTGGGCCGACTACACGGCGGCGGCGCTCAAGGGCGTGCCCAAGCAGAACTTCTCGCTGGACGTGCAGAGCGGCCTGCCCACGCAGCCGCCGGCGACCACCGCGAGCCCGACCGACACCCCGACGTCGACGCCGCCCACGTCCGAGCCGCCGACCACCCCTCCCCCGACGACCACCGTGCCGCCCACCACGCAGCCGCCGACCACGGAACCGCCCACGACGCAGCCCCCGACCACCGAGCCGACCCCGTCCGACACGTTCAACCCGATCGGCGGGGTGACGGGCGGGACGAGTCCGGGCGGCGGGAGCAGTGGCGGCGGGGGCGGTGACGGGAGCGGTACGGCGGGGCCGGACGGGAACAGTTCACCGGGCGGGTGAGGAGGCCGGGCGCGGGGGCCCGGCATGGGCGGGGCCGGGCCGCGGGCAGGGGCCTCAGCGGCCCGGCTCCGGGGAACCACCGGCCTCAGGGATTCCGTCATCCACCGGTCTCAGAGATACAGCCCGGTGGAATCCTCCGAGCCCTGGAGCCGCTCGGCGGCGACCGCGTGCAGATCGCGCTCCCGCATCAGGACGTACGCGACCCCGCGCACCTCGACCTCGGCCCGGTCCTCCGGGTCGTACAGCACCCGGTCGCCGACCTCGACGGTCCGCACATTCTGCCCGACGGCCACGACCTCGGCCCACGCCAGGCGCTTGCCGACGGCCGCGGTCGCCGGAATCAGAATCCCGCCGCCACTGCGGCGTTCGCCCTCACCGCTGTCCTGGCGCACCAGAACGCGGTCGTGCAGCATGCGGATGGGCAGCTTGTCGTGCTGCTCGCTCTTCGAACTCTTCGAACTCACGGCCACGACGTTACCGGCGGCGCCGCCACACCGTGAGACCGGCCACCGCGGCGACCAGCGCCACCCCGGCGACCGCCGCCGGAATGACCCGCTCGGGGCGGGGCGCGCCCTTCTCGTCGACGAAGTGCGCACGCGTCCTGCCGACCGCGCGGTTCGCCGCCACAAACGCCTGCCCGACACTGCGGTCCACCGCGGAAACGGCCTTGGCCTTGGTGTCCCGGACAATCGTCACCGGGTGCACCCGTACCGCGATCTCGTCCAGCGTCGACGCCAGATCCTGCCGCCTGCGGGTGATCTCCGCCTCGATCTGGGCGGCCGTCCTGACTTCCGACCCTTCCGACACCGCGGTTCCTCCATCGCCTGATTCGGTAGCGTTCGGACAGTCTGTCAGTACGACGCGGCCCGCGCCCCGTCGGCACCCCCGAATGCGCCCCATTGCCCAAGGAGTTTCCCTCATGTCCGAGCGCCTGGCCCCCGGCGACACCGCCCCCGACTTCACCCTTCCGGACGCCGACGGCAAGCCCGTCTCCCTCGCCGACCACCGCGGCCGCAAGGTCATCGTCTACTTCTACCCGGCCGCCCTCACCCCCGGCTGCACCAAGCAGGCGTGCGACTTCACCGACAATCTCGACGTCCTCGCCTCCGCCGGGTACGACGTCATCGGCGTCTCCCCCGACAAGCCGGAAAAGCTCGCCAAATTCCGCGAGAAGGAATCCCTCAAGGTCACCCTGGTGGCGGACCCCGACAAGGCCGTGCTCACCTCCTACGGCGCCTTCGGCGAGAAGAAGCTCTACGGCAAGACCGTCACCGGCGTCATCCGCTCCACCGTTGTCGTCGACGAATCCGGCAAAGTCGCCCACGCCTTCTACAACGTCAAGGCCACCGGCCACGTCGCCAAACTCCTCAAGGACCTCGCCGTCTGACGTGACCACATATCCACGGACGCGGGGGCGCGTGTGACCACGTACCGCAGACCACACCGGGTCGATATCATGGTGAGGTTGCACGCGGCCGTGTCGTAACAGGCAGCCGAGCTGGGTTTAGATCCCAGTGGGAGAAATCCCGTGTGGGTTCGAATCCCACCGGCCGCACCATGTATGGCCTGCGATTCAAAGGTCGAATCGCAGGCCATTGTCATGCGCGGGGTCAGGCCAGGAGCTCCGCGACCAGGGGGGTCAGGGCGCGGAAGGCTTGGCCGCGGTGGCTGATGGCGTTCTTCTCCGCGGGGGTGAGTTCGGCGCAGGTGAGGGTGGAGCCGTCGGGCTGGAGGATGGGGTCGTAGCCGAAGCCGTTGGTGCCGGCGGGGGCGGTGCGCAGGGTGCCGCGGAGGCGGCCTTCGACGACGCGGGTGGTGCCGTCGGGGAGGGCGAGGGCGGCGGCGCAGGTGAAGTGGGCGGCGCGGTGGGGGGTGTCGATGTCACCGAGCTGGGCGAGGAGCAGGTCGAGGTTGGCCGCGTCGTCGCCGTGCTTGCCCGCCCAGCGGGCGGAGAAGATGCCGGGGGCGCCGCCGAGTACGTCGACGCAGAGCCCTGAGTCGTCGGCGACGGCCGGCAGCCCGGTACCGGCCGCCAGCGCCCTCGCCTTGAGCAGGGCGTTCTCGGCGAAGGTGACGCCGGTCTCCCTGACGTCGGGGATCTCGGGGTAGGCGTCGGCCCCGACGAGGTCCACGTCCAGGCCGCTGTCGGCGAGGATCGCGTGGAGTTCGGTGACCTTGTGTGCGTTGCGAGTGGCGAGTACGAGGCGGCGGGTCATGGGGGAATTATCTCCGGCCGGATGCCGGGCCGTTGAGGCGGTCGTGTGACGACGGTTCACGCGCCCCCTCCCCCGTGGCCGCGCCTCCCGGCGGGTGCGGCGCGCGGAGCTGTCAACACGCGGCAGCCGCCGGGAGGGTGGTCGAGCGGGGTTCAGGCGGTGGCCGCCAGGGCGGCTTGCTGGGCGGCGGTGAGGTCGGCGCAGCCGTTGACGGCGAGGGCGAGGAGGGCGTCGAGTTCGGCGCGGTCGAAGGGCTGGCCTTCGGCGGTGCCCTGGACCTCGACGAAGCGGCCGTCGCCGGTGCAGACGACGTTCATGTCGGTTTCGGCCTTGACGTCCTCTTCGTAGGCGAGGTCGAGGAGGGGGACGCCGTCGACGATGCCGACGCTGACGGCGGCGACCGTGCCGGTGAGGGGCTGGGCCTTGGCGCGGATGAGGCGGTTGGTCTGCATCCAGGTGACGGCGTCGGCGAGGGCGACGTAGGCGCCGGTGATGGCGGCGGTGCGGGTGCCGCCGTCGGCCTGGAGGACGTCGCAGTCGAGGACGACGGTGTTCTCGCCGAGGGCTTTGTAGTCGATGACGGCGCGCAGCGAGCGGCCGATCAGGCGGGAGATCTCGTGGGTGCGGCCGCCGATCTTGCCGCGGACGGATTCGCGGTCGCCGCGGGTGTTGGTGGCGCGCGGGAGCATGGAGTATTCGGCGGTGACCCAGCCCTCGCCGCTGCCTTTGCGCCAGCGGGGTACGCCTTGGGTGGCGCTGGCGGTGCAGAGCACGCGGGTGTCGCCGAAGGAGACGAGGACGGAGCCCTCGGCGTGCTTGCTCCACGCGCGCTCGATGGTGACGGGGCGGAGCTGGTCAGGGGTGCGGCCGTCGAATCGTGACATGCGCGTGAGCCTATCCGGGTGAGGCCGCCGCGCAGACCGGGTGGGTCCGGGACCGCGGGGCCCGTCGGGGGGCGCGGCCCGCGGCCGTCGGCGGGAACGGGGAGGACCGCGCCACGGGAGTGACGCGGTCCTCGGACGTTCAGCGCGGGCGCCGCGTCACATCATGTCTTCGATGTCCGCCGCGATCGGGTCCGCGTCGGTGCCGATGACGACCTGGATGGCGGTGCCCATTTTGACGACGCCGTGGGCGCCCGCGGCCTTGAGGGCGGCCTCGTCGACGAGGGAGGGGTCCCGTACCTCGGTGCGCAGCCGGGTGATGCAGCCCTCGACCTCTTCGATGTTGTCGAGTCCGCCGAGACCGGCGACGATCTTCTCAGCCTTGCTGGCCATCTCTTGTCTCCTGTTTCCCTGACCCACCGTGAGTCCGATATGTCACGGTAACGCACGGTTGGCCCAACTTCACGGGCGGTTGACCCCCGGGTGGACCACCATGGCGCTCAGCGGCGCCCCCCTGCCGGACGGGCGCCGCCTGCGTACAAGTGGTCTAAACCAATGTACGGCCACTGTACGCGAACGCCCGCAGGCAGCAGTCAGGGAGGACACCGAATGAGTTCGGCCACCGCGTCCGCGGCGCCCCGCAAACCCTGGTTGAGCGTGCTGTTCCAAGGGCTCCAGAAGATGGGCCGCAGCCTCCAGCTGCCGATCGCCGTCCTGCCCGCCGCGGGCATCTTGAACCGGCTGGGCCAGCCGGACGTCTTCGGCGCCGACGGCCTCGGCTGGGACCGGGTGGCCAAGGTCTTCGTCGGCGCGGGCGGCGCGCTGCTGGACGGCTCGATCGGTCTGCCGCTGCTGTTCTGCGTGGGTGTGGCCATCGGCATGGCCAAGAAGTCCGACGGCTCGACCGCGCTCGCCGCGGTGGCCGGTTTCCTGGTCTACAACGGCGTGCTGCACCAGTTCCCCAAGGACTGCGGGCCCGGCACCGTACTGTCGGCGGGCGCGTGCATCGCCAAGGACGGTACGGCGGCGGCGGCCACGTACCAGAATCCCGGTGTCTTCGGCGGCATCGTGCTCGGGCTGCTGACCGCGTACTTCTGGCAGCGCTTCCACCGCACCAAGCTCGTCGACTGGCTCGGCTTCTTCAACGGCCGTCGCCTGGTGCCGATCATGATGGCCGGGGTCGCGATCGTCTTCGCGGTGATCTGCACCTGGGTCTGGCCGCCGATCGGCGACGCGCTGACCAGCTTCAGCAAGTGGCTGGTGGACCTCGGCGCGATCGGCTCGGGCATCTTCGGTGTCGCCAACCGCGCGCTGCTCACGGTGGGTCTGCACCAGTTCCTGAACACCTTCGTGTGGTTCCAGTTCGGCGACTTCACCAAGCCGGACGGCACGGTCGTGCACGGCGACATCCCGCGCTTCCTGGCGGGCGACCCGACGGCCGGGCAGTTCCAGACCGGCTTCTTCCCGATCATGATGTTCGCGCTGCCCGCCGCCGCGCTGGCCATCGCGCACACCGCCAAGCCGCACCGCCGCAAGGAGATCAGCGGCATGATGCTCTCGGTCGGCCTGACGTCGTTCGTCACCGGGATCACCGAGCCGATCGAGTACTCCTTCCTGTTCATCGCACCGCTGCTGTACGCCTTCCACGCGGTGCTGACCGGCGTCTCGATGGCGGTCTGCTGGGGGCTGGGCGCCAAGGACGGCTTCAGCTTCTCGGCCGGTCTGATCGACTACTGCCTGAACTGGAACCTGGCCACCAAACCCTGGCTGCTGCTGATCGTCGGCGCGTGTTTCGCCGTGGTCTACTACGCGCTCTTCCGCTTCGTGATCGTGAAGTTCAACCTGGCCACGCCGGGCCGGGAGCCGGACGAGATCGAGGCCGAGCTGGAGCAGGGCAACGTAAAGTAACGATTCGGCGTCGTAAAAGCCCCCAAGTCCCCGGACTTGGGGGCTTTTGTCATGTCACCCAGCGTGTGACTCACGGCACACGCAACGATCCGGAATCATGGATTCCTTTACGCCTCCCTCACGTGTTAAAACTGGTCTACACCACTGAGTGGTATAGACCACGGCGGCGGGCCGTCCCCTTCCATGCGCCCGCCTCACCAGGAGGAATCTGATGAGTACGGCCACCGGCACGGCGGCTCCCGCGAAGAAGCGGGGCTCCGGCCTGTTCCAGGGTCTGCAGAAGGTGGGACGGAGCCTCCAGCTCCCGATCGCCGTCCTGCCGGCCGCGGGCATCCTGCTCCGGCTCGGCCAGCCCGACGTCTTCGGCGCCGACGGTCTGGGCTGGGGCAAGGTCGCGACCGTCTTCGCCGAGGCCGGCGGCGCGGTCTTCGACAACCTGCCGCTGCTGTTCTGCATAGGCGTCGCCATCGGCTTCGCGAAGAAGTCCGACGGCTCCACCGCGCTGGCCGCCCTGGTCGGCTTCCTGGTCTACAGCCGGGTCCTCCAGGCGTTCCCGGTCACCGACGCGGTCGTCAACACCACCGCCAACAAGGGCGTCGACGTCGCGGCCACGTACAACAACCCCGGTGTCCTCGGCGGCATCCTGATGGGTCTGCTGGCCGCCGTGCTGTGGCAGCGCTTCCACCGCACCAAGCTGGTCGACTGGCTCGGCTTCTTCAACGGCCGCCGCCTCGTCCCGATCATCATGGCCTTCGTCGGCACCGGCATGGGTGTCTTCTTCGGCCTGGTCTGGAAGCCGATCGGCGAGGGCATCAGCAACTTCGGCGAGTGGATGACCGGCCTCGGCGCGGTCGGCGCCGGCCTGTTCGGCCTGATCAACCGCGGTCTGATCCCGGTCGGCATGCACCAGTTCGTGAACTCCGTCGCCTGGTTCCAGATCGGCGACTTCAAGGACGCCTCCGGCACGATCGTGCACGGCGACCTGACCCGGTTCTTCGCCCACGACCCGACCGCGGGCCAGTTCATGGCGGGCTTCTTCCCGATCATGATGTTCGGCCTGCCCGCCGCCGCGCTGGCCATGGCGCACACCGCGCGCCCCGAGCGCCGCAAGGCCGTCATGGGCATGATGCTCTCGCTCGCCCTGACCTCGTTCGTGACCGGCGTCACCGAGCCGATCGAGTTCTCGTTCATGTTCATCGCGCCGCTGCTGTACGCGATCCACGCCGTGCTGACCGCCGCGTCGATGGCCATCACCTGGGCGCTGGGCGTGCACGCGGGCTTCACCTTCTCCGCGGGCTTCATCGACTACGCGCTGAACTGGAACCTCGCCACCAAGCCGTATCTGATCATCCCGATCGGCCTGGTCTTCGGAGCGATCTACTACTTCGTCTTCCGGTTCGCGATCGTCAAGTTCAACATCCCCACCCCGGGCCGCGAGCCCGAGGAGGAGATCGAGGACATCACCAAGTGACGTACGGGCGCTGACAGTTCAGCCACCCGCGGCGGGTCCGGGACCGGATACGGTTACGGGCCCGCCGTCCGCGTTCCGGTCAGAGTTCGTAGACCGCGCCGGAGACGGCGAGTTCGACCGGACCTTCGAAGGCGGACTTGGCGTCACGCAGGTTGACCGAGGGGTTGGTCCACGGCGGGATGTGGGTGAGGACCAGGCGTCCGGCGCGGGCGCGCGCGGCGGCCTCCCCGGCCTCGCGGCCGTTGAGGTGCAGCTCGGGGATGTCCTCCTTGCCGTGCGTGAAGGACGCCTCGCACAAGAAGAGGTCGGCGCCGTCCGCGAGCCCGTCCAGGGCGGCGCAGGGGCCGGTGTCGCCGGAGTACGCCAGCGTGCTGCCCTCGTACTCGATACGGAACCCGTACGCCTCGACCGGGTGGCTGACCAGGTCCGTGGTGATGCCGAACGGGCCCAGGCGGAAGGCGCCGGGCTCCAGGGTGCGGAAGTCGAAGACCTCGCTCATGCACTTCTCGTCCGGCACGTCGCCGTAGGCGATGCTCAGACGGCGCTCGGTGCCCTCGGGGCCGTAGACCGGGATCGGGGCGGCGGGGCCGCCGTCGTGCCGGTAGTAGCGGGCCACGAAGTAGCCGCACATGTCGATGCAGTGGTCGGCGTGCAGATGGCTGAGCAGTACGGCGTCCAGGTCGTACAGGCCGCAGTGACGCTGCAGTTCGCCGAGGGCGCCGTTGCCCATGTCGATCAGCAGCCGGAAGCCGTCGGCCTCGACGAGGTAGCTCGAACAAGCCGATTCCGCGGACGGGAACGACCCCGAGCAGCCGACGACGGTGAGCTTCATTCCTGGAAACACCTCCGTGGGCGCGCCACAGATCACCCCATTCCGGCTGGAGTGGGGGGATTGGCGGGACGGTCCGCCATGTCTTGAGAGGGTAAGGCGCGGGGGGTCCTCACGCGCCTCTCCCGCACCTCGTTGTGGGCGGAATCACCAGTACGGGGGGCCGCGGGGCCGGTTGCCGAACACCAACGCGGGCCCCCGCGCACCGGGGGGTGTCCTGGAACGCCGGACGGGCCGGCCGACGAGCGGTCAGGCCCAGAGCTGGCCGTGCAGGGCCGCGACGGCGGCCTCGGTGGACTCGGCGGTGTAGATGCCGGTCGAGAGGTACTTCCAGCCGCCGTCGGCGACGATGAAGACGATGTCGGCGCGCTGGGCGGCGCGGTGCGCCTTGGCGGCCACGCCGAGGGCGGCGTGCAGGGCCGCGCCGGTGGAGACCCCGGCGAAGATGCCTTCCTGCGACAGGAGTTCGCGGGTGCGGCGGACCGCGTCCTCGGAGCCGACGGAGAAGCGGGTGGTGAGCACGGACTCGTCGTACAGCTCGGGCACGAAGCCCTCGTCGAGGTTGCGCAGGCCGTAGACGACGTCGTCGTAGCGCGGCTCGGCGGCGACGACGGAGACTCCCGGCACCTTCTCGCGCAGGAAGCGGCCGACGCCCATGAGGGTGCCGGTGGTGCCGAGACCGGCGACGAAGTGGGTGATGGTGGGGAGGTCGGCGAGGATCTCCGGGCCGGTGGTGGCGTAGTGCGCGGCCGGGTTGGCGGGGTTGCCGTACTGGTAGAGCATCACCCAGTCGGGGTGCTCGGCGGCCAGTTCCTTGGCGACCCGGACCGCGGTGTTGGAGCCGCCCGCGGCCGGTGAGGAGATGATCTCCGCGCCCCACATGGCCAGCAGCTCGCGCCGCTCGGAGGAGGTGTTCTCCGGCATGACGCAGACGATCCGGTAGCCCTTGAGGCGGGCGGCCATGGCCAGCGAGATGCCGGTGTTGCCTGAGGTGGGCTCCAGGATGGTGCAGCCGGGCGTGAGGCGGCCGTCCGCCTCGGCCTGCTCGATCATGTGCAGGGCCGGGCGGTCCTTGACCGAGCCGGTCGGATTGCGGTCCTCCAGCTTCGCCCAGACGCTCACCTCGTCGGACGGCGACAGGCGCGGCAGGCGGACCAGCGGGGTGTTGCCGACCGCCGCCAGCGAACTGTCGTAACGCATCAGCGCGCGCCGCCGGCCACTGCCGGGAGGATCGTCACGCTGTCGCCGTCGGCGACCTTGGTGGAGATGCCGTCGAGGAAGCGGACGTCCTCGTCGTTGAGGTAGACGTTCACGAAGCGGCGCAGCTCGCCGCCGTCCACGACGCGGTCGCGCAGGCCCGCGTGCCGGGTGTCGAGGTCCGCGAACAGCTCGTCCAGGGTGGTCCCGGCGCCTTCGACGGCCTTCTGGCCGTCGGTGTAGGTGCGGAGGATGGTCGGGATGCGGACCTCGATGGCCATGACTGCGCTCCAGTGAGTGCGTGCGTACGACGACAGGGGCGGGGCGGGGCTGCGGTGCTTCAGCGGTCGTGCGGGGTGCGTGCGGAAGCGGGCGCGGGTGGTCAGGCGCCCTGACACGCCGCGCTGGTGCGGCGGCACAGGTCGACGTGCAGCCGCGCCACGAGCAGCGTGCCCGGCGCCTTGTCACTCACGTCGAAGAGAACCATGGGGTCATCGTATCGATTCCCCCTGGTGGGCCGAGACGGCCGTCCCACGATCCGGACCGTCAGACGTAGGAGTCCACGACCTGTACGGGTTCTTCGGTGACGACACCGTCCACGATGCGAAACGAGCGGAACTGGAACTCCTCCGCGAGCGAGACCAGCACGTAGTGCGCGCCGGGTTCCTGGGCGAGCGAGATGTCGGTACGGGAGGGGTACGCCTCGGTCGCGGTGTGCGAGTGGTAGATCACCACCTGCTCCTCGCCGCGCTGCCGCATCTCCTTGTCGAGCCGGAGCTGCTCCATCGAGTCGAACTCGTAGAAGGTGGGTGAGCGGGCCGCGTTCAGCATGGGCACGAACCGCTCGGGGCGGTCGCTGTCCTCGGGGCCCGCGACGACCCCGCACGCCTCGTCGGGGGCGTCGGCCTCGGCGTGCGCGACGATCCGGTCGTACAGGTCCTGGGTGATGGTGAGCATGCGGGAAAAATAACAGGGGCCGCGCGGTCACGGGCCGGTGGTCGGGGCCCGGCGCTCACGGCCCGGTGGTCGCGGTCGCGGCGCTCACGGCCCGGTGGTCGCGGTCGCGGCGGCGGGGGTGGGGGCGGGCGCCAGGTGGGCCCTGCGGGCGAAGGCGGCCGGATTGCGCCGCTTGAGCAGCGCGTAGCCGCCGGCCAGGAGCGCGAGCCACAGCGGGACGCCGTACAGCGAGATCCGGGCGTCGGCGTCGGCGCCGATCAGCACCAGCACCAGGACGAGGAAGGCGAGCGCGAGCCAGCTGGCGACGGCGCCGCCGGGCGCGGTGAACCAGGCCGCCGCCGCGCGCCCGTCCTTGACCGCGGCGCGGTAGCGGATGTGCGAGGCGAGGATCACCCCCCAGGTCCAGACGGCGGCGACGGTCGCGAAGGCGGTGATGTACGTGAACGCGCCTGCGGGGTCGACGTAGTTGAGCCACACGCCGGTGCCCATCAGGGCGACGGAGACCAGGGTGCCGGTGGCCGGGGTGCGGCGGGCGGTGAGGCGGGTGAAGACCCGCGGGCCCTGGCCGTTGACGGCGAGGTCGCGGAGCATGCGCCCGGTGGAGTACATCCCGGAGTTGCAGGACGACAGGGCGGCGGTGAGCACCACGAAGTTGACGATGCCCGCGCCGAAGGGGATGCCGATCCGGGCGAAGGCGGCCACGAACGGGCTGACGCCGGGCCGGAATTCGGTCCAGGGGACGACGCAGAGGATGACGGCGAGCGCGCCGACGTAGAACAGGCCGATGCGCCAGGGAAGGGTGTTGATGGCCTTGGGCAGCGTCTCGCGGGGGTTCTCGGCCTCGCCCGCGGTGACGCCGACGAGTTCGACGGCCAGATAGGCGAACATGACGATCTGGAGGGTGAGCAGCGAGGAGCCGACGCCGTTGGGGAAGACCCCGCCGTCGCGCCACAGGTGGCCGACCGAGGCGGTGTCACCGGCCGCGGACACCCCGAGGGTGAGGACGCCGACGCCGATGAGGATCATGCCCGCGATGGCGGTGACCTTCACCATCGACAGCCAGAACTCGACCTCGCCGAAGAGCCGCACGGAGATCAGGTTGGCCGCGAAGAGCAGGACGAGGAAGCCGAGGGCGGCGGTCCACTGCGGAATCCAGGGCCACCAGTACGCGAGGTAGGTGGCGGCGGCGGTGACCTCGGCCATGCCGGTGACCACCCACATCAGCCAGTACGTCCAGCCGGTGACGAAGCCCGCGAAGGGGCCGAGGAATTCGCGGGCGTAGTCGGCGAAGGAGCCGGACACCGGGCGGTAGGTGAGGAGTTCGCCGAGCGCGCGCATGATGACGAAGATGGCGACGCCCGCGACGGCGTACATCAGGACCAGGCCGGGGCCCGCCTGGTGGATGGCGCGGCCCGCGCCGAGGAACAGGCCGGTGCCGATCGCGCCGCCGATGGCGATCATCTGGATCTGGCGGCTGCCGAGGCCGCGCGCGTACCCCTCGTCCCCCGCCGGGGCCTTGCCCGCCCCGTCCCGCCCGTCCGTTCCACCCGTCACGTCCGACACGTCCGTCATGCCGGATTCGTACCACGCGCGGTACGGCGCCGCCCGTCGGCGGCCGACGGTCCGTCAGGTCGGGTGCGGGCCGGAAGAGGGGCGGACACGGGCCGGGGGCGGGTGGGCGCGGCTCGGGCCCGGCTCAGGTGAGGGCTTCGAGCAGGGTCTCCTGGAGCAGGCCGAACCACTGGAAGGCGAGCATCAGCGGCTTGCGCGGGTCCTCGTCCGGCAGGTGGTACAGCTCGCTGCGCTCGTCCTCGCTGACCTCCAGCCGGGCGCCGATGGACAGCCGCAGGTCGTTGAGCGTGCCGAGCCACTGGCGGGCCTCGTCGGCGCTGAGCCGGATCAGCGGGCCGCCCGCGTCCAGCGCGCGCAGCACGGCGAGGGCGTCCTCGCGCTTGCGGGCGCGCAGGTCGTTCTCGGTGAAGCGGCGGAATTCGGCGGCGTCGGCGGTCTCCTCGTACGCGCTCGGGAAGAGCCGGGCCAGCGCCGGGTCCTCCGGGGGCTTGGTGGGGCCGTCGGCGAAGAGCGCGGCCAGCGGGTCGTCGTCGGCCTCCGCGGGCTGGCTGCCCGGACCGACGAGTTCGAGCAACTGCGCCGTGAGGCTGCGGAGGATGGAGATCTCCACCGTGTCCAGCTCGATCGCGGCGCCGCCGCCGCGGACCCGCTCGAAGTAGCCCGCACGGGCGCGGCGGCCCATCAGCGGTCCTGCGTCAAGGTGGCCCACAGGCCGTATCCGTGCATCGCCTGCACGTCGCGCTCCATCTCCTCGCGGGTGCCGGTCGACACCACGGCGCGGCCCTTGTAATGGACGTCTTCCATCAGCTTCTTGGCCTTGCCCTTCGAGTACCCGAAGTAGGTCTGGAAGACATACGTCACGTAGCTCATGAGGTTGACGGGGTCGTTGTGGACGAGGGTCACCCACGGCACGTCCGGCGCGGGAACCTCGAAAGGCGCTTCGCTCGCTTCGGGACGCTCGACTTCTACTGGCGCGACACTCACAGGTTCCATGCTGCCGCTCCTGTGGTGCCTCGCACAAATGGGCGTGCGCGGCACCGCCGAATGGGGGGTTTTGCGCCCGCGCGGAATCCGCCGGTGTGCGGCGCCGCACACTTGCCCCGAGAAATCGTCACTCTGACGAGTATTGGGGGTAGCATCCTCGCCATGAGCACAGCAGACCTGGGACTGCCGGTGGACGTGCCGTCCACCGCCCTGTTCACCGACCGGTACGAGCTGACGATGCTGCGGGCCGCCCTGCGCAGCGGCGCCGCGCAGCGCCGCTCGGTCTTCGAGGCGTTCACCCGCAGGCTGCCCGAGGGGCGCCGCTACGGAGTGGTCGCCGGCACCGGCCGGGTCCTCGACGCGGTGGAGAACTTCCGCTTCGACGAACCCGTGCTGGAATTCCTCGAGCGCGAGGGCGTGGTGGACTCCGCGACCCTCGACTGGCTGGCGGGCTACCGCTTCACCGGCGACATCTGGGGATACCCGGAGGGCGAGGTGTACTTCCCCGGCTCGCCGATCCTGCGCGTCGAGGGCACCTTCGCCGAGGCCGTGCTGCTGGAGACGGTCATCCTGTCGATCCTCAACCACGACTCGGCGATCGCCGCGGCGGCCTCCCGGATGGCGGTGGCCGCGGGCGGCCGTCCGCTGATGGAGATGGGCGCCAGGCGCGCCCACGAGCTGGCCGCGGTGGCCGCCTCGCGGGCCGCGTACATCGGCGGCTTCGGCTCCTCCTCCAACCTCGCCGCCGGTTTCCGGTACGGCATCCCGACCATCGGCACCAGCGCGCACGCCTTCACGCTGCTGCACGACACCGAGCGCGACGCGTTCACCGCCCAGGTGGACGCGCTTGGCCGCGGCACGACGCTGCTGGTGGACACGTACGACCTCACCAGCGCCGTGCGCACCGCCGTGGAGATCGCCGGGCCCGAGCTGGGAGCGGTCCGGATCGACTCCGGCGACCTGCTGCTGCTCGCCTACCGGGTGCGCCAGCAGCTCGACGACCTCGGCGCCAAGGACACGAAGATCGTCGTGACCTCCGATCTGGACGAGTACGCCATCGCCTCGATGGCCGCCGCGCCCGTGGACGCCTACGGGGTCGGCACCTCCCTGGTCACCGGCAGCGGGCACCCCACCTGCTCGATGGTCTACAAGCTCGTGGCCCGCGCCACCTCCGACGACCCCGACGAGCCGCTGGTCTCCGTCGCCAAGAAGTCCCTCGGCGGCAAGACGAGCGTCGGCGGCCGCAAGTGGGCCGCCCGGCGGCTCGACGAGGACGGCGTCGCCGCCGCCGAGGTGGTCGGCACCGGGGCCGTGCCGCCCGAGCTCGCCGACCGCCAGCTCCTCGTCCCCCTCGTCCGCCACGGCGAGGTCATCGGCCGCGAGCCCCTCGACTCCGCCCGCGCCCGCCACATCACCGCTCGCGCGGGCCTTCCCCTCTCCGCGACCCAGCTCTCCCGCGGCGAGCCCGTCCTCCCCACCGAACTGATGTGACCCCTGCGGGGGCGCCCCCTCAGGGGCGCGAGGAACCGCGCGAGCGGCCCGTCGACGGCTGAGCGCGCGGTTCCCCGCGCAGCGGGGAGGGCAACGTCTTACGTTGGGGGGAGCGCACCCCTAGGCTCGGGACCGTTTCCACACTTTCCGCCGGAAGGGCAAAATGCACCGCGCATTGATCGTCGTCGACGTGCAGAACGACTTCTGCGAGGGCGGCAGCCTCGCGGTGACCGGCGGGGCCGACGTGGCCGCGGCGATCACGGACCTGATCGGGGAGTCGGCGGGCAGCTACCGGCACGTCGTCGCCACCAGGGACCACCACATCGACCCGGGCTCGCACTTCTCGGACCGGCCGGACTTCGTGACGTCGTGGCCGGTGCACTGCGTCGCGGGCACGGAGGGCGCGGGGTTCCACCCGAACTTCGCGCCCGCGGTCGCCTCCGGCGCGGTGGACGCGGTCTTCGACAAGGGGGCGTACGCGGCGGCGTACAGCGGCTTCGAGGGCCTGGACGAGAACGGCGCGGCGCTGACCGGCTGGCTGCGCGAGCGCGGCGTCACGGAGGTGGACGTGGTGGGCATCGCCACCGACCACTGCGTGCGGGCGACCGCGCTGGACTCCGTACGCGACGGCTTCACGACCCGTGTGCTGCTCTCGCTGACCGCGGGCGTGGCGCCCACGACGACCGACCGGGCGCTGGTGGAGCTGCGCGAGGCGGGCGTGGAGCTGACCGGCGCCCCGGTGGTGGCCGGCTAGCGCGGAGTACGGTTCAGCTAGTGCGGAGTACGGTTCAGCGCCGAGATCGGGTGCCACAGCTCGGTGCTGGCGCCGACGTCCCCCTTGCCGCGGTATTCGCGCCAGACCAGGCCGTCCGGGTGGTGCAGGACCGCGGTGACCTCGTCGGGCGTGGGCGGCTCGGCGTTGCCGGTGAGCCGGGCGCCGCGGAAGCCGAGGTTGCTGAGCCGGGTGAGGGCGCGCTGCCGGTTCTGGGCGTGCACCACGACCCGTACCGTGCGTTCGGGGCACGCCGGATGCGGCAGGCCGAGTGCGACGACGACCGTGCCGCCCGGGAGCTTGGTGAATCCACCGACCGCCATGGTCACATCATCAGCCGTTCGGCCGCCGCCCACCAGAGGACGACGGCCGAACGCGGGATGAACCCGGATGAAACAGCAGGTCACAGCGGGTGCGACCCGATCAGGACGATCTTCGTGCGGTGACCGTCCCGGTGATCAGCCCGGTGATCGTCCCGGTGATCAGCGGTGCGCCGGCCCGACCTGGAGGGTCATCGTGCTCCCGTCGAGCGCCTCACCGACGATGGTGATCCGGGTGTTGGTGTCCTGCACCTTCACCCCGCCGGTCGGGTTCGCGGCGTCCCAGTAGGAGCCGTAGTGGTCGTCGAAGACCGGGTTGCCGAGCTTCGCCTTGACCTTGGTGGCGACACCGTTGGTGTGCACGGTGAAGCCGTCGGTCGGGAACCAACTGAACGGCGAGTCGTACGCCTGGATGCGGTTGCGCATCACGCTGCCGTCCGACCACTTCTCCGCCTTGGCGTGGGCGTCGATCGGCAGGATCTGGCCCGCGCCGGGGTGGATGCCGACGTTGTTGTCGGCCTGCGAGGTGTCCCACAGCCAGACCAGCAGACCGTTCTGGTACGGGTAGTGCTCGACCCAGTCCGGCCGGGTGCTCGTCCAGCCGAAGTTGTACGGGCCGGTCTTCAGCGTCTTGTCGTACGAGACGTACTGCCGGTTCTCCGCGATGTAGTACTGCGGGTAGTCGTTGGTGAACGACGCCCCGATCCGGGAGAAGCCCTTGGCGGTCCAGCCGTTGTCGTCCGTCTCGGCGCCGTCGGTGAAGACGGTCGCGCCGTCCGCGGTGACCGAGATCGCGTCGGCCGCGAAGCCCTGCTGGGCCACGCCACCGTCGGTCAGGTAGCGGAAGCGGAGCTGGATCTGCTTGCCCGCGTAGGCGTTCAGCGGGAAGGACAGGTCCTGGTACGCGCCGTTGGTGCCGGTCAGCGCCGGGGTGCCGCCGCCGTCGCGCGGGATGGACTTGCCGTTGGCGGTGCCGTCGAGCGCGGTCCAGGTGGCCCCGCCGTCGGCGGACGCCTCGGTGTAGAGGTAGTCGTACCCCTCCTCGATGTCCCACCAGCCCTTGAGGGCCAGCGACGCCGAGGACTTGCCGGTCAGGTCGACCGAGCGGGTCAGGGTGTTGGACAGGTTGTCGCCGCTGCCGCTCCACCACTGCTTGCTGCCCTCGGCGGGCGCGGTGATGGCGGTGGTGACCGCCTTGTCGGGCAGCGAGACGATCAGCGCCTGCTTGTCCTTGGTGTTGTACTCGGCGACGCCCAGCTTGGTCGTCGAGCGCGAAGCGGCCTTGGCCGTACCGTAGTTGAGCCAGCCGAGCTGGAGCTTGTCCCAGGCGCTCATGTCGTCCGGGAGGTCGCCGATCGAGTCCTTGCCGGTGCCCATCCAGGAGCCGGAGGACATCAGCGACCAGAAGCCGACGCTGGACTCGCCGACGTACGTGGTGTCGTACTCGTCGGGCAGGCCGAGGTCGTGGCCGTACTCGTGCGCGAAGACGCCGAGTCCGCCGTTCTCCGGCTGGAGGGTGTAGTCACCGATCCAGACGCCGGTGTTGCCGATCTGGGTGCCGCCGGACTTGTTGTCGGCCGGGCCCGTGCGGCCCGCGTCGGTGCCGTAGGCGTACCACCGGTGCGCCCACAGCGCGTCCGTGCCCTGGGCGCCGCCGCCCGCGGACTCGTCCTCGCCCGCGTGCACGATCTGGAAGTGGTCGATGTAGCCGTCGGGCTCGTTGAAGTTGCCGTCGCCGTCGTAGTCGTAGCGGTCCCACTGGTCGTACTGGGCCAGGTCCGCCTTGATCTGCGCGTCGGTGCGGCCCTGGGCCTTCTGGTCGGCGACGTACGCGGTGGTGGCGTCGCGGATCAGGTCCCAGGCGCTGGAGCAGGTGCTGGCGCCGCAGTAGTTGGAGCCGTAACGGGCCTCGTTCCAGGGCACCTTGACCCAGGAGGAGACCTCGCCCTCCACCGAGTAGCGGCCCGAGGACTGCTTCTCGTAGTACTTCGCCAGCGACTCCTTCTTCGCGTCGTGCGAGAAGTAGAGGTCGTTGAAGTGCTGCTGGTTGTAATCCGCCTGCCAGGCCGTGCTGTTGTCGTTCTTCGGGTCCGGCTTGGCGATGGTGTTGTGCGCGGGGCCCGGGTCGCCGCCGTACTTCACGACCGGCGGCTGCGGGCCGTCGGGGCCGTCCGGGTCGTACGTCGTGGTGTTGTCGACCTGGTCGCCGAACTCGACAAGAATCGTGAAGATCTTGTCGGTCTGCTCGCGGCCCAGCTCGACGTACTTGCTCTTCTTGCCCTTGCCGGAGCCGAGTTGGACGACCTTCGAGCCGCCGCGCTGCTGCACGGTCGCGTCGCCGTTCACGACCTGCTGAAGCGCGGCCGTGCGCTCGGCCGACTGCTTCTCGCTGAACGGGCCCGGCAGATCGTGGGCCTGGTTCTCCGCCGGATCGTGGCTGGCCACGGGTGCGGGCTGCCCCTTCTCGGCGGGAGCCGCGTACGCCCCCGCGGTGGTGACCGCGGTGACGCCCAACACGGCTATCGCGAGGGCCAGGGCGGCGGGTGTGGTGATCCTCCGCTGCGTTTTCAAGATTTTTGACCTCCCCTTGGGAAAGGCCATTGCATCGGAGTGACGGGAGAAAAAACAGATCTTGACTTGAGCATGGCAGGCCAGTACGTTTACCGGTTTCCCGGCACCGCTCAGCGGACCCACAGGTCACACCAACCGGCCGCCGCCGTCCGGGCGTTGACGGACACCGGCGTCCGCAGGATGAGACGCCTGACACGCTTGCGACCCCGTGCGCCCCCTCGTGCTCCGCACCGTGGGTTAGGTCACGCTTACCCCATGTTCGGGCCGGGCATGCCGAAGCGTAGAGCCAGCCCGCTACCGAGGACGGATTCCCCCAATGCCACGTCCTACGACCGCGCAACTCGCCTACGGTTCCCTGACCGTTGTCCTGTCCACCTTCGCGATGCTCCTGCTGTCGGACGCACGGTCCGGCGTGGGAGTCGCCGTCATTTGCGCGGCGGGACTGATCCTGGGCCTGCTCGTCGCGGTGACCGTCACCCTGCCCTTCGTCGCCCGGGTGCGGTCCGCCCAGGCCCGGCCCAGCGCGTCCACCGGTTCCACCGTTCCCGCCGCCGAGTCCGGCGCCCAACCGTCCCCCGCACAGCGCCCGCTCCCACGGGCCGCCGGCGGTCGCGGCGTACGCGAGTCGTCGCGGGTCGGCGAGGCGTCACTACGACGCTGAGGCCCGGCGCGGACCCGCGCGGAAGACCCGCACCGCATGTCACCACTGAGGGCACTTCGGCACTTCGGCACTTCACGGCGCCACCGCTTCATCGCTCCAGCGCTCGTCCGCTGCACCGCTTCACCGCTTCACCGCTGCACCGCTGCACCGCTGCACCGCGTCAGACGGCGGCCACGACCACGGTCCTGGCCGCCTTGTCGTGCAGGCACTGCCGGAACGGCTTGTCCCAGGTGCACCACAGGGAGTTGAGCAGCCAGAAGAGCGGGCCGATCAGGATCGTGACGAGCACGCCGGGCAGCGCGTAGACCGCGGCCCGCGTCCAGCCGACGCCGCCGGGGACCGCGCCGTCCTCCAGGCGCGCCGCGCGTATCCGCAGCAGCATCTTGCCGAGGGTCTGCCCGCGGGCGGCCGTCATGGCGCCCTCGTAGAGGAAGTACGCGATGAAGGTCGCCGCCCCCGCGAGGATCTCCTTGCCGCGGCCCGCGTCACCTGGATTGGACAGATCACCGCCGAACACCGCCGCGCTGAGCAGCACGTCGAGGACGATCAGGATCGCGGTGTCGACGACCCGGGCCAGGAACCGCTGGCCGAGGGAGGCGAGCGGGGCCATCCCGGACGGCTGGTCTGCACTCATGACGCTCAGTCAATCAGCCATCCGGGTGGCGGTACAGGGCGTGTGCGGCGCCCATCCGCCCGGCCGCCGGCCCGTCAGGCGGTCTGGACGACCACCGTCTTGGCGGCCTTGTCATGGAGCCCCTGCTTGTACGGCTTGTCGAACAGCACCGTGATGCCGAGGATCACGAACCAGACGCAGCTGCAGCAGAAGGCGGGCAGCCACAGCACGAGCGCGCGCAGCCCCGCCGCCGCGGAGGTGGGCACGCTGCCGTTCTCCAGCATCGCCACGCGCAGCTTCATCAGCTTCTTGCCCACCGTCTGGCCGGTGGACCGGGTCATGAACCACTCGTAGAGGAAGCCGAGCACCGCGAAGAAGGCGCCGCCGACCGCCGACTTGCCGCTGCTGAAGTTGTCGGTGCCGCCCGCCGCCCAGTCCAGCAGACCGGCCGGGATCAGCACGATGATCACGTCGATGACGCGGGCCAGCACGCGCTTGCCGCCGTCCGCCAGCGGCGGCATCCCGGCCAGCGGGTCCTGCGGGGCGCCGCCGTAGGGGTTGTTGGGGTCACCGGGCCCGCCGGGACCGCCGCCGTACGGGTTTCCCGGGCCGCCGGGACCGCCGCCGCCGTACGGATTCGCCGGGCCACCGGGACCGCCGCCGTAGGGGTTGTCGGAGCCGCCGGGGCCGCCCGGAGTGGCGGGACCGCCGCCGTACGGGTCGCCGCCGTACGGATTGCCCGGCGGCGGGGTGCCCTGGGCGCCGTTGTACGGGCCGCCGGCCTGGTCGCCTGGCGGCTTGGCGAAGGGGTCCTGGGGGGAACCGGGCGCTGGCTGATCGGTACTCATGTCCCGAGTCAAACCCGGACACCGGCCGCCCGCCCGCTGCGGACTCCGTTCGGAGTACGGCGCCGCCCCGGACGTACGGCATCGGCGCGGACGGACGGCCCGCCCCCGGACGTGACCTCAGTCGGCCGCCACGAACGTCCGCGCGGCCTTGTCGTGCCAGCACTGGCGCCACGGGCGGTCGAAGAGGCACCAGGCGAGGCCGACGACGCCGACGACCAGGACGTCCAGCACGGTGTGGGTCAGCCAGCGGCGAAGGCTCGGGCCGAAGGCCGGCGGGATCTGCGCCTCGACGTCCAGCACCCGCAGGCCCACCAGCTTCTTGCCCAGCGTGCGCCCCCACTTGACGGTCGGCAGTACTTCGAGCAGCAGGCCCGCCAGGACCGCCACCAGCAGCACCACGGCCAGCTCCAGGCCCGTCGTGCCGTCGATCAGCCACACCTTCACGGTCTCGCCGCTCTGCTTCGCGTCGTCCACCTTCGTGTGGATGTGGTGGTACGCGGCCGTGCCCAGCGGTACGGCCGCGGCGGCGGTCACCGCGCAGAACAGCACCGTGTCGAGCACGCGCGCCGCGAACCGCCGCACCAGCGCGCCCGGCCGCCCCTGCGCCGAGATCATGCTCAGGAACGGGTCACCGGCCGGGGGCCGCCACGGCGCCGGGCGCTCCTCGCCCGCGGGCCGCTCCTGCTCCCCCGCAGACTGCCGGGCCAGATGGTGCACCTGCTGCGCCCAGGGCGCGGCCTGCGGTTGAGGCTGCGGCTGGGCCTGCGGCTGCGGTTGAGACTGGGGGGCGGCCTGCGGCTGCGGCTGGGCGTGCGGTTGAGGCTGGGCGTGGGCCTGCGGCTGGTGGGGCGGTGTCCGCGGCTGGGGCCGCTCGGCGGCGGGCGGGGGCTGCTGCGCGGGCACGCCCGGCGCGGCGGCCGTGCCCGCGGCGCCCCAGGAGATCCGCGGCGGCTCGGCGCCGGGCTCCTGCCCGGCGGGCCGGGGCCAGGAAGGAGCGGGCTCCGGGGCGGACGCCGGGGCCGCAGCGGGCGCCGGCGTACCGAAGTCGGAGTGCGGCGCCCCCGGGTCCTCGTCGAGGAACATTGGCCCGGACTCGTCCATCGCCGGGGCGGGCGGAGGGGAAGAAGAAGGGGACGGGGACGGAACCGGCGCCTCACCCGCGGCGGGGGCGGGCCGGCTCGTACCCGGCACCCAGGTGGAGCCGTTCCAGTAGCGGATGTAGTTCGGGACCGAGGGGTCAGGGTAGTAGCCCGGGGCCGGGGACGCGGAGGAGGAACCGGAGGAGCCAGAAGTGGGTGCGCTCATGGTTCACGGAATCCGTATCTGCTCGGTCTGGGGGGTTTGTGACGTCCACATCTACCAGACGCGCGGGCCCGGCGTGACCGCCGTTCCCCGCACCGCCCGGCTTCGGAGGGCGTACTTGTCTTTACCCGTACGCGCCCCCTCGTGCCCGTGCTTCAGGAAATTTGAACCGAATCCCGCGAACCCGCGTAATGGTTGGAGTGGTACGCGCTCTCTCCTGGTGCAGGCCCCGGCGCAGCACCCGCTGCGCGTCACCGAAGACACCGCGGAACACGCGGAACGCGAAATGGGGCTGCCGCGCCGAGGAAAGGATGTCGAGTCGATGCACACCGTGGTGGAACGCGAACTGGAAATGCAGCTAGTGCTGTCGCCGGAGCGGAGCATCCCCGTACCCGCCAGGCTGGCCTATCGCACGGATGATCCCTTTGCCGTGCACATCACTTTCCACGTGGGCTCCGACGCCCCCGTGAACTGGACCTTCGCCCGCGAGCTGATCGTGGAGGGGGTGTTCAGGCCGTGCGGTCACGGTGACGTGCGGATCTGGCCGACGAAGGTCAACGGCCGCAGCGTGATCTGTCTGGCCCTCAGCTCCCCCGACGGCAACGCGCTGCTGGAGGCGCCCTCGTCGCCGGTCGCGGCCTGGCTGGAGCGGACGCTGCGGGTGGTGCCGCCGGGCACCGAGCACGAGCAGCTCGGCATGGACGACGGTCTCAGCCGGTTGCTCGCCCCGACCACGCGGGACGAGCTGTGGCTGAGCGATCCGTGGTCGGGGAAGGACGAGACGCCGGACGCGGGGGCGTGAGGGCCGGGCACGCCCGGCGCGGCCCTCAGAACAGCTTGCCCGGATTCAGCAGCCCGAGCGGGTCGAAGACGGCCTTCACGCCGCGCTGCAACTCGACGCCGGTGGGGCCGAGTTCGCGGGCCAGCCAGTCCTTTTTGAGCAGGCCGACGCCGTGCTCGCCGGTGATGGTGCCGCCGAGTGCGAGACCGAGTGCCATGATCTCGTCGAAGGACTCGCGGGCCCGCAGGGCCTCGTCGGGGTCGTGCGCGTCGAAGCAGACCACGGGGTGGGTGTTGCCGTCGCCCGCGTGCGCGCACACCCCGATCGTCAGGCCGAACTTGGCCGAGATGTCCGCGACGCCGTCCAGCATCTCGCCGAGCTTCGCGCGCGGTACGCACACGTCGTCGATCATCATGGCCGTCGAGATCGTCTCCAGCGCCGTCAGCGACAGGCGGCGCGCCTGGAGCAGCATCTCGGACTCGGCGCTGTCCTCCGCGGGCACCACGTCGGTGGCGCCCGCCGCCGTGCACAGCTCGCCGACCGCGGCGAGGTCGGCGGCCGGGTCGGCGGTGTCGAAGGCGGCGAGCAGCATGGCCTCGGTGGTCTCGGGCAGGCCCATGTTCGCCATCGCGTTGACCGCGCGGATGGTCGTGCCGTCCATCAGCTCCAGCAGCGACGGCACATGGCCGCTCTCCATGATCGAGCAGACGGCGGCGCAGGCCGCGGCGGCCGACGGGAATTCGGCGACCATGGCGAGCTGGCGCGGCGGTGCGGGCCGCAGCGCGAGGACCGCCTTCACGACGATGCCGAGGGTGCCCTCGGAGCCGACGAAGAGCCGCGTGAGGTCGTATCCCGCCACGCCCTTGGCGGTGCGCCGCCCGGTGGTCAGCAGCCGCCCGTCGGCCAGCACCACCTCGAGGCCGAGGACGTACTCGGCCGTCACCCCGTACTTCACGCAGCACAGGCCGCCCGCGCCGGTGCCGATGTTGCCGCCGATCGTGCACTGTTCCCAGCTCGACGGGTCCGGCGGGTAGGACAGGCCGTGCTCGCCGACCGCCCTGGACAGCACGGCGTTGACGACGCCCGGTTCGACCACGGCGATCCGGTCGACCGTGTCGATCTCCAGGATGCGGTCCATCTTCACGAGCGAGAGCACGATGCAGCCGTCCATCGCGTTGGCGCCGCCGGACAGCCCGGTCCGCGCCCCCTGCGGTACGACCGGCGCCCGGTGCGCGGTCGCGGTCCGCATGACGTGCTGCACGTCCTCGGTGCTGCGGGGCAGCACGACCGCCGCCGGGGTGCCGACGGCGGAGAAGCTCGCCATGTCCTGGGAGTACGCCGCGACGACGTCGGGGTCGGTCAGTACCGCCTCCGGCGGCAGGCCGCCGCGCAGTGCGGTGATCAGTTCATCGTGCATGTGTTCACCCTGACAGGCCGGGGCCCCGCCCTCAAGGGCGGGACCCCCGCGAGACCACAGGGTGAGATCAGAGGTTGCCGCGCAGCTCCTGCTCCCGCTCGATCGCCTCGAACAGGGCCTTGAAGTTGCCCTTGCCGAAGCCCATGGAGCCGTGGCGCTCGATCATCTCGAAGAAGACGGTCGGGCGGTCCTGGACCGGCTTGGTGAAGATCTGGAGCAGGTAGCCGTCCTCGTCGCGGTCCACGAGGAGCTTGAGTTCGCGCAGTGTCTCGACGGGGACGCGGGTCTCGCCCGCCCATTCGCCGAGGGTGTCGTAGTAGGAGTCGGGGGTGTCGAGGAATTCGACACCGGCGGCGCGCATGGCGCGTACGGAGGCGACGATGTCGTTGGTGGCCAGCGCGATGTGCTGGACGCCGGGGCCGCCGTAGAACTCCAGGTACTCGTCGATCTGGGACTTCTTCTTGGCGACGGCCGGCTCGTTGAGCGGGAACTTCACCTTGAGCGTGCCGTCGGCCACGACCTTGGACATCAGCGCCGAGTACTCGGTGGCGATGTCGTCGCCGACGAATTCCTTCATGTTGGTGAAGCCCATGACCCGGTTGTAGAAGGCCACCCACTCGTTCATCCGGCCGAGTTCGACATTGCCGACGCAGTGGTCGATGGCCTGGAAGAAGCGCCGCGCCGGGGGCTCGACCACCGGCTCGGCGGCGACGAAGCCCGGCATGTAGGGGCCGTCGTAGCCGGTGCGGTCGACCAGGGTGTGCCGGGTCTGGCCGTACGTGGCGATGGCGGCGAGCACGACGGTGCCGTGGTCGTCCTTCAGCTCGTACGGCTCGGTGAGGCCGGTGGCGCCGTGCTCGACGGCGTACGCGTACGCGGCGCGCGCGTCGGGGACCTCCAGGGCGAGGTCGACGACGCCGTCGCCGTGGGCGGCGACGTGGTCGGCCAGGAAGCGGCCGTGGTCGGTGGCGGGCTTGATGACGGAGGTGAACACGAAGCGCGCGCCGCCCGACTCCAGGACGTAGGAGGCGGTCTCGCGGCTGCCGTTCTCGGGTCCCGAGTAGGCGACGCGGCGCATGCCGAAAGCGGTGGAGTAGTAGTGCGCGGCCTGTTTGGCGTTGCCCACGGCGAAGACGACGGCGTCCATGCCCTTTACCGGGAAAGCATCCTGGGTCTCAGTCATGACAAAAGCGTCCCGCCGCTTGTCAGGGTGCGCAATAGTTCCGGATTTCAGTGGACAGTCTGCACAGCGGAAGCGAGGATCGACGGGTCAATCTGTGCAGCATGACCACGGAAGGCGGCGGGGTATGGGGATCGACGCGCTGGACGGGCGGCTGATCACGCTGCTGGACCGGGAGCCGCGGATCGGCGTGCTGGAGGCGTCCCGGCGGCTGGGGGTGGCGCGCGGCACGGTGCAGGCGCGGCTCGACCGGCTGAGGGCCAATGGGGTGATCCGCGGCTTCGGCCCGCAGGTGGACCCGGCGGCGCTCGGCTATCCGGTGACGGCGTTCGCCACGCTGGAGATCAAGCAGGGCCAAGGGGCCGACGTACGGGCGCACTTGACCACCGTGCCGGAGGTGCTGGAGCTGCACACCACGACCGGTCAGGGCGACATGCTCTGCCGTCTGGTGGCGCGTTCCAACGCCGATCTCCAGCGGGTGATCGACCGCGTTGTCGGCTTTGATGGGATTGTCCGGGCCGCCACGGCCATCGTCATGGAGAACCCGGTCCCGCTGCGGATCATCCCGCTGGTGGAGCAGGCGGCGCGCGACACGTAGACGCGCCACGCGGTCGAAGGAGACGGGGAGGTGGCGGCGCGGTGAGCTTCTGGCAGTACCTCTCCAACCGGCACCAGCAACTGCTCACCGACGCCTTCCAGCACGCCAGCGCCGTGTTCCAGTGCATGGTGCTCGCGACCGTGATCGGCGTCCTGATCGGTGTCCTGACCTACCGCAGCGACTGGGCGGGCAATCTCGCGGTCACCTCGACCGCGACCATCCTCACCATCCCGTCGCTGGCCCTGATCGGTCTGCTGATCCCGGTCCTGGGCCTGGGCGTGCCGCCGACGGTGACCGCGCTGACGCTGTACGGGCTGCTGCCGGTCGTCCGCAACTCCATCGTCGGGCTGCGCGGTGTGGACCCGGCGCTGGTGGACGCGGCCAAGGGCATCGGCATGTCGCGGGTGGCCCGGCTGCTACGGGTGGAGCTGCCGCTGGCCTGGCCGCCGATCCTGACCGGTATCCGGGTCGCCACCCAGATGCTGATGGGTATCGCGGCGGTGGCCGCGTACGCCTCGGGCCCCGGCCTCGGCAACGAGATCTTCCGCGGCATCGCGTCGCTGGGCAGCGCCAACGCGCTCAACGAGGTGCTGTCCGGCACGCTCGGCATCATCGTCCTCGCGCTGCTCTTCGACGCCGCGTACGTGGGCATCGGCCGTCTGACCATTCCGAGGGGGATCCGTGTCTGAGCAGTGGTCACCGCAGGACCGGGAGCAGCCGGCGCCCGCCGGGGTGGCGGGCGCGACCATCGAGCTGGAGAACCTGACCAAGCGCTATCCGGGCAGCCAGGACCCGGCCGTGGACAGCGTCAGCATGGAGATCAAGGCCGGCGAGACGGTGATCTTCGTGGGCCCTTCCGGCTGCGGCAAGTCCACCACGCTGAAGATGATCAACCGGCTGATCGAGCCGTCGTCCGGGCGGATCAGGATCAACGACGAGGACGTCACCGCGATCGACCCGGTCAAGCTGCGCCGCAAGGTCGGGTACGCCATCCAGTCGTCCGGTCTCTTCCCGCACATGACGGTCGCGGAGAACATCGCGCTGGTGCCGAAGATGGTCGGCTGGAGCAAGTCGCGGGTCAAGGACCGGGTCGAGGAGATGCTCGACCTGGTGGGCCTGGACCCGCGGGAGTTCCACGGCCGCTACCCGCGCCAGCTCTCCGGCGGACAGCAGCAACGCGTGGGCGTGGCACGGGCGTTGGCGGCCGACCCGCCGGTGCTGCTGATGGACGAGCCGTTCGGCGCGGTCGACCCGATCACCCGCGACCACCTCCAGGACGAACTGATCAGGCTCCAGCACGAGTTGCACAAGACGATCGTCTTCGTCACGCACGACTTCGACGAGGCCATCAAGCTGGGCGACCGGATCGCGGTGCTCCGCGAGCACTCGCACATCGCCCAGTTCGACACGCCGGAGGCCATTCTCACCAACCCGGCCGACGACTTCGTGTCCGGCTTCGTCGGCGCCGGCGCGGCGCTCAAGCGGCTCAATCTCACCCGCGTGCGCGATGTCGGCATCGCCGACTTCCCCGCGGTGGGCGTCGACGAGCCGTTGCAGTCGGTCTTCGAGCGGCTGCGCACCAGCCAGCACAACGAACTGCTGCTGCTCGACCGGCGGCGGCGCCCGTACAAGTGGCTGCGGCGCGGCGATCTGATGCGCGCCAAGGGGTCGTTGGCGCGGGCGGGCACGGTCGTGCACGACACGGTGACGCGGGACGCGACGCTGCGGGACGCGCTGGAGGCGGTGCTGACCGACAGCGGCGGGCGGGTGGCGGTGACCGGGCGGCGCGGCGAATTCGTGGGCGTGGTCGACATGGAGACGCTGATGAACTCGGTGCAGGAGATGCTGGAGGCCGACCGGCTGACCGCGATGGAGCACCAGCACGAACTGGCCGAGTCGCAGGCCGGGCAGGGACACGAGGAGGAGCGGGCACGCGCCGAGCAGGAGGGCGCGGCGGGCGCGGAGCCGGCGTCATGAGCCCGGACAGCCCGGACCGCGCGACGGGGGCCAGCCGCGCCGACGGCGGCCGGTCCCACCCGTCGGGCCGGGACACCCGCGACGCCGGGGAGCGCCGTCCCCCCGGCGAGCACGACGTGCGCGGCCTGGCCTTCCGCGACGACGACGGCGGTACGGAGCACGAGGAGCACGAGGGCGGGCCCGCGCCCGCCGCGACCAGGCCGAAGCCCAAACTGACCTGGCGGAAGCTGGTGTTCACCCCGGTCGTGCTGGCCGCCGTGCTGCTCGCCACGTATCTGTGGATCACCAACATCCACCTGGACGCGATCGAGAAGAATTCGCTCGACGACGGCAATGTGCAGCTCCGGCTCTGGCAGCACGTGAAGCTGACCGCGATCTCCACCTTCTGGGTGCTGGTGATCGCCATCCCCGTCGGCATCGCGCTGACCCGGCGGCGGCTGCGCAGGGTCGCGCCGTTCGTGACCGCGCTCGCCAACATCGGCCAGGCCACCCCGGCGATCGGCCTGCTGGCGCTGCTGGTGATCTGGCTGGGCATCGGCGCCCGCACCGCGATCATCGGCATCGTGGCCTACGCGGTGCTGCCGGTGCTCTCCAACACCGTCGCGGGGCTCAAGGCCATCGACCCGACGCTGGTGGAGGCCGCGCGCGGCATCGGCATGTCGGCGCCCGGCGTGCTCGCCAAGGTCGAACTGCCGCTCGCCGTACCGCTGATCCTCGCGGGCGTGCGGACCGCGCTGGTGCTCAACGTCGGCACCGCCACGCTGGCCACCTTCGGCGGGGGCGGCGGCCTCGGCGACCTGATCACCTCCGGCATCGTCAACCAGCGGATGCCGGTGCTGATCCTCGGCTCGGTGCTGACGGTGGTGCTCGCGCTGTTCGTGGACTGGCTGGCCTCGGTCGCCGAGCAGTTGATGCGGCCCCGCGGCCTGGAGGTGACGGCGTGACGCGGCGGCGTACGGGGCTCGTGGCGCTCTGCGGCGCCGCCCTGCTGGCGTCCTGCGGGCTGACCAGCGGCAGCCCGCTGGTGGACAACGTCAAGCCGGGCTCGATCGGGCAGGGCGAACCCCTCAAGGGCGCCCACCTGGTGATCACGTCCAAGAACTTCAGCGAGAACATCATCCTGGGCGAGATGATCGGCCTCGCCTTCAAGGCGGCGGGCGCGAGCGTGCTGGACCGGACGAACATCACCGGCTCGATCGGCGCCCGCGAGGCGGTCAAGTCCGGTCAGGCGGACGCGATGTACGAGTACACCGGCACCGCCTGGATCACGTATCTGGGGCACACGGAACCCATCAAGAACCCCCAGGCGCAGTGGCAGGCCGTGCACGACGCGGACCTGAAGAACGGCCTGACCTGGCTGCCGCCGTCCACGCTGAACAACACGTACTCGCTCGCCGTCAGCCAGCGCAACAACGCGAAGTACCACCTCAAGACGCTCTCCGACGTGGCCGCGCTGGCGAAGAAGGACCCCAAGGCCGTGACGCTGTGCGTGGAGAACGAGTTCGCCTCCCGGCAGGACGGGCTGCCCGGCATGATGAAGGCGTACGACATGGACATCCCCAGCTCGCGGATCCAGAAGATGGACGCGGGGATCATCTACACCCAGGTGAACAAGAGCGGTTCCTGCCTGCTGGGCGAGGTGTACACCACCGACGGCCGCATCCAGTCGATGCACCTGACCGTCATGGAGGACGACAAGCACTTCTTCCCCAACTACAACGCGGCGCCCGTCATCTACAGCAAGGCGTTCAAGAAGTACCCGGCCATCGCCAAGCTCCTCGACCCGATCAGCGCCAAGCTGGACACGGCGGTCGCGCAGAAGCTGAACGCCCAGGTGGACGTGGACGGGCAGGACCCGCACGACGTGGCGAAGAAGTGGCTGATCGCGGAGGGCTTCATCAAGAACGGGTGAGGGGGCCCTGCGGGGCTCGGGGGGTACGGCTCGCGGGGCACGGGCCGGGGGTACGGCTCTGGGGTACGACTCTGGGGTGGATGCAAAGCTGTTTTGCAAAAGAGCGTTGCAAAGGTGCTTTGCACGCGCTTAAGGTGGTGTCCATGACGGACAAGAAGGACGCGGTGCCGATCGGCCCGATCTCGGACGAGGATCTGCTGACCCTCGACGCCAGGTCGCTGCGCGGCCTCGCCCACCCGCTGCGGATGCGGCTGCTGGCCGCGCTGCGCGACCGCGGCCCCGCCACGGCCTCCCAACTGGCCGACCGGCTCGGCGAGTCCAGCGGTGCGACCAGCTACCACCTGCGCCAGCTCGCCTCGTTCGGCCTGGTCGAGGACGACCCCGGCCGCGGCACCGCGCGCGAGCGCTGGTGGAAGGCGGTGCACCGGGGCCAACGCTTCGACAGCATCGGGGAGTTCGTCCGGCACCCCGACCCCGAGGTGCGCGCCGCGATGAGCACCTTCCTGGTCGAGCACGCCACCAGCAGCGCCGAGCAGGTGGCGACCTGGATGAGCACGATGCACACCTGGCCGAAGGTCTGGCAGGAGGCGTGGGACTCCAGCCGCTTCACGCTGCGCCTCACGCCGCAGGACGCGGTGGAGCTGAGCGAGCGGGTGCACGCGCTCGTGGAGTCCTTCCGCGAGCGGGAGACGGACGGGCCGGAGGGTGAGCGGGTCCGGGTGCAGTTCCACGAGTTCCCGATCGCGTCCGACTGACCCCGCTCCCCCGCGCCGCGCGCGCCGTCACCGCACGCGCAGCCGTATCCGTATCCGTATCCGTACTCGTACCCGTACCGGCTCTCTGTCCGTACCGCCTCCCTGTCCGTACCGGCCCGTAATTCCGTAGCTCCGTCACTCCGTATCAACGACCCATCGTCACGGGGGAATTCGCCATGCCCGCACACACCGCGATACCGCACGCCCACCACCGGCCCGACGGGTCGGGACCGGCCCGCGACCGGCGCCCGCTGGGGGTGCTGCTGGCCGCCAACGTGGTCTCGATCGCCGGGAACATGCTCACCGTCGTCGCCGTCCCGTGGTTCGTGCTGGAGACCACCGGGAGCCCGGCGCGGGCCGGTCTGGTCGCCTTCGCGGCCACCCTGCCGGTCGTGCTCGCCGCGATCCTGGGCGGCCCGCTGATCGACCGGCTCGGCTACGCGGTCACGAGCGTCGTGTCGGACGTGGTGTGCGCGGCGGCCATGGCGGCCGTACCGCTGCTGCATCTGACCGTCGGGCTGCGCTACTGGGAACTGCTCGCGCTCGTCGGCGTCAGCGGCCTCTTCCACGCCCCCGGCGAGACCGCCCGCGAGGTGCTGATGCCCCGCCTCGCCGCACGCGCCGACACCACCGTGGCGCGGGCGTCGAGCGCGTACGAGGGCGCGTCGCGCGGCGCCCGTATGCTCGGCGCCCCGCTGGCGGGCGTGCTCATCTCGGTGATGGGCGCCACCAATACGCTGCTGGTCGACGCGGCGACCTTCGCGGTGTCCGCGGTGCTGATCGGGATCGGGGTACGGGACCGGACGCCGGCGGAGGCGCCGGAGCCGCCGAAGGAGTCCGCCGGCAGTTACCGGGCCGAACTGCGCGAGGGATTCGCCTACTTGGTGGCCGCGCGGCTGCTGTTCGCCATCGTGGTGATGGTGATGGTGACCAACGCGCTGGACCAGGCGTGGTCGGCGGTGCTGCTGCCGGTGGACGCCCGCGAGCACCTGGGCGGTTCGGTGAGCGTCGGCCTGGTCGCCGGGACCTTCGGCGGCGGCGCGCTGATCGGCTCGCTGACGTACGGCGTCGTCGGCCACCGGGTGTCGCAACGCGGCCTCTACATCGGCGCGTTCCTCATCAGCGGCTTCCCCCGGACGGCCGTGGCCGCCTTCGTGCCCGGTCTGACCCCGCTCCTGGTCACCTGCGCGGTGTGCGGGCTGGCCGCCGGGGTCCTGAACCCGATGATCGGCACCGAGATGGTCCGCCTGGTCCCCGAGCGGCTGCGCAGCCGCGTCTTCGGCGCCGTCACCTCCGGCGTCCTGGTCGCCGTGCCGCTGGGCGGCCTGCTCGGCGGCTTCCTCGTCCAGTACGCGGGCCTGCGCACCGCCATGGCCACCGTCAGCGCCGTCTATCTGCTCACGACGCTGAGCCCGCTCGTCCTGCCCGCCTTCCGGCACTGGAACGACGAGCCCGGCGACGAGCCCGCCGTGTCGCCGGGCGCCGCGCGGGCGTCGGTCTAGCCGCCGTCTAGCAGGTCGGCAGCTTTCCGCCCTTGTCCAGGGCGGCCAGGGCCGCCAGCGCGCCGTCCAGGTCGTTGACCGGGACCAGCCTGAGCCCGTCGGGCAGCTCCGCCTTGGCGTCGGAGCACTCACCGCGCGGTACGAGGAAGACGGTCGCGCCGTCGCGGCGGGCGGCCTGCTCCTTCAGCGGCACCCCGCCGACCGCGCCGACCTTGCCCGAGGCGTCGATGGTCCCGGTGCCCGCGATGGTCCGGCCGCCGGTGAGGTCGCCGCCGTGGCCGTCGCCGTTGATCTTGTCGATGATGCCGAGTGCGAAGAGCAGCCCGGCGCTGGGGCCGCCGACGTCGGCGAGCTGGAGATCGACCTTCACCTTGGACGGTGAGAGCCCGAGGTGCTTGAGCGCGGCCGTCGTCGCCGCGTCCTGCGAGTCGGTCATCTCCTTGCGGTTCGCCTTCTCGATCTCCTTCACCGAGCCGCCGGTGGGGTAGACCGAGTCGCGCGGCATCGCCGCCTGGTCCTTCTTGAACCACGCCTTCAGCACGTCGGTGACGTGCACCGAGGCGTCCGGTGACGTCGCCTGGATCGTCACCATCCGCAGTTGCCCGCTCGTCCTGCGCACCGGTGTCCCGCTCACCGTGATCACCTGCGTCCCCTGGTCCGCCCCCAGCACGTTCGCCGTCAGCCCCGGCTCCACGATCGAGATCGGGAGCGGGGCGAGGGCCGCGACGGCCAGCAGCCCGGCCGTGACTGCTCCGCAGACGGCCAGAGTCACGGTCCGCCGGGAGACGCTGCTTCTACGCATGCCGCCGACCCTATTTCACACCCCCCGCCCTCGCGGCCACGCCCCCGCACGACCAGTGCCCCGCCAGGGGCGCGAGGAACTGCGCGAGCAACCCACCACCGGCCGGTGGCCCGGACCCAACCGAACCGCCCCGCCGCCCCCGGCAAAACAACCGCCCCGGGGCCGGGCCCCAGCTCCCCGCACGCACGCACGACCAGTGCCCCGCCAGGGGCGCGAGGAACTGCGCGAGCAACCCACCACCGGCCGGTGGCCCGGACCCAACCGAACAGCCCCGCCGGGACCGGCGGTGACCTGCGGCTGGCCGCGCAGACCCCCGCGCCCCGGGGCAGCGGCCCCAAAACGCGTAGCTGGCGTCCCAGCAAAGGAACTCCCCTTGGGCCGCGCCCGTGAAGACGCGTAGCCGGCGTCCCGGCAAAGGACCCGCCACGGGCCCGGGGGTCTGGGGGCGCACCCTTGTGGGGAGGCTCAGCGCCCTAGCGCAGGGCGTCGGCGACCTCCGTGGCGGCCTCCACGACGCGCGCACCCACCCTCTCGGGGACCGAGTCGGCGAGCATGACGACGCCGACGCTCCCCTCGATGCCGGGGACGCCCAGGAGGGGCGCGGCGGCCCCGCTGGCACCGGCCTCCAGCTCGCCGTGGGTGAGGACGTACCGGACCGGCTCGGTGGCGGTGACGGTATGGGCGGCGGGCGGCCCCTCGGCCGGGCGGGCGCCCAGGGACTCCTCCTCGACGAACCGCTCCCAGCGCGACCCGTCGGGCGTCGGCTGCATGCCCCGCCCGGCGAGGATGGCGCGCCCCGCGGCCCCGCGGTCCAGCGGGTGCCGGAAGCCGGTGCGATAGGCCACGTGGTAGTCGGTCCAGGTCGGCTCCACGACGGCGACGGCCAGCGCCTCGCTGCCGTCGACGAGGGTCAGGTGGGCGGTCGCCCCGATCTCCTCGGCGAGCGAGCGCAACGCGGGCAGTGCGGCCTCGCGCAGCAGCGGGTGCACCTGGTGGGCCAGACCGAGCACGCCCAGTCCGACGCGCGCCCGGCCGCCGAGGTCACGGCGGACCAGCGAATGCTGCTCCAGCGTGGCCAGCAAGCGGTAGACCACCGTCCGGTTCACACCGAGTTTGGCGGCCAGCTCGGTCACCGTCAGGCCGTGGTCGGTGTCGGCGAGCAGCTTGAGAACCCGCAGGCCCCGGTCAAGCGTTTGAGACGTCTCCGCGGTCACGACGCCCCCTCCTCGTAGGCGGCGGCCATCTCCACGGCGGTAACGCACTGCCGGTCCCGCGGCAGTGCGCGGAGAGGCCGCCGGTAGTCGTCATACCGGCTGCGCTCCGCGGCTGCACTGCCACGGCGCGTGCGTGACCGGCACCGTAGCGAGCGGGTACCGCTCAGCGGAAGGGGTCGTCCACAATCCGGGCGTCGGCTTGACCCGACTTTGGAGATCCACCCTCTACAATACGGCCGACATCATCGCATTCGGGTCGCCCACTCCTGCACCTTCTTGATCCGCTCGCCGAGCTGTCCCGCCGTCGCCTCGGCGCTCGGCGGCCCGCCGCACGCACGGCGCAATTCGGTGTGAATCACCCCGTGCGGCTTACCGCTCTGATGGTTGTACGCGGCCACGAGCGTGTTCAACTGCTTGCGCAGTTCGAGCAGTTGGCGGTGGGTGACGATCGGGCGCCGCTCGGCGGGGAGTTCGAGCAGATCGGCCTCTTCGTCCGGCTTCTTCCGGCTGTGGGCGATCTGTCGGGCCTGCCGCTTCTGCAGCAGTATCTGGACCTGGTCCGGTTCGAGGAGTCCGGGGATGCCGAGGTAGTCCTGCTCCTCCTCGCTGCCCGGATGCGCCTGCATGCCGAACTCGGCCCCGTCGTACAGCACCCGGTCGAAGACCGCGTCGGACTCCAGCGCCTCGAAGGGCAGCATGTCCTCCTCGGTGGCCTCGTCCTCGGCCTTCTCCGCGTCCGCGAGGAGCTTGTCCTCCTCCGCGAAGGGGTCCTCCTCGCCCTGCTTCTTGGGCTTGTCGAGCACGTGGTCGCGCTCGACCTCCATCTCGTTGGCGAATTCCAGCAGCATCGGGATGGTCGGAACGAACACCGACGCCGTCTCGCCGCGCCGCCGCGACCGTACGAAACGGCCCACGGCCTGCGCGAAGAACAGCGGCGTCGAGATCGTCGTGGCGTACACGCCGACCGCGAGGCGGGGCACGTCGACGCCCTCCGACACCATCCGGACCGCGACCATCCACCGGTCCTCGGACTCGCTGAACTTCTCGATCCGCTTGGAGGAGCCGGGGTCGTCGGAGAGCACGACGGTCGGCTTGTGCCCGGAGATCTCCTTGAGCAGCTTGGCGTAGGCGCGGGCCGAGTCCTGGTCGGTGGCGATCACCAGGCCGCCCGCGTCCGGGATGCCCTTGCGGACCTCGGTCAGCCGCTGGTCGGCGGCCTTCAGCACGTTCGGGATCCAGTCGCCGGTCGGCGCGAGCGCGGTCCGCCACGCCTGTCCGATGGCGTCCTTCGTCATCGGCTCGCCCAGGCGCGCCGCGATCTCGTCGCCCGCCTTGGTGCGCCAGCGCATGTTGCCGCTGTAGCTGAGGAAGATCACCGGGCGCACGACGCCGTCGTTGAGCGCGTTGCCGTACCCGTACGTGTAGTCGGCGGCGCTGCGGCGGATGCCGTCGTTGCCCTCCTCGTACACCACGAAGGGGATCGGGTTGGTGTCCGACCTGAACGGCGTCCCGGTCAGCGCCAGCCGCCGCGTCGCCGGGTCGAACGCCTCCAGGCACGCCTCGCCCCACGACTTGCTGTCGCCCGCGTGGTGGATCTCGTCCAGGATCACCAGCGTCTTGCGCTGCTCGCAGCGGTTGCGGTGCAGCATCGGCCGCACCCCGACGCCCGCGTACGTCACGGCGACGCCGTGGTACTCCTTGCCGACGGGGCCCGCGCTGTACTCCGGGTCCAGCTTGATCCCTATCCGCGCCGCCGCGTCCGCCCACTGCGTCTTCAGGTGCTCGGTGGGCGCCACCACCGTGATCTGCTGCACCAGGTGGTTGTGGAGCAGATACGACGCCAGCGACAGCGCGAAGGTGGTCTTCCCGGCGCCGGGTGTCGCCACCGCGAGGAAGTCCCGCGGCTGCTTGGCGACGTACGCGTCGATGGCCCCCTGCTGCCAGGCCCGAAGCTTGTTCGCCGTCCCCCAGGGCGCGCGCCCGGGGAAGGCGGGAGACAGATGGTGCGGGTGCGATGCGGCGGTGGTAGTCACGGTCTCCGTTGAGGTTCGTCTCGCGGCGGGTCGGTACGAAAACCGCCTCAGCCTACCGGCCGCACCCCCTCACCCCCGTCCCGACGCCACCGCGCCGCCCGTGTGCGACTCAGCTCACATACGGGCGCGCGGACGCCGTCTCGTACGGTGATACGCAGTCCCGGGCGCAGGCGGTCGGTCTCACGCCGATTTCGGGTGGGGGCGCAGGCGGGCCGCTACGAAGGCGCCCACGAGGGCCAGGGCGGCGGCGGGGAGGAAGACGGCGGCGAAGGCGGCGGGGTGTGCCGTCGTGGTGGTGCTCGCGTCGGCCGCGGCGCCGACCGTGCCGCCGCCGAGGGCGGCGAAGACGGTGCCGGCGGCGGCGACCAGGAGGACGTTGGAGAGGGCGTCGGAGACCTGGAGGGCGGCGGAGTTGGCGCCGGCCTCCGCGGGGGCGGACTGCTCCAGCATCAGCACGCTGAGGGTGGAGATGACCAGGCCCATGCCGAGGCCGCCCGCGCACCAGGCGACGGCCACGATCCACACCGGTACGGACTGGACGAGGGCGAGGGAGGCGCCGCAGATGGCGGCGGCGGACAGCACCATGCCGAACTGCGCGAGGCGTTCGCGGACCGGCGCCAGGCGCGGGCGGGCCTGGACGTACGAGCCGAGCGCCCAGGTGAGCCCGGCGCCCGCCAGCGACAGACCCGCCATGGTCGCGGACAGGCCGCGCTGGGTGACCAGCATCAGCGGGATGAAGCTCTCGGCGGCGATGAAGGTGCCCGCCGCGATCCCGCGCATCAGGATCACCGTGGGCAGCCCGCGCACCGCGCGGAAGGTGCCGGGCGGCAGCAGCCGCAGCGCGGACGGTACGAGCAGCACGATGCCCGCGACGGCCGGTATCACCGAGAGCGGGCTGATGTCCTGGCCCGCGTACTGCAACAGCGCCGCGCCCGTCGCGAGCGCCACCGCGTACCAGATCCGCCGCCCGTCCCGTACGGGCGGCGCGACCGGCTCGGGGGCCTCGGGCAGCGTCTCGGGGGCCGGGTCGGGGGCGTGCGCGGCCCGCCGCAGCGGCGGCAGCATGACGGCGAGCGGCAGGGCCACGAGGACCGGGATGGCCAGGAACACCCAGCGCCAGCCGAGGTGTTCGGTGGCCGTCCCCGACACCAGCGGCCCGACGATCGACGGCACCACCCACGACGCCGCGAAGGCGGCCATCACCGAGGGCCGCAGCCGTTCCGGATACGCCCGGCCGACCACCACGTACAGCGCGACGATCACGAGCCCGCCGCCGAGCCCCTGCACGGCCCGGCCGAGCACGAACGGCCACATCGACTGGGCGGTCCCGCTGATCACCAGTCCCGCCGCGAAGCCGCCGATGCCCGCCGCCAGCGGCGGCAGCGGCCCCGACCGGTCGCACCACTGCCCGCTGACCACCATCGCGAGCAGCGACGTCGTGAAATACCCCGAGAACGCGAACGCGTACAGCCCGAGACCGTCCAGCTCCCGCGCCGCGATCGGCATCGCCGTCCCCACCGCGGTCGCCTCGAACGCGATCATCAGCACCACCGACACGATGCCCAGGGTCAGCGCGCGGTACGACCGCCCCATCACGCCTTCCGGCGCGGCCGGGGCGGTATCGGGGTCGATTCCAGGAAGCCGCTGGTCACGGCGAGTGTCGGAGGCAGTCACCAGCCAAGGGTAAGGGGCATCAGCCCCTTTCACCCCTGCCCTGCGACCCCCTTTCCCTCCGCCTTTCGCCCTACGCCCCGCCCTCGTCCCGCCCTCGTCCCGGCCGCCTTCCCGCCCCGGCCCGCACCCCCGTTCATGAACGCCGTATGGCAGTCCCGTTGCACCCCCTCCCCCACCCTTGACCCACCCCCGCCCCACCCGCGAAGGTCGAACCACACCGCACACACACCTGGCCGTGTGCCCGAGTGGTTGAGGGACTCGCCTGCAAAGCGAGTTACGCCGGTTCGATTCCGGTCACGGCCTCCAGTCGCCTTTGACCAGGCAAATCAGAAGGGCGGCACCCGATGAGGGTGCCGCCCTTTTGGTGGTCCGTCTCAGTTCCCGTCTCAGTCCCGGACCCGCCGAACGTCTCAGCCTCTCGGCCACGTCTCCCGGTCATCAGCTCGCGAGTGCTTCGCCGAGCCTGGTGTGGGCGGCGCCGGGAAGCACTTGGTGCAAGGTCTCGGCGCGGGCTCGGACGAGGCCGTCGCGGTACGCCTCGGGGAGCCGTTCCCAGACGGCGACCGCCTTGTCGGCGGCCGCGGTCGGGTCGCCGTCGGTGTGAAGGCAGAGCGCGGCGTCCATCTCCAGCAGGGCGCGGGTCATGACGGACGGGGTCCGGGTGAGGGCGAGGGCGGCCTCCTGCTCGGCGTACGCCTCCCGTGTGCGGCCGAGGAGCGTGAACGCCTGGGAGAGGTGAACGTGGTGCTTCTGGAGCGGGTAGCCGAACCAGGTGTCGGCGGCGTGGGTGCCGTCCAGATGTTCGGCGATCAGACGCGCGTCGGCGACGGAGCGGAGCGCTCCCTGCTGGTCTCCGATCGCGGCCAGCGCCCGCGCGTTGACGGCCGCTGCCAGGGCCGCCGCGGCGGACGGACTCTGCCCGGCCTCGGCGCGGGCACGACCCGCGAGATCGGCGGCGGCTTTCGGAGCACCGTAGTTGAGGGGCACCATCGCGTGCCGTGCCAGTGCCCAGGCGAGCATCTGCCGGTCGCCGGACTCGCGGGCGGCCTGCTCGGCGGTGGTGAACCAACCGTGCGCGTCGCGCTGGTCGCTGCGGTCGTGCTGGATGATCGCCACCAGGCCGGTGATCCCGGCCGCTGTCCGGGCAAGGTCGGCTCGCGCGGCAGCCGCGTGCGGACGGCTCAGGACGTCCCGCAGCAGGTCGAGGTCGTCGCGCATCTGCGTCAGGACAACGGTGGGAGGACGGCCGCGATAGCCGCCGCGGTGCCGCTCGAAAGCACCGTCGAGATAGGCGAGGTCGCCGGCATCGGAGCCGCTGAGCGCCGCGTTGATGCCCTGGCGCGCTTCCGCGATGCCGGGCAGAGCCACCGCACCCGTCGCCGCCGCTGCCGCCGCGCCGAGGAACTGTCGTCGGTCCACCTCCGTGCCCTCCTCTCCCCCCTCACCACTATCCGGGCGGTTCCGAAGTCTGCGCCACTGCTTACTCGCCGCGACCGCCCGGACGATCTTCTCCACCGGCAGGCCGTACGCCTTCGCCAGCAGGGGGTGCCAGGCGGGGACGGGTAAACGGCGTTCGGTTTCCCAGCGTTTGAGGTTCTCCCGGTCGAACCAGCGGCCGTCCAGTACGGGCCGCGTCGGCTGTGGGACGAGGTGGAGGCCGCCTTCCGCTGGTGGACGGGCCGGGGAAAGCCGGGGGTCGAGCGCTTTGGGCTGACGGTCGACGCCGACGGGCAGTACGTGTGGCTGGACGATCCGGCCGAGTCCTGGGGTATCTGAGCGACATCACTCTCCAGGCACGAAGCGGGGAGAGGCTCCTGGACGGCTTCCGGGCCGGGCCGGAGCCCCTGCCGAAGACGCCGCCGAAGGCGAAAACCCTGCCCGCGCCACCCCTGACCGCCGCCCGGCTCGGCGACGTGCTCCTCGCACTCGGGCCGCACCGGCGCCGCTGACAGGGTGAACGACCGGACCGGCGGAAATACTGACGTGGCCGTGGCGGTTGCCGCCGGTATGGCGACTTTGGGACTGATCGGCAGCGGAAACATCGGCGGCACCCTGGCCCGGCTGGCGGTCGACAGCGGGCTCGATGTGGTGCTCAGCAACTCCCGGGGGCCGGAAACCCTCGCGGACCTCGTCGCGGAGCTCGGTCCACGAGCCCGCGCGGGCACGGCGGCGGAGGCCGCCGCCGCCGGGGACTGGGTGGTGGTGACGGTCCCGGTCAAGGCGTATCCGCGGATTCCGCGGGAGCCGCTGGCGGGCAAGACCGTGATCGACACCGGCAACTACTACCCGCAGCGCGACGGCGAGATCGCCGAGCTGGTCGAGAAGAAGACCACCGACAGCGGGCTGCTCCAGGGGTATCTGGACGGTGCCCACGTGGTGAAGGCGTTCAACAACATCTTCTTCAAGCACCTGGCGGCGCTGCCGCGTCCGGCGGGAGCGGCCGACCGCAGCGCCCTGCCCATCGCCGGTGACGACGCCGACGCGAAGGCGCACGCCGCTGAGCTGCTCGATCTGCTCGGCTTCGACACGGTGGACGCCGGGCCGCTCGCCGAGGGCCGGCGGTTCCAGCCCGGCACGGCGGCGTACGGGCTGCCCTACGCGGACAAGTCGGTCGCCGACTTCATGGCCGAGCCCCCCGCGCCGGCCTCCGTCGCCGACATCGAGGCGGCCCTGGCGGCGGCGGAGAGCTGAAACCGGGCCCGAAGCCGGGCCGCCCGTCCGCTCCCGCCGCGATTGGCCCAGGGATTTGGGGCGGGAGTGGTACAACGGCGCGGGGCGATCAGGCCGTAGCGTCGTCGGTATGAGTGAGCGAGTGGATTACGCGAAGCACGCGCCGGACGCGTTCCGGGCGATGCTGGGGTTCAGCCAGGCGGCGGCGAAGGGGCTCGACCCCGTGGTCGCGGAACTGGTGAAGATCAGGGCGTCGCAGATCAACCGGTGCGCGTTCTGCCTGGACATGCACATCAAGGACGCGCGGAAGGCCGGGGAGAGCGACCAGCGGATCTTCCTGCTGAGCGCGTGGGAAGAGGTCGACGGCGTCTACAGCGAGAAGGAGCGGGCGGCGCTGGCGCTGACGGAGGCGGTGACGCTGCTGACGGACGGGTTCGTGCCGGACGAGGTGTACGCGCGGGCGGCGGAGCACTTCGACGCGGACGAGTTGGCGCGCCTGGGGGCCGCGATCGTGGCGATCAACGCGTGGAACCGGTTCAACGTGACGTTCAGGACGCAGCCGGCGGCGAGCGCGTGAGCGGCGCGGGGGCCGGGGCCGAGGTCGGGGCCGGGGCGGGAGGCGTGGCCGGGGCGGGGGGCGTGGCCGGGGCCGGGGCGGGGGGCGCGAAGGCGCTGCTGGCGCTGCATCACGGGCGGGACGCCGCCGATCCGTTGGTGCTGCCGGGGCCGTGGGACGCGGCCAGCGCGCGGGTGTTCGCGGACGCGGGCTTCCCGGCGCTGGCGACGCCCAGCGCCGGGGTGTCGGCGTCGCTGGGGTACGAGGACGGCGAGGCGCCCGCCGACGAGATGTTCGCCGCGATCCGGCGGATCACCCGCGCCGTGGACGTCCCCGTGTCGGCCGACGTCGAGGCCGGATACGGGCTGGCGCCCGAGGAGTTGGTCGAGCGGCTGCTGGAGGCCGGGGCCGTCGGGTGCAATCTGGAGGACTCCGAGCCGGGGTCCAGGGGGCTGGTCGAGCCCCGGCGGCAGGCGGACCGGCTCGCGGCCGTACGCGCCGCCGCCGGGGACGCGTTGGTCGTCAACGCGCGCATCGACACGTTTCTGCGCGGCGACCGTACGACCGGCGCCGCCGTCGAGCGCGGGCTGCTCTACGCCGCCGCCGGAGCCGACTGCGTCTACCCGATCCTCGCCCCGCCCGCCCTCCTCGCCGAGATCGCCGAAGCCGTCCCGCTCCCCCTCAACGCCCTCTGCCGTCCCGGCGGGCCCTCCCCCCGCGAGCTGGCCTTCCTCGGCGCCACCCGCGTCACCTTCGGCGGCGGCCTCCAGCAACAAGCCCTGGAAGCCGTCCGCGACATGGCGACCGGCATGCGCCTGTGACCCGCCTGGCGCGCGCCGCGTAAAGGCGCCGGGCCACGTTGTCCAGGGGCGCGGTGGACCGGCACGCTCAGCCGCGGCCGCGCCCCTGACAAGCTCAACCCGCCCGGGACAGCTCCGCTACGAGGCCGCCCCGGCGCCTTGCGCTCGCACGTACCGGGCACCGCCTGGACCGCCCATGATCCGCCGGACAGGCGCTAGTTCTGGGGTTTGACCACCGCGGCCTGGGGGCGGATGGGGAGGCGGGGGATGGGGCGGGCGGTGGCGGCGCGGACGGCGGCGGCCACCGCGGCGGGGGCGGTGACGACGGGGACCGCGGAGACGGCCTTGGCGCCGAAGGGGGCGAGGACGTCGCGCTCCTCGACCAGCCGGATGATGCGGACCGTGGGGGCGTCGAGGGCGGTCGGCAGGGAGTATCCGGTGAGGCTGGGGCGTTTGACGATGCCTCGGGGCGCGCGGAGGTCCTCCATCAGGGCGAGGCCGACGCCCTGGGTGATCCCGGCCTCGATGCGGGCGGCGAGCTGGCGGGGGTTGAGGATGCGGCCGACGTCCTGGGCGACGGCCATCTCGACCACGCGCACGGCGCCCAGTTCGATGTCGACGTCGACCACGGCGCGAATCGCGCAGAAGGTGAGGCCGACGAAGGCGTCGCCCTGGCCGGTGTCGTCGAGCCGGTCGGTCGGGTGCGGGCGGCACTGCGCGGTGGCCCACAGCTCCTTGCCGTCGAGGGTCTCGGCGACGGTGGTGGACAGCACACCGTCGTACGAGGTGATCTTGCCGTCGGCGATGGACAGCAGCTCCACGGACATGCCGAATTTGGCGGCGAGCGGCTGGAGCAGCTGGGTGCGGACCATCTTGGCCGCGCGCTCGACCGCGCCGCCGGACACCCAGGTGTGGCGTCCGCGCGCGGAGGGTCCCGACGGCGGCTGGTCGGTGTCGGACGGCAGCACCTGGACATCGTCGATGCCGAGGACTTCCTGGACGATCTGCCGGGCCAGCGTGGTGAATCCCTGGCCGGTCTCGACGGCGGCGCAGATGACGGTGGCGCGGCCGTCGTGGACGCGTACGGTCGCGGTCGACACCTCGTCGGCGCCCTCGGCGCCGAGCACGTGGACCATGCCGAGCGCGTAGCCGACCCCGCGCCGTACCGCGCCCGGCTCGCCCGCGCCCGAGGTGCCGCCGGGCAGCAGCCACTGCGACTCGTCGTCGCCGTCGGGCAGCGGGGGCAGCTCGGCGTCGCGTACGGCCTTCAGCAGCTCGCCGACGGGCGCGGGGCAGGTGACGGTCTGGCCGGTGGGCAGCAGGTCGCCGGTGGCCAGGACGTTGCGCATCCGGATCTCGGCCGGATCCAGGCCGACCTTCGCGGCGAGCTTGTCCATCTGGCCCTCGTACGCGGCGCAGACCTGGAGCGCGCCCTCGCCGCGTACGTGGCCGGACGGCGGGTTGTTGGTGCGTACGGCCCAGCCCTCGACGAAGACGTGCGGGACGACGTAGGGACCGGCCGCGAAGGCCACGGCGGCGGCGAGCGCGTCGGAGGAGGCGTCGGCGTACGCGCCCGCGTCGAGCAGGATCTGCGCCTCGACCTTGACCAGGCGGCCCTCGGCGTCGGCGTGGTGCCGGTAGCGCAGCAGGGTGGGGTGGCGGTGGGCGTGGCCGAGGAAGGACTCCTCGCGGGTGGCCACGAATTTGACCGGGCAGCCGGTCTTGAGCGCGAGCAGGCCGAGCGGGAGCTGGACGCCGGAGTCCTCGCGGTCGCCCATCGCGCCGGGCACGCCGGTGACGACGACCTTGACGCGGTCGGGTTCGAGGCCGAAGCAGGCGGCGGCCAGGTCACGGTCGGCGTGCGGGTCGGTGGAGGCGACGTACAGCTCGACGCCGCCGTCCGGGCGCGGGACGGCGAGTCCGGCCTCGGCGCCGATCGGCGCCGGGTCCTGGCGGCCGACCCGGTACAGGCCCTCCACGATGACGTCGCCGATCGCGTCGGGGTCGCCGAAGCGCAGCGGGATGTGCCGGATCAGATTGCCGTCGGGGTGCAGCGGCTCGGCGGCGAACGCCTTCTCGGGGTCGGTGACCGGCTCCAGCACCTCGTACTCGACGAGGATCGCGGCGGCGGCGAGCCGGGCGGTGTCGGGGTGGTCGGCGGCGACGGCGGCGATCGGCTCGCCGTGGTGCCGCACCAGGTCCTCGGCGAAGACCGGGCGGTCCGCGACCCGGCGGCCGTGCATCGCGTCGCCCGGCACGTCCTCGTGCGTGACGACGGCCCGCACGCCGGGCATCGCGACGGCCTCGCTGGTGTCGATCCGGGTGATCCGCGCGTGCGGGTACGGCGAGCGCAGCACGGCCGCCCACAGCAGCCCCTCGGCCCACAGATCGGCCGCGTACGGGTAGGTGCCCTGCGCCTTCTGGAGCGCGTCGGCCGAGGGCAGCGACGCGCCGATCCCCCGTACCGCCCCGGCGCCCGCCAGGGTCTCCGCGACGGGCCCCGGTCCGTCGATGATGCCGGTCATACGGCGCCTCCCGAGGGGCCGCCCTGGTGCGGGACGCGGGCGGGGGTGGAGGAGGCCGCGGACGCCGGGTTGTCGGGGTCGTCGGCGGCGGCCTCGCGGGCGGCGATGACCTGGTCGACGGCGTCGAGGACGCCGCGGTAGCCGGAGCAGCGGCAGAGGTTGCCGCACAGCGCCTGGCGGGTCTCCAGGTCGGTGGGTTTGTGGTTGCCCTCCAGCAGGTCGTGCACCGTCATCGCCATGCCGGGGATGCAGAAGCCGCACTGTACGGCGCCGGATTCGGCGAGCGCGCGCTGGACGTCGGAGGGGCGGCCGTCCACGGTCAGGCCCTCGACGGTACGGACCTCGCTGCCCGCCGCGGTGGCCGCGGGCACCAGGCAGGAGGCGACCAGACGGCCGTCGACCTGGACGGAGCAGGCCCCGCACTCGCCCTGTTCGCAGCCGTCCTTGGCGCCGGCGAGGCCGAGGCGTTCGCGCAGCACGTAGAGCAGCGACTCGCCGAGCCAGGCGTCGGTCACCGGGCGATCGGCGCCGTTGACGCGCAGGACGTAGGAGGCGAGGGGGTGTTCGCTGTGGGTCTCCTCGACGGGTTCCGGCTCCCGCTCGGCCTCGTCGGCCGCGAGGTCGCCGTCCGCCTCCGCCGTACCGGAATCCGGGGCGAGGGGGTCGGGGGCGAGGCCGTCGGGCGCGGGGCCGTCCACGGCGTCGGGGAGCGGCCCGGCCGGGGGCAGTTCGCCCGGCGCGAGGCCGTCCGGTACGTGGCCGTCCGGTACGTGGCCGTCCGGCGCGAGGCCGTCCGGGACGTGGCCGTCCGCCACCAGTTCCTCGCCGCCGTCGAGCGCGGGCAGCGCGGACAGGCCGCCCAGGCCGCCCGGCAGGGCGTCGAGGCCGCTGAGACCGTCGAGCGCGGACAGGCCGTCGACGCCGTCGAGCGCGCCGATCCCGGTGAGCGGGGTGAGGCCGTCCGACAGGCCCTCGGGGTCGTGCAGCGCGCCCGCGCTGCCGGGGCTCTCGGGATCGCCGGGGGCGCGCGTCCTGGCCGCCGGGTCGTGGCCGGTGCCGTAGTCGGCGTCGTGGCCGGTGTGCGTGAACGCGCTGTCGGCGGTGGCCTGGTGTCCCGCGCCGGGCGGCGGGCCCTCCGGGTCGTCGACGGCGGCGGACCAGGCGGCCTGGGTGGGCGGCCAGGGCAGCCCCTCGTCAACTCCCGCGCCCAGGCCGGTGCCCAGGCCCGTACCGGGGTCGATTCCGGTGCCGACGCCGCTGAAGTCCCACTGCCCGGTGAGCTGGTCCTGCGGTGCGCCCTGCCCGGCCTGCGCCTGGGCGGCGGCCTGAGCGGCCGCCTGGGCCTGCGCGGCGGCCGCCGCGCCCTGCCCGAACATCCCGGCGGGGAAGGACTGCGTGGGCGCGGGCGACGGCGCCTGGTCCCACGGCGAGGCGAAGGAGCCGACGGAGAACTCCCCCGAGTCGCCGTCCGCGTCGTCCTTTATGACCGGGATCGACCACTGGGTGACCGGGTCGCCCTCACCGGTGACGGGCGGTCCCGCCGGGCCGTGCGCGCCGAGCGGGTCCTCGCCCGGCCGCGGCTCCGGCGGCAGTTGGGCCGCGAAGGAGACGTGCATGGTCTGGTCGGGGTCGTAGTCCCCGCCGCCGGGCACCGGCTGCCAGGTCCCCGACGTGCCGGGCGACGCACCGGACCCGCCGGACGTGCCCGACCTGTCGTCGGTGCCGGGTGCGCCCGGCTGCGGCTGCGGCTGGTCGGTCATGCCAGTGCCCTCCCGAGCGCTCGACGGGACAGTGCGGCCACGGTACGGCGTAGCTGGACGGCGGCGGGCGGCAGTTCGACACCTTCCTGGTCCGGGATGCACGCGGCGGCCACGTACTCGCCGAAGGCCGTGCACGCCTCGGGGGCGAGATTGCGGTCGCCGTCCCAGTCGATGAGGCCCGCGACCCACTGCTCGGCCTCCAGGGGCCGCAGCGGCACCGGCGCGACCGCGCCCACCGAACAGCGCACCTGGCGGCGCGCGGGGTCGACCACGAGCGCGACGGAGGCCACCGCGCGCCCCGGCCCGGTGCGCCCGGTGGCCTTGAGGAAGGTCTGCGGCGCGTGCAGCAGCGGAATCCTCACGAAGGCGAGGAGTTCGCCGGGGCGCAGCGGGTCCATGCCGGTGAGCAGGTGGCTGACCGGGAGTTCGCGGTCGCCCTCGGGTCCGGCGACGATGACGCTGGCCTCCAGCGCGGCGAGCACCGGGAGGGCGTCGCCGGTCGGGGCCGCGGTCGCGATGTTGCCGCCGAGGGTGCCCGCGTTGCGGATCTGCGGCGGTCCCGCGGAGCGGGCGGCGGCGGCGAGCGCGGGGATGAGGGCGGCGAAGTCCGGCCGCCCCATCCGCGCGTGGGTCAGTCCGGCGCCGAGCAGCGCCGCGCCGTCCGCGTACTGCCAGCCGCGGATCTCACTGATCCGGCCGAGGCCGACCAGCGCGTCCGGGCGCAGCAGCCCGGAGTTCACCGCCGCCATCAGGTCGGTGCCGCCTGCGACGGGCACGGCGCTGGGCATGGCGGCGAGCGCCTCCACCGCCTCGTCGAGCGAGGACGGCAGCGTCACGTTCTCCGCCGTCCGCCGTGCATACGTGCTCACGCAGCCTGCCCCTTCCCGGCCTTCCTCCGTCGCGCGGTAGCCGTACCGTACGTGCTCACAGCCTGGACGTGGCAACTCTGGCACATGTTCCACGGTGGTCAACGCGAGGGTCCACGAAGTACCGATCCGTCCGTCACGGGCGCGATCGTACGGCTCTGACGGAATCAACCGCTGTGCCGGAATTGCCATCCTTCGGGTGTGTTGCGACGGTACGCCACTCCACCGTGCCAGCTCCGCCCGCGCCGGGTGCGGAAGTTGCGGAATCAGTCACACGATCGGGGGCGGACCGTCCTTGGGACGGCCGAGGACGCCGGGGCGGCGCTGCCACGGCAGCGGGCCGCCCGGCGGCCGGTACTCCACGCCCAGGGCGTCCAGTCGGGCGTAGTGGGTCCGCATCCGGGCTTCGAATTCCGGCCAGTCGCGCTCGTCGGCGGCGGGCAGGTCCGACCAGGCGACCTCGGCGAAGGCGGCGAGCCGCGGGAAGGCCATGTAGTCCAGCACCCGTACGGAGTCCATGACTTCGGTCCAGATGTTGGCCTGGGTGCCGATGACGTGCGCCGCCTCCTCCTCGGTGAGCTGCGGCGGAACCGGCTCGAAGCGGAAGACGTCCTCCAGGCCGCGGGCGTGCGCGATCGGCACCGGCTCCTCGGGGTCCTCCGACTGCCGCCAGTCCAGGTAGACATGGGTCTGGGGGCACATCACCACGTCGTGCCCGGCCTTGGCCGCCGCGATGCCGCCGGCGTATCCCTGCCACGACGACACGGCGGCGCCCTCGGCGAGGCCGCCCTCCAGGATCTCGTCCCAGCCGATCAGCCGCCGGCCGCGCTCGGTCAGCCAGTGGTCGAAGTGGCCGATCATCCAGCTCTGCAGCTCGTCCTCGTCCTCCAGGCCCAGCTCCTGCATCCGCTCCTGCGCCGAACGCGAGGCGCGCCACTGGTCCTTGGGGCACTCGTCGCCGCCGACGTGGAAGAACTCGCCGGGGAACAGCTCCAGCAGCTCGGCGAAGACGTTCTCGTAGAAGCGCAGGGTGCTCTCGGCGGGCGAGAGCACATTGGGGTTGACGCCCCACGTGGTCAGCACGGAGAGGGCCGAGGTGTCGACGACGTCGGTGTTGCCGAGCTCCGGGTACGCGGCGATGGCCGCCTGCGAGTGGCCGGGAATGTCGACCTCGGGGACGACGGTGATGTGCCGCTCGGCGGCGTACGCGACGATCTCGCGGATGTCGTCCTGGGTGTAGTAACCGCCGTGCGGGCGCTCGTCCCACAGCGGCGACTCGCGCAGCCCGATCTTCGTGCGCTCGCGCCACGCGCCGACCTCGGTCAGCTTCGGGTAGCGCTTGATCTCCACCCGCCAGCCCTGGTCGTCGGTGAGGTGGAAGTGCAGCACGTTCAGCTTGTGGGCGGCCATCAGGTCGAGGTACTTGAACACGACGTCCTTCGGCATGAAGTGCCGTGCCACGTCGAGCATGAAGCCGCGCCAGGCGAAGCGGGGGGCGTCCTGTATCTGGCAGGTCGGCACGCGCCACTCGCGCTCCCCCAGGGGCGCCCGGCGGAAGGCGTCGGCCCCCAGGAGCTGGCGCAGGGTCTGCGCGCCCCAGAAGACGCCGGCGGGGCTCCCGCCGAAGACGTGCACGCCGGAGTTGGGCGCGGCCATGATGCGGTAGCCCTCGGGGCCCAGCTCCCTGGCCACCGCGTCGTCCACCGCCAGCCGGATCACGTCCTTCCCGGACGGCTCCACCGGCGCCAGCGGCAGGCCCGTCGCTGCCGCGAGCACTCCGCGCAGCCAGCGCGCGGCGCCTTCGGCGCCGGGGGTCGCGGTGAGGGTCGTCTCGGGCCCGAGGACGAAGGCGTCGTCGGTGCCGTACGGGGTCTGATGGCGCGGGGCCGGAATGAGGTCCATGGGGGCCATCCTGACCCGTAATCCGCGATTGGCATAGACCAATCCCGCAGCTGCCTGGCCGAGGACCGTTCTCCGACCGCGGAAGCGTCATGCCTGGTCGCGCAGTTCCCGCGCCCCTGAAGCGCTCGGCTCACCCGCCCGCGGCAGACTTGCCCCGCCCGGGCGCGGGCAAAGACGACGGGCACGGGCCCCGAGGGGCGCCGGGGGCACCTCCCAGCGGTAGCTGGGGGGAGGCACTGCGCGGCCAGCCCCCACCGGCCGGGAGTGCGGGGGCCGCCGGAGCGGGGCACCGCGTACCCGGCCCGGGAAAGACTAGAAGGCGGCAGCCGCCCTCTCGCGTTGGGCGCGCACGGCCAGCAGCACGGTGAGGGTCACACCGAGGAGCAGCCACGCCAAGTGGGCGATGGTGAGGGCCTGCCACGCGGAGTGGGGCACGTCGGGGGCGGAGGCCAGGGCGAGGGTGGCGCCCAGCAGCGCGAACACGGCCGCGAGCTGCACACGCCCGTTCCAGCTCCGCAGGAACGCGCGCTCGGCGAAGGGCCCGCCGTACCACCAGCGGACGGCGAGGCCGACGACGACCACGGCGGCCAGACCGGCCGCGGTCACGGCGGAGACCGCCCACAGCGGCCACGGCGCGCGCTGCCGTTCCTTGTCGCAGGGCAGCACGGTGGTGACCAGCGGCACCAGCGGGAGTACGGCGACGGCGTTGATCTCCCGGACCCGCCGCAGCCAGGGATCGGCGGCCAGCTCCGTACGGACGGTGGCACGGATGCCCCGCAGCCGGGCGGGCAACGGCGTACCGGAGCGGCGCCCGGCCACCGTCAGCAGGACCACGATCAGGACCAGGGCCGCCGCGGCCCCGGCGGCGGTGGCGATGATCTGCCACACGTCACCGGTCGCGATCCGGAAGAGCTGCACGCCCACCAGCAGGGCCACGGCGATGATCCCGGCCAGTGCCCCGCCGCGCGGCGCGGTGAGCTGGCTGGGGTCGGCGCCGAGCATCAGCGCCCGCTCCACCGCGCTCTGGTGCTCGGCGCGGTGCCGCTTGGGCACCCGGCCGAGCAGCCCGCGCCCCGAGGTCAGCGAACGGGCCAGCGCGACCTGCGCCTCGGCCTCCTGCGGGGCGAGCGCGACCGCGCGGCGGGCGGCGGCCACCGCGTCGGGCACCCGGCCGAGCCGCCGGTAGACGTCGGAGAGCAGCACCGACGGCTCCCAGCCGTCGGGGTCGGCGCCGGTGGCCCGCAGCGCGACGGTCAGCGCCGCGTGCGGCTCGTCCAGCGAGAGCAGCACGACCCCGGCCAGCACGAAGACGTCGGCCGCCTCCGCGGGCCCGGCGAGCGCCAGTGCCCAGTCGACCGACTCGCGGGCCTCGGGGCGCCGCTTCTCCTGCGCGAGGATCCAGGCGCGCAGCAGGTAGCCCGCGCTGCCGTTGCGCTCCACGAAGGCATCGCTGACGAGGGCGTGCGCCTCGGCGAACCGGCTCTGCGCGACGAGCGAGTGCACCCGCTCGCCGTCGCTCGCGTCGTCGTCGCCGGGCGCGTCCGCCGCGCCGAACGCGCCGTCGTCACCCTGACCGCTGTCCACGTCCGCCCCTGTTTCCGCCGGCGAGGAGCGCGGACGTCAGCTCTTGCCGCCGCTGCCCTTGCCGGACTTGTCCTTGTCCCCGCCGCCCAGCGGCATGCCCTCGTAGATCTCCTTGCACATCGGGCAGACCGGGTACTTCTTCGGATCGCGTCCCGGGACCCAGACCTTGCCGCAGAGCGCGACGACGGGCGTGCCTTCCAGCGCGCTCGCCATGATCTTGTCCTTCTGGACATAGTGCGCGTAGCGCTCGTGGTCGCCGTCACCATGGGAGAGCTGCGGGGTCGGCTCGACCAGAGTGCCGGTGCCCGCCCCGCGCTCGGGCTCAAGAGTGCTCATAAGACTCAAGACTAGTTGAGAGACGGATCGTCGGGATACGTGGCCACCATGGCCAGCTCATTGCGCTGCCTGCGCAGCACCGAGCGCCACAGTTGTTCGGGATCGGGCGAGGACACGTCGCCCGGCTCGGACTCGATCACGTACCAGGCGCCGTCGACCAGTTCCTTCTCCAGCTGGCCGGGCCCCCAGCCGGAGTATCCGGCGAAGATCCGCAGCGAGCCCAGCTCGGCGGCGAGCAGTTCGGGCGGCGCCTCCAGGTCGACCAGGCCGATCGCGCCGTGCACCCGCCGCCAGCCCAGCGGGTCCGCGTCCTCGCCCTCGCGGACGTCGCCCGGCACCACGGCCAGGCCCAGCGCGGAGTCCAGCGAGACCGGGCCGCCCTGGAAGACCACCGGGGGCGCGCCCGCCAGCGGCGCCCAGGGCAGCAGGACGTCGCCGACGCCGACCGGCGTGGGCCGGTTCAGGACGACGCCGAGCGACCCCTCCGCGTCGTGGTCGAGGAGGAGCACCACCGCCCGGTCGAAGTTGGGGTCGGCGAGCGCCGGTGTGGCGACGAGCAGTCTTCCGGTGAGCGAGGACACCTCGGTCATGGGACACATGATCCCGCACAAACCCGCTGGGCGGAGCGGCAACCGCCACTCCCGGACATCCGCCGCTACGGCGCGACACGCGGTACGGCGCGCGCGGCAGCGGACGGTGTGCGGTCCGCCACGCACCGCGCTGTAGCGAAGTCATGACACTGGCCGAGGTTCACGGCAGCCGGGACGGGTCAGTAGGCGCATTACCATTTCTTCCTGCGCTCCGCGCGGCGAGCACCCCGGCCGCGCCCGGCCTCCCCCGTACCAACCGTTCCGAAGATCGCGAGATCCATGACCGACATCGCCGATGTACTGCTTGTTCATGGCGGAACCCCCCTCGAGGGCGAGATCCGTGTCCGCGGTGCGAAGAACCTCGTGCCCAAGGCCATGGTCGCCGCCCTGCTCGGCAGCGGACCGAGCAGACTCCGCAATGTCCCCGACATCCGTGACGTACGCGTCGTACGCGGGCTGCTCCAGCTCCACGGCGTGACGGTGCAGAGCGGTGAGGAACCGGGCGAGCTGGTCCTCGACCCGACGCGTGTCGAGAGCGCCAACGTGGCCGACATCGACGCCCACGCGGGCTCCTCCCGGATCCCGATCCTGTTCTGCGGCCCGCTGCTGCACCGGCTCGGCCACGCCTTCATCCCGGGCCTGGGCGGCTGCGACATCGGCGGCCGGCCGATCGACTTCCACTTCGACGTGCTGCGGCAGTTCGGCGCCACGATCGAGAAGCGCGCCGACGGCCAGTACCTGGAGGCGCCGCAGCGGCTGCGCGGCTGCAAGATCCGGCTGCCGTACCCGTCGGTCGGCTCGACCGAACAGGTGCTGCTCACCGCGGTGCTGGCCGAGGGCGTCACGGAGCTGTCCAACGCGGCGGTCGAGCCGGAGATCGAGGACCTGATCTGCGTCCTGCAGAAAATGGGCGCGATCATCTCGATGGACACCGACCGGACGATCCGGATCACCGGCGTCGACAAGCTCGGCGGCTACAACCACCGGGCGCTCCCCGACCGCCTCGAAGCCGCCTCCTGGGCGAGCGCGGCGCTGGCCACCGAGGGCAACATCTACGTCCGCGGCGCCCAGCAGCGGTCGATGATGACCTTCCTCAACACCTTCCGCCGGGTCGGCGGGGCCTTCGAGGTGGACGACGACGGCATCCGCTTCTGGCACCCGGGCGGCCCGCTCAACGCCATCGCGCTGGAGACCGACGTGCACCCCGGTTTCCAGACCGACTGGCAGCAGCCGCTGGTGGTGGCGCTCACCCAGGCGTCGGGGCTGTCCATCGTGCACGAGACGGTGTACGAGTCCCGGCTCGGCTTCACCTCCGCGCTCAACCAGATGGGCGCGCACATCCAGCTCTACCGCGAGTGCCTGGGCGGTTCCGCCTGCCGCTTCGGGCAGCGCAATTTCCTGCACTCCGCGGTCGTGTCGGGCCCGACCAAGCTCCAGGGCTCCGACCTGGTCATCCCCGACCTGCGCGGCGGCTTCTCGTACCTGATCGCGGCGCTGGCCGCGCAGGGCACCTCGCGCGTGCACGGCATCGACCTGATCAACCGGGGCTACGAGAACTTCCTCGCCAAGCTGGAGGGCCTGGGCGCCCACATCGAGCTGCCCCAGCCCGCGGGCGCGGTCGCTTCCTGAGCGGTACGCCCCATGCGAAAGGGCGGCTTCTCCCCCGGGAGAAGCCGCCCTTTGGCGATGTGATTACTTGCCCTTGGCGGCTTCCTTGAGCTTGGAGCCCGCCGAAACCTTCACGCTGTAGCCAGCCGCGATGTTGATCGGCTCACCGGTCTGCGGGTTACGCGCGGTCCGAGCGGCACGGTGGGTGCGCTCGAAGGTCAGGAAGCCGGGGATGGTGACCTTCTCGTCGCCCTTGGCCACGATCTCACCGACGGTCTCAGCGAACGCGGCCAGTACGGCGTCGGCGTCCTTGCGGGTCACCTCGGCGCGCTCGGACAGAGCGGCCACCAGCTCACTGCGGTTCATATCTGTACTCCCGTGTTCTTTCTGCCATGGGGGCGCGAGCTCGAAGCTGTTGCTGTGTGCCTCACTGCCCAGGTGTGCATCCTGCCCCCATATATGGGGGGAAAGCCAATCCACCGACCGCGCGAGTCGCACAAAAAACGATGCGATTGCACGGGGACACCACGGGGATGACGGATTGTCGTCACATGGTCGACGCATCGAATCCGTTTGTCGGACGGATTGTCAGACCGCCCCCGGCGCGGTCGCCGCGGCGGCCACCGCCGGTCCCTGCGCCTTGGCCGCGTCGCGTACGGCGTCGGCGACCGCGCCCGCGACCTTGTCGTTGAAGACGCTGGGGACGATGTAGTTGGCGTTCAGCTCGCCCTCCCCCACCACGTCCGCGAGGGCGTGCGCGGCGGCCAGCATCATCTCGGTGTTCACGGTGCGGGACTGGGCGTCCAGCAGGCCGCGGAAGACGCCGGGGAAGACCAGGACGTTGTTGATCTGGTTGGGGAAGTCGCTGCGCCCGGTGGCGACCACGGCGGCGGTCTCGCGGGCCACGCCCGGGTCCACCTCGGGGTCGGGGTTGGCGAGCGCGAAGACGATCGCGCCGTCCGCCATCCGCGCCACGTCCGTACCGTCCAGGACGTTGGGCGCGGAGACGCCGATGAAGACGTCGGCGCCGGTCACGGCCTCCTTCAGGGTGCCGCTGACGCCCTCGGGGTTGGTGTTGTCGGCGATCCAGCGCAGCGGCGAGTCCGGCGACGCCTCCACCAGGTCGTCGCGGTCGCAGTGCACCACGCCGTGGATGTCGGCGACCACCGCGTGCTTCACTCCGGCGGCCAGCAGCAGCTTGAGGATGGCCGTACCGGCCGCGCCCGCGCCGGACATGACGACGCGTACGTCGCCGATCTGCTTGCCGACCACGCGCAACGCGTTGGTGAGCGCGGCGAGCACCACGATGGCGGTGCCGTGCTGGTCGTCGTGGAAGACCGGGATGTCCAGCGCCTCGCGCAGCCGGGCCTCGATCTCGAAGCAGCGCGGCGCGGAGATGTCCTCCAGGTTGATGCCCGCGAAGCCGGGGGCGATGGCCTTGACGATCGCCACGATCTCGTCGGTGTCCTGGGTGTCGAGGCACAGCGGCCAGGCGTCGATGCCGGCGAAGCGCTTGAAGAGGGCCGCCTTGCCCTCCATGACCGGCAGCGCGGCCTTCGGGCCGATGTTGCCGAGGCCGAGGACGGCGGAGCCGTCGGTGACGACGGCCACGCTGTTGCGCTTGATGGTCAGGCGGCGGGCGTCCTCGGGGTTCTCCGCGATGGCCATGCAGACCCGGGCGACGCCGGGGGTGTAGATCATGGAGAGGTCGTCACGGTTGCGGATCGGGTGCTTGGACTGCATCTCGATCTTGCCGCCGAGGTGCATGAGGAACGTACGGTCGGAGACCTTGCTCACGGCGACGCCCTCGATGCCGCGGAGCTTGCCGACGATCTCGTCGGCGTGCGCGGTGGAGCTGGCGGCGACGGTGACGTCGATGCGGAGCATGTCGTGGCCCGACGCGGTGACGTCCAGGCCGGTGACCGAACCGCCCGAGGACTCCACCGCGGTGGTGAGCTGGCTGACCGCGGTCCCGCTGGCGGGGACCTCCAGCCGTACCGTGATCGAGTACGAGACGCTTGGCGCCGTTGCCATGACGGACCTTCTTCCGGTTCCTCTGCTGCTGGTGGTGCTGCCCGTCGATCGTTGCACCTACCGACGGGTACGCGTAAACCCGCGTGGGGTGAAGATTGGAAGAATACTTCCGCGATGCGGGAGCGGCGCAACCGGGTGGACCGAAGAAGAGATTTTCGTCCGCCGGGAAGAGGTTCCCGTAGCCGTTTGTTAGCCTGAGTACGGCACCGGCTCGATCCAAGCCCCCGGGCCCAACCTTAGGCGCTTCGAGCGCCCACTTGCCGCGAGGCGAGCATGGCGGGCCGGTGTCGTGAACGTCACGTGGGCGCCCCCTCTTCCGGAGGGGGCGCCCACGGCGTTTTCGGAACGGTGCCAGGACCCGTTCCCGAACCCGTGCCAGGACCCGCTTCTCGGACCCGTTCCCGGACCCGTTGTCGGACCCCGCCGCCCGGTCAGGGGCGCAGCAGGTCCGGCACTCCCTCGGCGTCCGGCAAATCGCCCTCGGCCGCGAGGACCATCAGGCGTTGCGTCGCCCGCGTCAGGGCCACGTACAGCACCCTCAGCCCCGCGGGCGACTCCTCCGCGATCTCGGCGGGGGACACCACGAGCGTGGCGTCGTACTCCAGGCCCTTGGCCTCCAGGCTGCCGAGCGCCACGACGCGCTCGCCGAGCCCTTCGAGCCAACCGCGGGCCTGGGCGCGGCGGTTCATGGCGACGACGACGCCGACCGTGCCGTCCACCTCCTCCAACAGCCGCGCGGCGCACCGGCGTACGTCCGCGCCGAGGTCGTCGCCCGTGACCGCGTACTGCGGCAGGACACCGGTGGAGCGCACGGCGCGCGGCGACTGCATGCCGGGCATGGCGAGCGCCAGCACGGTGGCGGCGACCTCCGCGATCTCGGCGGGGTTGCGGTAGTTGACGGTGAGGGTGAAGCGCCGCCGGGGCCGGGTGCCGAGCGCCTCGTCGCGCGCCCGCGCCGCCTCGTCCACGTCCGTCCAGGAACTCTGCGCCGGGTCGCCGACGATCGTCCAGGTGGCCGTACGGCCGCGGCGCCCGACCATCCGCCACTGCATCGGCGTCAGGTCCTGCGCCTCGTCCACGATGACGTGCGCGTACTCGGTGCGCTCCTCGTCCAGCCGCTCGGCTCGGCTGCGGCGGCCCGCGTCGTGCCGGTCGGCGAAGGTCGTGACCTCGTCCAGGCCGGTGAGCTGGTCCAGCGGGTCGGCCTCGCGGCGCTTGGGGCGCGGCACCGGGCCGAGCAGCGTGTCGAGTTCGTCCAGCAGCGCCACGTCGTGCGCGGTGGCGCCGGTCCTGCGCAGCGAGCGCGCCACCCGGCGGACCTCCGGCGGGGACAGCACCCGGCGCGCCCAGCGGGTCAGCCGCTTCTCGTCGGCGAGCGCGGCCAGCACGGCGCGCGGCTGGAGCACCGGCCACCAGGCGTCGAGGAAGTCGGTGAAGTCCTGCTCGGTGCTGATGTCCTCGTCGAAGCCCTGGCGTTCCTCCGCGGCCAGCTCCGGATCGTCGAAGCGGCGGCCGGTCTTGCGCCACAGCGCGTCCAACAGCAGGCGGCGGGCGCGCGGGCGCAGCAGATTGACGGGCGCGGTGCCGCCGAGGGTGTTGTGGCGGATGCCCGCCAGTTCCTGCTCGGACAGCTCCACGCGGCGGCCGAAGGCGACCACGCGCAGCGTCGCCGGGCGGCCGGGCGTCAGGTCGAGCGCGCCGCGGGCCGCGTTGCGCAGCACCTTCTGCATCCGCAGCGAGCCCTTGATCCGGGCGACCGCGGGCTCGTCGTACAGATCGGCGGAGACGCCGTCGACCAGCGAGCCGACGGCGCGGATCGCTACCTGGCCCTCCTCGCCGAGCGACGGCAGCACGCCCTCGGTGTACGACACCAGCAGCGGGGTCGGGCTGACGCACAGGATGCCGCCCGCGTACCGCCGCCGGTCCTGGTAGAGCAGGTACGCGGCCCGGTGCAGGGCGACCGCGGTCTTGCCGGTGCCGGGGCCGCCGGTCACCTCGGTAACGGACGCGGCGGGCGCCCTGATCACCATGTCCTGCTCGGCCTGGATGCTCGCCACGATGTCCCGCATGGTGTGGCTGCGGGCCTGGCCGAGGGCCGCCATCAGGGCGCCGTCGCCGACGACCGGCAGCCCGGTGGTCAGCTCGGGGCGCAGCAGGTCGTCCTCGACGCCGAGCACCTTGCGGCCCTTGGAGCGGATCACCCGGCGGCGCACCACGCGCCCCGGCGCGACCGGGGTGGAGCGGTAGAAGGGCGCGGCGGCCGGGGCCCGCCAGTCGATGACCAGCGGCGCGTACTCGCTGTCCAGGACGCCGATCCGGCCGATGTGCAGGGTCTCGGCGATGTCGGCGGTCCGGTCCTCGCGGACGGCGTCGTCGGCGGGTTCGACGGAGGTGAAGGCGCCGTCGGCGCCCTTCTTGCCGTCCTTGCCCCGCAGCAGGTCGATCCGGCCGAAGAGGAAGTCCTCGAACTCGCTGTTCAGCCGGTTGAGGTGGACCCCCGCGCGGAAGACCTGCGCGTCGCGTTCGGCGAGCGCGCCCGGCGTGCCGACGTGGCCGCGCTGGGCGGCGTCCTTCATCAGGAACTCGGCTTCGTCGATCTTCTCTTCGAGGCGGTGGTACACCCGGTCCAGATGCGCCTGCTCGACGGCGATCTCCTGATCCCGGACCCCCAGGTGGGCTGTGGTCTGCGCGGCCACGCAGGACCCCCTTCTTCATTGCGTCATGCGCCGCCCACGTACGTGACGGGGCACGTGGGGCAGCCTGCAACCGTACGCGACCTGCGGGCTTCTGCACACTCCGCCGTGCGGTCGGGTCTGAGGCGCGGTCAGTTTTCCGGCGGGCCGGGGACCCCGGCGGGTCAGCCCTGGGGCGAGGTGAGAGTCCCGCGCGTGGTGGTGCGACGGCGGTGCCGGGCGACGCGCTCGCGGTTTCCGCAGATCTCGCTGCTGCACCAGCGGCGGCGTCGGCCGCGGGAGGTGTCGAGGTAGACCAGCGAGCAGTTCTCGCCCTCGCAGCGGCGCAGTTGCGTACGGGCCAGCGGGTCGGTCAGCAGCGCGACGGCGTCGCGGGCGACGGCCGCGAGCAGTCCCGCGGGCTCCGGGGGCGCGGCCAGCGTACGGATCAGGGCGCCGCCCTCGCCGGTGACCGCGCGCGGGGCGGGCGGGGCGGCCAGCGCCGTCGCGTTCAGCTCGGCGATGTCGGCGGCAGCGGGCCGCTCACCGGCGACCTCGGCGGTCACGACCCGGCAGACGACGGCGCGCAGGCCGCGGAATCCGCTCAGCCAGCCGTCGTCCACGGCGAGGTCCGGCCGCGCCGCCTCCCCGGGCGCGCGCGGCACCAGGCCGGTCCCGTACAGCCACGCCGCCAGCCGGTCGGGCGTGCCGAGCCGCTCCCGCTCGGGGCGGCCGGTGCGGGTGGCGACGAGATCGAGACACAGCCGGCCGGTGTCGAACCGTAGCGGGCTCGTTCCACTCATGGTCAGCCGCCTTCCCGCCCGCCCGTCACCTTCCCCCCAGGGTGCCCGGCGGCCGTCGCGGGGTCTAGGGCGTGTCAGGACCGCTGTGGCCGCGCTTGCCTGACCGGCTTACGGCGCCGAGCCGTATTTGTCGTCCGCGTGCGGGTCGAGGGAGAGCCGGTAGCCGCGTTTGACGACGGTCTGGATCAGCTGGGGGGCGCCGAGCGCGGTACGGAGCCGGGCCATCGCGGTCTCGACGGCGTGTTCGTCGCGGCCGGAGCCGGGCAGGGCGCGCAGCAGGTCGCCGCGGGCGACGACCCAGCCGGGGCGGCGGGCCAGCGCCCGCAGCAGGGCCATGCCCGCGGGCGGCACCGGCCGCAGCGTCCCGTCCACGACGACGGCGTGCCCGCGGATCTCGACATGGTGCCCGGCGACGGGCAACGGCCTTACGCGGCCGGGCAGTTCGCTGGCGATGAGCTGCACCAGCGGTCCGAGCCTGAAGCGTTCGGGGTGCCGGGTGGGCACGTCGTGGCCCTGGAGCGGCAGCGCGGTGACCGGGCCGACGCAGGCGGTCATGACGTCATGGCGGAGCGCCGCGAGGAGTGCGTCGCAACGGCCGCGCTGCCGGGCCCGGTCGAGGAAGGAGGCGGCGGCCGGGGCGCTGGTGAAGCTCAGCGCGTCGACCGACCGGGAAAGGACGGCGTCGAGCAACCGGTCGACGGGCCCGAGGTCTTCGGGCGGCATCCAGCGGTAGACCGGCACCGCCACGACGGTCGCCCCTGCCGCCCGCAGCGACTCGACGAAGCCGGGCAGCGGCTCGCCGTGCAGCTGGACGGCGACGGTGCGGCCCTCGACTCCCTGCTCCAGCAGGCGTTCCAGGACCTCGGCCATCGATTCCGAGGCCGGTGACCACGCCTCGCGCAGCCCGGCCGCGCGCACCGCGCCGCGCACCTTGGGCCCGCGGGCGAGGAGTTCGACCGCACCGAGCCTGCGCAGCAGAGCCTCGCCCAGGCCCCAGCCGTCGGCGGCCTCGATCCAGCCGCGGAAGCCGATCGCGGTGGTGGCGACCACGATGTCGGGTGCGTCGGCGACGAGTCGCCTGGTGGTCTCCAGCAGTTCGGTGTCGTCGGGCAGCGGCAGGATGCGCAGGACGGGCGCCCGCAGCACGACCGCGCCGCGCCGCTCCAGCAGCGCGGCCAGCTCGTCGGCTCTGCGGGCCGCCGTCACCCCGACGGTGAACCCGGCCAGGGGCGGCACCCCGCCGCCCGGGCCCGGATCGCTGTTCCTGGTCGCCTGCGCCTGCATGGCTCCGCCCCACTTTTGCTGGAGTTACGCGTGCCGGACGGCGGGCGGACCGTCCCTGATCCGCCGCCGCCCTCCCGGCCACCCCGCCGGAGCCGCATCGTCCCAAGACGGGGTGACGGGTTCGATTCACCGGGATGACCCGGATGTTACGGACGCCTCCGCCGCTCACACCCGCGCGCGGACGGCGGTCCCGGCAGGCGCCGTCCGCCCGGTCCCGTCCACCGCCCGCGCCGGTCACCGCAGGTATACGGCCCACGTGACGGCGTAACAGAGCGCGGAGGAGGCGAGGAAGGAGAACGAAGGCGGGGAAGGAGACGAAGGCGGGGGTGGACTGTCGGGCCCGACCCTGGAAACGGCCGCATGACCGCCCCGCGCCCCGAGGTGACACGAGCGCAACCATGCGCTCGCCCGCGTCCGCGCCCGGCTGTGCGCCGGCCCTCGTGGGGGGGAGTCAGGTCTGGGTGCCTGAGCTTGGTGTCAGGGCTTGGTGCCGGGGCCGGGTCTCAGAGCCAGCCGCGGCGGGCCGCCTGCCAGGCGAGCTGGGTGCGGGTGGTGGCGCCCGCCAGCTCCATCATGCTCTGCACGCGCCGCTGGAGGGTGCGGCGGCTGAGGTTCATCTGGGTGGCTATCGCCTTGTCCGCGACCCCGGCGACCATCAGCGACAGCAGCCGCCGGTCGGTGGACGACAACGGGTCCGCGGGGCCGACGTCGGCCGCGCCGGTGACCGCGCCCGAGGCGTCGACGTGCAGCGGTACGGCGTCCTCCCAGTAGCGCTCGAAGAGCGCGATGAGCGCGTCGAGGAGGCTGCTGTCGCGGACCAGCGCGGTGGACGGTTCCTCGGGGCTGCCGTGCGGGCCGCCGGGGACCAGCGGGAAGATCGCCACCGAGCGGTCGGCGACGGCCAGCCGCAGCGGGAGGTGCGGGACGGCGCGGGCGATCTCGCCCTTCCGCACGGCCGCCGCGATGTTGCCGACGGCGCTCTCGTCGTCGAAGAAGTCCCGTTCGTAGAGCACCCGGTAGCGGACCCCGCGCTCCAGCGCGTCGAACTCGGCGGTGTTGCTGCCCGACGGCATCGCCACGTACTGCGCTTTGCAGAACCACAGCATCTCGTCGCGCGCGTCCGCCTGGATCTGCCGCAGCCGCTGGCGCAGCGCCTCCGCCCCGGTGATGACCTCGATCAGCAGCCCGGCGTCCCGGCGGCGCGCGGTGGCCCGGTAGCTCTCCAGCAGGTCGGCCGCCGCCGAGCGCGCCAGGTCCAGGGCGTCGGCCCGGTGCTTGAGCTGCGGCAGCAGCGCCACATCCGGCGGGTAGGCCCGGTAGCGCGGCGGCCGGCCGTCGGAGGCGCTGGCCATGGCCTTGGCGACGAGACCGGTCAGCGCCGACAGCGCGGTGTCCGGGCTCAGGCCCGAGTACTCCGCGATCTCCCGCGCCGAGGCGCTGTCCATCGTCACCAGCAGCCGGTACGCGGCCTCTTCGGCGTCGGTGATCCCGGCGGCCTCCAGGGCCATGGCACCCTCCTCGCGGGTACGGGGGCTGGGTGAGCAGCCACCGTACTACGAGCGGAGATCACCACCGCGGCCCGGCGAAGCCCGTGCCGGGAGCACGCGCCGGAACCACGGGCGCCGGAACCACGCGCCGGAACCACGCGCCGGGGCGAGCGGGCACCCCACTGGCCCGCTCGCCCCGGCTGTCGAGGTGGCGTCGGATCAGCGCCACCGGCTCACGTGCCCGTTCACCCCCGCCACAGATACGCGCGGCGTACGGTCTGCCGCACCTGGTCGCCCGCGGCGTCGCGCGCGGTGACCCGCAGCGTCACGTACGCATCGCCCCTGGAGCGGGCCGACTTGGTGAGCCGGGCGTCGAAGGTGTTGTGACCTCGGCCGTCCACGCGCGCGCCGGTCCAGGTCCGCCCGTCGTCGTACGACGCCTGGACCTCGACCTTCACGCCGGTCGGCACGGCCGCCCCGTCCTGGGCGCGGACGGTGAGACCCACGGTGTGCGAACTGCCCTTGCGCACCGCGTTCCAGGCGTCGACCGGTACCGCGTAGTCGACCTGGAGCAGCGGCAGCAGCGTCGGTCGCGCCGCGGTGCCGGAGCGGAACCACCACGAGGTGCTGGTGTCGGTGGCGTAGCGCCACTCCGGGGAGACCCGTGAAGTCGCCACGTCCAGGCGGTAGTCGGCGGTGCCCGCGGGCACTTCGAGGTCGGCCCACGGGGAGTCGGCGGCGGCGATCCGCCGGCCGTCGCGGAAGAGGGTGGCCTTGGCGGAGTCGCCCTCGACGGGGGCGTCCCGCCCGCCGCTCGTGCCGGAGGCCGTACGCGTACCGGAGGCCGGGCTCGTACCGGCCGCCGTGCCGAAGCCGCCGAAGTCGCCGCCGACCGCCGCGCGTGCCCAGTGTCCGGCGCCGGAGTCGGTGAACTCCGGTATGCGCAGGTCGAGTACGTCGCCGTTGCGCACGCTCGGGTTGCGCGTGCCGCGCGGGATCGAGGGCCGCACCACGGCCTGCTGCCACGCCTGGTCGGGCTGCTTGCCCGCCCGGTAGGTGGTGGTGGTGTCGACCATGCCGGCCAGCAGCGGCTGGTCGATGTCGAAGGTCGTCTCCTGGTTGACCCGGTGCATCCACCAGGTGCCGTTGGCGCTGACGTACTCGGTACGCGTCACGCCCGTCGGCACGTTCCGCGTCGCCTCCCACGCGAAGTTCTGGTACGGCCGCCACGCGAAGCGCTGCTCGGCGGCCCACGGGGCGCCGCCGTTCTCGGCGTACGTCGTCCTGATCACCGCGCTGTTGGCGGCGGTGACGGTGTGGACGACGCGCTGCGGGATCTGCTGCGTGGACGTCTGGAACACGTCGTACAGATACGGGCTGACCGCCGTGCCGCCGATCCGTACGGTGACGGTCTTCACCGGCTTCTTCGCCAGTCGCGCCAGCAGCGCGTCACCGGCCGCCTTCCCGATCCGTATCGTCGGCACCGCGTTGCGCTCGCCGGTCGGGTACCAGCGGGTCCAGCCGAAGTCGGAGAAGTGCACGATCATCAGTCCGCGCACGCCCGCCTTGGCCGCGGCTGCCGCCAACTCCCTTTCTCCCTCGCCGGATTCGTTGCGGATGACGGCCAGCTTGCCGCGCGCCCCGCTGAAGTCCGGCGCTTCCAGGGAGCCCGCGTCGACCGCCGTCAGATTCACGCCCTTGCTGTCGAAGAGCGGTGAGTACGAGGTGTAGTAGCTCTTCAGCCTCAGTCCCGTGCCCGGCGCCTCGGTGGTGAGCTGCGGCGCGGCGAGCTGCCAGCGGGAGGAGAACTCGAAGTCGCCGTCGGTGACCTTCGTCGTGGGGCTGACGTAGAGCTTGCTGAGGATGCCGGTGAAGAACTCCTCGCTCTCGGTGAGGCCCCTGCCCTCGATCTGACGGTACGTCTGGTAGTAGGGGATGCCGCTCTGTTCGGCGGGCCGCGGCGTACGGATCTCGACCTGCGTGGTCCTGCGGGCGTCCACGGTCACGGCCGTGTCCTTGGTGAGCCTCACCTCGGGCAGCACGACCAGCCGTTCCTCCATGCCGTCGTCCGTCATCTCCTGGAAGGACGCGCGGACTTGGTACGTGCCCTCTTCGAGGTCGGAGGCGGAGGTGCCCTTGCTGTCGCCCGACGGGTACAGCAGACCGCTCGCGCCCCAGATGCTGATGGTGGGGTGGGCCGGAGCGCCGTGCGCGTCGTAGGCGGTGACGGTCAGGGTGTGCAGCGGGCCGTGGGCGACCAGGCCGAGCGTGGTGTGGACGGCCGCTCCCGCCGTGCCCCCGGCCGGTGTCGCCGTCAGATAGCCGTAGTAGGAGCCGTACGTCACCTTGGCCGGGTCGAGGGTGAGGTCGGCGCGGGCGGTGCCGTGGGCGGGGACGGTGACCTTCGTGGCGGCGGCGGAACCGTCGCCGATCCGTACCGCGCCCGCGTTCACCGCCCGGCCGCCCGACGTCCTGAGCGCCAGGCCCAGCGTCAACGTGACCGGCGCGGCGGAGGTGTTGGTGTACGTGACCGGGTAGGTGGCCTTCGGGTCGGTCGCGTGGATGTCGCCGAGGAAGACGGTGCCGGTCGCGGTGAGCGTGCCGAGCGCCGCCGCCGACACGTCGATCCGGCCGCCGCCCTGGTCGGTCACGGCCTGCCCGTCCACGGTGTGCGCGGTGCTGATCAGCGCGTCCTTGAGTTGGCGCGCGGTCCAGTCCGGGTGCCGCTGCGCCAACAGGGCCGCGGCGCCCGCCACGTGCGGGGTCGCCATCGACGTCCCCGACAGGCTGACGTAGTACGGGTCGACCGGGTCGCCGAGCGTCGTGCCGCTCGCGCGGGCCGCCACGATGTCCACGCCGGGCGCGGTGACATCGGGCTTGACGGCGCCGTCGCCGTAGCGCGGGCCGCGGCTGGAGAAGTTCGCCAGCGCGTCCTTGCCGTCGACCGCGCCGACGGTCAGCGCGTCGTCGGCGACGCCCGGGATGCCCACGGTCCGCTGCCCGTTCTCGCCGTTGTTGCCCGCCGCGACGACGAAGAGGGTGCCGCTGGCCTCGCTGATCTCGTTCAGCGCCAGGCTCATCGGGTCGGTGCCGTCGCTCTCGTCGTCGGCGCCCAGGCTCATGTTGACGACCTTGGCGCCCTGGTCGGCCGCCCACTGCATGCCCGCGATGACCTGCGAGTCGTAGCCGTAGCCGTCGTCCCCGAGGACCTTGCCGACCAGCAGGTTCGCGGCTTTGGCGACGCCCTTGCGGGCACCGCCCGAGGCCGCTCCCGTACCGCCGACGATGGACGCCACGTGCGTACCGTGTCCGAAGTGGTCGCCGGTGCCGGTCGGGCTCTCGGTGAAGTCCTCGGCCTTCGCGACGCGGTCCTTGAGGTCGGGGTGGGTCTGGTCGACGCCGGTGTCCAGCACCGCGACCTTGACGCCCGTGCCCTCGTATCCCGCCTTCCACAGCGGCGGCGCGCCGATCTGGTCCATGCTGTCCGCCGCCGCCCGGACCCGGCCGTCGAGCCAGATCTTCGGGACGGCGGCGGCCTTCACGGTGTCGGCCGGCCCGGTGCCGGCCGCCGCGGTGCCGGTCTTCCCGGTGTCCGTTCCCGCGGGCACGATCTGCTGCCAGAAGGCGGCGAGCTTCGCGTCGGGGACGGTGAGGGAGTGGGCCCCGATGCTGCCCAGGTCATGGGTGGGGGCGCCGGGCGCGGCCAGCGCGGTCAGCCGGTCGGCCGCCGCTCCCCCGGACCCCGCGACGATCAGCGGCAGCGAGGCCCGGTGCTCCTCGTCGTACCGCTGGTCCACCAGCGCCGTCACGTCGAACAGCCGCCGGTCAAGCCGCCCCGACCGTACGAGGGGGTCGGCGTCCGACGGCAGCACGGTCAGCCGCCCGTCGGCGTCCGAGGTGTGGAAGACGACGCGCTCCCGTCCGGCGCCCGGCTCGACGGAGGCGGTGTGCCGGCCGTCCGCGGTCGTCGTCACCCGCACCCGGTCGCCGGTGATCAGCCGAACCGTGGCGGTGCTGTCGGGGGTTGTCCCCGGCTGTGCGCCCGATGTCGGTACGGGTTCGGCGCCGGGTACGGCGACGGCCGCGGTGGGTACGGCGGCGGAGACGGCCAGGATCAGCCCTGTCGACACGACCGCCGCGAAGCGGGTTCGTCTCATCGGTCCAGCCCCTTTCCATGCATGTGCACGCGATGCTGGAAAGAATCCGGTGGGGCCGGAGGGTGTGTCACCCGTTTCCGGTGGCACGGATGTGACGTGGCACAACGGCGCCACCCGCGCCGCCGCCCCCTCCCCGGTGACGGCCGGGTGGCCGCGCGCTTGCTCCCGGGCGTGCGCCGGGCCACCCACGGGGGAATGCGCTGGCCCGTGTGACCGTTGATCCCGTACGATGGAACCAGCCGCCACCCTCGGGTGGTGCACCTTGAAAAATCAACATGGGGATGATCGGTTTCGACTGGGGATGTCGAAGCAGGGGAAGCGAGCCGAGGAAGCGGCAATGATCTCGTTAACCATATGTCGCAACCAATAATCGCCAACACCAAGCGCGATTCCTTCGCCCTCGCTGCCTAAGTAGCGACTTGCGAAGTGTCAGCCCGGGGGTGATCCCGACCCGGATCCTGGCATCATCAAGGGATCTAAACTTCTAGGGCCGGTCACGGGCCCCAGAAGGAAATCAAACAGTGACTGAGCCCGTCGGCAGCTTGTCCGCGTGACAGCCGGGGCCGAGAAAAGCACAGCGGACTGCGCTCGGAGAAGCCCTGATTCCGCACCACAGGACGCGGGTTCGATTCCCGCCATCTCCACCACCCCATGTGACAACGGCACCCTCCTTCGGGAGGGTGCCGTTTCGTCGTTTCAGGGCGAGCCGACGTCGTGACGTCGTGTCACCCGCGTCTCCCCCGGACGCGTCGAGGCCGGCGGCCGGGGGCGGCTCAGCCGCGCTGTTTGCGGCGCACGGCCGAGATGGCGCGGTCGGACTCGCGGCGGTCCTGCTTCTCGCGCAGGGTCTGCCGCTTGTCGTACTCCTTCTTGCCCTTGGCCAGGGCGATTTCGACCTTGGCGCGGCCGTCCTTGAAGTACAGGGCGAGTGGCACGATCGTGTGCCCGGTCTCCTGGGTCTTGTGGACCAGCTTCTCGATCTCGGCGCGGTGCAGCAGCATCTTGCGGCGGCGGCGCGCGGAGTGGTTGGTCCAGGTGCCCTGGGTGTACTCCGGGATGTGCACGTTGTGCAGCCACGCCTCGCCGCCGTCGAGCTGCGCGAAGCCGTCCACCAGGGAGGCGCGTCCCTGGCGCAGGGACTTGACCTCGGTGCCGGTCAGCACGAGCCCGGCCTCGAAGGTGTCCAGGATGAGGTAATCGTGCCGCGCCTTCTTGTTCTGCGCGATCAGTTTGCGACCCGTCTCTTTTGCCATAACCGGGCCATTGTCCCACTAGGAGGGGGGTCCGAGGCCAGCGAATACCTCGTGACTCTCGGCGAGCGGGTCCTCACCGGAGGGGACGGTCACATCGGGGTCGATGCCGCGGCCGTCCACACTGCGCCCGTCCGGCAGCCGGTAGTGGCCGACGGTCAGCTCGGCGACCGACCCGTCGGGCAGCGTGCTGGGCATCTGGACCGAGCCCTTGCCGAAGGTGCGCGAGCCGATGACGACGGCCCTGCCGCGGTCCTGGAGGGCGCCGGTGAGCAGTTCCGCGGCGCTCATCGTGCCGCCGTCGACCAGGATGACCAGCGGGACGGTGGTGTCGCCGCCCTCGGCCGCGTAGAGGGCCTGCTGCTCGCCGTGGACGTCGTAGGTGGCGACGAGGCCGCCGTCGAGGAAGGCGGAGGCCACCGCGACCGCCTCGGTGACCAGGCCGCCGGAGTTGCCGCGCAGGTCGAGCAGCACGCCGTGCTCGGAGTCCCGTACCGCGTCGCGTACCTGGTCGCCGACGCCGAGCGTGAAGGCGTCGATCTTGACGACCGTGGGCGCGTCGGCGGACCGCGTCACGGTGACGGCGTCGGTGTCGAGCGTGGCGCGGCGTACCGTGACCGTCCAACTACGCTGCGCCCGCTGGACTCCCAGCTGTACGACGCTGCCGGGGACGTTGTCGCCGCGCAGGTCCGCGACGACCTCGGTGACCGCGAGGCCGGTGCACTTGACCGGGCCGATGGCGGCCAGCAGGTCGCCCTCGCGCAGGCCCGCGCGGTCGGCGGGACTGCCGGGCTGGACGCGGGCGATCTGGATCCGGCCGTCGTCGATCCGCCGCACGGACAGGCCGACGCCGACGTAGCGGCCGTCGAGCGCCTGTTGGAGGCCCGCGTACTCGCGGGCGGTGTAGAAGGACGACCAGCGGTCGCCGCTGCGGCTGACGAGCTTCGCGGCGGCGAGCGGGCCGACCTTGCCGTCCTGGATCTCCTCGGCGATCCGGCCGGTGTCGACGTGGTCGCCGTTCGTCCCGTCCGGCTTCGCCCGCGAGCCCGTGGGGGTCTCGGAGGCCGCGGGGGACGACGGGGCGGGCTCGCCGCCGTGGGGCGGGGCCGGCGGCTTGCCGTCGTCCTGCCGCCCGTCGGCGACCGGCGCGGCGGCGATACGGGTGGCGCGGGCGGCGGTCCGCGCGTCCGGCGCGGTGAGTCCGCTGGCCGCCGCACCGGTGGCCAGCAGAGTGCTGAACACCAACGTCAGAGTGGCCCCGCGGCGCAAGCGGCGGGGCGTCCCGAACAGCGACGGGCCGGACATGGCCGGAAGTCTAGGACAGAAACGGGCGGCATACGGATAGTTGCCGCTACCTCGGCGGGGCATGATCCGCAACCCGGTACACCGCCCCCCTGGGACCCGTCCCCCGCCGTACGGCCCCGCGAAGGGCCCGGCGCGACGGCCGGGCCCGGCCCGCGGGCGTCAGACCTTCAGATACCTGCGCAGCGCGATGAAGGCGGCGATCGACGGCATCACGACGCCGATCAGCAGCACCAGCGGCAGCACCGCGACGACCGAGTCCCAGCCGAGGAAGGAGACCAGCGGGATCTTCTCCTGGAGCTTCAGACCCGCGTCGATCATGAAGTACCGGCCGCCGAGCAGCATTCCGCACGCCAGCCCCGCGCCCACGAGTCCGGCGAAGGCCGCCTCCATGATGAACGGCATCTGGATGTAGAAGCTGGAGGCGCCGACCAGCCGCATGATGCCGGTCTCTCTGCGGCGGCTGAAGGCGGACACGCGCACGGTGTTCACGATCAGCAGCATCGCGACGGTGAGCATGAAGGCCAGCACCACCCAGGCGGCCAGCGTCATACCGTTCAGCAGCGAGAAGAGGTTCTTCAGCACGGCCCGTTGATCCTCAACGGACTGCACCCCCGGACGCCCGTCGAAGGCGCTCGCGACGACGGTGAACTTCGTCGGGTCCCTGAGTTTGACCCGGTAGTTCTCCTGCATCTGGTCCGGGGTGATCGAGGCCGCGAGCGGGGAGCTCTTGAACTGCTCCTGGTAGTGCTTGTACGCCTGCTCGGCGTTCTCGAAGTAGACCTTCTCCACGATCGGGAGCTTTTCCAGGTCGGCCTTGATCTGGGCCTTCTGGTCGTCGGTGACGGCGCCCTTGGCGCAACTGGGCGTCGTCGACGCGTCGCCCTTGTTGCACATGTAGATGGTGACCTGGACCTTGTCGTACCAGTAGCCCTTCATGGACTTGACCTGCTTGTTGGCCAGCAGGGCGCCACCGGTCAGGGCGAGGGAGAGCGCGACGGAGATGATCACCGCGAAGGTCATGGTGAGATTGCGGCGGAGTCCTACGCCGATCTCCGACAGGACGAACTGGGCGCGCATGGTCTCTGGTTGTCCTTTCAGGGGGGTGGTGACTACTGCTGTACGGCAGTACGTACGCCGTACGCGCGGCTCTCAGTGTTGGTAGCCGTAGACACCGCGCGACTGGTCGCGCACCAGCCGCCCCTTCTCCAACTCGATGACGCGCTTGCGCATCTGGTCGACGATGTTCTGGTCGTGGGTGGCCATCACCACGGTCGTGCCGGTCCTGTTGATCCGGTCCAGCAGGCGCATGATGCCGACCGAGGTCTGCGGGTCGAGGTTTCCGGTCGGCTCGTCCGCGATCAGCAGCATGGGCCGGTTGACGAAGGCGCGGGCGATGGCGACGCGCTGCTGCTCACCGCCGGACAGCTCGCCGGGCATCCGGTCCTCCTTGCCCGCGAGGCCGACCAGGTCGAGCACTTCGGGCACGGTTTTGCGGATGGTGCCGCGGGCCTTGCCGATCACTTCGAGGGCGAACGCCACGTTCTCCGCGACCGTCTTGTTGGGCAGCAGCCGGAAGTCCTGGAACACGGTGCCGAGTTGGCGCCGCATCTGCGGCACCTTCCAGTTCGACAGCCGGTTGAGGTCCTTGCCGAGGACGTGCACCATTCCCGTGTCCGTGCGCTCTTCGCGCAGGATCAGCCGCAGGAAGGTCGACTTTCCCGAGCCGGACGAGCCCACCAGGAAGACGAACTCACCCTTCTCGATCTCCAGCGAGACGTCCCGAAGTGCAGGACGGTTCTGCTTGGGGTAGGTCTTGGTGACGCTGTCGAATCGGATCACGTTCGCACCAGGTTTGCGGGGACGGGTGGACAGGGGATGTGGGGGCGACACTACGCGACCGAGCCAGGGGTGCGCAGTCGCCGGGGAGGGTTGGTGGGCTTGCCCACAGGGCACACGCGGACAAACCCGTCATTGACCCCTTACACCTCAGCGCGGCCGGCCGCCACCGGAGGTCCGCTCCCCCGCCCGCGCCGCTCTCGTGGACCCCGCCGGAGCCGCCGTACGGGCCGCCGGTCCACCGGGGGCCGCGCCGAATCCGGCGGAAGCTGGCACAGTGGAACAAGGAACACTTCGGCCTCCCGGGGCGTTCACCGGACGAGGAGGAGATCGCATGACGTGCGACCGGCTGGTGTGCGCCAATTGCGCGGGTCCGGTGAGCGAGGGCCGCTGCCCCGTCTGCCGGGCGAACCGCGCCCGCCTGGAGCGGGAGAATCCCTGGTCCAACATCTCCCCCGCCACCTTGATAGCCCTGCTCGTGGCCCTGCTGACGGTGGTGCTCGTGGTGGAGCACGCGACCGCGTAGAGCAGTCCCGCGGGCGGCACGTGAGAAATACGTGAGAGGTACGTCACATTCACGGGTGGGCGAGCTGAGACATCACGGAGGGCCCGGACCGCATCGCGTTCCGGGCCCTTCGTCGTGCGCGTCAGGTGCGGTCGCGCGGCGCCTCAGGAGGCGTCGCGGCGCTCCTTCAGGCGCGGGGCCAGCTTGAAGCCGACGCCGCCCGCCACGAGGGCCGCGGCGCCGATGAGCATGTACGTGGTGCCGTCGGAGCCGGTCTCGGCGAGCTGCTGCGTCGTCTGGCTCTGCGGGACCTGCTGGGTGTTGTCGGTGCCGGGGTTGTTGTTCCCGCAGTCGACGCTGTCACCGGTCAGGGTGCAGGTGTTGCTGTTGCCCGTCGCGCTCGGGCTGACGCTGGGGCTCGGCGAACCGCTCGGACCCCCGTCGTCGCTGCCGCCGCTGACACCGGCGATGGAGCCGGGCGCGGTCGTCGGAGGCGTGGTGGGCGGAGTGGTCGGCGGCGTCGTGGGAGGCGTCGTCGGCGGGGTGGTGGGGGGCGTGGTCGGCGGCGTCGTGGGAGGCGTCGTCGGGGGCGTGGTGGGGGGCGTCGTCGGCTCGTCGGTCGGCGGCGTGGTCGGTTCGTCCGTCGGGTCCGTCGTGGGCGGGTCCACCACCGCGGCGGCCGACGGCGGCGCGTCGCTGCTCACCGCCGCCTGAGCAGCCCCCGCCACGGTCAGGGACGCACCGGCCGCGATCACCGCGACGGCCGCCACGCGCGTGACGCGTACCCTCGTGCTCTGCTTGGTCATGTCTCAACTACCCCCGGTAGACGTCGGCTTGAAGCACGCGCCGCTGCGGGCACGGTCGATTACGCCGCTTTCGCGCGCATGCCGGACATCACCTTTGTGGCATTCACCGGGAGCGTCAAGGTCATTAAGCGCAAAGTGCCCCAACTGTCCCGTCTTGCCCGGCACTTCAGCACACGTCTGTGACACGGCAGACAGATGGGATCAAGGCAACGGCCGTACGGCGGGGCCGTATCGCCCTCTCAGCCGTACGGCGCGGGGCCGTATCACGCGGTGGCCTTCTCCCGATTACGCGGTGGCCTTCTCGCGGGATTTGCGCCAGCGGATGCCCGCCTCGATGAAGCCGTCGATGTCGCCGTCCAGGACGCCCTGCGGGTTGCCGACCTCGTACTCGGTGCGCAGGTCCTTGACCATCTGGTACGGGTGCAGGACGTACGAACGCATCTGGTTGCCCCAGGAGTTGCCGCCGTCGGACTTGCCGAGGGAGTCCATCAGGGCCTGCTCCTCCTGGCGGCGCCGCTCCAGCAGCTTGGCCTGGAGGACGTTCATCGCGCTCGCCTTGTTCTGGATCTGCGAGCGCTCGTTCTGACAGGAGACGACGATGCCGGTCGGGATGTGGGTGATCCGCACCGCGGAGTCGGTGGTGTTGACGCCCTGGCCGCCGGGGCCCGAGGCGCGGTAGACGTCCACGCGCAGCTCGGACTCGTCGATCTCGACGTGGTCGGACTGCTCCACGACCGGCAGCACCTCGACGCCCGCGAAGGACGTCTGGCGGCGGCCCTGGTTGTCGAAGGGCGAGATCCGCACCATGCGGTGGGTGCCCTGCTCGACGGAGAGGGTGCCGTAGGCGTAGGGGACCTTGACGGTGAAGGTGGTCGACTTGATGCCGGCCTCCTCCGCGTACGAGGTCTCGTAGACCTCCGTCGGGTAGCCGTGCCGCTCGGCCCAGCGCAGATACATCCGCTGGAGCTGCTCCGCGAAGTCGGCGGCGTCGACACCGCCCGCCTCGGCGCGGATGTTGACCAGCGCCTCACGGGCGTCGTACTCGCCGGACAGCAGGGTGCGGACCTCCATCTCGTCCAGCGCCTTGCGCACCGACTCCAGCTCGGCCTCGGCCTCGGTCTGCGCGTCGGCGTCGTCCTCGCTCTCGGCCAGCTCGAAGAGGATGGACAGGTCGTCGATCCGGCCGCGCAGCGCCTCGACCTTGCGCAGCTCCGCCTGGAGGTGGGAGAGCCGGCTGGTGATCTTCTGCGCGTTCTCCGGGTCGTCCCACAGGGACGGCACCGCGGCCTGCTCCTCCAGCGCGGCGATGTCGGCCCGCATCCGGTCGAGGTCGAGGACGGCCTCGATCGACCCCATGGTCGAGGACAGGGACTTCAGCTCTTCGGAAACATCGACGATCGCCACGGCTCCAGCCTACCGGCTGGTCGAGCGGACCCGCCCCGGCCGGGAGCCCGCCGGCCGCCGGGAGGGCCCGCGATCCGGTGCCGGGCGGGCCGGATCGCGTCAGATGTGGGCCGTGGTGCGGGTGAGGGTGCCCGACGGCGTCCTGGAGTACAGCTCCAGGGTGTGCGCGGAGGCGGCGGCGCCCAGGGCCGCGTCGGTGGGCGCGGTGAAGGGCGCGGTGGCCCAGTCGCCCTCCAGCGAGGCGGCGTCGCCGTCGAGCGCGGCGGCGGCCTGGGTGCCGGGCGTGAAGGCGAAGAGCCGGCCCGAGGCGGCGACCGCGTCGGGGCGCGCGGAGGTGTCCAGGCCCTTGATGACCTCGCTGGGCCGCCAGGCGCCGCCGGAGTACGGCAGCCGCAGCACGGCGCCGTCGGCCTTGCGGACCACGAAGGCGTCCAGGGAGCCGCGGGACCGGGAGATCAGCGCGGGGGCCGAGGTGATCCGGCCCGCGGTGGGCACCAGCGCCCAGGCGTTCCAGCGGTCGCCGACCAGCGAGGCGGTCACCAGGTCGCCGCCGACCCGTCCGACCAGGTCGATCCGGCCGGGCTCCGAGGACGCGGCGGCGGGCGCCGCGTCGAAGCGGGTCCGCTCGTCCACCTGCGACCAGGCGTTCCAGTAGCCGTCGGTCAGCGTGCGGCGGTAGAGCAGCCCGTCGGTGCCGAGCCCGAACAGGTCGATCCGCCCGGCGTGCGCGGACGCCACCGCCGGGTCGTCGTCCACGCTTATCCCGGTGAGCTTGTGCCACGCGCCGTAACCGGAGCCGTCCCGGATTACGTACCAGACGTTCTTGTCGGCGCCGCGGGCGAAGACGTACGTGGCGCCGTCCATGGTGAGGGCGCGCGGGCCGCCGAGCAGCTTGACGCCCGCGGCCGGTACGTCCTTGTACGACGACCACTGCGGGAGCGTGACCGGCGCGCCGGTGCGGCCCTGCGGGGAGGCGGCGCCCGCGGTGGGCGCGGTCGGGGTGCCGCGGGTGGCGGTCGGCGTCGGGCTGGGCGGGGCGTCGTCCCGCGAGGTGCCGCCGGAGTCGTTGCCCGAGCCGGAGCCCGCGGTGGCGATCCCCCAGCCGCCGATGCCCGCGACGGCGAGCGCGGCGGCGGCCGCGGCGGCGAACTTGATCCGGCGCTGGCGCACGGCGTCGGAGACCGCGCGGTGCCGGGGGCTGGCCGGGCGGCCCGGCGCCGAGGCGCGGCGCTGGCTGTCGCGGGCCGCCTTGCTGCCCTTGCCGTTGCGGGAGGCGGCGCCGTAACCGGCCAGCTCCTCCGCCGTGGGCAGCTTGATGCTGGTGTGGGTGTCCCGGCTGGAGTCCGGCGCGGCGCCCCTGACCAGCGGTACGGCGCCGCGCGGGCGGTCGGCGCCGGGGCCGCGGGGCGGTTCCGGGGCACCGGGCGGCAGGTCGGCGAAGCCGTCGTCGTACGCGTCCTGGTCGTCCGCGCCCGGTCCGCCGTCGTCGGTGCCGGGGGCGGCGACATCGAGCGCGGGCAGGCCCGCGAGGTGCGGCAGCAGGTCCCTCAGCCGGGTGGCCAGCTCGCCCGCGGTCAGCCGCGAGGCGGGGGCCTTGGCCAGGCAGGCCGCGAGAATCCGCCACAGGTCGTCGGTCAGACCGGGCAGCGGCGCGACGGTCTCGGTGACGTGCCGGCGCAGCACCGCGCCGGGGTGTCCGCCGCCGAACGGCGTGAATCCCGCGAGGAGTTCGTACAGCACGGTGGCCAGCGCGTAGATGTCGACCGACGCGCGCGGCGGCAGGCCCTCGATGATCTCCGGGGCCAGGTAGTCGGGGGTGCCGATGATCCGCGTGGCACGGGTGCGGCGCGGGGTGTCGACCAGCCGCGCGATGCCGAAGTCGGTGAGCAACGCGGGCGGCGCGCCGCCGGGGCCCGTGGCCACGGCCGAGTCCAGCAGCACGTTCTCCGGCTTCACGTCGCGGTGGACGACGCCCGCCGCGTGCGCGGCGGCCAGCCCGTCGGCCACGTCCGCGGCGATGGCGACGGCGGCCTCCGGCACCAGGCGCCGCTCGCGTTCCAGCCGCGAGCGCAGGTCGGTGCCGCGGACCAGGTCCATCACCAGGGCGAGGTCGGTGCCGTCCACCACGAGGTCGCGGATGCCGACGATGTGCGGATGGTCCAGGGAGAGCAGCGCCGTGCGCTCCTGCACGAAGCGGCCGACGAGGTCCTGGTCGGAGGCGAGGTCCTCGCGCAGCAGCTTGATGGCGACCGGGCCCTCGGGGCCCTCGCCGAGCCACACCGTGCCCGCGGACCCCCGCCCGAGCACCTGGTGCGCGGTGTACCGGCTGCCGATCTTCCTGGCCAAGGCTTGCTCCGACTCCTCCGACAGTCCGTCGTGTTGGCGACAAAGCTACGCGGATCAGGGGCCGTTCGGGGTACGCGAGCCCCCTCACGCGCCGTTCCGCCACAGAAATCACCCTCCAGAAGTCGACAAATCCCCACCCCAAGCACCCCACCGGTGCAAGGGTGCCTCGCCGAGAGGGCACCGCCTTCGGGGGCGGGTGCGGGGGTGCGCAGGGGGTGAGTGCCGGGGGGCGTGTGCGCAGGGGGGTCGCCGCTGGGGCGCGGGTGCGGGTGCGGGGTGAGGGTTCGCCGCCTGGGTGCGGCTGCGCAGGAGGGTTCGCCGCCAGGTCACCGCCACGCAGGGCGGTTCGCCGCTGGGGGCCGGTTGCGCGAGGGGCTGCGCCCCAAGGTCGCTGCTACGCAGGAGGGGTTCGCCGCTGGGGTCCGGTTGCGCAGGAGGCTGCGCCCCTGCGGCACTGCTGCGCAGGTGGGTTCGCCGGTAGCCATGGAGCCGAAGGGCGCGCCGGTGTTGAAAAGGAGAACGCGCACAGTGACCGAGGAACGAGGGAACGAGCACGATCGACTGTCGACACCGGGTCTAAGCGCCCGGAGGCGGAAGGGCGGCAAAAAAAGGGGATCGGGGTGCGCATAGAAAGGACGGCTCCCCCGCAGGGTGAGGATGCGAGAGGCGGTTCGCACGACGGTGAGTTCACGCGGTAGGGCACCCGCGCAGGGGGAGCTTGCGCGAGACGGTTCGCACCACGGTGAGTTCACGCGGGACGGCACCCACCTAACCTCACCCGCAACGCTGAGCCGACGGGAGGGGGTTCGTGCGCACGGCGAGCTTGCGCGAGACGGCACCCACCATGGTGGCCCCACCGGACACGGCACCCCCAGGGCGAGCATGCGCGAGGCGGTTCGCACGACGGTGAGTTCACGCGGGAGGGCACCCGCGCAGGGTGAGCTTGCGCAGGACGGCACCCGCGCACGGCCCCGCCGAGAGGGCACCCACGTACGGCGAGCTCGCGCGAGGCGGTTCGCACCACGGTGAACTAGTACGAGACGGCACCCACCATGGTGGCCCCACCGGACACGGCACCCCCAGGGCGAGCTTGCGCGAGACGGTTCGCACGACGGTGACCTCACGCAGGACGACACCCGCGCAGAGTGAGCTTGCGCGAGACGGCACCCACCCACGTTCACCCGCAACGCTCAGGCGCCCGAGAGGGCACCCACGCACGATGAACTGGCGCGAGACGGCACCCACCACGGTCAACTGACCCCGGAGGGCACGCACCCCACGGCGACCTCACGCGAGACGGACCCACCCACGGCGAACACGTGCGTGTGAGCCGTCCTGCGTGAGCCCACCGTGCGGCTAGCCGCCTCGCGCATCCTCACCGCGCGTGGGAGCCCTCTTGCGTCAGCTCACCGCGATCCCCTTTTTTTGCCGCCCTCTCGCCTCCGGCGGCTTAAACCCGGTGTCGACAGTCGATCGTGCTCGCTCCCTCGTTCCTCGGTCACTGTGCGCGTTCTCCCTTTCAACACCGGCGCCGCCTTCGGCTCCATGGCTACCGGCGAACCCATCTGCGTAAACGCACCCGAGCGGCGAACCCCACCGCGCAGCGGTGCCGTAAGGGCGCAGCCCCTGGGCAAACGCACCCCGGCGGCGCACCCCCCTGCGCAACCGCGCCCCTGCGGCGCACCCTCCCCCGCAGCCGCACCGAGCAGCGAACCCCACCCCGTAGCGCTGGCCTCGCGGCACGCCCTCCCCCCGCAACCACACCCAGCAGCGAACCCCACCGCGCAGCAGTGCCGTAAGGGCGCAGCCTCCGCGCAAACGCACCCCGGCGGCGAACCCCCCTGCGCAACCGCACCCCGGCGGCGCACCCTCCCCCGCAGCCGCACCGAACAGCGAACCCCACCCCGTAGCGCTGGCCTCGCGGCGCACCCTCCCCCGCAGCCGCACCCAGCGGCGGACCGCCCTGTCCCACAGGGCCGTCTCCTACAGGGACGTCGTGCGGCGCACACCGGCGTCAACCGGCGGGCGGAGCCCGTTAGTTGCCGTTGGAGTCGCCCGTGATCGAGGAGATTTTGTCGTAGACGGTGCTGACCCAGCCGGAGGAGGCGTCCCAGAGGTTGCGGGTGCTGTTGACCCAGTCGGGGAGGGGGGTGGTGTACCAGACGACGACGAAGATGACGACGATCACGAGGATGACGGTGAGGCAGCCCTTGAGGCAGCCGAGGCCCGGGATCTTCATGGGGTTGGCGCTGCGCTGGCGGGGCTCGCGTTGGCGGGGCTCGGGCGCGGGGGCGGGCGGGCGCTGGGGCTCGTAGCGTTGCGGCTGCGGCTGTTGGTAGCGCGGCTGTGGGGGCTGGGGGCGCTGCTGCTGGGGCTGCTGGTACGGCTGCGCGTAGCCCTGTCCGCCCTGCTGCCCCCGACCCCGACCCTGGCCCTGGCCCTGGCCCTGGCCCTGCCCCTGGTGCGGCTGGCGCGGGGGCTGTGGGGGTTGGGGCTGGGGGCGGCGGCGCGGCTCGCGGCGCAGGGGGTCCTGTTCGGGGGAAAGGTAGCGCAGCTCGGTCTGCTCGTTGCGGTGCCGCAGGGCGCTGAGCTGGGATTCCCACGGGTGCGGGCCCTGGGGGGTGCCGGGGCCCTCGTCCGGGATGGGCGGCAGGACGCGGGTGCCCTCGGCGGCGGCACCGCCGGGGCCGGGGTCGCCGGGCAGTTCGGTGGTGGAGGCGTTCGGGTCGTAGGTGGAAGGCGTCGCGCCCTGGCGGGAGGGCAGCACCTGGGTCGGCTCCGCGTCTCCGGAGGCGGAGGCGGAGCCCTGGCCGGTGCCGGGGACCAGCGTCGGCGTCGCGTCGGGCGCCAGGAGGCCGCCGACGGCGAAGGCCGCCTCGGCCGCGGCGGGCGAGGAGTGCACGCCGATGCCCGCGGCGACGACGCGCAGCGCGCGGGCCAGGTTCTCGGCGCTGGGCCGCTGCCCCGGCTCCTTGCGCAGGCAGCGCTCTATCACCGTCCACAGCGGTTCCGGCACGGTCGTGGGGCGGCGCGGCTCCTGGTTGAGGTGCGCCTGGAGCACTTCGATGGCGCTGTCGCCGCGGAACGGCGGACGCCCGGTGACCAGCTCGTACAGCAGGATGCCCGCGCCGTAGACGTCCACGGCCGAGGTCTGCGGGCGGCCCTGCGCGGACTCCGGCGCGATGTAGGCGGGGGTGCCGACGAATTCGTGGGTACGGGTGAGGCCCGGCGAGTCCGCGAGCCGCGCGATGCCGAAGTCGGTCAGCATCGGGTGCATCTGCGGGTTGCCATCCTCGCCGGTGACCGTGGCGAGCAGCACATTGGCGGGCTTGAGGTCGCGGTGCACGACGCCGTCGGCGTGGCTGGCGGCGAGCGCGTCGGCGACGGCCGCGGTGAGCAGTGCGGCGCCGACCGGGCTGAACGGCCCGTTCTCCCGCAGGTAGCGGTGCAGGTCGGGGCCGTCGATCAGGTCCATCACCAGGGCGAGCAGATCGCCCTCGACGACCAGGTCGCGGACCCGGACGATGTGCGGGTGGCGCAGCCGGACCAGCACGGAACGCTCGCGCAGGAAGCGCATCACCACGTCCGGGTCGCCGGCCAGCTCTTCCTTGAGCACCTTGACGGCGACGGCGCTGCCCTGCTCGCCGCGCACCTGGCCACGCCAGACGGTGCCCGTGGCGCCGCGTCCCAGCGGTTCCTCCAGGAGGTACTTGCTGCCTACCGGCCGCACGTCATGCGCTCCCTGCTCCGTAGTGTGTCCGCCCTGACCATGCGCGCCGCCGGCACGTGCGCGGCGGTGCTCATGGCCGTACTCATGGCGGGCTCGCCCTGATTCCGGCCAAGCGTAGTGCCGCCGGGCGGACCCGCGTCCTGGCCGCGCCACGGGAATCGGCCCGTGCCGCGTTCCGTCCGGCGTTCCGTGCCGTGCCCGGTGTCGCGCCCACGACCCGCCGCCGGCCCGCCGCCAGCCGGACGACGGCCCGGCGACGGCCCGCGGAGGGTCCGGGAACGCCCGAGAACGTCCGAGAACAGTTGTCCGACCTAGGACGCGAGGACCGGGCTGTTGGTTGCGTCACGTGGTGTCACGGGCATGTGCCGTGGCGCGCGGTGAATCGCGTACGGAGGGCCCGCGCCCGGTTTGTGGCGGCGATCGGCCGCGAGCGGCGGCTTTCCGGTCGGATGCGGCGCTCTTTCCGGACGGTTTCCGTCGCGGGATGATCATCTGCCGTACTTTCAAGATCACTCGGGACGGGACCGGGGACGGGGTGTCAGTGGCGGGTGGGAGGATGCACCCGTACGGTCCGGTTGGGGCAACGGGGGCTCCACCGCTCGTGCTTGTACGTGTCGACGCGCCCGCGCGCGGCCGGGGAGGGGACTTCCCGCCGCGGGTCAGGGCAGAAGGGGAGCGCGGACGAGATGCAGATCCGGCTGACCGTCCTCGGGCCGCGCAGCGGTCGGGCCGTGCGCGCCTGCGACGTGCTCATCACCGCGCCCGCGGGGACCACGCTGGGCGCGGTGGCCGGTGCCCTCGCCTCCGCGGCCGGGTCCGGGCAGCCGGGCAGGTCCGCCGGGGCGTCCGTCGCGCTCTTCGCCGGGACGCTGCGGCTCGCGCCGACCACGCCGCTGGGCGTGCCGCCCCTGGTGGACGGCGCCCTGCTCTCGCTGCACGCGCCCGCGGAGCAGCGCGGCGGCCATGTCGCGGACCACGGTCAGTACGGCCGGTTCGGGCAGTACGGGCAGCCGCCCGCCGAGACGGCCAGGCTGCATGTGGTCGGCGGCCCCGACGCGGGCGGTGTGCACCTGCTCCAGGGCGGCCAGGCCAGGATCGGCCGCTCGGCCGACGCCGACGTGCCGCTCGACGACCCGGACGTCTCCCGTCTGCACTGCGAGGTCGCCTTCGGCGCGGACGGGCTCATCACCGTCGCCGACCTCGACTCGACCAACGGCACCACCCTCGCCGGGCGGTCCGTCGGCCCCCGCCCCCTCGCGCTGCCCCCGGGCGCCCTGCTCCGGATCGGCGAGTCGACGCTCCGCCTGGAGTCGGGAAGCCCCACCGGGCCCTCCGCGCTCGCCGCCGAGCCCGACGCCGACGGGCACCTGCGCGTCTCGCTGCGCGAGCCCTCCGCGCCGCTCCCGGTCACCGACCCCTCGTCCACCGTCACGCACGGCGCGGGCCTGGCCCTGGGCGCGGCCGTCGACGCAGGCGCGGGTGCCGCCACCGGCCCCGGTGCCTTCGGCGGTGCGCGGCCGGACGGCCTCCCCGGCGCGGGTACGTCCGGCACGGCGCACAGCCGTCCCCCGGCGGCGCCCGAGGCCGAGGGCTACGGCCGTACGCCCGGCGCCCCGTACGACGCGCCCGGCGCCCCCGCCGACGTGTACGGCGACGACGGCGACGAGGACGACGCCCCCCTGGGCAGTGGCCGCCGGGCCACCGGTGAGCGCCGGGCGCCCGGATTCGACAGCGCGCGGCGCCCCGGTGGCGGCGGCGTCGTCGGGTCGATAGGGGCCTGGGCGCGGCGGCGGCTCGGCGCGGCGAAGGGCGTCGCGGACGACGGGGACGGCGGGGAGGCCGAGGCGCTGCGGGAGCGGTGGCCCGATCCCGCGGCCGTCCTGCTGACGGCGCTGGGCCCGGGACGGCGGCTGTGGGAGCGCGGTCCCGGCCATCCGGACGCGCTGACCGTACGGCTGGGGACGGCGGATCTGCCGTCCGAGGACGGGACGCGGCTGCTGACGGCCGTGCCGTTCACCGTGGACCTGCTGGCGCCGCGGACGGCCGCGCTGACCCTGGCCGGGCCCCGGCCGCGGCTGGCGGGTCTGGCGCGCGCCGTCCTGGCACAGCTGTGCGCGCTGCACTCCCCCGCCGCTCTTGAGCTGGTGATGCTGAGCGCCGACCGCGCCCGCACCGCCGACCAGCGCGCCGAGGAGTGGTCCTGGCTGAACTGGCTGCCGCATCTGCGCCCCGCGCACGGCCAGGACTGCCGGCTGCTGCTGGCCTTCGACCGGGACCAGGCGGACGCGCGCACCGGCGAGCTGGCGCGCCGTCTGGAGGCGGGTCCGCTGGGCGCGGGCTGGGCCGCCGCGACCCCCGAGGCGGCTTCGGCGGCGGCGGCCTCGTACGAAGGGCCCTTCACGCTCCTGGTGGTGGACGGCGATCCGGGGTCCACGACGCTGCGGCAGACCGTGGCGCGGATCGCCGTCGCCGGACCCTCGGTCGGGGTGCATGTGCTGTGCCTGGCCGAGAGCGGTGAGCGGCCCGCTGTGGACACCGGGGTGGTGGCCCGGCTGTCGGGCGACGTGGCGACGACGCTGCGGATCGAGCCCGCGGGCCCGGCCGCCGCGAGCGCGCCGCCGGAACCGGCCGCCGACGAGATCGTGCTGGACGCCGTGTCGGCCGCGTGGGCCGAGCATTTCGCGCGCGCCCTGGCGCCGCTGCGCGAGGCCGACGGCGAGGTGTCCGGCGCCCGTTCGCGGCACGCGCTGCCCGGCACCGTACGGCTGCTCGATGAGCTGGACCTGGCGCTGGCCACGCCCGCGAAGATCGCCGACCGGTGGGCGGCGGCCCCCGCGGCGGTCGGGGCGGCGACGGCCGTCCTGGGCGTCGGCGCGGGCGGCCGGGTCGCGGTGGACCTGGTGACCGAGGGGCCGCACGCGATGGTCGGCGGCGCGCCGGGCTCGGGCAAGACGGAGCTGCTGCGGTCGGTCGCGGCGGCGCTCGCGGCGGGCGACCGCCCCGAGCGGCTGTCCCTGGTGCTGGTGGACGGGGCGGGGCAGGACCGCGGCGAGGGCCTGCGCGCCTGCGCCGACCTGCCGCATGTGAGCACGCATCTGGTGGCCTCGGACCCGTTGCGGATGCGGGAGTTCGCGCAGGCGCTCGGCGCGGAGCTGAAGCGGCGCGCGGAGCTGCTCGACGGGCAGGACTTCGCGGCCTGGCACGGGGACCGGCTGGTCGCCGCGACCGTGCCGCACCAGGGCGGGCCGCACCAAGGCGGCCGGTCCGACGGGCGGAACGAGGCGCGCGCCGGTGAGACGGGGGCGCGCAAGCCCACCGGTCAGGGCGCGGTGACGGCGCGGACCCAGCCCGTGCTGCCCCGGCTCGTGGTGGTCGTGGACGACTTCGACGAGCTGGTCGCGCCCGGTCTCGGCAGCACCGGCAGACCGGCGGCGGGCAGTGTCGTCCGGGCGTTGGAGGCGGTCGCCAGGGAGGGCGCGCGGCTCGGTGTGCACCTCATCGCGTCGACCGGCCGCCCGGAGCGTACGGCGGCCACCGAGGCCGACGAGCGGTCCCGGCTGCGGATCGCGCTGCGCATGCCGGACGCGGAGTCCGCGGCGCTGCTGGTGCATGTCGAGGACCCGGCGGGGCTCGACGACACGGTGCCGGGGCGCGGCTATCTGCGGCGGCCCGGCGGCGCGGTGACGGCGTTCCAGGCGGGCCGGGTCAGCGGCCGTATCCCGCGTACGGCGACGCTCCGGCCGACCGTCGTGGCGCTGGAGTGGGAGCGGATGGGCGATCCTCCGGCCCGCCGCCAGGTCCGCGAGCTGGGCAACGGCCCGACCGATCTCGCCCTGCTGGCCAGTGCCTTGCAGCGGGCGGCGGAGTCGGCGCCCGAGGAGGCGGGCGCGCGCGCCGCGGAAGGCGCCGCGTCCGCGAGCGCGCCGGGTTCCGCCCCCGGCCCGCTGATCTGACATCGCGCGCCCGTCGGACGGCCCGTCGGACGGGCATCCCGCCGAATCCGCCCGTACCGACGCGTCGGAAGCGTCCGAGGCGTCCGCGCGCGGATTTCACGCGGATGCCCTGATCCTGCCCCGTCCGCCAATTCGTACCCGCACGGCGATCCGATTCCGTCCGGCGGGCGGAAACCGTCATTGGTCTGAACCGGTCAGGTGGCCGACGGCGGTCAACTGGCCCGCGTCAGACGGCTGATCTGCGATGTTCCAACGGTCATCGCGCACGCCGTCCGTCGATTCCCGTGCGGATAGGCCGATTTGACGGGGCGTTGGCCAACGCCCCGTCATGCGGCACACCCGTGCCCCGGCATTCGGGAGGCGCGTGACGGACAAGCGGCGATATTCCAACAGCCGTCCCTGTTAAAGCGTTTGGCTCAAGATCACGTCATGGTCACGATAGCTGTCACGGAGCCCCGTACTCCCTTGCGGCTGGGGTTCGCGAAGGCATAGGACAGACGCCACGGGACTGAGGGGATGGCCAGATGCGTACGCTGAAGAATCCGCGCACCAGCCGAAACAACCGCACTACGCGCATAGCGCTCGCCACAGTGACGGCGACCGCGCTGGCGTTGACCGCCGCCGCGTGCGGCGGTGACAGCGACAAGAAGGACGACGGCGGGAAATCGCCGAGCGCGTCCGCCACGAGTTCCGCCTCGGGGGTCAAGCTGCCCGATCTGCACGGGCAGAAGCTCGAAGTGGCCGCCGTGTGGACGGGGCCGGAGCAGAAGAACTTCCAGAAGGTGCTGGACGAGTTCGACAAGCTCACCGGAGCGAAATCGACGTTCGTCCCGACCGGCGACAGCCAGTCCACCTTCCTCGGCACGAAGATCGAGGGCGGCGCCCCGCCGGATGTCGCCTTCCTCGCGCAGAACGGCGTGCTGCACCAATTCGCCGACAAGGGCTGGCTGAAGCCGCTGGGCCCCGAGGCGACCGCGCAACTCCAGAAGAACTTCTCGCCCGGATGGCAGAAGCTCGGGGCGTGGAAGGACAAGCAGTACGGCATCTACGCGAAGGTCTCCAACAAGTCGCTGATCTGGTACAACAGCGCGGCTTTCGAGACCGCGGGCGCCTCGGTGCCCAAGACCTGGGACGACTTCCTGAAGACCGCGGAGACCGTCTTCGAGTCGGGCACCGCGCCGGTCTCGGTGGGCGGCGCTGACGGCTGGACGCTCACCGACTGGTTCGAGAACATCTACCTCTCGCAGGCCGGACCCGAGAAGTACGACCAGCTCGCCGCGCACACCATCAAGTGGACCGACCCGTCGGTGAAGGACGCGCTCACCACGCTCGGGCAGCTCTTCGGCAAGAAGGACCTGCTCGCGGGCGGCAACAGCGGCGCGCTCGCCGCCGACTTCCCGAAGTCGGTGACGCAGGTCTTCACCGGCAACCCGCCGGCCGGCGCGATGGTCTACGAGGGCGACTTCGTCTCCGCGTTCATCGCCGCCAACACCAAGGCGAAGGTGGGCACGGACGCGAAGGTCTTCCCGTTCCCCGCGGTGGGCAGCGGCAAGGCGCCGGTGGTCAGCGGCGGTGACGTGGGCGTGGCGCTGAAGGACAGCCCGGCCGCGCAGGCGCTGCTGACGTACATCGCGACGCCGGAGGCGGCCAAGATCTGGGCGCAGGGCGGCGGTTACCTGTCGCCGAACAAGTCGCTGGACTTCGCGGCGTACCCGGACGACGTGCAGCGGTCCATCGCGCAGGCGCTGATCGCGGCGGGCGACGACTTCCGCTTCGACATGTCGGACCAGGCTCCGGCCGCCTTCGGCGGGACCAAGGGCCAGGGCGAGTGGAAGGACCTCCAGGACTTCCTCTCCAAGCCGTCCGATGTCGCGGGCGTGCAGGCCAAGCTCGAAGCGGACGCCGCCAAGGCGTACGGGAACTGAGGCGAGATGCCCCCGATGGCTGACTCCGCCGCGGGGGCGGGAGGCGGGGGGGCCCCCCGGGGGGGGGGGCCCCCCCCCCCCCCCCCCACCACCCCCCCCCCCACCCCCCCCACCCCCCCCCCCACCCCCACG
>NZ_JBIUSD010000016.1:0-168726 GCF_044741185.1 Streptomyces sp. NPDC088197
GACTTTTGGCACGCTGTTGAGTTCTCAAGGAACGGAAGCTTCCTTCAGACCGTTTCACCGGCCCTCCGGGCTTTCCCTTCGTCGTGTCTCCGACTTTAGCAGAAGTTCACTGGTCGGAATTACCACTCGCGTTTCGGAGACACGGATGCCCGAACTGAGATTTCTCTCGGCTTGGGTGGTGTGTCTTCGTCGAGCGAAGCGACATGGATCCTAGTTGGTCACCAGCGGACCTGTCCAGCTCGTGACAACCGTTCTAACCTACCTCCCCGCCAACCTTGAGTCAACGGTTCACGGTGAGGAACTTTCAGGCGGCCTCACGCGAAGGTCGACGGAGGGGTCTCCAGGTCTTCCAGCTCGATGCCGGGGGCCGCGAGGACCACGTCCCCGGCGATGTGGACGTCGTGCTGATCGCCGGTCGCGAGGTCGTTGACCTGGTATTCGTCCACAGCCAGCGGCCCGTTGTCAGTGGGGTGTGCTGTCCTGGTGATCAAGGACCAGGACTGGTCCACGGTGAGGGGCGCGAGCACGGGGGGCCGGAATGACACGAGACGTACGCGGGTGGCGGGGCCGCCGGGTTCCAGGCGGAGCAGTCGCGCGGTGGCGATCAGGAACGCGGGCGAGGCACCGGTGAAGGCATGGGCGGCGGCGTTGCCCTCCTGGGCGTGTTCGCCGGTGGGGTCGGTACGGACCCAGGTGACGCCGTCGAGCGCGGCTCCGCGTACCTGCCAGGCGGACGCGTGGAGTTCGAGGCGGATGGGGCGGCCGAGCTGGTCGAGGGTGAGGTCGACCGAGCCCGCGTGATCGCCGCCGGGGGTGGTGGTCTGCGCGGTGTAGCGCCAGCCGGAGGGGCCGGTTGCGCAGTGGAAGTGTTCTGCACCGAGGGGGGTGTGGTCGTGTGTGTCGTGGAACGAGTAACGGCCTCGGGGCATGGTGGGGTCTCGGTGTCTTTCGGTGTGCCGGTGACGTGCGAGGCCCCCGCCTCGGACGGGAGACGGGGGCCAGCGCGCGGTGGATCAGTAGCGGTAGTGGTCGGACTTGTAGGGGCCTTCGACCTTCACGCCGATGTAGGCGGCCTGCTCCGGGCGGAGCGTGGTGAGCTTGACGCCCAGCGCGTCCAGGTGGAGACGGGCGACCTTCTCGTCCAGGTGCTTGGGGAGCACGTAGACGCCGATCGGGTACTCCTCCGGCTTGGTGAACAGCTCGATCTGGGCCAGGGTCTGGTCCGCGAAGGAGTTGGACATCACGAAGGAGGGGTGGCCGGTCGCGTTGCCCAGGTTGAGCAGGCGGCCCTCGGACAGCACGATCAACGTCTTGCCATCGGGGAAGGTCCAGGTGTGGACCTGCGGCTTGACCTCGTCCTTGACGATGCCGGGGATCTTCGCGAGGCCGGCCATGTCGATCTCGTTGTCGAAGTGGCCGATGTTCCCGACGATGGCCTGGTGCTTCATCTTGGCCATGTCGGAGGCCAGGATGATGTCCTTGTTGCCGGTCGTGGTGACGAAGATGTCGGCGATGCCGACGACGTCGTCGAGGGTGGCGACCTGGTAGCCGTCCATCGCCGCCTGGAGCGCGCAGATCGGGTCGATCTCGGTGATGACGACGCGGGCGCCCTGGCCGCGCAGCGACTCCGCGCAGCCCTTGCCGACGTCGCCGTAGCCGCAGACCACGGCGACCTTGCCGCCGATGAGGACGTCGGTGGCGCGGTTGATGCCGTCGATCAGGGAGTGGCGGCAGCCGTACTTGTTGTCGAACTTCGACTTGGTGACCGCGTCGTTGACGTTGATCGCCGGGAAGAGCAGCGAGCCGTCCTGCTGCATCTCGTAGAGGCGGTGGACGCCGGTGGTGGTCTCCTCGGTGACGCCGCGGATCTCGGACGCGAGCTGCGTCCACTTCTGCGGGTTCTCCCCGAGGGTGCGGTTGAGGAGGCGGAGAACGAACTGCTCCTCCTCGCTCTCCGCGGTGGCCGGGTCCGGGGCGGCGCCGGCCTTCTCGAACTCGACGCCCTTGTGGACCAGGAGCGTGGCGTCGCCGCCGTCGTCCAGGATCATGTTGGGGCCGCCGGTGGCAGTGTTCGGCCAGGTCAGGGCCTGCTCCGTGCACCACCAGTACTCTTCGAGCGTCTCGCCCTTCCAGGCGAAGACGGGGATGCCCTGCGGGTTCTCCTCGGTGCCGTTCGGGCCGACGGCGATGGCCGCGGCCGCGTGGTCCTGGGTGGAGAAGATGTTGCAGGACGCCCAGCGGACCTCGGCGCCGAGGGCGACGAGGGTCTCGATCAGGACGGCGGTCTGCACGGTCATGTGCAGCGAGCCGGTGATCCGCGAGCCGGCCAGCGGCTGCGCGGCGGCGTACTCGTTGCGGATGGACATCAGGCCGGGCATCTCGTGCTCGGCGAGGGTGATCTCCTTGCGGCCGTAGGCGGCAAGCGAGAGGTCCGCGACCTTGAAGTCGGTGGCGGTGGTGGTCATATGAAGTGCTCCTCGGTGCTGCGGTCGAGGCGGACGTGGATACGGCGCGGCCACGGGGCGTGTACGGGGGTGCCCTCGTGCGGACACACCCGTCCCCTAGCGGCAGCGCAATCCGTCGGAGGCCCTCTCTCCCTCGGCCGGGCATCGCGAGATGACCCGCCCGACCGCCATCAGCAGCGACGTCTGGCTACGACAAAGCTACACCGGACGGGCGGTCCGCCCCAGTGCGCTTCCGGTCACCGGCCGCCAGGAGTCTGGTCCGGGTCGGGGCCCGCGGCGGCGGCCTGCTCGCTGTAGATGTCGGGTTCCAGGTAGACGACGCGGACGAAGGGTTCCGCGGCGCGGATGCGTTCTTCGGCGGCGTCGATGGCGCGGGCGACCTCGGCGGCGGTGTCGTCGTGCTGCACGGCGATCTTGGCGGCGACGAGGAGTTCTTCGGGGCCGAGGTGCAGGGTGCGCATGTGGATGACGCCGGTGACGGTGTCGCCGTCGACGACGGCGGCGCGGATCCTGGCCAGCGAGTCGGGTCCCGCGCCTTCGCCGATCAGCAGCGACTTGGTCTCGGCCGCGAGGACGAGGGCGATGGTGATGAGCAGCAGGCCGATGCAGAGGGTGCCGATGCCGTCCCAGACGCCGTCGCCGGTGGCGAGGGCGATGCCGACGCCGATCAGGGCGAGGACGAGGCCGATGAGGGCGCCGAAGTCCTCCAGGAGGACGACGGGGAGTTCGGGTGCCTTGGCGCGGCGGATGAACTCGGCCCAGGACTGCTTGCCGCGGGTGTGGTTGGACTCCTTGATGGCGGTGCGGAAGGAGTAGCCCTCGGCGATGATCGCGAAGACGAGGACGCCGACCGGCCAGTACCAGTGCTCGATCTCGTGCGGGTGGCGGATCTTCTCGTAGCCCTCGTAGAGCGCGAACATGCCGCCGACGGAGAACAGCACGATCGAGACGAGGAAGGCGTAGACGTAGCGTTCCCTGCCGTAGCCGAAGGGGTGCTCGTCGTTGGCGGCGCGCTTGGCCTTCTTGCCGCCGATCAGGAGAAGCGCCTGGTTGCCGGAGTCGGCGATGGAGTGCACGCCTTCGGCGAGCATCGAGGACGAGCCGCTGAACGCGAAGGCCACGAACTTGGCCACGGCGATGGCCAGGTTGGCGCTCAGCGCCGCGACGATCGCCCGTGTTCCGCCTGACGCGCTCATAGGTGTTGGGGTCCCTTTCGTCGGCCCGGGGTCTGTGTCTTGTCGTACCGGGCGTTGCGGACGCACATTGTTGCAGCCCGTCGGGCTTTTGGTGCGTCAGGCGGCCACGGTGGCCCGGAAGACGGTGCCTTCGCCGGTCAGGGTGGTGCGCTCTCTCGCGGGGACGTACGCCGACTCGCCGGGGGCCAGCGTCAAGGTGGTGCCGTCGCCGTCGCGCAGTTCGGCCCGGCCCGCGGTGCAGAGCAGGATCTGCGGGGTGCCGGAGTCGAGGGTGCGGGCCTGCGCGCCGGGGGCCAGGACGTAGCGGGAGAGCCGGAATTCGTCGATCGGCGCCGCGTACAGCTCTTCGCCGTCGGGGGCGGCCTCGGGGCGCAGGACGCCGGGGTCGCCGGCCTCGAAGCGGACGACGCGCAGGAGTTCGGGGACGTCGATGTGCTTGGGGGTGAGGCCGCAGCGCAGGACGTTGTCGGAGTTGGCCATGATCTCCACGCCGAGGCCGTCGAGGTAGGCGTGCGGGACGCCCGCGCCGAGGTAGAGGGCTTCGCCGGGTTGCAGGCGTACGTAGTTGAGCAGCATCGCGGCGATGACGCCGCGGTCGCCGGGGAAGCTGTGGGCGGCCTGGGCGTAGGCGGCGTAGTCCGCGGCGTAGGGGCTGTCGGTGATGGACAGCCGAGCGGCGGCCTCGGCCGCGGCGGTGACGGACTCGGCCATCGCCTCGGGTTCCGCGGTGAGGACGGCGGCGAGGACTTCGCGCAGCGCCTTGTCCTCGGGGTGGGCGCGGAGGATGTCGGCGTAGGGCGCGAGGGCGGGGACGCCGAGGCCGTCGATGAGGTCGGCGGCGTCGGTGGGGCGGCGGAAGCCGCACAGTCCGTCGAACGGGGAGAGCGCCACGAGCATTTCGGGCTTGTGGTTGGCGTCCTTGTAGTTGCGGTCGGGGGCGTCGGTCGGGATGCCGCGGGCTTCCTCGTCGGCGAATCCGGCCTTGGCCTGCGCGAGGTCGGGGTGGACCTGGACGGAGAGCGGCGCGCCCGCGGCCAGCACCTTGAACAGGAAGGGCAGCCGGGGGCCGAAGCGCTTGACGGTGGTGTCGCCGAGTTCGGCGCGGGGGTCGGCCGCGATCACCGTGTCGAGTGCGACGGAGCCTTCGCCGCGGTCGATCCGGGAGGGCGCGCCGGGGTGGGCGCCCATCCACAGTTCGGCCTGGGGTTCGCCGGTCGGCGGTGTGCCGAGCAGTTCGGGGATGGCGGTGGTGGATCCCCAGGCGTAGGGGCGGATCGTGTTGGTGAGGCGGTTCATGCGGTCATGATCTCTCAGCCGAGGCGACGGTCAGGTAGACGGTGGCGAAATCCGCGAGGGCGATCAGTTCGGCCGCGGTGTCGAGCGGGCCGCCGGGGGCGGCGGCGATCTCGCTGAGCGGGGTGTCGTGGGCGTACGCCTGCTCGCGGGCGGCGGGGGTGGCGGGTCCGGGCTGCTCGGAGTTCTCCTGGAGGAGCACGATCCGCAGGCGCAGTCCCCCGGGTTCTTCGACGCGGTCGCGGAAGAAGTCCTCGGGGTCGGCGGCCAGGGCGAGGGCGCTGGCCTGGAGGGGGCCGTGGACGGTGAGCGCGGCGGGCAGTTCCGCGGTGAGCGCGGGCTGGCCCGCGCGGGTGCCGAGCACGGTCGCGAAGCGGCGGGCGGCGGTGGCGGAGAGCCGGCCCTGGCTCCACAACAGCGGGAGGGCGTCGGCCAGTTCGGCCGCGAGGGTCTTGGCCGGGTTGGTGTACGTGGCGATGGCGGGGCCGCAGCGGGCGGCGACCTCGTCGAGCCGGTCGGCGACGCCGTACAGCGCCTGGGCGGGTGCGCTCAGCAGGCCGATCCGGTCGGCGAGGGCGAGCAGCGGGGCGAGGAGCGCCCAGAAGGCGCCCGCGTCGTTGGCGGGGTCCTCGTCCGCGGGGTCCGCGCCGTTGCCGAAGGGCGCGGCGAACGGCAGGGCCATGCCGTGCACCTGTTCCACGGCTTCGGCGAGCGGTGCCTTGACCGGGGTGACGGCGGCGGCGGTGCAGCCGCGGCGGTATGCCTGTTCCACGAGGTCGGTCAGGCCCTGCTCGCTGCCCTGCGGGGTGATGAGCAGCAGCAGGTCGAGCGGTCCCGCCCAGCCGGGCAGTGTCCAGCGGGACTGTTGCGGGGTGGGTCCTGTGGGCGGCAGCACCTCGACGGGGCAGGTCCCGGAGCCGAGGGCGACCAGCAGGTCGGCGACCGCGGCGGCGTCGGGTCCGCTGGCCGCGAGCAGGACGGTCCGGGGGCGGCCGTCGGGCCGCAGCGCGGTGACTCCGGCCTCTTCGGCCAGGCGCAGCGCGGTGCGTACGCGGGCACCGGCAGCGGCGACGCCCAGCAGCAGTCCGCGGCTGTCCGCGCGGGCCAGCGCTTCGGGGTCCTCAAGCAGCGACTCGTCGAACAACGCGACCTCCCGGTCGGAAGCGGCCTGGTCAGGGTCGGCGGATGGATGGGGCTGACGGACGGTCCGGCGGTCGTGCGGGGGTGTCAGCGGGGGCGGCGGGCCTCGTCAACGAGGAGTACGGGGATGTCGTCGCGTACGGGGTAGGCGAGGCCGCACGTGTCGGAGGTGCAGACCAGCTCGTTCGCGTCGGCGTCCTCGCGGAGCGGGGCGTGGCACGCCGGGCAGGCGAGGATTTCCAGGAGGCTGGGTTCAACGAGCGGCATGGTGGGGTCCTCCGTGCTGGGTGCGGCGAGCGGCGAGGTGCCACCGCGCGCGGGACTGCGGTCGGGATACGGCGGGCGCGTGCTCCGAGCGGTACGGTCCCGGGCCGGGCCGACGGCTCCCGCCGCGTACGTTCTCAGCCTATAGCCGTAGCGCCCGGCCCCGAGTGCGGCCTGTGGATAACTCCGGGCGCGCCCATGCGGTGACCGCGCCCGTACGGTGACCGCGCCCATGCGGTGACCGCGCCCGTACGACGACCGGACCCGTACGACACCAGGCGCGTACGACGGCCGGCCCGCGTAGGCCCCACCCCGCGTCGGGCCCGCGAGACCACGCGGGCTCAGGTCCTGACGATCGCCAGGACCTGGTCCCTGACGCGGGCCACGCCCTCCGCGTCGCGCGCCTCGACGTTCAGCCGCAGCAGCGGCTCGGTGTTGGAGGCGCGGAGGTTGAACCACCAGTCGGCGGAGGTGACGGTGAGCCCGTCCAGCTCGTCGAAGGTGACGCCGTCCTGGCCGGCGAAGGCGGCGCGGACCGCCGCGGTGCTCGCGGCCTGGTCGGCGACGGTGCTGTTGATCTCGCCGGAGCCCGCGTAGCGGTCGTAGGCGGCGACGAGGGCGGACAGCGGGCCGTCCTGGGCGCCGAGGGCGGCCAGCAGGTGGAGGGCGGCGAGCATGCCGGTGTCGGCGTTCCAGAACTCGCGGAAGTAGTAGTGCGCGGAGTGCTCGCCGCCGAAGACGGCGCCGGAGTCGGCCATTTCCTGCTTGATGAAGGAGTGGCCGACACGGGTGCGCACCGGGACGCCGCCGTGTTCCCTGACCACCTCGGGCACCGACCACGACGTGATCAGATTGTGGATGATCGTGGCGCCGGGGTGCTTGGCCAGTTCGCGGGCGGCGACCAGGGCGGTCACCGCGGACGGGGAGACGGGTTCGCCGCGCTCGTCCACCGCGAAGCAGCGGTCGGCGTCGCCGTCGAAGGCCAGGCCGATGTCGGCGCCGGTCTCGCGGACCCGCGCCTGGAGGTCGACCAGATTCTTCGGGTCGAGCGGGTTGGCCTCGTGGTTGGGGAAGGTGCCGTCCAGTTCGAAGTACATCGGCACCAGGTCGACGGGCAGCCCGTCGAGGACGGTGGGCACGGTGTGGCCGCCCATGCCGTTGCCCGCGTCCACGACCACCTTGAGCGGCCGGATTCCGGAGAGGTCGACCAGCGAGCGCAGATAGGCGGCGTAGTCGCCGAGCACATCGCGCCGCACCAGGGTGCCGGTTTCCACGTCGACGGCGGGGACGCCGTTCTCCAGCCACTTCTCCGCGAGCCCGCGGATGTCGGCGAGGCCGGTGTCCTGGCCGATGGGGGCGGCGCCAGCGCGGCACATCTTGATGCCGTTGTACCGCGCCGGGTTGTGACTGGCCGTGAACATGGCGCCGGGCAGGTCGAGTTGCCCGCTGGCGAAGTACAGCTCGTCGGTGGAGCACAGGCCGATCCCGGTGACGTCCGCGCCGCGGGAGGCGGCACCGCGCGCGAAGGCGGCGGACAGGCCGGGGGACGAGGGCCGCATGTCGTGTCCGACGACGATCGCCGTGGCGTCGGTGACCGTGGCGAAGGCGGCGCCGAAGATCTCGGCGAGCGGCTCGTCCCACTGGTCGGGTACGACTCCGCGTACGTCGTAGGCCTTGACGAGCTGCGACAAATCGGCCACTGCACACCTCTGGTGAACTCTGGTGAAGGGTCGGAACGGCGCCGGTGGGCGGCGCGGTGGAGTTTCCAGCACAACCTACCCCGATGGGGTGAGCGGAGTTTTTCGCCGCCGCCGCGACGCGAGGGGTGGCGTCACGGGAGCCCCGAAAGGGTCAACGGGACGGCGCGAGGGGCGGCTTGCGCGAGGTGGGGACCGCGGGGTGGGGACGGGAGGTGAGGCCGGCTGCTACTGCTCGGGCGAGCGGAGCACGCGCAGATGGCCGCGGCGGGCCACTTCGAGCGGGTCGATGTCGCGCGGGCCAGGGCCCTGCTGGCGGCGCTCCTGGGGGCGGGCCGCCTCGCGCACCGCGTTGGCGAGCGCTTCGAGGTCGTCGCCGCTGGGCCCGACGGGACCGGTGTCCGTCGCCAGGCGGACGACTTCCCAGCCACGGGGCGCGGTCAGCCGCTCGGAGTGCTCGGAGCACAGGTCGTAGCAGTGCGGTTCCGCGTACGTGGCGAGCGGTCCGAGAACGGCGGTGGAGTCCGCGTAGACGTACGTCAGCGTCGCGACGGCGGGACGGCCGCATGCGGTGCGCGAACAGCGACGTACAAGGCTCACGAGGTTGGACGGTACCGCACTCTTGAGCGGGCCGCGACGACTCTCCGCCAGCTCACCCGGTCGTGTCGTCACGTGCCCCCGGAATCGTGCCGTGTGACGGCCGCCGCGCTGACCTGCGCGGACGGAAAACACATGGCAGGCGCGGGGCGGCGGTGCGGGAGAAGTACGACACGCGGTCACGGCCGTGACAGGCGGCGGCTGGCGCATATGCGTCTGATCTATGGCCAGATGCTGACTGCGTGGTGTCCGTCCTGTGCGCACCCGGCGGGAGGGCTAGGCTCATCGCTGATGGAAAGCTCGGCACCTCCTCCTTCCGCACCCCGTCCGCGCCACCGCGACCGCCACGGACGTGGGATGCGCGGGCCCATCGCGCCCCCGCAGGTGCCGCTGGCGCTCAGCCGCGCCGACGCCTTCGACGACCTGGTGCGCGACGCCGCCGACCGGCTGGAAAGGCGCTGGCCGCAGCTCGCCGACGTCGAATTCGCCGTCCAGGAGGTGCCCTGGCCGCAGGACACCCCGCCGGCGGACGACGACACGGTGCCGCTGGGCCGTCTCATCGGCGCGGGCAAGGACCGGCCGAGCCGCATCGTGGTCTACCGGCGCCCGGTGGAGATCCGCGCCAAGACCCGCGACGAGCGGGCGCTCCTGGTGCACGAGATCGTCGTGGAGCAGGTCGCGGAGCTGCTCGGCCTGTCCCCCGAGAACGTCGACCCGAAGTACGGCGAGGACTGACACGGCCCGGCGCGGCCCCGACGCGGACCGCCCGCATATGGTGCGGCCCGCGAGGACCGCACCATATGCGGGAAAACGCTCTAGTGGTTGAGAATCCCCAGGTCGGCGCGGGCGGCGGGAACATCCACCATGCCGTGGTCGTCGGACATCGGCTGGATCGTGAACATCGGCACCCCGTCCAGCGGGAGCGCCAGCGTCCGTGAGGCGTAGACGCTTCCGCCGGAGACGCGCTCGACGGTCACGGCGAACGTGCCCTTGCCGGACGCGGGCAGCGGCGGCGGGACGGCGACGGTCGTCCCTGCCTTGACGCTGACCGTCTTCGACACCGGCTCGCCGCCGGAGGATCCGGCCGACGCGGTGATCTTCACACTGGCGTCCTGGCCGACGGCGACCAGCGACAAGGTGGAGCCCTTGGTGCGGTTGTCGGCGACGGTGGAGCGGGTCTCGATCGCCGGGGTGGCGGGCAGGAACGCCATCTCCTGCTTGGCGCCCTTGCCGCGCGTCACCCGCAGGCCCGCCACCACGGGGACCGCCGCGTGGACCTGGCTGGAGGTGATGACCAGCGAACCCGCCTCGCCCTTGGTGAGGTCACCGAGGTCGACCGCGCTGGTCATACCGCTCTTGACGTGCAGCGTCTCGTGTCCCGCCGGGGTGATCGAGCCGGTCGGCGTCGCCAGCTTCAGCGTGAGGTCGGCGTCGTCGGAACCGGCCGCGTACACCACCAGGCGCACGGTCGCGGCGTCGGCGGGGATGCCGGGCAGCACCAGGCTGGTGGCGGGTTCGGCGGCCGGGGTCAGCCAGTCGCTGCCGAGCTTCTTGTCGATGGCCTGAACGGCCGCGCCGACCCGGCCGCTGCGCGCCACGACGTGCACGGTGAGGTCCTGCGCCTTGTCCGCGACCAGGGTGGACAGCAGCACCGGCTTGGCGGACTTGCCCGCCACGGTGACGCCGTCGCCGGTGGACGCCTTCAGCAGGCCGTCCTTGCCGTACAGCTCGATGTCGACGACCGCCGGGGTGTCGTCGGGGTTCACCAGGTGCAGGAAGTCCTGCCGGTCGGGTCCCGTGCTGGCGCCCGCGAACCAGAATTCGCTGTCCGGCGCCACGCAGGACGCGCCGAGCAGGCCGCGGCCCGCCCCGGTGTCCACGACGGTGGTCTGCTGGACGGTCCAGCCGGGCGCGAGCGGCCCGTCGGCCGTACCGATCAGCGCGGGCGCGTCGGGCTTGTCGGTGGAGCTGGTGGCGGGCTTGCCCGCGGCCTTCAGCGGGGTGAGCGCCTTGCCCTTGGGCGTCGCGGGGACCAGTTGCGCGCTGCCGGAGCCGGTCGCGCCCGCCGTCCCCTGCGGGGTGAACGAGGTGTAGGTGGTGTTGGCGAATTCCGACGAGGACGGCGCCGGGCACAGCAGATTGCTGCGCTGTACGGGCAGCCGGGCCGCGGAGGCCACCGGCGCGGTGTCCCGGTCGCCGCCGCCGGACACCACGGCGGCGCCGGTCAGTACGGCCAGGGCGGCGACGGCGCCCGCCAGGGAGATCGTGCTGCGGTTCACTGGTGGTCGCTCCCGTCGCGGCGCTGGTCGTCTTCGGCGTAGTACGGGGCAGCCGGGTCGGGGTACGCGGCCGGGTCGTAGGGCTGCTGTCCGCCGTACGGCGCCTGCCCGTCGTACTGCTGCTGCGGCGGCTGCTGCTGGTCGTAACCCGCCGTCTCGTCGTAACCGGCCGCCTCTTCGTGGCCGGTCGTCGCGTACGGGTCGTAGGGCGGCGGGGGCTGCTGCGGGTAGCCGTACTGGTCGGTGTAGCCGACCTGCTGCTGCTCGTACGTGCCCGGCTCCGCCGCGTACTGCTGCTGCCCGTCCCACTGCTGCTGGGCGGGGTCGGTGCCGTAGCCGGGGTCTTGCCGCGGGTAGCCGTAGAACTGCTCGCCGGTGTCGGGGGCAGGTACCGCGTACGGGTCGTAACCGCCCTCAGAGGGGTCGTACGGGGTCTGCGGCGGTGCGTCGGGGCCCGCGGGCCCGTCCTGGCCCTGCCGGCCGTGGTGGGCCTGCTGGGCCGCGTAGGCCGCCTGCTCCTGGCCCTCGGCCTCCGCGGTGTCGGGATCGGCCGCGGCGGCCTCGGCGTCGGCCGCCGCCTGGAGGCGGCGGGCGCGACGGCCCTCGCCCGCACCTTGTACGGGAATCTGGACGGCGCTGGGCGCGTCGGCCTCCGGCAGGTCGTCGTCGATCTCGCGTCGGCGGCCCGGCAGGGCCAGCACGATGACCACGAGCAGCAGCAGTCCCTGCGCGCCCAGCCAGAAGGTGTGGGTGAACGGCTCCTCATAGGTGACGTCCAGACGGCCGCCGGTGGCGGGCAGCTGGAAGCCCTGCGCCCAGCCGTCGACGGTCGTTCTGGGCAGCGCGGATCCGTTCAGGGTGGCCTGCCAGCCGGGCGCGGCGGAGTCCGCCAGGCGCAATACGCGGCCTTCGGGACCGGCGGGCACCGTGGTGTGCGCCTCGACCTTGCCTGCCGCGACGGCGACGGGCTGCGCGCCCTTGCTGGTGATCGCGATCCTGGAGACCGCGTCGTTGACGCGCCACAATTCGCTGCCGTCCGCCTGGCTCACCCGGGACAGGCCGGGGGTGCTGTCCAGGACGCGGCCCACCGAGCGCGGCGCGCCCTTCTGCGCCAGTACGTAGCGGATGGCGTATCCGGTGAGGCGGCTGCCCTGGTCGGCGCCGGAACCCGCCACCAGGTTGGCGACGACGGTGTCGAGTTCGCTGTCGCGGGACGCCTCCGCGGCCAGTTCGGCGTCGCCGATCCGCGCGCCCGCGCCGCGCACCAGGGAGTACGAGATGCGGCCCGCGGTGCCGTTGAGCACCAGGGTGCGGGCCTGGTCGCGGGAGGTGCTCTCCTCGGCGACGAAGGCGGGCACCTGCTGCGGGTCCTGGCGCTTGATGGGGCCGTTCGCGCCGTCGGCGACCCAGGTGAACGCGGCCAGCAGCGGCGCGAGGGCCGCGGCCAGCGCGATCAGGCCCGCGACAGGCTGGCGCCAGCCGAAGCCGCTGGCGGCGATCCGCTCCTTGGCGCCTTCCGCGCCGATCGCGGCGGCGGCCAGCAGGGCGAGACCGTAGACGAGGGTGGCGGGGCCCGCCCACGCCTTGGTGTTCTCTATGACGGCGAAGAGCAGTCCGGTCGCGGCGGCGGCCCAGGCGGCGACGATCGCCGGGCGGCGGGTGTCGCGCATCAGGGCGGCGAGCGCGGCCAGGACGACGCCGATCAGCAGGAAGGCGGCGCCCGCCTTGGGTCCGCCGGGGCTGAGCATCAGCAGGTCGATGCCGGAGACGCCCTTGTCGCCGTACGGCAGTCCCGCCTCGTGCAGCAGGCGTCCGGGGTGCGCGAGCAGCGTCAGCGACCAGGGGGCGAGCAGCACGATCGGGGTGATCAGCAGGGCCGCGAAGCGCAGGAGCTGCGGGACCAGGAGCTGCTGCTGGCCGCGGGCCATGCGCCAGCCGAGGGTGGCGGCGGCCAGCGTCAGGGCGATCGGCCAGGTGACCGGGGTGAAGGCGGTGGTGAAGGTGAGCATCAGCGCCAGCGCCCAGGTGGAGCGCCAGCCGGGCCGTGCGCCGCGCTCGATCGCGCCGTCGCCGAGCTGGAGGCCCGCGGCGCCGACGGCGGCGCGCGCCATCAGCGGCAGCAGGATGGCCAGGACGGCGGTGCCGAGCCGTCCGGTGGCCAGCGCCCCGGTGGCGGCGGGCAGGAAGGCGTACGCGACCGACGCCCAGGCGCGCAGCAGGCGCGACTCGACGAGCGGGCGGGAGGCGAAGTAGGCGGTGATCCCGGCCAGCGGCACGGAGGCCACCAGCAGCAGGGTGAGGGTGAGTCCCGTGGAGCCGAAGAGCACGGTCGCGAAGAGCGCGAGGACCGCGATGTACGGGGGCGCGGCCTGGGTGCCGCCGGTGCCCAGCGCGTGCCAGGAACCCGTGTAGGTGCCCCACAGGTCGGAGGCGCCGGGGTCGGCGGGCAGCAGGGCGCCGCCGAAGAGGGCTCCGCCGCCGAGCAGTGAGCGGCAGGCGGCGAGCGAGACGACGAGCAGGACGGCGAAGAGCACGGGGCCCGGCTTGCGGGCGACGCGCTTGAGCCGCGCGAATTGCTCGACTTCCAGGAAGTCGCCGTCCTCGTCGCCCGGTCCGGACTCGACGGAGCCGCCGTGGCGTCCCGCGGCGGCGGACGCGGCGTCCGCGCGGCCCGCGATGTTGCTGACGACCTGGTCGACGGTGGCGCGTACGGTCGCGCCGGGCGGCGGGAAGAGCGGTCGCAGTTCGGAGGGCGGTACGGTGCCGCGGCCTCTTCTGCGTCTGGCGGCCAGCACCCGTCCGGGGCGCAGCAGGACGCCGAGCAGTCCGACGATCTCGTCGACGGCCTGTCCCGGCACCTTGCCGACGAGATAGGCGAGCGTGCGCAATATGGTGCCGACGGCGATCCGCAGCATCACATAGGGCAGCAGCGGGCCGCGGGTGTTGGCCAGCAGGGTGTAGACGGCGCCGGCCTTGTCGACGCGGTGCGGGTTGACCGAGGAGCGGCCCGCGCAGTCGACCGGACGGCGCTCGCGGGAGGCGGCCTCGGCGTGCCACATGACGGCGTCGGGGGCGACCAGCACGGTGTGGCCCGCCGCTTGGGCGCGCCAGCAGAAGTCGACGTCGTCGCGCATCAGGGGCAGCCTGCGGTCGAATCCGCCCAGCTCCTCCCACACGTCGCGGCGCACCAGCATGCCCGCGGACGACACGGCGAGCACCGGGCGGGTCTGGTCGTGCTGGCCCTGGTCCTGCTCGCGGCGTTCGAGCGCGGTCCAACGGCGACCGCTGCGGGCGATGCTGACGCCGACTTCGAGGAGCTGCCTGCGGTCGAACCAGCTCCGCAGCTTGGGGCCGATGATCGAGGCGGACGGCGAGGCGTCCGCGGTGCGCAGCAGGGCGGCGAGCGCTCCGGGGTCGGGCTCGCAGTCGTCGTGCAGCAGCCACAGCCACTGGACGGGGTCGCCGTGCGGCTGCTCGGGCTCGTCGTACGCGTCGTCGTTCCAACTGCGGCTGACCGGGTCCCAGCCGCTGCGGCGTCCCAGGTACGGCAACTGCTCGGCGCTGAGCGGCGCGGCGACCCTGGCGGCCTCCTCGACGGCGGCGCCGAAGCCGGTGCGGCGGGCCAGGTGCAGGACGCGCTGGTCGCCGAGGGAGTCGGCGAGCAGCCGCGCGGAGTCGTCCGCGCTGCCGGTGTCGGCGGCGATCACGTCCTGGACAGGGCGGTCCTGGGAGAGCAGGCCGGCGAGGGCTTTGGGCAGCCAGCGCGCGCCGTCGTGCGCGACGAGCACGGCGGTGACGACGTGGCGCGGGAACTCAGGGATGCCGGCCGGGAAGAAGGCCGGTGCTGGGCTGTTCACGGACATCGAGGTTCGGGCCCCGGTTCGCTGGACTGCGGTTGACGCATCGGCCGCCGGCGGCGGGGAACGTCTCGGACGGGCCCCCACACTAACGGCTTACACCGGGGGCTCCGTCCGAGTGTGAGAACAACGGCAGCCCGCCTCCCGTGCCGGTGGGCGCGGAAAGCGGGCTGTACGCGGGCTGGAAGCGGGGTGTGCGGGAGCTGTGATCGGGCCGGTGCGCGGTGCCGCGCGAGGGGTCGGGGGCGCGGTCAGGGCTCGGTCGGCGCCCTGCCGCGGACCCGGTCCTCGGACCGGTCGTCGGCCCGGTCGCGTGGTTCAGACGACGCCCTTCTTCAGGCGGCGGCGCTCCCGCTCGGACAGGCCGCCCCAGATGCCGAAGCGTTCGTCGTTGGCCAGGGCGTACTCCAGGCAGTCGGAACGGACTTCACAGGCGAGGCAGACTTTCTTCGCCTCACGCGTGGAACCGCCCTTTTCCGGGAAGAACGACTCGGGGTCGGTCTGCGCACACAGCGCGCGCTCCTGCCAGCCGAGTTCCTCGTCGGCCTCTTCGGCCAGCAGCAACTGGAACTGCTCGGTCATGCGCGCCCCTCGTCTGTCGTGCTTCCCCGTGATGTTGCCGTCACCATGAGCGGCCTAACGACACGAGTGAAATTACAAGTGTGCCGATCCGGGCCAGTCAAGCCGAGATCTGCTATTGGGCCCGTTATTCACTCCGCTGAACCAAGAGGTGACAGAAAGTGTTGATATCGGCCTAAAATCCGGTATCCGTCAACCATGGTCCCGCCGATCCACCGTTCACACCTCGTCAGACGCCTTGGCGACGCGCCACGTTCCGCCATTCGGGTGAAGCGTTGTGGATCACATTCCGATCACAGAAGCACAACAGCACAACGTGCTCTTCATGCGGTTGGGCACCACATATCCGCACACTTCTGCGCACAAACCTTTCACCAACCGTTCCAGCCGGATCAGGTGAAAGATTCGCGACATTCCGGACATCCGGTTGACAAGGTACGGGCGGGACCGGTCTCCTTGACGGCATGCCTGCTGAGCACCACGCGCCTACCCGGACTCGCCGTCGCGAGTCCCGCTGCGTCGCGCTCGCCCAGAGCTGTTGTCGTTCCTGTTGTTGCCGCTGAGCCCCCTGCCCAGGACCTGTCACGGACCTGGCACCGCCTAGCCACTCGCGCATCACGAGGAACACACCTTCATGTACAGCGATGTCTCGATCGCCGGTGACCCGCTCGCCCTTCCCCACCTGCTCCCCCCGGTGCCGCAACACCCACGCACCGTTGCGGAGTTCGCCGGGCTCGCCCGCTCCATCGCCGCCGACCGCGAGCGATGGGCCCCCCAGGTGCGCTACGACGCCACCACCCGCTGGTACGCGCGGCTGCGCCGCGGACCCGGCTACGAGGTGTGGCTGCTGAGCTGGCTGCCCGGTCAGAGCAGCGGGCTGCACGACCACGGCCTGTCGTCCGGTGTGCTCACCGTGCTCCAAGGCGCACTGCGCGAGCGGGCGCTGCCGGATGCGAGCACGGGGGCCTCGGGCGGCGTCGGCCGCGAGGTCAACCGGGTGCTGTCGGCGGGCGCGCAGCGTGCCTTCGCGCCCGGTTACGTCCACGAGGTCGTCAACGACGCGCTGGAACCCGCGGTGAGCCTGCACGTCTACTTCCCCGGCCTCACCAAGATGACCCCGTACGCCTGCACGTCCGCCGTCCCGCGGGCCGATACCTCACGGGCCGCCGCGGCGGGCTGACAGACTGGGAACCATGCGAATCGTGGTTCTGGCCGGAGGTATTGGAGGGGCGCGCTTTCTGCGCGGCCTGAAGGCAGCGGCGCCGGAGGCGGAGATCACCGTCATCGGCAACACCGGAGACGACATCCATCTGTTCGGTTTGAAGGTCTGCCCCGACCTCGACACCGTGATGTACACCCTCGGCGGCGGCATCCACGAGGAGCAGGGCTGGGGGCGGGCCGAGGAGACCTTCGCGGTCAAGGAGGAACTCGCCGCGTACGGCGTGGGCCCCGAGTGGTTCGGTCTCGGCGACCGGGACTTCGCCACCCACATCGTGCGCACACAGATGATCGGCGCGGGCTACCCGCTCAGCGCCGTCACCGAAGCGCTGTGCGCCCGCTGGAAGCCCGGCGTGCGGCTCATCCCGATGTCCGACGACCGGATCGAGACCCACGTGCTGGTCGAGATCGACGGCGAGCGCAAGGCCGTTCACTTCCAGGAGTACTGGGTACGGCTGCGCGCCTCCGTCCCCGCGCACGCCGTCGTGCCGGTCGGCGCGGAGGGCGCCAAGCCCGCGCCCGGCGTCCTGGAGGCGATCGGCGAGGCGGACGTCATCGTCTTCCCGCCGTCCAACCCCGTCGTCAGCATCGGCACCATCCTCGCCGTGCCCGGCATCCGCGAGGCCATCGCCGAGGCCGGGGTGCCGGTCGTCGGCCTCTCCCCCCTCATCGGCGACGCCCCCGTGCGCGGCATGGCCGACAAGGTGCTGGCCGCCGTCGGGGTCGAGTCGACGGCCGCGGCCGTCGCCGCGCACTACGGCTCCGGGCTGCTCGACGGCTGGCTGGTCGACACCGTGGACGCCGCCGCCGTCCCCGAGGTCGAGGCCGCCGGAATCCGCTGCCGGGCCATCCCGCTGCTCATGGACGGCCCCGAGGCCACGGCCCAGATGGCCAGGGAGGCGCTGACGCTCGCCGAGGAGGTACGGGCATGAACGCGCCCCGCTACGAGGTGTTCGCCGTCCCCGGCATCGGCGAGGTGCAGCCGGGCGCCGACATCGCCAAGCTCATCGCCGCCACCGGGACCGAACTCGCCGACGGCGATGTCCTGCTGGTCACCTCCAAGATCGTCAGCAAGGCCGAGGGCCGGATCGTCAACGCCGACGACCGCGAGGCCGCCATCGACGCCGAGGCCGTACGCCTCGTCGCCCGCCGCGGACCCACCCGCATCGTCGAGACCCGGCACGGCTTCGTCATGGCCGCGGCGGGCGTCGACGCCTCCAACACCGCGGCGGGAACCATCCTTCTGCTCCCCGAGGACCCCGACGCCTCCGCCCGGCGCGTCCGGGACGGCCTCCGCGAGATCCTCGGCGTACGCGTCGGCGTCATCGTCACCGACACCTTCGGGCGGCCCTGGCGCGAAGGTCTCACCGACGTCGCCATCGGCGCCGCCGGGGTCCGCGTCCTGGACGACCTCCGCGGCGGTCTCGACAGCCACGGCAACCTCATGTCCGTGACGGTGACCGCCACCGGGGACGAGTTGGCCGCCGCCGGGGACCTGGTCAAGGGGAAGGTCGGGGGGTTGCCGGTGGCCGTCGTACGGGGGCTCGGCGAGGTCGTCGCCGCCGAGGGCGCTCTCGCCGACGGCGACGATTCCGGCGCGCGGCCTCTTGTGCGGGCCGCCGCCAACGACATGTTCCGGCTCGGCACCTCCGAGGCCGTACGCGAGGCCGTCTCGCTGCGGCGGACGGTACGGGAGTTCACCGACGACGCGGTCGACCCCGCCGCCGTTCGACGTGCCGTCGCGCTCGCCGTCACCGCGCCCGCCCCCCACCACACCACTCCGTGGCGGTTCGTTCTCCTGGAGTCGGCCGAGACACGGGAGCGGTTGCTCGACGCCATGCGGGACGCCTGGGCGGCGGACCTGCGGCGCGACGGTTTCTCCGAGGAGTCCGTGGCACGGCGGCTTCGGCGGGGGGACGTGCTGCGGCGCGCTCCTTATCTCGTCGTGCCGTGCCTTGTCGCCGACGGGGCTCACGCCTATCCGGATGCGCGGCGGGGGGCCGCGGAGCGGGAGATGTTCGTGGTGGCGGTGGGGGCGGCCGTCGAGAACTTTCTTGTGGCGCTTGCCGGGGAGGGGCTTGGCTCCGCGTGGGTTTCCTCGACGATGTTCTGCCGTGACGTCGTCCGCGACGTCCTTCGGCTTCCCGCCGATTGGGATCCCATGGGGGCCGTGGCCATTGGGCGGCCGGCCGCCGCGCCGGCCGTTCGGCCGGCTCGCGATTCCGCCGCCTTCATCGCCGTTCGCTGAGCCCCCTCCGGGGGGGTGTCTTTGCCCGCCCGCCCACCCGTGCGGGTGTGTTGTCGTCTGCGGGTGCCGCTTGTGCCTGGGTCGGTGCCGGTCCGGGGCACCTCCTCGAAATGCGGCTACCTGGCCTTGCTCATTCGGCACCCTTCTTGTCACCGCATTTCTGCGGGGGCACCCCGGCCCGTCCCCTCCCGATACGTCGGCGTCCACCCGCCGGTGGGGGTGGCCGGGAGAGGGGGGTGGGCCGAGGTGCGGGGACGGCCGACGGTCCGCCGTGGTGCCGGGGCGGGCGTGGGTGGGCTCCGGTACGTCGGCGTCCGACGGTCCGGTGAGGGTGCTGGCGGGGGGGCTCCGGTACGTCGGCGTCCGGCCGCCGGTGGGGGTGCTGGGAGGGGGGTGGGAGCCCCGGCCCCTGCACGCCCGACGTCCAGCCGGGGACGAAAGGATTCGGGTTGGGGCCCGGGCGTCTCCGCCAGCGGCCGTCCGGGCGGGTGGGCTGGACAGGGGGGCCGGGGGGTGGGCCATGCACCGCCCGGCTCCTCGTTCGGGTGAAGGGGGCGGGGCCCGGGTCTTGCGGGGTTTGACGGTTCGGCTCGGGCCCGCAACCTGACGGCCGCCGGAGGGGGTGGGGGGGCTGGGGGGTTAAGCGGTCACCTGGTCCTCAGGGCGGGTGTGGGGCTCGCCGCAGGGGTTTTGTGGGGCTCTTGGAGGAAGGGCCCGAGCATTCCGACTCACCGGGAGGGGGCACCGGCGCAGGGCGGCACGCCGGAAAGACCCCTTACCCTCCCCGGCAACCCCCACCGGCGGGCGGACGCCGACGGACCGGGAGGGGACGGGCCGGGGTGCCCCCGCAGAAATGCGGTGACAAGAAGGGCACCGGATACAGGAGACCAGGTAGCCGCATTTCGAGGAGGTGCCCCGGACCGGCACCGACCAGGCACAAGCGGCACCCGCAGACGACAAAACACCCGCACGGGTGGGCGGGCGGGAAAAGACAAAGGGCAAGAGGGCTAGCGGCCAGGAGGGTTGGGGGCCAGGCGGGGGGCGCGGCGGGGCGGGGCGGGAGAGTTGAGGAGGATGAGGCGGGCGGCACGGTGCCGCTGCCCCGCGTAGGGGGCGAGAAGACCGAGCATGACCTCATCGGAAGAGCGGCGCTCCCCCGTGAGGGCGTACCCGACCCGATGCGGCAGGTGCAGGTCCCCGACCGTCACGGCATCGGCGGCCCCATGACTGCGCTGAAGCGTCTCGGCAGCCGTCCAGGGCCCGATCCCGGGCACCGTCTGGAGCCGCGTGGCCGCCTCGCCGGGTGGAAGGGCGGTGAGCCCTTCGAGCGAGGAGGCGGCCCGGACGGCCCGCAGGACGGTGGAGGCGCGCTTGTTGTCGACCCCCGCCCGGTGCCAGTCCCAGGACGGGACCAGGGCCCACCCCCGCGCGTCGGGCATGACGCGCATGCGCTCGGCGCCCGCCGGCCCCGGCGCGGCCTCCCCGTGGCGGTGGAGCAGAAGCCGCCAGGCCCAGTACGCCTCGGTGGTGGTGACCTTCTGTTCCAGGATGGAGGGGATCAGCGATTCGAGGACGAGCCCGGTACGGGTCAGCCGCAGACCGGGGTGGCGCCGGTGCGCGGCGTGCACGAGCCGGTGCCGGGGCGTGAACGCGGCCGGATCGTCGTCGGCGCCGAGCAGCGCGGGCAGCGCGTCGAGCAGCCACTGGCCGCCGGGTCCCCACGCGTGGGCCTCGATCGTGGCGGGACTTCCGGTCAGGCGGAGGGTGCCCGCGCCGTCGGGCGTGCGGCTGGCCCGCCAGACGGTGCCGTCCGGGTCGATCCGGAAGGCGGGGTCGCCGTAACCGCGGCAGAGCGGGTTGAGGGTGAGCCGGATGTCGAGCGGCCCGGAAGGCGACCAGGACCGGGTACGCGGAGCCGCGGGAGCCGCCGATGACACCGACGCCGCGCAAGCGGCGGTGGCGGTGGTGGAGGCGGGTCGGGGTCGCGGGAAAGGCACCCGGCGAGCGTATCCGCCCCCTCCGACGCACCCGCCGCCCCGCCCCCGTAAAGCCGAGCACCCCGCCCTACTGGTCCGACGAGAACCGCACCGCGCCCGCCGGAATGCGGGCTCCGCACCAGATCCGGACGCCGTCGCGCAGTTCGTTGTCGGGGCCGATGTGCGCGCCGTCGCCCACGACGGCGCCGTCGAGGACCGTGCGGGCGCCGATGACGGCGCCGATGCCGACGAGCGAGTCGCGAACGACGGCGCCGGGCTCGACGGTGGCGCCGGACAGCACGGTGCTGCCGTCGACGCGGGCGCCGGCCCCGATGACGGCGCCCGTGGAGACACAGGTGCCGCCGGAGAGCTTGGCGTCGGCGGCGACATGGGCGCCGGTCAGGACGAGGTGGTCGCCGCCGAGGCCCGCGACGGCGGGGGACGGCGCGTGGCCGAGCACGAGGTCGGCGGAGCCGCGGACGAACGCCTGCGGGGTGCCGAGGTCGAGCCAGTAGGTGGAGTCGACCATGCCCTGGAGGTGGGCGCCGGCGGCGAGCAGGTCGGGGAAGGTCTCGCGTTCGACGGAGACCGGCCGCCCGGCCGGAATGGTGTCGATGACCGAGCGGGTGAAGACGTAACACCCCGCGTTGATCTGGTCGGTGACGATCTCCTCCGGCGTCTGCGGCTTCTCCAGGAAGGCCGTGACGCGGCCGTCGGCGTCGGTGGGGACGAGGCCGAAGGCGCGCGGGTCGGCGACCTTGGTCAGGTGCAGCGAGATGTCGGCGCCGGTGGCGCGGTGGGTGCCGACGAGGGCGGGGAAGTCGAGGCCGGTGAGGATGTCGCCGTTGAGGACCAGGACGGGGTCGCCGGGCGCGGAGCGCAGCCGGTGGGCGACGTTGCGGATGGCTCCGCCGGTGCCCAGCGGCTCGGTCTCGGTGACGTATTCGAGGTGCAGGCCGAGCGCCGAGCCGTCGCCGAAGTGCGGTTCGAAGACCTCGGCGAGGTAGGAGGTGGCGAGCACCACGTGCTCGACCCCGGCGGCCCTGGCGCGCGCGAGCTGGTGGGTGAGGAACGGGACTCCGGCCGCCGGGACCATCGGCTTCGGGGTGTGCACGGTCAGCGGCCTGAGCCGGGTGCCCTTGCCCCCGACCAGGAGGATCGCTTCGGTTGCCGCAGGGCTCTCCACGGGGCTCTCCACGGGGCGCTCCGCGCTGACGGCGGAGGCGGGGTGTGCTCGCATGGCAAGCATAGTGACATAAGCCGTAAAGATGAGTATTCACGAACTGACGGACAGTCGGCCGCGCCGCCACACTGACACCCGTACGGACGAGCCGAGTCGGACGGGCCGACTCGGACGAGCCGAGTCGGGCGGGGACGCCACCCGCGACGGCCGCACGGGGAACCGGCCCCCGTACCCGTACGGGCACAGGCCGTCGTGATCGCTGGGGGTAGCCTGACACGCGTGACGCCGACCGCCAACACGCCCGACACGCCCCGCACGCCCCAGGGCCCCGCGACTCCCGCCGGGCTGCTCGACGCCGCGCTGCGCGGTGATCCGGGCCGCCCGCTGGTCACCTTCTACGACGACGCGACGGGTGAACGCGTCGAGTTGTCGGTGGCGACCTTCGGGAACTGGGTGGCGAAGACCGCGAATCTGCTCCAGGACGAGTTGGGCGCGCAGCCCGGCGACCGGCTGGCGCTGCTGCTGCCCGCGCACTGGCAGACGGCCGTGTGGGTGCTGGCCGGTTTCTCGGCGGGCGTCGTCGTGGCGCCCGGCGGCGATCCGGCCGGTGCCGACCTGGTGGTCAGCGGCCCGGACACCCTGGACGCGGCGCGGGCCTGCGGCGGCGAGCGGGTCGCGCTCGCGCTCCGGCCGCTGGGCGGACGCTTCCCGCAGCCGCCCGCGGGCTTCGTCGACTACGCGGTGGAGGTGCCGAGCCAGGGCGACCGTTTCGCGCCCTACGCGCCGGTCGGCCCGGACGCGCCCGCGCTCGTACTGCCGGACGGCGGGGGTGTGCTGACCGCGTCCGAGGTCGTCGCCAAGGCGCGCGCGTCGGCCGCCGCGCTCGGGCTCGGCCGCGGCGGACGGCTGCTGTCGCCGCTGTCCTTCGACACGTGGGACGGGCTCGCGGCCGGGCTGCTCGCGCCGCTCGCCGCCGACGCCTCCGTGGTGCTCTGCCGCCACCTCGACCGGCTGCCCGAGGAGCAGTTGGCCAAGCGGAAGGACGCCGAGCGCGTCACCGTATCTCTGTAGCGGTCACGTGCCCCGGCCTCGCCGGACGCCCCTGTCGTCACTTCCGTCACAGCTCGTCAACAGCTGTCTGTGGATTTCGGGTACCCAGGCAACCAACCACCGTATTCGGCTGTCTGAACGAATGCCGGGCGGGTAATCGCAAGCCTGTCCCCGGTAACCGGCGACTTCCGAGAGACGGGCCCCGACGTGACCACGCCAGCAGAGCCTCCGCAGGGTGACTCCGTTCCCCCCGCCTCCGACGGCTCCGACGACGCGTCCGGCACACAGAAGGCGCGGTCGGACGAGCCCGCCGAGCCGACGACCGAAGCGGAAGCAGAACCAGAGGCAGAGGCCGAGACCGAGACCGAAGCCGAGGCTGAGGCAGAACCAGAGGCCGAGACCGAAGCGGACGCGGACGCGGGGACGGAACCGGGCGCCGATACGGAAAAGGCCGCGGAGCCGGCTGCCGATACGGAGACGGATACGCCGCCGGTCGAAGGCCCCGCCGCCGCCCCGGCGGAGGAGCCCGCCAACCCCAAGAACTGGCGCTGGCTGAAGGTCGTCGCCCTGTGCACCGCCGTACTCGTACTGGCCTGCGCGGGCACCGGCTGGTACCTCTACCAGCGGCTCAACGGCAACATCACGACCGACACCGCGACCGAGAACGACCTGAAGGTGCACGCCTCCGAGCGCCCCACGCAGGGCCCGACGGAGGCCCAGAACATCCTGCTGATCGGCTCGGACAACCGCGGGAACGGCAACAGCAAGTACGGCCAGGACAGCGGCACTCAGCGCTCGGACACCACGATCCTGCTGCACATATCCGCCGACCGGAAGAGCGCCACCGCCGTCAGCCTCCCGCGTGACCTGATGACGCACGTGCCGCGTTGCACCCTGCCGAGCGGCAAGGAGGACCACGAGCGGTTCGAGCAGTTCAACTGGGCGTTCGAGTCGGGCGGCGCGGCCTGCACCATCCGTACGGTCGAGAAGATGACCGGCATCCGCGTCGACCATCACCTGATCGTGGACTTCAACGGCTTCAAGAAGATGGTCGGGGCGGTGAACGGTGTCGATGTGTGCCTGGCCGAGCCGGTGCACGACACGTACGCGCACCTCGACCTGCCCGCGGGACGGCAGACGCTCAACGGCGAGCAGGCGCTGGGATACGTACGCGCCCGGCACGGCATCGGCGACGGCAGCGACACCATGCGGATGGACCGCCAACAGGCGTTCCTCGCCTCGCTGTTGAAGAAGGTGAGCAGCAACGGCGTGCTGCTGAACCCGACCAAGCTCTACCCGCTGCTGTCGGCCGCCACCTCGTCGCTGACCGCCGACCCCGGCCTGGACTCGCTGAGCGAGCTGTACACCCTCGCGCACAGCCTCCAGCAGATACCGACCGGGAACGTGCACTTCCTGACCGTGCCGCGCGAGCAGTACGTCAACGACATCAACCGCGACCAGCTCGTCCAGCCCGCCGCCGACACCCTCTTCAAGACGCTGCGCGACGACCGGCCGGTGAACGTGTCGGACAAGGCACCGGACAGCGGAGACGGCGGCGGTGACAGCGCGGGCGGTACGCGTACGCCCGGCACCCCGTCCGCGGGCTCGACCTCTACGGCCACGCCCACGACCACCCCCACGGGCCCCACGTACCGCGGGACGACCGCGGACCGCGACATCTGTGGCAAGAGCGGGTGAAATCCCGCTAAAGAGTCCACCTGGTCGGCAGGCGGGATCGGCAGCTTTGTCCGGTTGTAGGGGCGCTCGATTTGTCACGGGCGCGCATCGGCGCTGAACTGTGGGGCTAGTGTGAGCGATCCGGCCGATCCCGGATGGAGGACCCGAGCGACCGTGGACACGCAAGGCCGTAGGAACATCGACCCGGCGGACCAGTGGGTCCTGGACCCGGCGACCGGTACGTACCAGTTGCGGCTGGAGCCGGACGCGGCGCCGAGGCCCACCGTGCCGGGGCAGAGCGGTCATCGCGACGCCTCCCCCGCACCGCGGGACGCCGGGCGCGGCCAAGGGCGCGACTCAGCTCCTACCGCAGGGGACGACGACGCGACCGGGGCCGGGACCGGCCCGACGGACAGCCCCGCCCCGCCCCCCGGCGGCCGGCGCGCGGCCCGCCTCGCGGCCAGGACCGGTGCCACGACCTCCACCACCGGCTCGGCGCGACTGGGGGGCGGCTCGGCCGACGTGTCCACGCCGACCAGCCGTCGCAAGGCGAGGACCAAGAAGTCCCGTAAGAAGAAGGTCCTGTTGTGGACCGCGGGCACGGTGAGCTTCGTGCTGGTGGCGGTCGGCGTCGGCGGCTACCTCGTCTACCAGCACTTCAACAACAACATCACGACGGTGGACGTCGGCAACGCGGGCAGCAAGGACGTCACGCACACCGGTCCGATGAACGTCCTGGTGATCGGCACGGACAGCCGGGTCGGCCTCGGCAAGAAGTACGGCGACGCGGGCAGCGTCGGCCACGCGGACACCACGATCCTCTTCCATGTGTCTGCCGACCGCAGCAACGCGACCGCGATGAGCATCCCCCGCGACATCGTCACCTCCATCCCCGACTGCCCGACGAAGCAGAAGGACGGCAGCACCAAGACGGTTCCGGGCACGCCCGCGCAGCTCACCACGCCCAAGTTCAACGAGAGCCTGGGCGTGGACGGCCGCGACCCCGGCTGCACCATGCGCGCGGTGACGGCGATGACGGGGCTGCCGATCGACCACTTCATGATGGTCAACTTCGAGGCGGTGAAGGCCCTGTCGACGGCCGTCGGCGGTGTCGACGTCTGCCTCGCCCGGCCGCTGGTCGACCCGAAGTCCCATCTGAACCTGAGCGCGGGACCGCACAACATCCAGGGCGAGACGGCGCTGGAGTTCGTAAGGACCCGGCACGCGCTCAAGAACCAGAGCGACCTGGACCGGATCAAGCTCCAGCAGAACTTCCTGAGCGCGATGATCCGGAAGATCAAGTCGAGCGGCACGCTGACCAACCCGAAGAAGCTGTTCACGCTGGCGGACGCGGCCACCAAGGCGCTCACCGTGGACAGCGCGATCGGCAGCGTGAGCAAGCTCACCAGCCTGGCCAAGGACCTCAGCGAGGTGGACGAGAAGCACATCAGCTTCACCACCCTGCCGGTGCTCGACAACCCGAACGAGAAGGTGCACGCCACCGTCGTCGTCGACCCGGTCAAGGCCCCGCAGCTCTTCGCGCTGATCAAGAACGACGTGTCGCTGACCGCGGTGAAGAAGCCGTCCGCCACGCCCGACCCCCGGCTGAACGGGCCGAAGGCGACCCCGCACGACACCCGCGTCAATGTGCTCAACGGCAGCGGGACCTTCGGCGCGGCGCAGAGCACCGTCAACTGGCTCCAGAACACCCAGGGCGTCAACCGCTCGGCGAACGGCGGCAACGCGCCCGCCACCGCCAGGACCGTCCTGGAGTACGCGCCGAACCAGGCCGACCAGGCGCGTTCGCTGGCCGCGATGATGGGGCTGCCCGCCTCCGCGCTGAAGCAGGGCACGACGGACGCGGCGCCGCTCGCGTACATGAAGCTGACCCTCGGCAAGGACTTCACGGCGCCCGGCACCCCGATCGGCCCGCCCACCGCGGCTCCCTCGGACCTCCCGAAGACCGAGGCCGCCGACACGGCGTGCGTGAAGTGAGGTCACGGATGTCGCACACGCGATGAACGCGGTGAATACCGTAAACGCGGTGAATGCGGTCAATACGGCGAATGCGGTGACCGCCGTGACCTCCGTCACCCTCTGACGTGATCCGGGCGGGCGCCGGAGTCCCGGCGTCCGCTAATTGACGATCTCCGGGTGCAACTCCTCGCCGCTCACAGCCGTCTGACAGTGGGGCGACCCAGTATGACCCGGGTAGGGCGGCGCGTCGGCGTGCACCGTCCGTACACCCCGCGCGAAGGCGCGCGGCCGGTCACCGTGATGACGATGCGCGCCACAGGGAGGTTCGGGATGCGCGACGGGACAGTGGGAGGGAACGGCTTCGGTACGGCACCCAACCCGGACCACCGGGGATGGGACGAGAGCCTGTACCGGGACGACGCCCGCGCCTACGCGCCCGGCGCGCCATCAGGTACGGACTCCGGCGGCGACGACGGCGCGGGCTCCGGCGCGGGACCGGACGCCGACCCCGCCTCTTCCGACGGCGGGCAGGAGCCACCCGAGCGAATACCGGGCCAGCGCGGCGCGGCGGGCGGTGGCGGTCACCGGCGCGGCGGCTCACGGCGGCGCACGAAGAGCCGTAAGCGCAGGGTCCTGAAGTGGGTGTCCATCGGCGCGGCGGTCGCGGTGCTCGGCTCGGCGGGCGCGGCCTACGGCTACTACGAGTACCTGGCGGGCAAGATCCGCAAGGGCGAGCGCGTCAGCGGCAGCTCGACCGTGGCGAAGACGAAGGCCAACGCCGCCGGCAAGACGGCGATGAACATCCTCATCCTGGGCTCCGACAGCCGCAACGACCCCGAGGATTTGAAGCTCGGCGGCGCCAAGAACACCGTGGGCGACGCCGCCCGCGCCGACGTGATCATGATCGCGCACCTGTCCGCGGACCGCAGCAACATGTCCGTGGTCAGCATCCCGCGCGACACCCGCGTCAACATCCCGGCGTGCACCGACCCCAAGACGCACGAGAAGTTCGCGCCGGTCAACGACATCATCAACGCGTCGCTCGGCCGCGGCGGCGCGGGCTGCACTCTGGCCACCGTGCAGAATCTGACCGGCGTCTACATCGACCACTGGCTGACCATCGACTTCTCCGGTGTGGTGAAGATGGCCGACGTCGTCGGCGGCGTCGAGGTCTGCGTGAAGCAGAATGTGGACGACCACTCGACCCCGGCCCAGCCCGGCGGCTCGCACCTGCACCTCAAGGCGGGCAAGCAGAAGATCTACGGCGAGACCGCGCTGAAGTGGCTGCGGACCCGGCACGCCTGGGGCAGCGACGCCGCGCGGGCCAAGGCGCAGCACATGTACATGAGCGCGCTGATCCGGCAGTTGCGCAGCCAGAACCTCTTCACCGACCCGGGCAAGCTCAACAAGATCGCGACCACCGCGATGGAGGCGTTCGAGGTCTCCAAGGAGATCGGCACCCCGAAGAAGCTGTACGACCTGGGCATGCAGCTCAAGACCGTGCCGTCGGACCGCATCACGATGCTGACGATGCCGCACGACGCGGACCCGAAGGCCCCGCTGGCGCACTACATCCCGTCGGCGGACGCGCCCCAGGTCTGGTCGCTGCTGCGCAACGACGTGGCGATGGACGGCAACGGCAAGGCGAAGACCCCGGCGAGCGGGGCGCCCGCCACGACACCGGCCACGACCGCGCCGCAGGGCCCGGCCGCCGCGGCCTCCGACACCATCGCGGTCTCCGTGGTCAACGGCACCGCGGGCACCTCGGACGGCGTGGCCACGCCGAACCGCGCGGGCGGTATCGCCACCACGCTCAAGACCGCGGGCTTCACCAAGGCGGAGGCGAGCCAGCAGACCAAGCCGAGCCCCGGCACCTCCCTGACGTATCCGACGAGCAGCGGTGACCAGGGCAAGGCCGACGCCACGGCGGTGGGCAAGGCGCTGAAGATCCCGGCGGGCAATGTGAAGGCGTCCGCGGACGTCGACACCATCACCTTGACCATCGGCGCGGACTGGAAGACCGGTACGGACTTCAGCAAGACGCTGCCGAAGAGCGGTTCCGTGCCGACGACGGCGGAGGCGGTGAACGGCGCGGACACGACCGGCTGCATGGAGGTGCTGCCGATCTACCGCTGGTAGGACGCGGGTGGGAGAGGGCGGGACCGGCAGGCGGTACGACCGGCCCGCGCGGGGAGCGGCTCACGCCTCCGCGCGGGCCGTCTCCGTCTGCTGGCCGTCCTGCTGGCCCTGCCCGTCCTGCTGGCCCTGGTGTCCGTCGTGCTGTCCCGGCTGGCGCGGCTCCCCGTCGCGCACCGCGGGGCGGCGGCTGGCGATCACCCGGCGGGCCAGCGAGCGCGGGCTGGTGAGGAAGCCGTAGCCCCAGCACATGTGCATGGTGGCCAGGGCGAGCGGGATACGCAGCCGGGCGCCGAAGGACAGGCCGCGGCCCGCCGGGAGCGAGCCGACGGTGATGGCGGCCACGTACGCGGCGGGCACCAGCAGCGCCCACGGGGTGACGGCCGCGCCGACGACGATGCCCGCCGCGTTGGCGAACAGGGCGACGGGGGCGGCCAGGTAGCGCAGGTTGACCGAGCCGCGGTGGTAGCGGGTGACGACGCGGCGCCAGCGGCCGTAGTCCTTGTACTGCTTGGCGAGCGCGCGCACAGTGGGGCGCGGCCGGTAGGAGACGCGCAGTTCGGGCGAGAACCAGATGAGGTGGCCGGCCTCGCGGATGCGGTAGTTCAGCTCCCAGTCCTGGGCGCGGATGAACTCCACGTTGTAGCCGTCCTGCCGCTCCAGCACCTCGCGGCGGAAGACGCCGAGGTAGACAGTGTCGGCGGGGGCGGCGGCGCCTCCGGTGTGGAAGGCCGCGTTGCCGACGCCGATCTTCGACGTCATGGCGGCGGCGACCGCGCGCTCCCAGTCGTTCTCGCCCTCGGCGTGCATGATGCCGCCGACGTTCGCCGCGCCCGTCTCGTCGAGGAGGCGGACGGCGGTGGCGATGTAGTCGGGCGAGAGCATGCCGTGCCCGTCGACGCGTACGACGACCGGGTGCCGGGACGCCTTGATCGCCGCGTTGAGCGCGGCGGGGGTGCGGCCGGTGGGGTTGGGCACCGTGTGGACCCGCGGGTCGGCGGCGGTCAGCTCGGCGGCGATCGCGTCCGTACCGTCCGTGGACGGGCCCAGCGCGATGACGACCTCCAGCTCGCCCGGATAGTCCTGCTCCAGGATGTGCCGCACCGAGTCGCGCAGATGGCGCTCCTCGTTGAGCACCGGCATGATCACGGAGACTGCCGGGGGCGCGGGGTTCTGCGGCGCGGCGGCACGGGTGGCGGGGTCAGGAGCGGCGGCGTTCATCGCGGCAAACGTTACCGCTAATGGGGGACCCCAGCGCGTGGGGTCAAGACCTACTGTCCTATTTGTCCCTAGCCTGAACGGGTCCGCACGCCCCTGTCACCGCACGGAGGGATTCCCTGTGCCGCCCACCCGTGTGCCGCCCACCCGAGTGCCCCCCGCGCGCCGACGTCCGCCGATCCGCTGGAGCACCCGGATCATCGGCGGCCTGGCCCTGCTGATCATCACCGCGAGCGGGGTGGGCCACGCCGTGCTGAACGGGGTCAGCGGCGCGATCGACCGGGTGGACGCCTTCGGCGGGATGGAGGGGCGTCCCGACGGGTCCAAGGGCACCAACTTCCTGCTGGTCGGCACGGACGGCCGCGACGGCCTGGACCCGGCGACGAGGAAGGCGTACCACCTGGGCGGCGCGCCCTGTCACTGCACCGACACGATCATGCTGGTGCACCTGTCGGAGGACCGTTCGCACGCGAGCATCGTGAGCATCCCGCGCGATACGTACGTACGTCTGCCGGACCAGCCGTCGGCGGACGCGTCGTCCTCCGGGTCCCCTCCGGCGAGCGCGTCACCGCCCGGCACGCCGTCCGCCACGCCCCCGGCCACGCCGTCCGGCACGGCCTCCGGTACGGCGGGTGCCGCGCCCGCCGCCGAGGTCCAGGCGGACACCCACCCGGCGAAGATCAACCAGGCGTACGCGGACGGCGGCCCGAAGCTGACCGTCCGTACCGTCGAGCAGATCACCGGTGTGCACATCGACCACTACCTGGAGGTCGACTTCACGAGCTTCATGAAGACGGTCGACGTCATCGGCGGCGTCCCGGTCTGCACGACGCGCCCGCTGAAGGACTCTTACACCGGCCTCGACCTGCCGGTCGGCACCACGAAGCTGGACGGCGGACAGGCGCTCCAGTACGTACGCGCCCGGCATCTGGACGCGGCGGCGGATCTGGGGCGGATGCAGCGGCAGCAGCGGTTCGTGGCCCAGGTCATCCACAAGATCACCAGCGGCGGGACGCTGGCCAACCCGCTGGAGCTGAGCCGGGTCGCCTCGACCGTGCTCGGGTCGGTGCGCGCCGACCAGAACCTCAAGGCGGGTGACCTGATCGCGCTCGCGGAGGGCATGAAGGGCCTCACGGCCAGCTCGTCGGAGTTCGGCTCCGTGCCGCTGAGCGACACGGACTACTCCGTCCCGGGCGTCGGCTCCACCGTGAAGTGGGACACCGCCAAGGCCGGGAAGATGTGGGCGGCGATCCGCGCGGACCGGCCGCTGGCGGTGCACCACAAGACGGCCAGGAAGCACAAGGGCGTCAAGGTGGACGTGGACCCCGCGACCATCAGGGTCTCGGTCCAGAACGGCACCGACACCAGCGGGCTGGCCGCCGCCGCGCAGAAGGCGCTGGCCGCCACCGGTTTCGCGACCGTCGGCACCCCCGGGACGTCCGAGCACCCCAGCGCGCGGACCGTGATCCGCTACGACCCCCGTTGGGACCGCTCCGCGCAGTCCCTCGCCACCGCGCTGCCCGGCTCCGAGCTGGTGGCCGTGCCCGGCCAGGGCAAGACGATGAAGGTGGTCCTCGGCTCCGACTACAAGGCGGTCACGCCGGTGACGGCGGACGACGGCGGGGCGTCGGGGACGATGGACTCCGCGCTGACGGGTGACGAGGTCGGGTGCTGACCGGAGGAGGTGCCGATCGGACCGGGCGCTGACCGGATGAGGCGCTGACCGGACCTGACGCTGATCGGATGGGGTGCTGATCGGACCGGTTGCTCAACTGACCGGCTGCTCAACTGATCCGCTGCTGACCGGATCGGCTGCTCAACGGCCTGAGGGCCGGACGGCCGGGGGTCTCGGGGTGCGTCCCCGGGGCCCCCGGCCGTCTTTCCGAACCGTTCAGGACACGCCCTGGTCGTCCAGGCCCTCGGCCGCGCGGCGGCGGCGCAGCTCCACGATCGCGCGGCGGCGGGCCAGGCGGTGGGTGCGGCGGATCTGGGCCTCCTGCCAGCGGCGGCGGTCGCGGTCGGTCTCGGGCAGGACGGGCGGTACGTGCCGGGGCTTGCCCTCGACGTCGACCGCGACGAAGACGAGGTAGGCGCTGGCGACCTGCTTGGCGACGCCCGACTCGTTCCAGCGCTCGGCCATGACGCGGACGCCGACCTCCATGGAGGTGCGGCCGGTCCAGTTGACCTGGGCCTTCACGGCGAGGAGGTCACCGACCCTGACCGGTTCGAGGAAGATCATCTCGTCCATCGCGCCAGTGACGGCGGGGCCGCCCGAGTGCCGTCCCGCGACGGCGCCCGCCGCGTCGTCCACCAGCTTCATGACGACGCCGCCGTGGACGGTGCCCAGCAGATTGGTGTCGTGCGCGCTCATGATGTGCGAGAGCGTGATGCGGGACGCCGAGGTCGGCTTGCCCGGGAGCGCCGCGCCGTCGGGAGCGGGGACGTCGGACGTGGCCAGGGCCTCAGGTGCCCCCAGGGCCTCAGGCGCCGCCAGGGCCTCAGGCATGGCCGGGGTTTCGGGGGCGGCTGGGCTCTCGGGGACTGCCGGGCTCTCGGGGGTGGGGCGATCGATCATGACAGCAACCTTATGTCCGTTGCGAAACGGTCGCGGCCGGTGGCCGAATGCATCGGGTCTGCTACAGAACCGCCGTGGATTCCCGGTCGTCGCCCGAGGCCGGGCACACTTTCCACCATGAACGGTTGGAGCGATGACACCGAGCAGCGCCGCGGCGCCGAGCCGCCGCTGCCCCCTGAACTGTCGCCGCGCCGGGCCGCCGCCGCGGCGGGCGGGGTACCGCCGCAGCCCGTCCGACGTCCCGGCCCCGCGGGACCCGCGGGCCCCGGCCGAGGCGGCCAGGGCGGAGGCGGCTTCGGCCCGCCCCCGCCCGGCGGGACCGCCACCGGCCCCCGCAGGCCCCGCTGGAGCACCCGCAAGAAGATCGGCATCACGGCGCTCGGTCTGGTCGTGGCGCTGCTGGTGGTGTCCGTCTCCACGTACTTCTGGGCCGACTCCAAGGTGCGCCGCGAGGTCGACCTGAGCAAGGTCGAGGACCGCCCGCCGACGGGCAAGGGCACCAACTATCTGATCGTCGGTTCGGACAGCCGTGAGGGGCTGACCAAGCAGGACGAGAAGGACCTGCACACCGGCGCCGCGGACGGCCAGCGCACCGACTCCATGATGATCCTGCACACCGGCGGCAACGGGACCACCATGATGAGCCTGCCGCGCGACTCGTACGTCACGATCCCGGCCTTCACCGGCCAGAAGTCGGGCAAGCGGTACGCGGCCTCCACGCACAAGCTGAACCGCGCGTACTCCGACGGCGGCCCCGAGCTGCTGACCCGCACCATCGAGTACAACACCGGCCTGCACATCGACCACTACGCGGAGATCGGCTTCTCCGGGTTCGTGAACCTGGTGAACGCGCTCGGCGGCGTCAACATGTGCCTGGACAAGCCGCTGAAGGACAAGGCATCGGGCGCCGACTTCGCGGCGGGCTGCCAGAAGCTCAACGGCAAGCAGTCGCTGGCCTTCGTCCGGCAGCGGCACCAGGAGGCCGACCAGGACCTCGGCCGGATGCGCAACCAGCAGAAGTTCCTGTCGACGCTGGCCCACCAGGCGGCCTCGCCGACGACGATCCTCAACCCGTTCAAGCTCTACCCGGTGATCGGCTCCGGGCTCGACACGCTCATCGTCGACAAGAAGATGAGCCTGATGAACCTGGCCTCGATGTTCTGGGCCATGAAGGGCGTCACGGGCGGCGACGGCAACTCCGTCACGGTCCCGATCGGCAACGCCAACTACATGACGCCCAATGACGGCGACGCCGTGAAGTGGGACATGACGAAGGCGAAGACGCTCTTCGACGAGCTGAAGAACGACCAGAAGGTGACCGCCACCAAGTAGGTACCGGGCGGGCACCGACGGGACGGCACACACCGAAGGCCCCGGCCCCCGCGGCGAATCGTCGCTGCGGGGGCCGGGGCCTTTGGTGACGGTACGGAGTCTGCTGCCTCGGGGTCTGATCCTCGAAGGTCTGACACCTCGGGGTCTGACGCCTCGGGCTCAGATGCCTCGGGCTGGACGCCTCGGGCTCAGACGGCGGCCGGGGCTCCGGTCACGGCGGGCACCCACTGGTCGAGCTCGGTGCGCCAGTAACGGGCCACGTTCAGCCGGGTCGGCTTGGGCTCACCGGGGAGCTGGAACTTCAGCGAGCTCCACAGGGCGTTCCGCTTGACCTCGGACACCAGGCCCGCGGCCTCGGCGCGCGGTATCGCGGCGACGAGCTCCTTCGGGCGGGAGCTCATGCGGCCCGCCTTGTGGAAGACCACGGCCTGCTCGGTGACCGTGACGAAGTAGTACTTCACGAATGCCTGGGCGATCAGGCCGAGCGAGTTGATCAGCCACGGGCTCGGTCCGGTGACCGTGTGGATCGTGGCGATCGGACGGTCGCTCGGGTTGATCTCCGCGATGGCCTGAGCCACCTGCTCCTGCATCGTGGACTTGCGAATGGCCATAAAGGGTCCCCCTGCTTCAGGTGTGTGGACGATTGCCGCGACGCCGTCGGATGACGACGGCGTCGCAGCGTATCGCCTGCTGCCTGTCAGGTACGCGCAGGGTTTGCATTGATACACGCCGGTGACGAACGAGACCTCAGCGACGCGTAGTTGGCCGGATCGTGACCTTAGTGACGCGCACCGGCCGTACGACGACGCAGGCCGTAGACGGCGCCGCCGCCGACCACCACGAGCGCGCCGGCGACACCGGCGATCATGCCCGTGTTGCTGCCGCCGCCGGTCTCGGCCAGGTCGGTGGTGCCACCGGCCGCGGGCGAGGGAGCGTTGGTGTCGTCAACCGCCGCCGCGCCGCTGGTGCTCGGCGTCGCGGTGGGGGTGTCGGACGGGGCCGTCGAGGGCGTTTCGGTCGCCGGCGTGGTCGGCGTGTCCGACGGAGTGTCGGTGGCCGGCGTGGTCGGCGTGTCGGTCGCGGGCGTGGTCGGGGTGTCGACCTTGCACGCGGTCTCCGGCGTCTTCACGTCCGTGGTGCCGACCTTCTGGCCGGAAGCCTTCACGACGGTGACCGTGTACGTCGTGGACGGCGACCAGTCGACCGGGAAGTTGACGGTGACGCCCTGGCGCGTCCCGGTCAGGTTCTCCTGGTGACCGACCTCGGTCTGCCCCTGCGACACGGTGATGTTCACCAGCGTGTGGGAGTAGTCCTTGTTGGTGACGTCGATCGAGCCCTTGCCGTTGTCGCACGAGGCTTGGGCGGAGAACTCGGAGATGCTGCAAGCGAACGCGTTGCCTGCAACGCCCAGCGCGAGCGCGGCTGCGGCGGAGGCAACGCCGATGGTACGCACCGCGATTGCGGTACGGCGGGATATGGACACGTCTTCCCTTCACGGGATCGGATCACAAGCGCGGAAAGGGCACACAAGGGGCGGGATCGAACTCCCGCGCCATCTGTGGCCCTCAAACCTCTACAAGCCGCCGCGTCCGCTTGTCAATTGATCGCAAACCGCCCGCTAAACGGCGCCGGGTGACGATCCCCCCCGCCCGAACCACCGGACTACACCGGATAGTCGGACATAGCGATCTTCCCCCGATCGTTGTACTGAACCCCCCGAAGCGCCCTCCCCCGTCACCCACTTCACCCCCGTCACCCGCCTATCACCACCCCCCGCCCTAGGGGAGGTTTCGCGCCATCACGATGCGCTGGACCTGGTTGGTGCCCTCGTAGATTTGGGTGATTTTGGCATCGCGCATCATGCGCTCGACGGGGTAGTCGCGGGTGTAGCCGTAGCCGCCGAGGAGTTGGACGGCGTCGGTGGTGATGTCCATGGCGACGTCGGAGGCGTAGCACTTGGCGGCGGCGCCGAAGAAGGTGAGGTCTTCCTCCTTGCCGCCGGCCGAGACGCGTTCTGACCTGGCGGCGGCGGCGTAGGTGAGCTGGCGGGCGGCTTCGAGCTTCATGGCCATGTCGGCGAGCATGAACTGGATGCCCTGGAATTCGGCGATGGCCTTGCCGAACTGCTGGCGCTCCTTGACGTAGCCCTTGGCGTAGTCGAGGGCGCCCTGGGCGATGCCGATGGCCTGGGCGGCGATGGTGACGCGGGTGTGGTCGAGGGTCCTCATCGCGGTGGCGAAGCCGGTGCCCTCGGCGCCGATCATGCGGTCGGCGGGGATGCGGACGTTGTCGAAGTAGACCTCGCGGGTTGGGGAGCCCTTGATGCCGAGCTTCTTCTCGGGGGCGCCGAAGGAGACGCCCTCGTCGCCCTTCTCGACCACGAACGCGGAGATGCCCTTGGAGCGCTTGTCGGGGTCGGTGACGGCCATGACCGTGTAGAACTCGGAGACGCCCGCGTTGGTGATCCAGCGCTTGACGCCGTTGAGCACGAAGGTGTCGCCGTCGCGTACCGCGCGGGTCTTCATGCCCGCCGCGTCCGAGCCGGCCTCGGGCTCGGACAGCGCGTACGAGAACATGCCCTCCTTGCGCGCCAGGGCGCCGAGGTACCTCGTCTTCAGCTCCTCGGAGCCGGAGAGCTGTACGGGCAGCGAGCCGAGCTTGTTGACCGCGGGGATGAGGGAGGAGGAGGCGCAGACCCGCGCCACCTCCTCGATCACGATGACCGTGGACAGCGCGTCCGCGCCCGGGCCGTCGTACGCCTCGGGGACGTGGATCGCGTGCAGGTCGTTGGCCTCCAGCGCGTCACGGGCCTCCTGCGGGAAGCGGCCCTGCTCGTCCACCTCGGCCGCGAACGGCGCGATCTTCGCCTCCGCGAGGGAGCGGACCGCGTCCCGGAGCATGTCGTGCTCCTCGGACGTACGGAAAAGGTCGAAGTCGGAGGATCCGGCCAAGGTGTCTCACTCCCCGAGTGCAGCGCTAACTACCGTTAAGTAACCCAATGATCCTAGGCCCGCGCCCGCGGCGCCACCTACGTGACGTTCATGACACCCGCGGAACACCGCACGACGCCCTCCGACGCCCCGCAACGCCTCACGACACCTTGTCGCCGAGCCGGTCGACGGTGTTGTTCGCGAGATAGTCGCTCATCGTGTCGTTGCGGAGCGCCTGCCACAGCTCGGAGGAGCCGTTGGCGTCCAGCAGCACCACGGACTGCTTCTTGATGGTGTCGAAGCCGGAGATCGGCGCGTTCATGAACACCATGTCCGAGGAGCGCACATCGCGCATGTTCCACACCAGGTCGCGCAGATCGCCGTTGGACAGCCTGTCGTCCACGCTCACCACGGACGTCACCTGGTCCAGGGTCCGCTTCAGCTTGAGCGGATTGGAGAAGGTGCCGCCGGAGAGCATCTTGGACAGCACGGCCCGCAGGAAATTCTGCTGCCGGTGCGTACGGTCCAGGTCGCCGCGCGGCAGGCCGTAGCGCTCGCGTACGTAGTCGAGGGCGTCGTCGCCGTTCATGTGGTGGGGGCCGGCCGTCCAGACCCCGCCGGGGCCGTTGCGGCGGTCGACCGTCTTGTCGACGGTGATGTCCACGCCGCCGACCGCGTTGGTCAGATTCTTGAAGCCGCTCCAGTCGATCACCGCGAGGTGGTCGACCTTCACCTTGGTGAGCCGCTGCACGGTGTCGATCAGCAGCGGCGGGCCGCCCCAGGAGAAGGCCGCGTTCAGCTTCGCCTGGCCGTGGCCGGGGATGCTCACCCAGGAGTCGCGCGGCAGCGAGACGACGTACGCGTGTTTGTGGTCGGCGGGCAGGTGCACGAGCATCATCGTGTCGCTGCGCTGGGCGCCCGGCTTCCACTCCGGCGCCTTGGCGTTCTTGCCGGTGGTCGGCAGGTCGGACCTGGCGTCCAGGCCGACCAGCAGGAAGGTCTGGCTGCCGCTCTTGGACGCCTGCGGCTGCGCGGCGGCCGGTACGTCGGTCGGGAAGGCGTTCGGGATGCGCTCGACGCGGCCGGTGTAGTGCTGGAAGGCCCAGTAGGCGGTGCCGACGACCAGCAGCACACCGGTGCAGAGCAGGATCACGGCCGCGTACAGCACGCGGCGGGTACGGCGGCGCCGCCGGGTCGTGCGCGCCGGGCTGTCGGGGCCGTCAGGACCGTCGGGCGCGAGGCCGTCCTCCGCATCCGGCTCAAGTGCCGACTCCGGCTCCGGCTCGGACCCCGGCTCGCGCTTGACGGCCGATATCCGCCCCGATATCCGCCCCGTTATCCCCTCCGGTTCCGGCGACCGCCTCTCGTCCGGCCCCCGGTCCGGCCGCTGATCCGGCGTCGTCACGTCCGTTCCGGTCGGGACCGTCCCCTCGTCCGTCCCGCCGCCTCTGCCGCTCGCGTCACCCACGATTGCACCCCACCCCTCGACCCACCCCTTGGATATCTGCACGCATTGTGGACCCCCGGCCCCCCGACCACCCACTATTTGGTCCGCGCGGTCCCTACTATGCTCTGCGCATGCCTCTGAAGCTCACCGTCATCGGCACCGGTTATCTCGGCGCCACCCATGCCGCCGCGATGGCCGAGCTCGGTTTCGAAGTGCTCGGCCTCGACATCGTGCCGAGCAAGATCGAGATGCTGTCGCAGGGGCGCGTCCCCATGTACGAGCCGGGCCTGGAGGAACTGCTCGCGAGACATGTGGCCGGGATCGAGGGCTCCAGCGGGCGGCTGCGCTTCACCACCTCCTGGGAGGAGGTCGCCGAGTTCGGCGACGTCCACTTCGTCTGCGTGAACACCCCGCAGAAGCACGGCGAGTACGCCTGCGACATGAGCTACGTGGAGAACGCCTTCTCCTCGCTGGCCCCGCATCTGCGGCGCCCCGCGCTGGTGGTCGGCAAGTCCACCGTGCCGGTGGGCAGCGCGGCCGGGCTGGCGGAGCGGCTGCGCGAGACGGCCCCGGCGGGCGCGGACGCGGAGCTGGCGTGGAACCCGGAGTTCCTGCGCGAGGGCTTCGCGGTGCAGGACACGCTGCACCCGGACCGGATCGTGATCGGCGTGACCAGCGAGCGCGCCGAGTCACTCCTTCGGGAGGTTTACGCCGGACCGCTCGCAGAAGGCACGCCGTTCATCGTCACGGACTACCCGACGGCCGAACTCGTCAAGACCGCGGCCAACGCCTTCCTCGCCACCAAGATCTCCTTCATCAACGCCATGGCCGAGGTCAGCGAGGCGGCGGGCGGCGATGTCGCCAAGCTCGCCGAGGCGATCGGGCACGACGACCGGATCGGCCACAAATTCCTCAGGGCCGGGATCGGCTTCGGCGGCGGCTGTCTGCCCAAGGACATCCGCGCGTTCATGGCGCGCGCCGGTGAGCTGGGCGCCGACCAGGCGCTGACGTTCCTGCGCGAGGTCGACTCCATCAATATGCGGCGCCGCACCAGCATGGTGGAGATGGCCCGCGAGGCGGTCGGCGGGAGCCTGCTCGGCCGCCGGATCGCCGTGCTGGGCGCTACCTTCAAGCCGGACTCCGACGACGTCCGCGACTCCCCCGCCCTCAATGTGGCGGGCCAGATACACCTCCAGGGCGGCCAGGTCACGGTCTACGACCCGAAGGGCATGGAGAACGCCAAGCGGCTCTTCCCGACCCTGCGTTACGCCCCCACGCCGCTGGACGCCGTCCGCGGCGCCGACCTCGTACTGCACCTGACCGAGTGGCGGGAATTCCGCGAGCTGGACACCGCCGCCCTCGCCGACGTGGCCCGCGAGCGGCACATCCTCGACGGCCGCAACGCGCTCGACCCCGCGGTCTGGCGCAAGGCCGGCTGGACCTACCGCGCGATGGGCCGCCCCTCCGCGTAACCGACGACACCCGCGGGGCCCGTACGCGACACCACCGCGTACGGGCCCTCGTGCGTGCGCACGTGGATGACCGGCCGTACGGGCCGCCGCACGGGCCGCCGTACCGGAAGGGAACGGCAGGGCGTCACGAGCCTCAGCGCGTACGGCTGCGGTACGCCCGCATCTTGGCGCGGCTCCCGCAGATCGCCATCGTGCACCAGCGGCTGCGGCCCGAGGGGCTGCGGTCGTAGTAGACCCACCGGCAGGTGTCGGCCGCGCACGCCTTGAGGCGGGGCCAGGTGCCGTCCGCGACGGCCGAGACGACGACGGCGGCGACGCGGGCGGTGAGGGCCGGGGGTCCGGTCAGGCCGGGGGCGGGGCGTACGGCGGCGGCGCCCTCGGCGTCGACGGTCAGACGCAGCGGCGCGCGGGACAGCAGGCGTTCCAGCGCCTCCAGGGTGGCGGGCGGTACGTCGACGCCCGCGTGGGCCTGGCAGACGTCGCGCAGCGCCTCGCGCAGGACCAGGACGTCGGCGAGCCCTCCGGGGCCGAAGCCGGGCCCCTCGATGCCGCGCTCCCCCGCCCAGGCGGCCAGCTCCGCCGGGGTGCGCAGCGCGTCGTCGCCGCTCTCCAGGTCGACGGTGTTGACCAGGTCCTGGACCAGCCGCAGCGGTCCAGGCGCGGGACTGCGTTCTCCGGGCTGCTCCACCCTTGAAACGTTACCGCCACTCCGCCATGATGAAGTAACCGTTACCGGCTGAGACCGCTGTACTGGTAACCGCTGTACTGGTAAGCGCTAACCGCTGTCCGGCGACCACGGCACCGGCCGGTGGCACGGCAGCCCACCACGAGAGGAATCCGTCATGATCGGCACCTTGGGCGCGGTCGTCCTGGACTGTCCCGACCCGCGCGCGCTGGCCGCCTTCTACGCCGAGCTGGTCGGCGGCACGGTCGACGCGTCGGAGGACGACTGGGTCGACCTCAACCGCGAGGACGGCCAGCGCCTGTCCTTCCAGCTCGCCCCGGCCCACCGGGCGCCCCGCTGGCCCGACCCCGAGCGCCCCCAGCAGTTCCACCTCGACATCGCTGTGGAGCGCGCCGCGATGGACAGCGCGGAGAAGCAGGTGCTCGCGCTGGGCGCGACGCTCCTGGAGGGCGACCTGGACGGCGCGCGCAACTGGCGCGTGTACGCGGACCCCGCCGGGCACCCGTTCTGCCTCTGCGCCTGCTGAACGGCCGCCGTCCCCCGGCGGCCCCGCCGCCGTCGCCCCGCGGTCACCGCTCCGCCCCCTGGTCATCGGCCGTCCGACGCCCGGCCGTATTCCGGCCGTTGCATCCTGCTCGCGGTACTACGATCCGGTAGGCGCGTGACTGGCGGGGACGACCGAGAGCGGTGGCCATGCTCCGAACTCCACTGCGGCTGCGGGCATCCCTGCGACGACCACCGGGGGAAGCCGCACCACTGGAGCAGCGAGAACGAATACATCAGGGGGACGAGGGGCGGGAAGAGGGGGACGGCGACGAGGGGGACGCCGGGGAAGCGGCCGGGCGACCGGCCCGCAGGCGTACGCGGGTGCCGTGGCGCACCCTCGCCGGGCTCATACCCGTGCTGCTCGTCGGCGGCTGGGTGTCGCAGCACTGGTCGCTGATCGAGACCGGCTGCCGTGACCTGCTGGCCGCCAACCGTGGCTGGCTGCTGGCCGCGCTCGCGGCGACCGGCCTCGGCTGGGTCGCCAACGCCGTGGCCCGGCAGGGCACCGTGCTCGAACCGCTGCCGCCCGCCCGCCTGTTGGCCACGCAGTTCGCCGCGTCGGCCGCGGGACAGCTCGCCCCCGCCGGGATCGGCGCGAGCGCGGTCAATCTGCGCTTCCTGCGCACCCAGGGGCTTCCGCTGCTCCGCTCGTCGGCCGCCCTCGCGCTGTACTCGCTGGCGGAGTCCGTCGGCCGGGTGACGCTGCTGCTGGTGCTGCTCGCGCTCTTCCCGCACGCGCTGCACCTGCGCGGCCTGCTGCCCGACGGCAACGCGCTGCTGCTCCTCGGGCTGCTGGCCGTTCTCGTGCTCGGCGCGGCGGCGCTCGCGCTGGCGCTGCTCCGGCCGCTGCGCCGTACGATCCGCGACTTCCTGGCGGCGGCACTCACCGACGCCCGCACGCTGCACACCCGGCCGTCCCGCGCGCTCGCGCTGTGGGGCGGCTCGCTGGCCTTCCCCGCGCTCCAGGCCGCCGGTCTCGCCGCGGTCACGCTCGCGCTGGGGATACCGGTCTCCGCCGCGCACGTCGCGCTCGCGTATCTGCTCGCCACGTGTCTGGCGGCGGCCGTGCCCACGCCCGGCGGGATCGGGTCGGTCGACGCGGCGCTCGCCCTGGCCCTGGTGGCGGCGGGCGCCTCGACGACCGCCGCCGCCTCCGCCGTGCTCGGCTACCGCATCGTCACGGTCTGGCTGCCGCTGGTGCCCGCCGCGCTGACGCTGGGCGCGCTGGTGCGGCGCAAGGTGCTCTGAGCGGGCGCCTTCGCCTCCACGGGGTCAGGCGCGCGGGCCGTCCAGGGCCGCGATCGTCGCCGTCGAGGGGCCGCGCCGGGCGCGGATCGCCGCGGCGGCCGACTCGGCCTCGCGCAGCACCCGTACCGCGTTCTGCCAGGTCAGCTTGGCGATGTCCGGGTCGGACCAGCCGCGGGTGAGCAGTTCGGCGATCAGGTGCGGGTAGCCGGAGACGTCGGCGAGGCCGTCGGGGGTGAAGGCCGTGCCGTCGTAGTCGCCGCCGATGCCGATGTGGTCGACGCCCGCGACGGCCCGCATGTGGTCGAGGTGGTCGGCGACGGTGGCCGCCGTGGCGGCCGGGCGCGGGTGGGCGGCCTCGTACGCGCGCTGCACGGCCATGCCGTCCGGGGTGGTGTCGAGGTGGTGCAGGCCGTGGGCGCGCATGTTCTCGTCGGCCGCCGCGGTCCACTCGATGGCGGCGGGCAGGATGAACTTGGGCACGAAGGTCGCCATCGCGACACCGCCGTTGGCGGGCAGCGCGGCCAGGACGTCGTCGGGGATGTTGCGCACGTGGTCGCAGACGGCGCGGGACGAGGAGTGCGAGAAGAGCACCGGGGCCTCGGCGACCCGCAGCGCGGCGCGCATGGTGTCGGGCGAGACGTGGGAGAGGTCCACCAGCATCCCGAGCCGGTTCATCTCGCGCACGACCTCCTCGCCGAAGGCGGTGAGACCGCCCGCGACGGGCTTGTCGGTCGCCGAGTCCGCCCACGGTGTGTTGTCGTTGTGCGTGAGCGTCATGTAGCGGACGCCGAGGTCGTACAGGCCGCGCAGCGTCCCCAGCGAGCAGTCGATGGAGTGGCCGCCCTCGGCGCCCATCAGGGAGGCGATCCTGCCCTCGGTACGGGCGGTCTCCATGTCGTCGGCGGTCAGCGCGAGCCGCAGGTCGGCCGGGTAGCGGTCGGCCAACCGCCGTACGACGTCGATCTGTTCGAGCGTCGCGGTGACAGCCTCGCCGCCGGTCAGCTCCACCGACACGTACACCGACCAGAACTGCGCGCCGACGCCGCCCGCCCGCAGCCGCGGGATGTCGGTGTGCAGCCGGTCGCTCTGGTCGGCGGCGATGTCGAGCCGGTCGAGGTCGTACGCCACCTGTTCGCGCAGCGCCCACGGCAGGTCGTTGTGCCCGTCCACCACGGGGTGGGCGGCGAGCAGTTCGCGGGCGTGCGTCAGGTGGTCCACGTCGTACCTCCGGGTGGGGAGCGGGTGTTGGCGTCGGCGGCCGGGAGCCGAGGGCGGCGGCCCTTGCGGGCCTTGCGGGGCTACGGGCCTACGGGCTTACGCGCCTTGCGGGTCAGAAGCCGAAGCCGCCCGCGCCCTTCGCCTTCGCGCGCAGCCGCTTGCCCTTCTCCGTCGCCTGCTCGTTGAGCGACTGCTGGAACTCCCGCATCCGGGTGAGGAGTTCGGGGTCGTGGGCGGCGAGGATGCGGATGGCGAGCAGCCCGGCGTTGCGGGCGCCCGCGACCGAGACGGTGGCGACCGGGACGCCCGCGGGCATCTGGACGATGGACAGCAGCGAGTCCATGCCGTCGAGGTACTTCAGCGGCACGGGCACGCCGATGACCGGCAGCGGGGTGACGGAGGCGAGCATGCCGGGCAGGTGGGCGGCGCCGCCCGCGCCCGCGATGATGGTCTTCAGGCCGCGGCCGTCGGCCTGCTCGCCGTACGCGATCATCTCGTGCGGCATGCGGTGCGCGGAGACCACGTCGACCTCGTAGGGCACCTCGAACTCGTCGAGGATCTGCGCGGCGGCCTCCATGACCTCCCAGTCGGAGTCCGAGCCCATCACGACGCCGACCAGCGGGCTCCCGGCGGAAGCGGCGGGGTTACTCATCGATCGTTCCTCGCAGATAGTCGGCCGCGTGCCGGGCGCGCTCGCGCACGTCCGCCAGGTCGTCGCCGTAGGTGTTGACGTGGCCGACCTTACGGCCGGGCTTCACGTCCTTGCCGTACATGTGGATCTTCAGACCCGGGTCGCGGGCCATGCAGTGCAGGTAGGCCGCGTACATGTCGGGGAAGTCGCCGCCGAGCACGTTGGCCATGACCGTCCAGCGGGCGCGCGGGCGCGGGTCGCCGAGCGGCAGGTCGAGGACGGCGCGCAGGTGGTTGGCGAACTGCGAGGTGACGGCGCCGTCCATGGTCCAGTGGCCGCTGTTGTGCGGGCGCATCGCCAGCTCGTTCACCAGGATGGCGGAGCTGCCGTCGGCCGCGCGGGTCTCGAACAGCTCCACGGCGAGGTGGCCGACCACGCCCAGCTCGCGCGCGACGGTCAGCGCGAGCTGCTGGGCCCGCGCGGACAGGGCGTCGGACAGGCCGGGCGCGGGCGCGATCACGGTGTCGCACACCCCGTCGACCTGGACGGACTCCACGACCGGGTACGCGACGGCCTGGCCGTGCGGCGACCTGACGACATTGGCGGCCAGCTCCCGTACGAAGTCCACCTTCTCCTCGGCGAGCACCGGGACGCCCGCGCGGAAGGGCTCGGCGGCGTCGGCCTCGGAGCGGGCGATCCACACGCCCTTGCCGTCGTAGCCGCCGCGCACGGTCTTCAGGACCACGGGGTAGCCCCCGGCCTGCTCCTCGGCGAACCGGGTGACGTCGGCGGGGTCGGTGACGATGCGGTTGACCGGGCAGGGCACGCCGATCTCGGCGAGGCGGGCGCGCATGACGCCCTTGTCCTGGGCGTGCACCAGCGCGTCGGGCCCCGGGCGTACGACGACGCCGTCCGCCTCCAGGGCGCGCAGGTGCTCGGCCGGTACGTGCTCGTGGTCAAAGGTCAGCACGTCGCACCCCTGGGCGAAGGCCCGCAGGGTCGCGAGGTCCCGGTAGTCACCCACGGTCACGTCGGCGACCACCTGGGCCGCCGAGTCCTGAGGGGTGTCGCTGAGAATCCTGAACCTGACGCCGAGCGGGATGCCCGCCTCGTGGGTCATGCGGGCGAGCTGGCCGCCGCCGATCATGCCGACTACCGGGAATGTCACGTTTTTTCCTGCCGGAGGTGCGCGGGCTGGTACTCGTAGGGGGTGCCACCAGGGTATCCGCCACGCGGGGACACGAATGACCGGCTCCGATCGACGTAGCTCCGTACGGCACGGTTAACATGTGGTGGAGACAACACGGAGACACGGGGCGACACGCAGGGGCACCGACCGTGCCCCCTCGGCACCCGGTTTCTCAGCGGATTCCACCCCGTTCCCACCCATGACGGCACCCGCCCCCCACCTTCCACAGACAGGGCCGAGCGATCACCATGAGCGGACTGCGAGAGCTGCGTTCCCGACTGCGGCTGTTGTACCGCGAGATCGCGAAGTTCGGGGTCGTCGGCGCCGCCGGTGTGCTGGTCAACATCGGGGTGTTCAACCTGGTGCGGCACAGCACCGAGCTCCAGACCGTACGGGCCAGCATCCTGGCGACCGTGGTGTCCATCGCCTTCAACTACGTGGGCTTCCGGTACTTCACCTACCGTGACCGCGACAAGGCGGGCCGCACGAAGGAGCTCAGCCTCTTTCTCTTCTTCAGCGCCATCGGCCTGGTGATCGAGAACGGCGTGCTCTACACGGCGGTGTACGGCTTCGGCTGGGACAGCTCGCTCCAGGCCAACATCTTCAAATTCGTCGGCATCGGCGTGGCCACGCTCTTCCGCTTCTGGTCCTACCGGACCTGGGTCTTCCGGGCGCTCCCCGCGCGCGAGGCCGTGGAGCAGGCCGAGGCGTTCCTGGCCGACGGCAAGGGGCCGAAGGCGTCCGGTGCGACCGCCAGCGCCGCTGTCAGGGCCCGGCAGGCCGCGGCGGCCAGGGAAGACGACCGCTTCAACTGAGCGGCTTCTCTTCCGGCCGCCTCAGCTCACGGCGTCCTCAGCTCACGGCGTCCTCAGCTCACGACGTCCGCGCGGGGCGGCGGTGACGGGATCTCGCGGGACAGGAAGAGCGCGAAGACCGGGGGCCGCTGCTGGAGCAGTTCCAGCCGTCCGCCGTCCGCCTCCGCCAGGTCGCGGGCGACCGCGAGGCCGAGCCCGGTGGAGTTGCGCCCGCTGACCGTCCGCTCGAAGACCCGCCCGCCGAGGTCCGGCGGCACGCCCTGCCCGTCGTCGGTGACCTCCACGACGGCCTGGTTGCCGGTGACGCGGGTGTGCAGGGTGACGGTGCCCGCGCCGTGCATCAGCGAGTTCTCGATCAGCGTGGCGAGCACCTGCGCGACCGCGCCGGGGGTGCCGACCGCGCGCAGCCCCCGGGTGCCGGAGCGCGCGATGGTCCGGTTCTCGTTCTGGTACGCGGGCCGCCACTCCTCGACCTGCTGCTTGATCACCTCGTCGAGGTCGAAGTCGACGGCGGAGCCGCTGCGCGGGTCGCGGGCGTTGGTCAGCAGCCGCTGCACGACGTCGGTGAGCCGCTCGACCTGGCCGAGCGCGATCGTCGCCTCCTCCTTGACCGCCTCCTGGTCGTCGGCGGTCGCCACGATCTCCTCCAGCCGCATGGACAGCGCGGTCAGCGGCGTACGGAGCTGGTGGGAGGCGTCGGCCGCGAGCCGTCGTTCCGCGGTGAGCATGCGGCCGATCCGGTCGGCGCTGGCGTCCAGGACGTCGGCGATCCGGTCCAGTTCCGGGACGCCGTAGCGGCGGTGCCGGGGGCGCGGGTCGCCGGAGCCGAGCCGCTCGGCGGTCTCGGCGAGATCGGTGAGCGGGCTGACCAGCCGGCGGGCCTGGAGGACGGCCAGTATCACGGCGGCCAGCACCGCGAGCAGCGCGACCGCCAGGATCACCAGCAGGGTGCGGCCGATCTCCTGGCTGACCTTGGAGCGCGGCTCCTCGACCAGCACCTTCTCGCCGTGGCCGCCGGACTGCCGGGACGCCAGCACCCGCCCCTTGGGCTTGTCGCCGAGCGTCACCTCGGGGTGGCCGGACACCTGCACCACCGCGTAACGGTCGGCGGCGATCTGCCGGTCCAGGCCCTTGGCGGTGATGCTCTCCCCCGCCAGGATGCGGTTCTCCACGATGCCGACCAGGCGCACCGCCTCGGAGTCCACGCTCTCCTGGGCGCTGCTCTCGATCGTCCGGGTCTCCACGATGACCAGGGAGATCCCGAAGACGGCGATCACGACGAGCACCACGGCCAGCGTGGAGGAGATCAGACGGCGGCGCATGGAGCCAGCGTGTCAGTTCTTCTCGAACCGGAAGCCGACGCCGCGCACGGTGGAGATGTAGCGGGGGCTGGCCGCGTCGTCGCCGAGCTTCTTGCGCAGCCACGAGATGTGCATGTCCAGCGTCTTGGTCGAGGACCACCAGGTGGTGTCCCAGACCTCGCGCATGAGCTGCTCCCGCGTGACGACCCGGCCCGCGTCGCGTACGAGCACACGCAGCAGGTCGAACTCCTTGGCGGTGAGCTGGAGCTCGTCGTCGCCCATCCACGCCCGGTGCGACTCGACGTCGATCCGGACGCCGTGGGTGGCGGGCTGGGTGGACTCGGTGGTGCCGCGGCGCAGCAGCGCCCGCACCCGGGCCAGCAGCTCCGCCAGGCGGAACGGCTTGGTGACGTAGTCGTCCGCGCCGGCGTCCAGGCCGACGACGGTGTCGACCTCGTCGGCCCGCGCGGTGAGGACCAGCACCGGGAAGGTGTGTCCCTCGGTACGGATCCTGCGGCACACATCGAGGCCGTCCATGCCGGGCAGGCCCAGGTCGAGCACCACCAGATCGACGGCGCCGAGCAGTGCCGTCTCCAGAGCGGTGGGTCCGTCCTCGCGCACCTCGACCTCGTAGCCCTCTCGGCGCAGTGCGCGCGCGAGCGGTTCCGAGATGGATGCGTCGTCCTCGGCGAGAAGTACGCGGGTCATGGGCTTGATGGTAGTCCGCACCGGGCGCCGGGGAGGCGGTGGTACGAAGAGCCGCCCCACGCCACCCGCCGCGCCCCCTGCGGCGGCCGGATTCCGGGGGCCGCAGGAGGGTTTACGACGAGGGACGAAGACGGCAGAGGAACGCGCGAGCGGGACCACCTCACATTGGAAACGGCCGGCGCTCCCGGCCGGTGGGCCTCGCCCGCTGGTTTCAGCCCTTCGCGTTGTGCGATATTGGAACAATGGATGAGTGGACGTGGGCCGACGTAGGCGCGAGAGTCGCAGAGGCACGGTCCGTCCGTGGCTTCAGCCAGGAACAACTGGCGGAGACCACCGGCATGGACCGGTCCGCCATCGCGAAGATCGAAGTCGGCGGGAGAAAGCTGAACTCGCTTGAACTGGCGGCCATCGGTACCGCGCTGGACCGGCCCCTGTCATGGTTCGTCACTCCACCCGCGCCGGTCGTGGCCAGCAGGCGTGCCCAGCCGACGCAGCGGGACGACAGAGCAGGCGAGTACGAACTGGAGGACTGTCTGCGTGATCTGCGTACGCTGGTCGACGCCGCGGCCCTCGGGACGGCCAGCCGCGGTGGACCGGTCGCTCCCTTCACCGCCGACGACGCCCCGGCCGTCCTCGCGGCCGCGAGCGATGCCCGGTCCCGGCTGGGAGCAGACCCCGGCAAGCCGCTTTTGAACCTGGCCAACTGTGTGGAGCGGACAGGTCTTTACGCCTGGTCCACCCCGATCGGGCCGCAGGGGGTCGATGGGTGCTACGCGGCCCTGGGCGACCTCGGAGTCGCCGTCATCAACAGCACCCTGGACGCGGGCCGACGACGCAGCACCCTGGCCCATGAATTCGGGCACCACATCCTCGCCGACGCCTACTCCGCCGACTGGGGCGTCGACACCAGCGACCACGAACGTGCCATCGACGCTTTCGCCGCAGCCCTCCTTTTCCCGCCTGGTGCCACCGACCGCTACCGGCAACTGCGCGAGGAGCACAGACTGCGTCCGGCCGTCATCGTCCTGGCAGCCGAGTACCGGGTGAGTTGGTCCGTGGCCCTGCGCCAACTGCGCGGCTACGAAGCGATCGACAGCGACGAGTACCGCAGCCTCGATCGAAGCTCACCCACGCGCGCCGACTACATGGAGGCGGGGATACAGGTCGTGGAAGAACTGCCCGAGGGCCATGTGCCCACCGGTGTCAGAGCGGCAGCCGTGCACGCCTACCGGACTTACAAGATCTCCGCCACCCGCTCCCTTGAGATCATCCGGGACAAGCAACTGCACAGGGAAGACCTCGGCCAGCCCCACCCGGTTCCGCTGGAGGCGCTGCGCGGGGAAGTCGGGGCCTTCCTGCCATGACGGACACGAGCCTGGTGTTCGACAGCTCGCCGCTGAACTATTTCGCCCGTTCCGGTCAACTGGAGGTGCTGGCGAAACTCGTCGAAGGCCGAACCTGCCTGCTGACCAACGCCGTCGCGCACGAGATCCGGCGCGGAGCCGCCCGCCACAGCCGTCTGCACCTGGTGGGAGCCCAGGTGTGGCTGACCGAATCCAACGACGACTCGCTGGAATTCCTCGCATTGTTCAGTGCGTTCCACAACCGTCTCGGTGGCGGCACGGGAGACACCAAGGACCTTGGTGAAGCAGCCACTCTCGCTTACGCCCAACTACACGGGTGCACCGCCGTCATCGACGACCGGGCCGGTCGGAACGTCGCGATCGCCCATGGGGTACCGGTTTCGACTACGCTCCAACTGATCTGCCACGGCCTGCGCGGCGGCCTCCTCACGGAGCACCAAGCCTGCGCGGTCGTCGACGCGTTACGGGACGCGGAGGCGTTTCTGCCGTGCGACGGCTCGGACTTCATCGAGTGGGCCAGAGCCGAAGGACTGCTTGATCCCACCTGACCGGGACGAAAACTCCAGCGGGCGCTCCCGCGGAACCTCGCTTGACGGGCAGTCACAACCGAATCGGCCGGATTGTTCGACGCCCTGTCCGCACAGTCGTGTTCCCAACTGTCCGAGCACCGCCTGCGACACACTCGCCGCTGAAGCCGTACTCGACGGCGCGCTCACACAGCCGCGCGTAGCGCCGGTCCGGGGTTCACGTCGGCCGACGCTACGTGGTCCCGCGGGCCGCGACAACAGCCCGTCGCCCGGCTGATGTCGCGGGCCGTCCTGCGCGGGTCAGCGGCGGAGGAAGCGGCGCCAGGGGGTGAAGGTGAGGACGGCGGCGCCGAGGAGGAGGGCGGTGGCGGCGACGTAACCGAGGGCGCGGAGGGGGCCGTTGGCGTCGGAGCCGGTGGCGGCGAGGTCGCCGCCCGTGGTGGAGCCGGTGGTGGAGCCGGTCGTGCTCGAACCGCCGGTCGTGGAGCCGGTGGTGCCGCCGGTGGTCGTGGAGCCGGTCGTGCCGCCGCCGGGGGCGGCGGTGGTGTCGAGGGTGAGGGAGACCGGGGCGGCCTTCGTGGGCGTGCAGGTGGCGACGGCGGTGCCGCCGCCGGTGAGTTTGATGACGAGAGTGCCGGGGCTCAGCCCGACCTTGCCGGTTTTGCCGGGCACGAAGCGGCCCTTGATGTCGTCGATGGTGATGGGCGCGTTCTGGGCGAAGGCGGTGCTGTTCGGGGAGCCGGTGAGGGTGAGGGAGCCGGTCTGGGCACCGCTGAGCAGCACGGTGATACTCGGTGTGATCATGCCCTTGCTGATCGGACTCGGGCTGTCCATCACGCTGTTGCCGAACTTCACGGTGAGGTCGTAGCCGGAGGACGCCTTCGCCGCGTCGATCTCGACCTTCGAGGTGGCCGACTTGTCACCGATCAGCGTCTTGCAGGCGTACGGCACGTCCACGGACGTCCCCTTGAACGAGGTGCTGCCCGTCCCGCCGCCTGTCCCGCCGGACGTGCCTCCGGACGTGCCGCCGGACGTGCCGCCGGACGTGCCCCCGGTGGTCGTACCGCCCGAGGTTGTCGTGCCGCCCGTCGTCGTACCGCCCGAGGTCGTCGTGCCGCCCGTGGTCGTACCGCCGGAAGTCGCGTCCCCCTCCGTCACCTTGATCGTGGTGGCGACCGGCACGGCGGCCGTGGGGGTGCAGACGGTGTCGGTGGAGATCGGGTAGCTGACGTTGATGGTGTAGGCGCCCGGGGAGAGGGTGATGTCACCGGCCTTGGTGAGCTTGAGGGTGCCGGTCATGTCGGAGAGCTTCATTTCGCTGTTCTTGGGGATGGCCGGATTCCGGCGCGGGCCCTGGACGTCGAGGGTGCCGGTCTGGGCGCCGCCGAGTGTGACCTTGCCGGACGGCTGCACCTTGTCGGCGGGCAGGTCGATGATGTCGGGGTTCTTGGAGGCGGCCTGGACGGTCTTCCAGGTGACGGTGACCGTGTCGCCGACCTTGGCGGTGGCGGGCGCGGTGATGTCGGCCTTGGTGGTGCCGTCGATGGGGCCGAGTCCTGACGCGGCCGGGGGCACGCACCTGGTCGCGAAGTCGGATTCCGCGGCGTGCGCGGCCCCCGCGGTCATCAGCACCGATCCGCCGCCGAGCAGCAGGGCGGCCACGGCCGCGGACGCGCTTCGTCGTATGGTCACGGGCTTCCTTTCGAAGGGGGGCTCGGGGCGGGGCTCTCGTCGGCTCCGGGTCCGGACCCGGGCCCGGAGCCGGACCCGGGCCCGGAGCCGGACCCGGAGCCGGAGCCGGACCCGGAGTCGGAGTCGGAGGAGCGCGGCGGCACGGAGCCGCGCAGGGCGGGCAGGGCGCCGTGGGTGAACCAGGGCAGCGGGCCCGCGTCCGGCGCGTACGAGGGCCGCGGGGGTGCGGAGGCCGGTGGCGGCGGTCCGGGCGGCGCGTGGCGTCCGCGCGGGACGGCGGCCTTCAGCGGCAGGTGGGCCAGTACGGTCGCCGGGTGCCACGCGGGCCGCCCGCCGGGCACGGCGGCCACCGCGCCGGGCCTGAGCCGGTCGACCGCCAGCATCCCGAGCCGGAAGACGGCGGCCGGGACGACCAGGAAGAGCAGGATCCAGAAGAGGGTGACGCCCCACGGCCGCCCGACCGACCACGCCTCGGTGACCAGCACCTTTCCGCCGTAGCGCAGCTGTACGGTGTACGCGCCGTGCGCGCCGGAGCCCAGCTCCACCGGGAAGCCGATCCGCTGTTTGCCGCCTGGCGCGACCGTGCCGTGCCACTGCTGGCGGTCCCACTGGGGTGCGTAGACGCCGTGCGAGGCGCCGATGTCGAAGGCCGGGTCCTTGACAGCGCCCGAGCCCAGATTGCCGACGGTGAACACGAGCGTGCGGTGCGCGGGCGCGCCGAACCAGGTGAGCAGTCCGCCGCCGCCGCGCAGCCGCGCGGTCAGTACGGCGAGCCTGCCGGTGCCGGTCCGCGCGGGCAGCGGCGCGGTGGGGTGTCCTGTGACCGTGAACGGCGCGTCCACGGTGAGCTGTTCACCGGTCACCGTGGACACGTGGATGACGCAGGGGCACGGCTTCGGCGGCGCCACGACCGGCAGCCCACGGCTGAACTTCCCCGCCGCGTCGGTGGTGACGGCCCGGCCGGAGGCGTTGGCGCAGGAGTTGGTGCCGCCGATCGCGTCCTGGCCGCAGAGCAGGATGGCCAGCAGGGTGCCGGGTTTCCAGCCCGCGCCGACCACGGTGACGTCGCCGCCGGGGCGGGCCGCGCCGGGGTGCGCCACGACGGTCGGCGCCGTGGCGGCGGCGGGCGCGCGGAGCACGGCGGAGTCGGCGGGCGCGCCGAGCGCTGCCGGTGCCGCGACGGCCGAACCGGCCGTCAGGACAAGGGCGGTGAGGAAGGCGAGGACCGGCCGCCGGAGCCGTGCCCGCCGCCCGAGGCCCAACCGCCGTCCCAGGAGCCCGCTTCGCGTCGCCCGCACGTCAGCTCCCGCCCGTCGGCGCGCCGATGACGGCGGTGCCGGGCCCGGAGTCCGCACCCGTATCCGCACCTGAGGCGGTGTCCCCGCCCGTGCCCGCACGCGGACCGGGGCCCGTGTACGTATCCGAAGCGTCCGGCACCGCGTCCGGCCCTGCGCCAGATGCCGCCGCCTCAGCGGCTTCCGCCGCCGGGTGCCGCGACCGCCGGCGGCGTACGTACCAGACGGCCGACACCGCGAGTCCGGCCAGGACGAGCGCCACCGCGAGCCAGGGTGCGACGAGGTACGAGGCGGTGCCGCGCTCGTCGACGCCGCCGGTCGCGGTGCTGACGGTCAGCCGGACCGAGACGCGGTCGAAGGCCGGGGCGTCCGCCCACTTCTCGGTGAGGCTGACCTGCTGTCCCGGCAGGAGTTCGAGGGGCAGGTCGCGGGCCGGGCGGTTGAGCAGGGTGCGGCCGAACAGGCCGGTGGCCTTGACGGCCAGGCGCGGCGAGAGGGTGACATTGCCGCGGTTGACCAGCGTGTAGTGGATGGTGGCGGCCGTGCTGCCGGTGCCGGGAAGCAGCGGGTCGCCGTGGCTGACGGTGAGGTGTTCGACGGAGAGCGCGGCCAGGCTCGGCCCGCCGACCCGCAGGTAGACGCGCGCGCCGACCGCCCGGCGCACGCCGACCGCGACCTTGCCCGAGCCCTCGTCGGTCCGGGTGTCCAGGGCGACGATCGCGCCGGGGTGGTCGCCGGGCGAGGCGTTGGCCGGGACGGCGAGGGTGAACGGGATGTCGGCGCGGGTGCGCGGCGGCACGGTCAGCGTGGTCTTGGCGAGCCGGATCCAGGTGCCGACGTCGCGGTTGGTCTCGTCGGGGCCCCGGACGGCGAAGCCGCCGTCGCGCGGGGTGTTGTACGCGTCGGCGCCGTAGAGCCTGAAGGTCATCGGCGCGGTGGAGAGGTTGGAGACCGACACCTTGTCCTTGACGGTGGTGCCGGGGTCGGCCTGGAGGGTGAAGAACTGCCGTTCCTGGCCGGTGGCACTGGGGTCGGCGGCGCCCGCGGCGGGGGCGGGGAAGACCGACCAGCGCCCGTTGTCGGCGGCGCCGGCCGGTCCCGCCGCCGGACCGAGGAGAGCGGCGAGGCCGACCGCCACGACGGCCCCGGTCGCGGTGAGCGCGCGCAGGCCCGTGGCCGCCGCGGACCGTGCCCGCGCCCGCGCCCGTCCGCGAGGAAGTACGCCCGGAGGTGTCCCCGCGGGTGTCCCCGCAGGTGTGCCCGCGAGCACGTCCGGAAGCGGCGGACGGGGCCGCACGCGTATCCGCGTACGCGTCCGCGCGTCGGCCCCGACCCGGGCGGCCCGCGGGCGGGACCGGGACGGCGGCGGTGACCACGACCGTGCTCGCGACCACGACATCCTCGTCAACTCCCTCGGTCGGCAGCAGTATCTGACTGTGCGTCAGGTCAGGGTCAGGGTCAAGACTCCCGAGTAGGTTCCGGCGGGGCTGAACCGCGGAATGTCGAGTGAGAGACCGGCGTCGACGGTGAACTCGCCGCCGGTCGCGGTGGCGTCGGGCGCGGAGGCCAGGGTGGCTCCCGTACTGCCGACGGAACCGGCGCTGCCCGCCACGCAGTTGCTCGGGCTGCCCGTCGCGGTCGCGCAGGCGGGTGTCCAGCCGAGCTTGTCCGCGCCGATCCGCGACCCGTCCGGGCCGGTGAAGTCGCTGACCTTGCCGGTGAGCGACCAGCCGGTGGAGCCGCCGCGGAAGTCCGTGACGGTGACGGTCCTGAGCGCGCCGCTGGACGTGCCGCCCGTGCCGAAGTCGACGGGCGTCATGGTGACCGTGTCACCGGCCTGCGTCATCGACAGCGTGCCCGGGACGACCGACGCCGTGACCTTCTGCGCGCCGGGCGGTACGGGGGTGTTGTCATTGACGGCGTACGCGGCGGGTCCGGCGGCGGTCGCGGGGTCGTACGCGCCGCCCTCGTACGCCACGATCCCGGTGGTCGCGGGGTCGTTGACGGTGAGCGACGCCGTGAAGCCGCCGTAGGAGTCGGCGGTGGCCGTCGTACGGTCGGCCGTCCCGTCGGCGCCGGAGCGGCCCGCGATGGTGACGGTGGCGCCCTCGGTGAAGTGGCTGCCGGTCACCCTCACCGCCGCGCCCGGGTCGCCGGACGCCGAACTCAGCGCGATGGCACGGTTGTTGGTCGGCACCGAGCCGCTCGCCGTGACCGTCTCGGAGACCGGCGCGGGCGGATTCGTCACGGTGCAGACGGTGTCCAGCTCCAGGATGTAGCTGGTGTGGATGGTGTAGTCGCCGGGCGACAGCGTGATCGTGCCCGCCGCGGTGGCGGTGAAGCTGCCGTGCATGACCAGCGCGGGGAAGGCGCCCTTGCCGGGGATCGGCGGGTTGCTCTTGGGGCCGTCCACCGTGACGGCGCCGGTCTGCGCGCCGCCGAGCACCACGACGGCGTGCGGTGTGACCACGTCGGCGGGCAGGGCGATGTCGGTCGGGTTGCTCGCCGCGGCCCGGCTGAGCGTGTAGGTGACGTGGACGGTGTCGCCGACCTTCGGCGTCGCGTCGTCCACGGTGACGGTGGCGGTGGACGTGCCGTCGATGGGCGGCAGCCCGGCGACGGCCGGCGGGACGCAGTGCGTGGCGAAGTCGACCGGGGTGTTGGCGTGCGCCGAGGCGGCGAGCACCGTCCCGCCGCCGACGACGAGCGCCGCCGTACCGACGACCGCCACGAGCCGGCGCGCGACGGTGGCTGGTCTTCGTGGGCCTCGGCGGCCCGGCGCCCTGCGCGAATGAGCGTTCATGTCGTCCCCTTGATCCATATTCATGACGCGGCGTCCCATTTCCCGCGCCGACGGTGGCCATTGAGGCCGGGCGGTCAAGAGAAGTCAATGGAGAGCGCCGACCGTATGTGACGATCCGTCAGGTCGTCAGACGCGGCGCCGGGTGCGGCGGGTCAGCCAGAGCGCGCCACCGGCCCCGAACAGCAGCACCGTGCCGCCGAGGGTGCCGAGGGCGACCACGCCGTCGTCGGAGCCGGTCTGCGCGAGGTTGCCGCTCGAACCCCCGCTCGTACCGCCGGAACCCGACGAGCCGCCGGAGCCCGTCGTACCGCCGGACGCGCTCGACCCGCCGGAACCGCTCGATCCGCCGGAACCGCTCGATCCGCCCGCCGCCTTGACGGTGAGGGTGAGCGACACCCCCGGCTTGGGATCGGCCGTGCAGGTCGTCGTCGTGCCCAGCGCCAGGATGGTCAGCACGCCGGGCGTGAAGGTGACCTTGCCGCTCGCCTTCGGGGTGTACGTGCCCGACAGATCGGTGATCTTGATCGGCGTGTTGGCCGGGATCGGGGCCGGGTTGGACGGTCCCGTCACCGTGAGCGAACCGCTGTCCGCGCCGCCGAGCAGGATCGTCGCGTGCGGGTTCATCGCCCCCTTGCCCAGCTCGATCGGACTGGACGAGACCCCCTTCTGGAAGGTCATCTTCAGGCGGTACGACGAACCGCTGGGCGTGGCCGCGATGTCGATCGGCGAGACCGCGCTCTTGTCGCCGATCGGCGTCTTGCAGTGGTAGTTGACGTTCACCGTGGCCGCCTGCGCGGCTGGGGCGCCGGTCATGACGACCGCCCCCGCCGCTATCCCGGCCACCACGAAACCCGCCCTGGTCCTGCTCATCGGCCCATCTCCCTCCGCCGCCACCCGCACCGGCAGATCTGACGGCACATCAGATTTGGCGTGAGGGTACGCCGGTGAGGTCGGAGAGGGAAGAGAGGCGTCGCACCGACGGAAACCGGGCGCGCGAAGGCGGACCCGCAGGCGCGCGAAGGCGCGCGTGGGCGTACGGGAGCAGGCATGCGTGCGCGTACGGGAGCACGCGTGCGCGGAGGAAGGCGAGCTCGGGCGTACAGACGGCGAGCGCGCGCGTACGGAAGCACGCGTGCGCAGACGGGAACGCGTCAGGGCGGGCGCGTACCGGTGCGGGCGTACGGGCGCGGCCGTACGGAAAGGTCCGCCGCGACCGGGAGAGGTCCGGTCGTGGCCGCCGGGCGGCGGCCGTCGCGGTTACGCCGGTGCGGCCAGTTCCGCCCAGACCGTCTTGCCCGGCCGGTCGGCCTCGCGGATCACGCCCCAGTCGAGGCAGAGCCGCTGCACGATGAACATGCCGTGGCCGCCGGGGCGGCCCGCGCGGTGCGGGGTACGGGGCGACGGCTCGCCGGGGCCGCTGTCGACGACTTCGAGGCGCAGCGACTTGGGGTTGCGGCGCAGCCGCAGCTCGTCGGGGCCGCCCGCGTGCAGGCATGCGTTGGTGACCAGCTCGGAGACGACCAGCAGCACGTCCTCGGCGGCGGCTCTGCGGTCCGCGCTCGCGGCGGGCAGCCAGCCCCAGTCGCGCAGTGCCTGCCGGGTGAAGTCACGGGCGCGCGGAACAATGCCGCTCTCGCCCGACAGCGCCAGCTTCCGCACCGGTTCGTCGGGACCGGCCCGCTCGGGCGCCGACACGTCGGACTCACCCTCGCCCGAATCCGAGCCGCGGTCGTCCGCAGCGTAAGGCCGGGTGGTGCTCATCAGCGCCTCACCTCACGGATGTCCAACAGGTGTCCGTCGGTCTTCTTCCCGGTCGATCTCCGGGAACACGTCTGGGAGCCCACCAAACATCGTCCCGCAGGAAATCGCCACTCACGTCCCATGGCCCCCGTACGCACCCCGCTACTCCTGAAGCGCCTGGTCCAGCGTGGCGTGCACGGTGAAAACCGTGTCCGCCCCGGTGATCTCGAAAACGCGGGCGACCGTCGGCTGCATGGCGGCCAGATGGACGGCCCCCCCGGCGGCGTCCGCCCGCAGTCGCGCGCTCAGCAACACGTTCAGCCCCGTGGAGTCGCAGAACTCCAGGCCCGAGCAGTCGATCACCAGCCGGGTGGTGCCTGCGTCGAGAGCCGCGTCGAGCGGCTCGCTCAGCAGGTCAGCGGTGTGGTGGTCCAACTCGCCCGTGGGGGCGAAGACCGCGGATCGGCCGTGGTGTCCCACCTCGACACGCAGCCTTCCCAGGTCGGCCGTGCCGACCACATCGCGGTCCATGTGCGCTCCTCTGTGCGTCCGTGTTGACACGCCCCCCGACCCTACGCTTTTCGCAGATGGCGCGGTAGTCGGAGGTCGCGGGCCCGGCAGGAACGGTCCCGCGGACCGTACCTCACCCGTTCGAGGGAATTTGCGACCGGCCGGGGAATCGGGGTAGGGGTGGAGATACGGCACCGCTCCATCCATCGCCGCGAGTGGTCGCGAAAGGTCTCAAGAGAGGGAGGAGCACATGACACCCCGGCTGAGCCTGGATCATGCGCACGAGCAGCTCAAGGGCCTTGAGGGACTTCCCGAGATCCCGCCGTACGACCGTATAGGACCGGTCGACGCCCGCGCTCTGTCGAAGACGCTCTTCGCCCGCCTCCAGGCGCTGGAGGAGGGCACCACCGAGTACTCGTATGTCCGCAACACCCTGGTCGAACTCAATCTGGCGCTGGTGAAATTCGCCGCCTCGCGCTTCCGCACCCGCAGCGAGCCGATGGAGGACATCGTCCAGGTCGGCACGATCGGCCTGATCAAGGCGATCGACCGGTTCGAGCTGAGCCGCGGTGTGGAGTTCCCCACGTTCGCGATGCCGACGATCATCGGTGAGATCAAACGTTTCTTCCGTGACACGAGCTGGTCGGTACGGGTGCCGCGGCGGCTCCAGGAGCTGCGGCTCGACCTCGCCAAGGCGGGCGACGAGCTGGCCCAGCAACTGGACCGCTCCCCGACCGTGCGGGAGCTGGCCGAACGCCTCGGCCTGCCCGAGCACGAGATCGTCGAGGGCATGGCGGCGAGCAACGCCTACACCGCCAGTTCGCTGGACGCCCAGCCCGCGGAGGACGACCCGGAGGGCGCGCTGGCCGACCGGATCGGCTACGAGGACCACGACCTCGAGGGCATCGAGTACGTCGAGTCCCTCAAGCCCCTGATCGCCGGGCTCACACCGCGCGACCGCACCATCTTGTCGCTCCGCTTCGTCGCCAATCTCACGCAGTCCGAGATCGGCGAGGAGCTGGGCATCTCGCAGATGCACGTGTCACGGCTGCTGTCGCGCACGCTGGCGCGGCTGCGCCGCGGACTGATGGTCGAGGACTAGGGCCTGTCCGGCGGATCACGAACGGCCCCTTCGCCCCCTGGCACGCCCGCCCGCCGCACAGGCCCTAAGCAGCCTCCCCCGGGCGCTCAGGCGCGCTCCTCGGCGCTTCAGAGGCGCTTCCCGGCCTGCCACACCGCCGCCGTCAGGGGGACTCCCGGGCGGTAGGCGAGGTGGACGTGGCTGGGGGCGTCCAGCAGGTGCAGATCGGCGCGGGCGCCCGGCGCGACCGAGCCGACGTCCGTACGGCGCAGCGCCCGGGCGCCGCCGAGGGTGGCGGCCAGGACGGCCTCGTCGGGCGTCATGCCCATGTCGCGGACCGCGAGGGCCACGCAGAAGGCCATGGAGCTGGTGAAGGACGAGCCCGGGTTGCAGTCCGTGGACAGCGCCACCGTCGCGCCCGCGTCCAGCAGCCGCCGGGCGTCCGGGTAGACGGCCCGGGTGGAGAATTCGGCGCCGGGCAGCAGCGTCGCGACCGTACGCGGCGCGCTGGCGAGCGCGTCCACGTCGGCGTCCGTCAGATGCGTGCAGTGGTCGGCCGAGGCCGCGTCCAGCTCGACGGCGAGGCGCACGCCGGGGCCGTACGAGAGCTGGTTGGCGTGCACGCGCGGGACCAGTCCGCGGGCCGCGCCCGCGGTGAGGACCGCGCGGGCCTGGTCGCCGTCGAAGGCGCCCTCCTCGCAGAAGACGTCGATCCAGCGGGCGTGCGGCGCGCAGGCGTCCAGCATCTCGCCGGTCACCAGGGCGACGTACGCCGCCGGGTCGTCGGCGAACTCCGGGGCGACGACATGGGCGCCCAGGTACGTCACCTCGTCGGTGTGACCGGCCGCGATCCGCAGCGCGCGGGCCTCGTCGTGCGTGGTCAGGCCGTAGCCGGACTTGGTCTCCTGCGTCGTGGTGCCCTGCCGCAGCGCCTCCGCGAGGTAGCGGGCGACGTTCGCCGACAGTTCGTCGTCGGTGGCCGCGCGGGTGGCCGCGACCGTGGTGCGGATGCCGCCCGCGGAGTAGGGGCGGCCCGACATCCGGGCGTGGAATTCGGCGGTCCTGTCGCCCGCGAAGACCAGGTGCGCGTGGGAGTCCACGAAGCCGGGGAGCAGCGCCCGGCCCCCGGCGTCGTGGTGACTGTCAGTGGCGGGTGCTTTGCTGTGGGTACCGGTCCAGACGACGCGGTCGCCCTCGATGACGACGGCGGCGTCCTGGATCAGGCCGAGGGGGTTTTCCGGGGTGCGGAGGGAGGGATCGTTGGTGACCAGACTGCCGATGTTGGTGATGGCCGTGCTGTGCGCCGGGCCGCTCGGGGCGCTGGTCGCCGGGCTGCTGGTCGCCGGGCTGCTGGTCATCGCGCGGGGGTTCTCCTTCGGACGCGGGCACGGGGGCGGGGGCGGTGTGCCGGGGGACGGGCTCGGGCTCGGTGGGCGCCCCGCGAGGGGGTTCGGATTCGGGCTCGGGTTCCGGCTCGGACTCAGCGGGTGGCCGCGATGGCCGCTGCCAGGGCGGCGGGCACGTCCTCGACGAGCTGATGCCGCCCGTCACGGACGATCTGCCGGCCGCCGACCACGGTGGACGTCACATCCGCGCCCGTGGCCGCGAATACGGCGGTCTCCGCGCCCAGCCGGGGCAGGGGTCCGGCGGTGCGGACGGAGTCCAGCGCGATCGTGGTGAAGTCCGCGGCGCAGCCCGGTTCCAGGCGGCCCGCGTCGGGTCGGCCGAGGCTCGCGTGACCGTCCTCGGTGGCGGCGCGCAGCAGTTGGGCCGCGGTCCAGTGGCCGCGGGCGCGGGTGCGCAGCCGTTCGTTCAGCTCCATGGCGCGCGCCTCCTCGAACAGGTCGATGACGGCGTGGCTGTCGCTGCCCAGGCTCAGCGGGCTGCCCGCCGCCTTGAGCCGGGGTGCCGGGCCGATGCCGTCGGCCAGGTCGCGTTCCGTCGTGGGGCACATGCAGACGGTGCTTCCCGCGCGCCCGATCAGGCCGATGTCCTCACCGGTGAGGTGCGTGGCGTGCACGGCGGTGGCGGTCGGCTTCCAGAAGCCGGAGTCCGCGAGCAGCCGGGCCGGGGTGCGGCCGTGCACCGCGACGCACGCCTCGTTCTCCGCGGGCTGCTCGGACAGGTGGATGTGCGTCGGCACGCCGTCGGTCCAGCGGGCGAAGGCCGTGTAGCCGTCGCTCGCGGAGAAGGCCCGCACCGAGTGCAGCGCGGCGCCGATCGTCGCGTGGCCGCCGCCCTTGAGCTGCGACCAGCGCTCGTACCAGCGGTCGGCGGTGCCGTCGCCGAAGCGGGTCTGCGGTCCGGCCAACGGCGCGTAGCCGTTCCGGTTCAGGCCGCCGTGCAGGTAGACGGTGTCGAGCAGCGTGATCCGGATCCCGGCCGCGCCCGCGGCGGCGATCAGGGCCTCTCCCATGGCGTTGGGATTGTCGTACGGGGTGCCGCCCGGCTGGTGGTGCAGGTAGTGGAATTCGCCGACCGCGGTGATCCCGGCCAGCGCCATCTCGGCGTAGACGGCGCGCGCGAGGTCGAAGTACGTGTCGGGGGTGAGCTTCTGCGCGACGCCGTACATGAACTCGCGCCAGGTCCAGAAGGTCCCGGAGCCGACTTGCACGGTGCCGCGCAGGGCCCGGTGGAAGGCGTGGCTGTGGGCGTTGGCCAGGCCGGGCAGGGTCAGGCCGCGCAGGACGGTCGCCCCGGCGGGCGGCGCGTCCACGCCTGTGCTGACCTCGGTGATGCGTTCGTCCGCGACCGTGAGCGCGACGCCCGGCTCGACATGGGTGCCGAGCCAGGCGTGCTCCAGCCAGTACGTCACCTGCACGCGAGACCTTCCAGTACGTCGGCGAGTGCGGTCACACCGGCGACGCAGTCGTCCTCGGCCGCCGATTCGGCCGGGGAGTGCGAGACGCCGGTGGGGTTGCGTACGAACAGCATGGCGGTTGGGACGGTCGCGGACAGGATGCCCGCGTCGTGTCCCGCGCCGGTCGGAAGGACCGGTACGGGCGCGGCGCCGCCGAGCAGCGCGGTGAGGCGGTCGCGCAGGTCGTGGGCGAATTCCACCACCGGGGTGAAGGATTCGCGGACGACCCGCACGTCCACGCCGTCGCGGGCGCCGCGCTCGGTCGCGGCCTGCTCGATGGCGGTGACGACCTCGGCGAGGGTGGCCTCGTCCGCGGCGCGCGAGTCGAGCCAGCCCCGAACGAGTGAGGCGATGGCGTTGACGCCGTTGGGTTCCACGCTGACCTTGCCGAAGGTCGCGAGGGCGCCCGCGAGGCGGGCCTTCTTGCGGGCGGCCAGCACCGTGTTGGCGTAGGTCAGCATCGGGTCGCGGCGGTCCTCCAGGCGGGTGGTGCCCGCGTGGTTGGCCTCGCCGGTGAAGTCGAACCGCCAGCGGCCGTGCGGCCAGATCGCCGAGGCGACGCCGACCGCGTCGCCCGACAGGTCCAGGGCGCGGCCCTGTTCGATGTGGAGTTCCACGAAGGCGCCGATCCGGGCGAGGCGTTCGGCGTCGGGGCCGATCGCCTCCGGGTCCTGGCCCGCCGTCTCCATGGCCCGGGCGAGGCTCACGCCGTCCGCGTCGCGCAGTTCCCTGGCGCGCTCCAGGGTCAACTGGCCCGCGCTCAGCCGGGAACCGGCGCAGGCGACGCCGAAGCGGGCGCCTTCCTCGTCGGTGAAGTTGACCAGGGCCAGGGGGCGGGTGGGGGTCGCGCCGCGGGCGCGGAATTCGTCGAGGGCGGCGAAGGAGGAGATGACGCCGAGCGGGCCGTCGAAGGGGCCGCCGTCGGGGACAGAGTCCAGGTGGGAGCCGGTGACGACGGCGTCGCCCGCCGTCGGGTCGCCCTGCCAGGCCCACTGGTTGCCGTTGCGGTCGACCTCGTAGGTCAGGGCGCGGGACTCCGCTTGGGCGCGGAACCAGGCGCGGCAGTCGGTGTCCGCCGGGGTCCAGGCGTAGCGGCGGTAGCCGCCGGTTCCGGTGTCCCGGCCGACCGGGAGGAGGTCGCGCCACATCGCGTGGAAGGACGCGCCCGCGGCGGGCTGTTTCGCCCCTGAGCCGTTCTCCCCTGGCCCGCCCCTTCCCGGAACCGGGGGCTCGGCCCCTGGACCCCGCTCATCGAACGCCGAGGCTGAATTCGTGCTCATTCGGTCTCCCGCATCGGGACGCGCACGCCGCGCTCGGCGGCCACCTCGTCGGCGCGGTCGTAGCCCGCGTCGACGTGGCGGATGACGCCCATGCCGGGGTCGTTGGTGAGGACGCGGCGGATCTTCTCGGCGGCGAGGGGCGTGCCGTCGGCGACGGTGACCTGGCCGGCGTGGATGCTGCGGCCGATACCGACGCCGCCGCCGTGGTGGATGGAGACCCAGGAGGCGCCGGAGGCGACGTTGACCATGGCGTTGAGCAGCGGCCAGTCGGCGATGGCGTCGGAGCCGTCGAGCATGGCCTCGGTCTCGCGGTAGGGGGAGGCGACGGAACCGGCGTCGAGGTGGTCGCGGCCGATGACGACGGGGGCGGCGAGGGTGCCGTCGGCGACCATCTCGTTGAAGCGCTCGCCCGCGCGGTCGCGTTCGCCGTAGCCGAGCCAGCAGATGCGGGCGGGCAGGCCCTGGAACTGGACGCGTTCGCCCGCGAGGCGGATCCAGCGGGCCAGCGACTCGTTCTCGGGGAAGAGTTCGAGGATGGCCTTGTCGGTCTTGTGGATGTCGGACGCCTCGCCGGACAGCGCGGCCCAGCGGAAGGGGCCCTTGCCCTCGCAGAACAGCGGCCTGATGTAGGCGGGGACGAAGCCGGGGAAGGCGAAGGCCCGCTCGTACCCGGCGAGTTGGGCCTCGCCGCGGATGGAGTTGCCGTAGTCGAAGACCTCGGCGCCCGCGTCCTGGAAGCCGACCATGGCCTCGACGTGCGTGGCCATGGACTCGCGGGCCCGCTGGGTGAATTCGGCGGGCTTCTCGGCCGCGTAGGCGGCCATGTCGGAGAAGTCGATGCCGAGCGGGAGGTACGCGAGCGGGTCGTGGGCGGAGGTCTGGTCGGTGACGATGTCGATGGGGGCGCCCATGGCGAGCAGTTGGGGCACCAGTTCGGCGGCGTTGCCGAGGACGCCGATGGACAGCGGGCGGCGGGCGTCGCGGGCCTCGGTGGCCAGCCGCAGCGCGTGCTCCAGCGAGTCGGCCTTCACGTCGAGGTAGCGGTGCTCGATACGGCGGTCGATGGCGCGCGGGTCGACGTCGATGCAGAGCACGACGCCGCCGTTCATGGTGACGGCCAGCGGCTGGGCGCCGCCCATGCCGCCGAGTCCGGCGGTGAGGGTGATGGTCCCGGCGAGCGAGCCGCCGAAGCGCTTGGCGGCGACGGCGGCGAAGGTCTCGTAGGTGCCCTGGAGGATGCCCTGGGTGCCGATGTAGATCCACGAGCCGGCGGTCATCTGGCCGTACATGGTCAGGCCCAGCGCTTCGAGGCGGCGGAATTCCTCCCAGTTCGCCCAGTCGCCGACGAGGTTGGAGTTGGCGATGAGGACGCGCGGCGCCCACTCGTGGGTCTGCATGACGCCGACCGGGCGGCCGGACTGGACGAGCATCGTCTCGTCCTGCTTGAGGCCGCGCAGGGTGCGGACCATGGCGTCGAAGGAGTTCCAGTCGCGGGCGGCCTTGCCGGTGCCGCCGTAGACGACGAGCTTGTCGGGGTGCTCGGCGACCTCCGGGTCGAGGTTGTTCTGCAACATGCGCAGCGCGGCTTCCTGCTGCCAGCCCAGCGCGCTCAGTTCCGTACCGCGCGGTGCGCGTACCGGCCTCGGTCCCGTCATCGGTGCGGCCTCCTCGTCGTCGGCGCACCCGGTGTGGGTGCATCCATTCACATCCTGACTAGCTGAATAGCTCTAGTCAACAAGGTGCGGTCGCGCGGCCCCGGTGAGATCGGCGCGACCACTCCTTGAGCCGGGTTGGCGGGCGCGGGCGGGGAGGTGGTGGGATGGATGTCATGACGGATGAACTGGGAATACGGCGGGGGCACGCGCTGCGTGCCGCAGTGGAGCAGGGACTGGTCGGCGAGGCGGAGCCGGTCGTCGGTCTGCTGGACGTCACCGGCATCGAACGCTCGGCGACGGCGCTGCACGCCGCCTTCGCGACGCCGGGCGTGGCCGTCACCCACACCTTCGCCGTCAAGGCCGCCTCTCTCGTCCCGGTGCTCGCGCTGCTCGGCGAGTGCGGGCTCGGCGCGGAGGTCGCCAGCCCCGGCGAGCTGGCGCTGGCGCGCGCCGCGGGCATCCCGGCCGACCGGACCGTGCTGGACTCCCCCGCCAAGACCGTGGCGGAGCTGCGCGAGGCGCTGGAGCTGGGCATCGCCGTCAACGCGGACAATCCGCAGGAGCTGGCCAGAATCGACGCGCTGCGCCTGGCCGGGGCGGAGTCGGCCTCCCCCGTCGGGCTGCGGGTCAACCCGCAGGTGGGCGGCGGCACGATCGGCGCGATGAGCACCGCGACGGCCACCTCGAAGTTCGGCGTGGCGCTGCGCGACCCGGGCGCGGAGGAGTGGGTGCTGCGCGCGTACGCCGAGCGCCCCTGGCTCAACCGGCTGCACACCCACACCGGTTCGCAGGGTGTGCCGCTCGAACTGATGGCGGCGGGCGTGCGGGCCGCGTACGAGCTGGCCGAGCGGGTCAACGCGGCGGCCGGGCGGCAGCAGGTCAGCGTGCTCGACATCGGCGGCGGCCTGCCGGTGAACTTCCGCTCCGACGACGTCGCGCCGTCCTTCGCGGACTACGCGCGCGTGCTGCGCGCCGAGGTGCCCGGCCTCTTCGACGGGCGCTACGGCATCGTCACCGAGTTCGGGCGCTCGCTGCTGGCCAAGAACGGCACGGTGCTGGCGCGGGTGGAGTACGCCAAGTCCGCGGGCGGGCGGCCGATCGCGGTGACGCACGCGGGCGCGCAGGTGGCCACCCGTACCGTCTTCGTCCCCGAGGCGTGGCCGATACGGGTGCTGGCGCTGGACGGGAAGGGCCGCGAGAAGGACGGCGAGCCGGTCGTGCAGGACGTGGCGGGGCCGTGCTGCTTCGCGGGCGACCTGGTCGCGCAGGGCCGGGCGCTGCCGCTGCTGGACGCGGGTGATTTCGTCGCGCTGCTCGACACCGGCGCGTACTACTTCTCGAACCACTTCGCGTACAACTCGCTGCCCCGGCCCGCCGTCCACGGCTACACCGCGGACAGCACGGGCTCGGTCACCTTCGCTCAGGTCAGGACCGCCCAGACCCTGGACGACCTGGTCGCGGAGAGCGGCGGCGCCCTGCCGCCCCTGCGCCGGGGCTGACGGCGACGACCGGGCGGTCGCCTTCACTTAGCGCAGGGGCAGCCCGGTGCCGGGGCCGACCGCCGTCACACGGGTCAGCACCGCCCGGCGACAGCCACCGGGCGGCCGCCTTCACCTAGGTCAGGACCGCCCGGTGCCGGGCCGACCGCCGTCACCCGGCGGTCACCATCCCTCGGGTCAGGACCGCCCAGGGCGGCCACCCGGCGGTCACCATCCCTCGGCTCAGGACCGCCCGGCGCGCGGACGGGCCGGGCGCGCGGAGCGGCGGCGCGGCGCCGGGGCCGCGACGGGGTTGGCGGCGGTCACCGGGCCGCGGCGGCGACCGCCGCCGGGGGCCGCGTCGCCCGCGGCGATCCCGGTGAGCTGGTAGGCGGCGCCGTCGCCGTCCGGGCGGACCCACAGCAGGGCGTCCTGGGAACGCTCGATCCGGGCGATCCTGCGGGACTTGGCCCACAGCCCGGCGCCGATGCCGCCGAGCAGCATGCCGCCCGCGCAGGGCAGCGCGAGCGACGAGGCCGCGGCCACCACGAAGGCGGCGAGCAGCCACCACCTGCGGCGGCGCAGCCAGGCGCGGGCGGTGACCCTGCGGTCCTGGAGGAAGACGCTCTTCGCCGCCTTGGTCGCGGCGCTCGCCCGCTCGGCGTACCGGCCGCCGCGTACCGCGTAGGCGGTCACGGCGGCGACGATGAACGCCACCGCGCCCGCCATGACGCCGATCCGGCGTCCCGTCGGGCTGAAGGTCACCGCCGTGCCCGGCACGGCCGCGATCACCCCCGCCCACCACAGCCAGCACGCCGCCGCGCGCACCGTCACTGCCACCCGTGCCAATGTGTAGGCCCCGCGCACCACGTCGCGCCTCCTCCTTCGCTGCCGTCCTTCGCCACGGCATCACCCAGCAAGTGGTGGGGAGGGTACTCAGTGTTTCTCAGATTTTCGTTAAGAAGTGCGGCTTCCGGCCCGGAATCATGCGGATTCGCCGCGGGCGGGGCGACCCCGGACCCATGAGACGGCACCGGGCCCTGAGAACGGCACCAGGCCATCAGAACGGCGCCCGAGGCGCTACTCGGTGAAGACGCCCCGCGCCGCCGCCCGGGCGTCGAATTCCTCCAGGCGCGCCTGGGCGTCGGGGAGGGCGTCGCACATGGACTCCAGGAGGACGCGGCCGAGGAGCATGGGGGCGCAGGCGGTGTCGAAGGCGAGGCCGGTGCCGACGGCGGCGGGGAGGAGGAGGTCGGTGTGGGCGGCGACGGGGGCGAAGGCGCTGTCGGCGACGGTGACGACGGTCAGGCCGGCCGCGCGGGCGTGGGCGAGGGCGTCGACGACCTCACGGGGGTGGCGGGGCAGCGCGAAGCACAGGAGGGCGGTGGCTCCGGCGCGCACGGCCGCGTCGAGCCGGTCGGCGAGCATCGTGCCGCCCTCGTCGAGGAGCCGCACGTCGGGGTGGACCTTGGCGGCGAAGTACGCGAAGCCGCGGGCCTGGGCGCCGGCCGCGCGCAGGCCGAGGACCGGGAGCGGCCGGGACGCGGCGAGTACGGCGCCCGCGCGGGTGGCGGGCCCGGTGTCGCCGAGCAGTTCCGCGAGGTGCCGCAGATTCTCGATCTCGGCGTGCACGGCCTGCTGGTACTCGTTGTACGCGGCCGTCTCCGGCTCCGCGGGCGCGGGCGCGACCTCGCGCAGGTGGCGGCGGAGCGCCGGGTAGCCGTCGAAGCCGAGGGCGACGGCGAAACGGGTGACCGACGGCTGGCTGACGCCCGCCAGTTCCGCCACCTCCACGCTGGACAGGTACGGCGCCTGCGCGGCCTTACGCACCAGGCAGTGCGCGATCCGCCGCTGGGTGGGCGTGAGGCGGTGCGCCTCGAAGAGTTTCAGCAGCCGGGCCGAGGCGCCGCCCGCCGCGTCCCGCGCCGCCGCGTCGCCGCCCGTCACCACGTCGCTCTCCGTCACCGCACCGGCCCTTCGCCGTCCCCGACCTTCGCCGCCCAGCCCATCGTGACCCCGTCCACCGGCTCTTATTCACTGGGACAAGACTCTGCATGACGATATGCAGTCCGGGCAAGGCTACGGTGCCTGGGCGCCCGGCAGGTCGCGGTTCTCCTCGACCCGCAGGGGGCGCTCCTCGGTTCGGTGCGGGCGCTCTTCGGCCCGGAGGGGGTGCTCCTCGGCCCGGAGGGGGTGCTCCTCGACCCGGCGGGAGTGCTCCTCGGCGACGGAGCTGCGGATCACGCGCGAGGCCGACAGCGCGTGGCGGCGGTGGACGACGGCCAGGACGATCGCGGTGGCGATGGCGATCAGGTGCTCGCGGCCCGCCAGATTCGGCTTGATGACGGACTCCATGACCATGGAGCCGCCGGTGAAGAAGAAGACGATGGGCGCGCGCTGCGTGATCGACAGATACGTGAAGAGCCCGACGACGGCGGCCGACGGCCCGGTGTCGAGGATCGCCCCGGCGTCGGGCGGCAGCCCGAGCCCCCACCAGCCGGTGCCCATCGCGATCATGGCGCGCGCCATCAGGGTGCCGACCAGCGTCGTGGTGTACGCGATCACCAGCGTCCTGGCCCGCCCGAGTACCAGCTCGGCGAGCGCGAAGGCGAGGAAGAGTTGCGTCATGCCCGCCCACACGGGCAGGTCGAGCGCGGGGACGTACAGCGAGACCGGTGTACGCAACAGGGCCAGCGGCAGCGGCAGATCGGCGTAGACACCGCCGACCACGCGCACCACGGTCGCGCCCGCCCTGCTCTGCGCTATCCCGTGGAAGAAGATCACCCCGAGCCCGGCGAGGAACGCCAGGGACAGTCCGGGCAGCCCGCGGCGCAGCAGCTCACGCACCGGCGCGACGACGATCCCCTGCCACTCGCCGCGCACGGTCCGCCAGATCAGCCGCAGGGCTCCCCGCAGTGCCGTCCCCACCCGCTCCGCGGCGCCCCGACTCCCCTCGCGGACCTTGCCCGGCACCCGACACCGCCCCCTCTCCCGCTCCCAAACTCCGCCCACAAGCGTATAGACGCGTCTATCCGCCGGACATCCGCCCCATGCGGACCATGACGTAGGACGCCGTCAGGGTTTGCGAGGTTTACCCACCCGCGTCCTCGACCGGCACGGCGAAGGGGCCGGGCAGGCGGTGAACACCTGCCCGGCCCCTTCAGAAGCCGGAGCGAGTCGGACATAAAGGACGAATGGTGCGGACCGAGCGGACCGCACCGCGCGGGGTCAGCGGTGGCCGGACTCGTCCAGTTCGCGCTCGGGAGCGGGACCGCCGGGTGCGGCCGCGCGGGTGCGGTCGGCGTGGCCGGGCCACCAGGCCGCGTGCCCCATCAGGGCGGTGAGGCTGGGGGTGAAGAACATGGCCATGACGAAGGCGGCGACGATGATGCCGAAGGCCACGGCGAAGCCCATCTGGGTCAGGAAGGCGTTGCCGGAGAGCATCAGGGTCGCGAAGGTCGCGGCCAGGATGAATCCCGCGGCGCCGATCGTCGGACCCGCGTGCCGCAGCGCCATGCTGGCGGCCTCGCGTGGCTCGCGGCCTTCCTGCGCCTCCTCCCGCAACCGGGCGATCATGAGGATGTTGTAGTCGGTGCCGATGGCGACGACGAACAGATACATGATGATCGGCAGCAGGAAGATCAGCCCGTCGCCGCGGCCGAAGATGAGCACGGTCGCGCCGAGGGTGGCGCCGAAGCCGAGGGCGACGGACGCGATGAGGTACCAGGGCGCCACGACGCTGCGCAGCAGCAGTCCCAGGATGATCATGATGAGGATCGCGGCGACCGGGAAGACCGTCTTGTAGTCGTGGTTCACCGCCGCGTTGATGTCCTTGAAGATCGAGGACGAGCCGCCGACGAGGGCCTCGGTGCCGGGCGGGGCGTTGTCGTGCGCGACCGTGCGCACATCACCCACCGCGGCGATCGCCTTGTCGCTGGCCGACTCGTACTTCAGGGTCACCGTGAAGTTCGCGGTGGTGCCGTCCTTGTTGAGGTCGTTCTTCTGGTCGAAGGAGACGTCCGCGACGCCGTCGACCTTCTTCAGCTTGTCGGCGTACGCGGTGTAGTCGACCGAGCCCAGCGGCTTGTTCGAGGTGCTGGTGAGGAAGACCGAGGTCGGCTCCGCCGCACCGGCCGAGTACGCCTTCTGGAGGGTGTCCTGGACGACCATCGACTCCTTGGTCTTCGGGATCGACCCGGACGCCAGGTCGTAGGACGCCTTGTAGCCGAGGGTGCCGAGCGCGAGCAGCAGCATGACGAGACCGGAGACGATCGCCACCATGCCGGACCTGCGGCCGACGACCCGGCCGATGGCCGCGAAGCGCGCGTCGGAGGGCTCCTGCTGCCACTTCTTGCCGGGCCAGAACAGGGCGCGCGGCGGGATCAGCGAGCAGATCGCGGGGAAGAGCGTGAGGCCCGCGATCAGGGTGACGGCGACCAGGATGGCCAGCGCCGGGCCGAGCTGGGTGAGGAAGCCCAGGGTGGACAGCGCCAGCGCCAGAAAGGAGATGATGACCGCGCCCGCCGCCGAGGCGATGGCCTCGCCGACGCGGGTGACGCTGTTGATCATCGCTTCCTTGGGTTCGTCACCCGCCCGCAGCCGTTCTCGGTAGCGGAACATCAGGAAGAGGAAGTAGTCGGTGCCGACGCCGAGGACGACCACGATCAGCAGCGCCGAGATGGAGCTGTTGGCCTGGAGTCCGAAGATCTTGGTGGCGTCCGCGATCAGCGCGTTGGCGACGGTGAAGACGACGCCGGTCAGGATGACCAGCGGCATGATCGCGATGAGCGGCGATCTGAAGATGATCGCCAGCGTGATGATGATGATCAGCAGGGAGCCGACGAGCGCCACGGCGTCCGACGTCTTGCCCGCGTCCTGCTGGTCGAGGGCCTGGGCCGCCTGCCCGCCGACCTGCACCTTCAGATCGGTGCCCTTGGCGAGCGCCGTGGAGTCGTCACGCAGCGCCTTGGCCGCGTCGGCCTGTTTGGGCTGACCGGCCGTCTCCTTGTTCATCTGGACCAGCGCGGTCTGGTACTTGCCGTCCTTGGACGCGCTGCCCTCGACGACCTTCTGGACCTGGTCGATCTTCTTCTTGCCCAGCTCGTCGGTGATCTTGGTGATCTCCGACTTGTCGGCGTCGGTCAGCGCCGCGCCGTCCGTGCGCTGGTAGAGGACGATCGCGGCCGGGGTGAAGGCGGCGGGGAACGCCTTCTCCTGGACGTCCATCGCCTTGATCGACTCGTAACTGCTGGGCAGGAAGCTGCTCTCGTCGCTGTTGGACGGGAGACTCGGTGCGGTGGCGATGATCGCGACGGCGGCGATCAGCCACGCGACGATCGTCCATACGGGATGGCGGACGACGGTGCGTCCGATGCGGTGGAACATGCGGTGCTGCCTCCATGGCAGGGCGTATCACCGCCACCCTTTGGAGCGGGGCCCGGGTATCGGCGACCCGGGCGGCGTGTACCGGCCGCCCGGTGGTGTGCAAGGGGGTGGACTTATAGGCCAGGAGCCTACTTGCCGCCCGGCAAGCGGCAACTCCGACCCCCGTATCCCTACCTTTTTCATACGGGCGGCAGCAACTTCTTTTGCGGCTTCCCCATCGCGTTGCGCGGCAGTTCAGGCAGGAAACGGACCATTCTGGGCCGCTTGTGGACCGACAGCCGGGTGGCCACGTAGTCCGTCAGTTCGGCCGCCGTCACCCCGTCCGCGACGACGTACGCGACGATCTGCTGGCCGAGGTCCGCGTGCGGCGCGCCGACGACGGCGGCCTCCCGTACCGCCGGGTGGTCGAGCAGCGCGTTCTCCACCTCGCCCGCGCCGATCCGGTAACCGCCGGACTTGATCAGGTCGGTGGAGGCCCGGCCGACGATCCGGTGCGTGCCGTCCTCGTCCACGCTCGCGATGTCGCCGGTACGGAACCAGCCGTCGGCGGTGTACGAGGCCGCCGTCGCCTCGGGCCGCCCGAGGTAGCCGTCGAAGAGGGTGGGCCCGGTGAGCTGCAACTCGCCGACGCCGTCGGCGGATTCGGCGATCCGGGTACGGATGCCGGGCAGCGGGGTGCCGACCGCGCCGGGACGCCGCTCCCCCGCGGCCCGCGCGCTCAGGGTGATCAGCGTCTCGGTCATGCCGTACCGCTCCACCGGGGCCTGGCCGGTGAGCGCCAGCAGGTCGCGGAAGACGGGCGCGGGCAGCGGCGCGCTGCCGGAGACCAGCAGCCGGGCCCCGGACAGCGCGCGGGCGGCGGCCTCGTCCCGCACCACCCGGTGCCAGACGGTCGGCACGCCGAAGTAGAGGCTGCCGCCCGCCGCCGCGTACGCCTGCGGGGTCGGCCGTCCGGTGTGCACCAGGCGGCTGCCGGTGCGCAGCGCGCCGAGCACGCCGAGGACCAGGCCGTGCACATGGAAGAGCGGCAGGCCGTGCACCAGGGTGTCGTCGGCGGTCCACTGCCAGGCGGCGGCCAGCGCGTCCAGGTCGGCGGCGACGGCGGCCCGTGAGATCAGTACGCCCTTGGGCGGGCCCGTGGTGCCGGAGGTGTAGAGGATCAGGGCCGGCCCCGGCGCGGGCGTCCCGGTGAAGTCGGCGCGCTCGGCGAAGTCCACCGGCAGCGTCCGGGCGCCGGAGTCGCGCAGGACGTGCTCGCGCTCGGCCGGGCCCGCGTCCGGCGCGAGCGGCACCACCGGCACCCCGGCGAGCAGCCCGCCGACCACGGCCGCCACCGTCTCCAGCGACGCCGTCGCCTCCACGACGAAGGCCCCGGTCCCGGCCGCCCGCCGCGCGACCGCGCCCGCGGCGCCCAGCAGTTCCTCGTACGAACAGGACCGGCCGTCCACGGTCAGCGCGTCCGCCCGGTCCCGGCCCTCGTACAGCGCCGTGAGCAGGGGGACGGCGGGCGGCTGCGGGACGGGGGAAGGCATACGGGAATCTCCTCGCGGACGGCTGGCCCCCGGCGCATTCGGGGGCTAACCCCAGTGTCGCCCACCCCCCGCTGTCCGTACGGTGTCCGCATGGACGCCCGCGACCCGGAACTCAACAAGGAACTCTCCGCCACCTTGCAGGCACGCAAGGACCTCGGAGCGGAGTACGAGTCGGAGCTGGTCGACTCGTTCATGGAGAAGGTGACAGAGCGCGTCGACAGCCGCGTGGAGCAGCGCGTACGGCGTGAGCTGGCGCAGCAGCAGACGTCGTACGCCCGCGCCGACCGCCGCCCGATCGGGCCCCCGCAGCCCAGCGCGCGCTTCGCCCGCTACGGCTTCGCCGGGTTCACGATGATCGCCGCCATCCCGCTGTCCGCGATCGGCGCGGTCAACGCCGGTACGGCGGGCCTGTTCATCACCTGGGCGGGCATCGTGGGCGTGAACGTCGCCCAGGGCCTGAGCAGCTTCCTGGTCCCGCGCTCGAAGCGCGACGACGACAAGGACGATTGGGCCTAGGGCCGGACAGGCCCTGGCCGGCCGGGCCCCGCGCCGAAGAACCCGCACCCGTACGGTGCGCCCTCGCGATCGGGCCGGCGAAAGAGTTAGCGCGGGAACCGCCGCACCCCCGGAACAAGGCCGGAGGGCGGGACGACGGCGGTTCCCGCGGTGGACGCGGGCTGGGTCAGGGCCGAGCACTCGCGTCCAAGGGTCACCATGGAGTCCGGGAGCCGCTCCGGAAGTCCTTGGCGCCACATTCAGTTGTGCCGACCGGCCGGTGTCCCGTGCCTTTCGACATCCCCTAATGTGCCGGACGCTTGTTAAGCCCGTGCTGCGCGGACGTGTCGCGGGTGTACCAGTTCCGCGAATCCCCGCCCGCGCCGCGGACACCCGCCGCACACGGCCCCCCGGCGGCTCAGACGCCGCTGTGCCCGGCCAGGAAGGTGAGCAGGTCCTGCCTGCTCACGACGCCGGTCGGCTTGCCCTCCACCAGCACGATCGCGGCGTCGGCGCTCTCCAGCACCGTCATCAGATCGGCGACCGGCTCGCCCGAGCCGACCTGCGGCAGCGGCGCGGACAGGTGCTTGTCCAGCGGGTCCTCCAGCGTGGCGCGCTTGGTGAACAGCGCGTGCAGCAGGTCGCGTTCCACGACGGAGCCGATCACCTCGGCGGCCATCACGTCCGGGTGCCCGGCGCCGGGCTTGACGACGGGCATCTGCGAGACGCCGTACTCGCGCAGCACCTCGATGGCCTGGCCGACCGTCTCGTCCGGGTGCATGTGGACGAGCTGCGGCAGCCCGCCGTCCTTGTGCGCGAGGACGTCGGCGATCCGCTGGTTGCCGCCGCTCTCGTCGAGGAAGCCGTGCGAGCTCATCCACTCGTCGCTGAAGATCTTGGAGAGGTAGCCGCGCCCGCTGTCCGGCAGCAGGACGACGACCACGTCGTCGGGGCCGAGCCGCTTGGCGACCTCCAGCGCGGCGACGACCGCCATCCCGCAGGAGCCGCCGACCAGCAGGCCCTCCTCCTTGGCCAGGCGGCGCGTCATCTGGAAGGAGTCCTTGTCGGAGACGGCGACGATCTCGTCGGCCACCTCACGGTCGTACGCGGTCGGCCAGAAGTCCTCGCCGACGCCCTCGACCAGGTAGGGCCGCCCGGAGCCGCCGCTGTAGACCGAACCCTCGGGGTCGGCGCCGACCACCTGGACGCGGCCTTCGCTGGCGTCCTTCAGATAGCGCCCGGTGCCGGAGATGGTGCCGCCGGTGCCGACGCCCGCGACGAAGTGGGTGATCCGCCCCTCGGTCTGCTCCCACAGCTCGGGGCCGGTGGAGTGGTAGTGCGACAGCGGGTTGTTCGGGTTGCTGTACTGGTCCGGCTTCCACGCGTTGGGCGTCTCGCGGACCAGCCGGTCGGACACGTTGTAGTACGAGTCCGGGTGACTGGGATCGACGGCCGTCGGGCAGACGACGACCTCGGCGCCGTACGCCCGCATGACGTTGATCTTGTCGGTGGAGACCTTGTCGGGGCAGACGAAGACGCAGTGGTAGCCCTTCTGCTGCGCGACGATGGCCAGGCCCACGCCGGTGTTGCCCGAGGTGGGCTCCACGATGGTGCCGCCGGGCTTGAGATCGCCGCTGCGTTCCGCGGCCTCGATCATGCGCAGCGCGATGCGGTCCTTCACCGAACCGCCGGGGTTGAAGTATTCGACCTTGGCCAGGACGGTCGCCTGGATCCCCTCGGTCACGCTGTTGAGCCTCACCAGCGGGGTATTGCCCACGAGGCTGATCATCGAGTCGTGAAACTGCACCGTATGTCTCCGGGTTCTCCGTGATGGTGGGGCCAAGCCTAGGGCGTGTCCGCAAGGTCTCGTCTGGCTGGCGGCGCCTGGCGGGCAGGTCCAGGACGGGGGAAGCGAACCGCGGGCGAAACGTGGACGACGCGGACAGCGTTGACGTTGCTGATGGTCCCTGACGGGGCACCAGGTTCATGTACCAAGTAACCAGGACCGATACGCGTGCGTACACGCAGTAGGCCGGTGGAGTCAGTGGGAGGTGACCGGCTCGATGTCGAGGGCGAGGGTGGCACGGCGGATCGCGACGGCGGCGGCGTTCGGAGGCGGCGGCATCAGCCTGCTGGGCGGGGCCGCGATCGGGGTGCTGCTGACCGAGGCGCGGCTGGCCAAGCGGATGGTCGGCGGATCCGGCGCGGTCGCGCCGCGGGCGGACGGGAGGTACGGCTCCGCGTTCGCGCACCGGACCGGCGAGACGCCGCTGCGATTGGGCTTCCTGGGTGATTCCACGGCGGCGGGTCAGGGCGTGCGCCGGGCCAGGGAGACGCCGGGCGCGCTGCTGGCCTCCGGGCTCGCCGCGGTCGCCGAGCGGCCGGTGCAGTTGGTGAACGTGGCGCTGCCCGGCGCGCAGTCGGACGACCTGGCCCGTCAGGTGACGCTGCTGCTGGAGTCGGGCGCTCCGGTGCCCGAGGTCGTGGTGATCATGATCGGCGCCAACGACGTGACGCACCGGATGCCGTTGGCCACCTCGGTCCGGCTGCTGTCGGACGCGGTACGGCGGCTGCGCGAGGCGGAGTGCGAGGTGGTCGTGGGCACCTGTCCCGACCTGGGCTCGGTCGAGCCGGTCTACCAGCCGCTGCGCTATCTGGCCCGCCGGATGAGCCGCCAGCTCGCCGCCGCGCAGACCATCGCGGTGGTGGGCCTGGGCGGCCGTACGGTGTCGCTGGGCGCGCTGCTCGGCCCGGAGTTCGAGGCCAGGCCGCGCGAGCTGTTCGGCCCCGACAACTTCCACCCGTCGGCGGAGGGCTACGCGACGGCCGCCATGGCCGTACTGCCGACGTTGTGCGCGGCGCTGGGGCTGTGGCCGGACACCGACGACGAGCGGCCGGACGCGCGCCGCGGCGAGGGCTTCCTGCCGGTGGCCCAGGCGGCGGCCGAGGCGGCCTCCGAGGGCGGTACGGAGGTCACGGCGGCACGGGGCGCGGTGTCCGGTCCCCGCGGGCGCTGGGCGCTGATCAAGCGGCGCAGGCGGCGCGGACTGCCGGCGGAGGACGAGCGGCACCCGGAGGCGGCGGCCGAAGGGGTGGGAACGGGCGGAGCCGGGTAGGACCAGCCACGGAGCGGGGTAAGCAAGCGCTCAGAAAGAGGCCCGCATCACAGGCGGTCTCTGATGACTCGCTGCGCTACGTGGCGGTAGCTTCCCCAGGAGTCCCGAGAATCCCGCAGCCTCGACGAGGAGTGTCGCGATGCCAGAAGCCGTCATCGTCTCTGCCGCCCGTTCGCCCATCGGGCGCGCCTTCAAGGGGTCGCTGAAGGAGCTGCGTCCCGACGACCTGGCCGCCACGATCATCAGGACCGCGCTGGACAAAGTCCCGCAGCTCGACCCGCGCCAGATCGACGACCTGATGCTGGGCTGCGGTCTGCCCGGCGGCGAGCAGGGCTTCAACATGGGCCGGATCGTGGCCGTGCGGATGGGCATGGACCACCTGCCGGGCTGTACGGTCACCCGCTACTGCTCCTCGTCGCTCCAGACCACGCGGATGGCGCTGCACGCCATCAAGGCCGGCGAGGGCGACGTCTTCGTCTCGGCGGGCGTCGAGATGGTCTCGCGCTTCGCGAAGGGCAACTCCGACAGCCTGCCCGACACGATGAACCCGGTCTTCGACGAGGCCAGGGCCCGTACGCAGCAGCGCGCCGAGCAGGGCAGCGCCGAGCTGGGCGACTGGCACGACCCGCGTGAGGACGGCGCGGTGCCGGACGCGTACATCGCGATGGGGCAGACGGCGGAGAATCTGGCCCAGCTCAAGGGGATCACCCGGGAGGACCAGGACGAGTTCGGCGTGCGGTCGCAGAATCTGGCCGAGGAAGCGCTGAAGAACGGCTTCTGGGAGCGCGAGATCACGCCCGTCACGCTGCCCGACGGCACCGTGGTGTCCAAGGACGACGGTCCGCGGGCCGGGGTGACGCTGGAGGGCGTACGGGGCCTCAAGCCGGTCTTCCGCCCCGACGGCACGGTCACCGCGGGCAACTGCTGCCCGCTCAACGACGGCGCCGCCGCGCTGGTCGTGATGTCCGACACCAAGGCGCGCGAGCTGGGCATCACGCCGCTGGCCCGCGTGGTCTCCACCGGCGTGTCCGGGCTCTCCCCCGAGATCATGGGCTACGGCCCGGTCGAGGCGTCCCGGCAGGCGCTGTCGCGCGCGGGCCTGTCGGTCGGCGACATCGACCTGGTCGAGATCAACGAGGCGTTCGCGGCGCAGGTCATCCCGTCCTACCGCGACCTGGGCATCGACCTGGACCGGCTGAACGTCAACGGCGGCGCCATCGCCGTCGGCCACCCCTTCGGCATGACCGGCGCCCGCATCACCGGCACCCTCATCAACAGCCTCCAGTTCCACGACAAGCAGTTCGGCCTGGAGACGATGTGCGTCGGCGGCGGCCAGGGCATGGCGATGGTCATCGAGAGGCTGTCGTAACGCGCCGTCGAAGCCCGTCATCCGGCCATTTTGTGACCTTCCGTGATCACTCGGCTTCGTAACGCACAGTTGTGACGTAAGTCGCAATCAAATCGCCCCCAGGATGTGATTTTTCCTGGGGGCGATGCGTTTTCGCAGGTCAGAACGGTCATACCCGGATGGCCTAGGACGACAGACCCGGCCAATTCGTGACTTTCCGCACTGCAAAGGCCAGGGGTTTACCGGCAGAGTGTTGGGAGGGGAAAGTTTCACCCACCGCTTCGGTGGGCATTGCTCGGGTCGCGCGTCAGTCGGGAGAACGTCAGTGAGCGCCAACTTCACCGTCCTGCTGGTCGCCGCGGGTATCGCCGTGGCCGCGGGTTCCGCCGCCCTGCTCTCCGCTCGTGGCATGCGCCGCGAGCTGTCCGCCCTGCGTCAGGACCTCGCCGGTCTGAGTGTGCCCGGACCGCGCGCCTCCGCCGGGGACATCAGGTCCGCCGTCGCCGACGCGCTCGCCGACGAGCGGGAGCGGGAGCTGGCCGAGGCCCGTGCCTTCTGGGCCGAGCAGGAGGCCCGCGAGACCGCCACCGACGGCACCTTCTTCCGCGGCGGCGCCTACGGCGCCGGCGCCGAGGGTCCCGCGGCCGGTGACTACGAGGTCCCGCCGGTGCTTCCCTACCTGCCCCGTCAGGCCGACCTCGCGGGCCTCGAGGCGGCCGGAATCGAGACGGGCGGCCTCGAAGCGGCCCACGAGCCCGAGGCGTCGGAGGCGACCCTCCCGCTGCCCGGCACCTTCCCGCACCCCTCGGGTCCCGACTACGCGCCGTCCCCGGTCGTCGCGTCCCAGGACCAGACCGCCGAGCGCCTCGCCGACCTCGCCGACGGCCGCGTCCCGCTGACCGACGTGCGCCCCGGACCGCTCGGCACCCTCGACGTGTACGTCTTCGCCGACGGCACCACCTTGTGCATGACCCCCGGCCACCGCGAGACCGCGGTACAGCTCTCCGACGCCCTCGACCGCGGCGAGGTGCCCGTGCTGCGCGGCGGCTCCGCGATAGCGGGCGCGTACGCGCTCACCTTCGCGTACGGCGACGAGAGCGTGTACGTACTGGCCGACCGGGTCGTGGCCTCGCTCTGAGGCGAACTCACTCCGGGGCCGGACTCACTCCAGCGCGGGACGCCGGTTTCCGGCCCTGACCGGCTCAGCCGATCGCCTTCGCCGCCGCCGACACCCGCTGGAGGGCCGCGGCGCACACCTCCGCCGTACCCGCCGGGTCGGCTTCCAGGGCCGCCGCCAAGTCATTGCCCGCGACGGCCAGTTGATCACCGACGGTGAAGACGCCGTCGTCGGGCAGCTCGTACGGCTCCCGGCCGGGGAACTCCAGCGCCTGCGCCTGCCGCGCCAACCACCGTGCCAGCGCGAGCCCTTCGGCCGCCGCGCCCGCCTGGAGGCGGCGCTGCGGAAGCGCCCGCAGCCGTCCCGCGAGGCGTTCGACGGAGGGGCGCAGAGGAGTGCGATCGGCCATGGTCGTGACCCTACCGGCGCGCGCGGACCGGCATCGCACCCATATCCGCACGTCCGGGGTGGTTGCCAACGGGGGAAGGCTCGGGCACGGTGGGGTAACCGGACCACCTACCGGAGGCGCCGATGTCCCAAACGCACTTCTCCGCCGAGACCCACCGCAATCTGCTGGACCGCATCCCGCACTGCACAGGCCGCGAGGTCAGCGACTGGCTGAGAGACCTCGCCGACGGCCCTTCGTTCTTCCGCTTCGACGACAAGGTGAGCTGGCTGCGCAGCGAGCACGCCCTCTCCTACGGCCACGCGAAGGCCCTCGTCCACGAGTACGACCTGCGGCGGGCCGCACGCAATCTGATGTAGCGCCCGCCAGGCCCCGCCCCCTCCCTCCACAGACACCGACGGGCCGCCGGGAAGCGACGCTTCCGGGCGGCCCGTCGCGATGACGCGGACCGTGTGCGCTAGTCGCGCAGGATCGAGAGCAGCCGCAGGATCTCCAGGTAGATCCAGACCAGCGAGACGGTCAGGCCGAAGGCCGCGAACCACGACTCGTTCTGCGGGGCGCCGAAGCGGATGCCGTCCTCGACCTGCTTGAAGTCCAGGGAGAGGAAGAAGGCGCCGAGGCCGATGCCCAGCAGGCAGAAGACGATGCCCAGCGGGCCGGTGGTCAGGCCCAGGCCGTTGCCGCTGCCGAAGGCGTAGAACAGCAGGTTGACCACCATCGCCAGCAGGAAGCCGACCGCGATGGCCATGCCGATCCGCGCGTAGCGGGCGGTGACCCGGATCAGCCGGGTCTTGTACGCGAACAGCATGCCCGCGAAGACCGCCATGGTGCCGAGCACGGCCTGGACGGGCGCGCCCTGCCACCGCTCGTTGTACATGTTGCTGATCACGCCGAGGAAGACGCCCTCGAAGATCGCGTACCCCAGGATCAGGGCCGGCATCGGGGTGCGCTTGAACGACTGGACCATCGCCAGCACGAACGCGATCAGCGCCGCGCCGATGGCCAGGCCGTAGCTGTCGGGCAGCGCGAACCAGCCGAGGATCGCGCCGAGCACGACCACGCCGAGCGTCATCGCGGTCCGCATGACGACGTCGTCGATCGTCATCCGGCCGGTCTGCGCCGGACCCGCGGCGGGACCGGCGTACATCTCCTCCATCTGCTCGGGGGTGAGGGGCTGCCCGTCGGCCGCGTACGGGTTCCCGCCCTGTTGGGGCTGGGCGGCATACGGGTTCCCCGCTGGCTGCCCGTAAGGGTTTCCGCCCTGCTGCCGGGCACCCTGGGCGCCCTGCGCACCGAATCCGGCGTACGAGTCCCCGCGGGTGAATCCCCGCCGGGAGAAGACCGGGTTGCTGCTCCTCATTTCACTCCTCCAAGACCGCGTGCTGCGGCTCCGCTTGCGTCAAGAGTAATGGCTTGGCAAAAAGCCGAGCTACGCCTGGAGGAGGATCTTCCCCCAGGACGGACCCTCAGTCACGTCGGCGCCGGAAGAGTCCGCGGCGGGGCGGACCCGCGGCGGCGGTTTCCGCGGCCGTTTCCCGCACGGCTTCCGCTTGTTCGCCTTGCTCGCCCTGTTCGGCTCGTTCGGCTCGTTCGCCTTGCTCGGCGTGTGCGTCCGAGCGGCGGACGGCGGCCAGCAGGTCACGGGCGAGGCTCGTATAGGTGTCGTCCAGCCAGGGGCAGAGCAGCACCAGGCGGCACAGCGAGCCGAGGACGGTCACCTCACGGGTCTGGTACGCCTTCGCCGCGTCCAGCATCCGTTCGGTCAGGCGCAGGCCGACGTCGGCGCGGACGGCCGGGTCGCCCCAGGCGGTGGCCACCATGGCGAAGGCCGCCGTCTCGTTGACCCAGTCCTCGGGGCCGTGCAGCAGGTCGAGCAGGACCGCGCGGCGCCGGGAGTCCTCCCACGGCTCGTCGGCGCGGTGGTGGGCCACGCCCAGGCAGGCGAAGGTCTGCACGGCGCGAATCCACAGCTCGGGGCGGTGGTCGCGCAGGAAGCGGCCCTGGTCGTCGTCCGGCGGCTGCGGCGGGTGGGCGAGGACGCCGAGCAGGTCGTCGAGGCCGAGCCCGGCCAGCCGCACCGCGTGGTCGTACGCGGCGGGCAGGTGCGGCCAGCTCACCGAGGCGGTGTCCTGGACCAGCCCCGCGGCCTCGGGCGACGGCGGCGCGACGGCGGGCAGCGCGGCCAGGCCCTCGTACCGCCAGATCCGGACGGCGACCTCGGCGGTCGGCTGCCGGGGGTCGGGGTCGCCCGCCGCGTCGTTGACGAGCGTGCCGCCGGGCAGCGCGAGGGCGAAGGCGAGGGCGGCGCTCGGCGGTTCGACCGCGGAGGCGGACAGCTTCGCGCCGCCGCCGGACCGGATCGCCTGCGCGTCGGGGCTCTCCAGGATCTGGTGCAGGACGTTGACGGTCGCCTCGGTGGCGCTGTCGACCACGCCGAGCCACGGCTGCCACTCGCTGTGCCGGGCCAGGACGGTGCCCGCGTAGGGGTGGTCGGGGTGCTCGCGCAGGTGGTCGGTGAGGGCGACGAGATGGGCCGGGTCGCCGTCGGCGGCGTAGCGGACGCCGTGCACGGCCGGGGCGGCCTGCGGGTGCCGCGGGTCCGCGGTGACGGCCCGCTCGGCCCACGCCAGGCCCTGCTCGGCGCGGCCGGTGACCGCGTACAGCTCGGCGATGTCGACCATCAAGGAGAGGTCGGAGTCGTCCCTGGCCATCTCCTCCTCCCAGACCCGCAGTGCCTCGTCGGGGCGGCCCGCGGCGCGCAGCGCGTAGCCGAGCATGACGCTGGGCACGTGTCCCGGCTGGACCCGGCCCGCCTGCCGGGCCCAGGCGATGGCGCGGTCGTGGTCCTCGAAGCGGCGGGCGAGTCCCGAGCCGATGGCGGCGAGCTGCGCCTCGTCCGGGTGGCGTTCGACCACCGCGCGGGTCAGGTCGTAGAAGGGCCGCAACGCGTCGCGGGCGTGCTCGGGCACGGGGTCGGGCAGCGCGCCGCCGACCGCGCGGGCCAGCGCCTGCGTCATGACCTGCGGCGGCAGCAGTTCGGGCAGCCGGTCCTGGGTGAGCCAGGCGACGTGCGACCACGGCCGGTCGTACTCGGCGCGTACGGCGGCGGCGATCAGGCCGACCGCCTCGGCCCACTCGCCGCAGGCGGCCTGGAGGTGCGCCCGGCAGACGACGGCGCCGATGTAGGGGTGGTCGAGCGGGAAGAGGTCGAGCGCGGCGCGCGGGCCGCCCGCGCGGGTGGCGAGTTCGGTGAGCGCCTCGTGGGTCTCGGGGAGCAGCGGGTCGATGGCGACGGCGTTGCCCAGATGGCTCGCCGCGTGCGGCAGGTCGCCGCCGTCCATGATCAGCCGGGCCAGTGCCGTCTCGCCCTCGGCCGCCAGCCGTTCGTCACCGCCGCCCGCGCACAACTCGGCGTCCCCCGCGTGCAGTTCGTCCATCTCTCCCGCCCCTCCGTCGCGGCGCCGGCCCGCCTGGGGCCGGACTCGGACAGCTACGACCTGTCCGCGCCCGACCGTAGTACCCGCGCGTGTCGAACACGGTCACCGGGGTGTCACGGACGTGACCCGGAACGCACCGCCACACCGGCACGCGCAGTGGACGGTGGGCGCCGCGCGCGGTATTACTTGAGGGTGCAGACGAACACACGTTCGAACGTCAGGGAGCAGGCCATGCCACGCCCCGACCACACCCGCGCGCTGCACGCCGCCCTGCTCACCGCGGCGCGCGGCCTGCCGGTGATCCCGCTGTCCCGGACCAAACTGCCCGCCATCCGCTCACCGCACCGCGACGAGCCCCGTACGAGTGACTGCCGGGGCGCGTGCGGGCGTCCGGGACACGGTGTGTACGACGCGAGCACCGACCCGGCCCGGATTCGCTCCCTGTTCGCCGCCGCGCCCTGGGCGACGGGGTACGGGATCGCCTGCGGCCGGGCGCCGCACCATCTGATCGGCCTCGACCTCGACGTCAAGCACGGCGCCGACGGCGTCGCGGCGCTCACCGCCCTGGCCGCCGCCCACGGCTTCGCCGTGCCCGACACGGTCACGGTGCTCACCCCCAGCGGCGGACGCCACCTGTGGCTGACCGCGCCGACGCAGGTCCCCAACTCGGCGGGCCGCCTGGCGCCGGGCATCGACGTGCGCGGCGAGGGCGGTTACGTGGTCGGCCCCGGCTCGCGTACGGTCGCGGGCCGCTATCTGCTGGCGCCCGGCACCGCGGGCCATCCGCTGGCGTCCGCGCCGTCCGCGCTGCTGCTGCTCGCCGCGCCGCCACCGCCGGTCGCGCCGCCCCGCGATGCCTCCGCGCCGCGCCACCCCGCGGAGAAACGTGCCGCCGCGCTCGTCCGCTTCGTCCTGGATTCACACGAAGGAGAGCGCAACGGCCGGTTGTTCTGGGCCGCGTGCCGGGCGTACGACGCCGGTCTCGGCGAAGCGCTGGCACCGGCGCTGGTGACGGCGGCGGTGCACACCGGGCTGAGCGAGCGCGAGGCGGCGGCAACGGTGGCCTCGGCGGCCCGCCCGCGTACCTCCCCGCACCCGTAACCCCGGAACGAGGCACCCCGACGCCCCGGCACCCCGGCACGGGGTGCGGACCTCGCACCGGTCGGGTCGTACGGCTGCTGACCGGCTGCCCGCGACCGGGGTACGCACCGGCCTTCCCGGGCATGACGTGTACACCAGCTCACACCATGGGGGCCCGCATGCTCCACATCCTGATCGTCGCCGCGGTCATCGCCGCCATAGTCATCGCCATAGCCCTGGCCGTCACCGGCCGCCGCGGCCGCATCCGCTGAGGCCCGCCTCACGCGGGGGGGGGCAGCGCCCGTCGGCTCCGGGGGGCGTGGGGGCACCGTGCTGGCACGGTGCCCACCGGGCGGTCCTCTGGGTGGAGCGGGGTCACCGCCGGTGAGGGCGGTGGTGCCCGGAGCCGGACTTGAACCGGCACGCCCCCGAGGGGCAGCGAGGTTTAAGCTCGCCGTGTCTGCGTTCCACCATCCGGGCCGGCGAGGCGCAGTGAAAAGCGTATCGGGGTTGGAGATCCCGAACAGGGCGCCCAACCGGCCATGTTGTCTTATTTTAGGGGTTACTGACGGGGTGTTAGTACGAGTTCCAGGGTTCTTGGGCTGAACAGGCACCGTTCACAGCAGTATCAGTCGCCACGCACAAGTGACGCGAAATCGCTCTCCGCGACCGGATCTCGCCCTCCGCGCTCAGCCGGGCCCCGCTCAACTCGCCTCAGCACCACCCAAACCCAGCACAGCACAAACCCAGCCGGCTCGGCGCAACAGGCTCAGCTCAGCCGGGCTCGGCTCAGCCGGCTCGGCTCAACAGGCTCAGCTCAACCGGGCTCAGCTCAACCGGGCTCAGCTCAGCCACGCCGTGCGGGTCGCGGGCATGCCGGGGTCGCCGTCGGGGGCGGTGCGCACCGCGAGGACCTGGTTGACCCCGATCCGGTTGCGCTCGAAGGCCAGCGCCGAGGCCGCCATGTAGAGCCGCCAGACCCGGGCGCGCCCGGCCGACGTGGCCCGCGCGGCAGCGCCCCAGGCGTCCTCCAGATTGCGCACCCAGGCGCGCAGCGTGCGCCCGTAGTGCTCGCGCAGCGCCTCGACGTCCCGCACCTCGAACCCGGCCTCCTCCAGCCGGGCCACCGTCGACCCGACCGGCGCCAGCTCCCCGTCGGGGAAGACGTACCGGTCGATGAACTCGTCGATGCGGTACGACTCCTCGTCGCGCAGCGGGCGGCGCGCGATCTGGTGGTTGAGCAGCCGCCCGCCCGGCCGCAGCAGTCCGTACAGCGCCTGCGCGTACTCGCGGTATCGCTCGCTGCCGACGTGCTCGGCCATGCCGATGGACGAGATCGCGTCGTAGGGGCCGTCCTTGACGTCCCGGTAGTCCTGGACGCGGATGTCGATACGGTCGGTGAGCCCGGCCTCGGCGATCCGCTTGCGGGCGAAGGCGGCCTGCTCGGTGGAGAGCGTGACGCCGGTCGCGTGGACGCCGTAGTGCTCGACGGCGTGCAGCACCATCGACCCCCAGCCGCAGCCGACGTCCAGCAGCCGCATCCCCGGCCGGAGGCCCAGCTTGCGGCAGACCAGGTCGAGTTTGGCGGACTGCGCCTCCTCCAGCGTGGTCTTCTCGCCCTCCCACACCGCGCAGGAGTAGACCATCGAGGGGCCGAGGACCAGCGAGTAGAAATCGTTGCCCACGTCGTAGTGGTGGGCGATGGCCGCCTTGTCGCGCGGCCTGCTGTGGGCGATCCCGGTACGGCGGCGGACCTCCTCGGGCGGCGGCGGGGGCGGCAGCCCGGGCCCGGCCAGCGCGAGGGCCGCGCGGGCGACGCGGTAGTTCGCCGGGTCGCGCAGGACGCCCGCGGTACGGCGCACGGCGGCGGCCGTACTCTGCGCGGGCCCTTCCTCGCGCTCCCAGAACAGCCCGGACAGCAGGCCGAGCGCCTCGTAGAAGTCGCCGTCGACATCGAGGTCGCCGGAGACATAGGCGCGGGCCAGGCCCAGCTCGCCGGGCTTCCACAGCAGTCGGCGCAGCGCGCGGCGGCGCCGGATGACGAGGACGGGGGCGCCGGGCGGCCCGGCCTCGCTGCCGTCCCAGGCGCGCACGCGCAACGGGAACGGAGTCGAGAGGGCGTGGTCGGCGAGTTCGACGATTCTGTGAGCCGCGTCAGCCATGCTTCCGAGCGTACGACTGAAAGACAGTCTCCGCTGACGAATCTACGTTGCGGATACATGCATTTTTTCCGGGCCGCTCACCGGCGGCGGCGCGGGCGCCGCGCGGCGGAAGCGGAGGACGCCGCGCGGGTGCGCGGGACGGGCGGCGAGGCGCCGCCCCGACCGGACACGGCTGGGCGTCCGGCGGCTCGGGGGCAGGCCGCGCGGGCAGGTCCCGGAAACGGCGCCGGGTACGCCGAAGGGCGCCCGCACCACGGATGGCGGGCGCCCTTCGGACGGTGCAGCGGGTGCGGCGCGCGCGCCGCGGCGCGTCAGGACGCCTTGGCGGGTTCCGCCGTCTTCTCGGCGGGAGCCGGCACCGCCGCGGCCGGAACCGGAGCGGGGCGGGCGGCCTCGTAGAACTCCTCGCGCGGGTTCTCGATCGCGCCGAGCGAGACGACCTCGCGCTTGAGGAACATGCCGAGCGTCCAGTCGGCGAAGACCCGGATCTTGCGGTTCCAGGTCGGCACGGCCATGCCGTGGTAGCCGCGGTGCATGTACCAGGCCAGCCGGCCCTTGACCTTGATCTTGGCCTTGCCGAAGACGATCATCGCGACGCCCTTGTGCAGGCCGAGACCGGCGACGGCGCCCTTGTTCGCGTGCTTGTACTCCTGCTGCGGGAAGCCGCGCATTCCGGAGACCACGTTGTCGCCGAGCACCTTCGCCTGGCGGAGCGCGTGCTGGGCGTTCGGCGGGCACCAGGCGCCCTCGCCCGCGGCGAGGTCGGGGATCTGGGCGTTGTCGCCCGCGGCCCAGATGTAGTCGCTGCCCTGCACCTGGAGGGTGGGGGCGGTGTCCACGTGACCGCGCGGGCCCAGCGGCAGACCGAAGCGGGCGAGCGCCGGGTTGGGCTTCACACCGGCCGTCCACACGATGGTGGAGGCGTCGACCTCCAGGCCGTTGGCGAGCACCACGTGCTTGTCGACGCAGGACTTCATCGACGTGCTGAGGTAGACCTCGATGCCGCGCTCGCGCAGGTGCTCCAGGCCCCACGTGCCGAGCTGCGGGCCGACCTCGGGGAGGATCTTGTCCGCCGCGTCCACCAGGATGAAGCGCATGTCCTCGCGCTTCACGTTCGGGTAGTACTTGGCCGCGTCGCGGGCCATGTCCTCGACCTCGCCGATGGTCTCCGCACCCGCGAAGCCGCCGCCGACGAACACGAAGGTCAGCGCCTTGCGGCGGATGTCCTCGTCGGTCGTGGAGTCGGCCTTGTCGAGCTGCTCCAGGACGTGGTTGCGCAGGCCGATGGCCTCCTCCACGCCCTTCATCCCGATACCGTTCTCGGCCAGGCCGGGAATCGGGAAGGTACGGGAGACCGCGCCGAGCGCGATGATCAGGTAGTCGAACGGCAGCTCGTAGGACTCGCCCACGAGCGGCTCGACCGAGGCGACCTTGCGGTCCTGGTCGATGTCGACGACCCGGCCGGTGAGCACCTCGGCCCCGGGCAGGACGCGTCGCAGCGGGACGACGACATGCCGCGGGGAGATGCTGCCGGCGGCAGTCTCAGGAAGGAAGGGCTGGTACGTCATGTACGAGCGCGGGTCGACGACTGTGACGGTCGCCTCGCCGTACCGCATCTTCTTCATGATGCGACGCGCCGCGTACAGGCCGACGTAACCGCCGCCTACTACGAGGATCCGTGGACGCTCCGTGGTGCTCATGGCGACAAGTATTCAGCACGTCCCAGGGGGGTGCTCGTGAGCCCCTTCACAAGGTACTGGACACCCTGTGCTATCCTGCCCGGCTTCATGACCAGGGCCTATCTGACCTGCGCGGACTCCTCCGCACCGCCCGCTCCGGCCACCGCCTCTGAGCAGCGCTGATCGATCACCGCTCATCCGTCGTTCCGACGCCCGTCACACCGCCGAAACACTCTCCCGCCAAGGATTCAGGGGGTTTGACACGCGGTCACCTTGGAAAATTTGGGCCGCGGGGCGGGAACTTCATGTGAAGAGTTTCACAAAGCTTTTCCGGAGGAGGGTCCTCCGGCCGGGTCATCCGGCCCCCGTGCGGGTGAAGACGTGGGTCGTCCGGGTCCCCGGCGCGGCCTCCATCGTATGGGTCCAGTGCAGGAAGCCGGCCTCCTGAAGCTGCTGGTCGAGCCCGTCGTCGCCGTGGGAGTAGAGCCGGAATTCGGTCAGCGCGGGGAAGCACTCGCGGAGCCGTTTGAGGTAGTCCGCGACCTCGCCGACGCCGAACACCATGTCGGACCTGACCGCGAGGACGGACAGCCCCGGAAAGCGCTCCGCCAGCAGCCGCGGATCGAGCGTGGCCGGGGCGGCCCGCACCGACAGCAGCCATACCGCGCGCCGCGCTTCTGCGGGCCACAGCCCCGCCATGCGCCACGCGCTCAGGCCGCAGTCGGGACAGGCGCAGTCGTCGAACCACAGCTCCTGGACGCCCGGCGCCGTCGGCGCCGGGAACCGGTCGTGCCGGACGGAACCGTCGAGGGACAGCACCAGCAGGGCGGGGGGCAACTCGAGGCCGGACAGGCCCGGCTCGGGGTCGACCAGACGCAGTGAGCGCAGATTCCGCAGCCGCCGGACGACCGCGTAGCTGTCGGCGGCGCCGTCGACCGTGAGGTCCGTGACGCCGGTCAGCCGGTGGAGATGGGGCAGCTCGTGCGGCCCCACCGTCAGCGGCCCGAGCCAGGACAGTTCGGAGAGCACGACATGGGCGAACTCCGCCGTGTCGAAGTCGGGCCACATGCCGACCAGCCGCCGCTCGGTCTCCAGGTCGGGGACCGCGGCGAAACGGGCCAGCAGCCGCATGGCGGAGGGCCCGCCGACCAGGCGGCAGGTCTCCAGGATCGCCCGCACCACGCCGGGCGCCAACTCGGGCCGGGGGCCGGGCATCTGATCGAGCACCACCTCGCCGAGGTTCGCCAGCGCCGCGGCCTGCGCCGGATTCTGCGGGGGGATCAGCTCCGCCGCCCGCCGTCTCGCCTCGTCGACGACGCGCGGGTCGATCGCGGTGCCGTCGCCGACGCAGTCCACGGCGAGAACGGTCAGCCGCAGCCGGTGGGCCTTGTCCCGACGGGCCCGTTTCAACAGGGACTTGATCAGGTGATCGCGCTCGGAGTCCCGCGCCCGCCCGGACACCATCACCACGACGTCCTGCCACTGGTCCTCGTGCGCGTGCTTGATCAGCAGGGCCAGATCGCCGTCGTTGAGCAACTGGTCCGCCGCCAGGTACTCCTGGAAGGTGCGGTGCACGAAGTCCACCGAGTCGTGTGCCGGGGCGCGCAACAGCCCCGATCGCTCCAGCAGTTGGCGGGCCACGGCGGCGGATTCCTCGGGGTACTGCGCCGAGTCCGCGAGGTACGCGGCCACCCGCCCGGTGAGCTGGGCGAAGGAGATCTCGGTCAGATCGTTGCGGATCATCCAGTACGCGAGCCTGCGCAGCAGCATCTCCTGGACTCCGCTGCGCAGCCGCGGGCCCTCCACCGCGATGTTCCGCTGCTGGTCGCGGCGGACCAGCAGCATCTCCAGCGCCGCGTCGTACACCTTGACCCGGTCGTCGGGAAGCTGCATGTCCCGGTCCCAGTGCAGCGCGCAGAGCAGGGCGCACAGCAGCGGGTTCCCGCCGAGTCTGCGCAACTCGCGCCGCTCGGACAGGCTGCGCACGAGAGCGTGCTCGTACGTCGTCAGGCGCGCCCGTTCCTCCGCGTCCTCGGCGGTGGACCGCATGGTGGTGTGCCAGTGCTCGATGAACTGGTTCTGGTCCGACGGACTCATCGGGGCCAGTTCGAAGGAGGCGAAGCCCATCGGGGCGAGCCAGCGTTCGGTCACGGCCGCCTGCCGCGAGGTGACGACATACCGGCAGTCCGGGTATCCGCTGGTCAACTCGCGCAGCCAGTCGCGGACTTCGTCGCGGCGGCTCGCGGGCAGTTCGTCCACGCCGTCGATCAGCACCAGGCTGTGCGCGGAGTCCAGCGCGTCCCGGACGAAGCCGTCCGGCGCGACGTCGGCGAGCGTCCTGGCCGCGTAGGTCAGGAAGTCCTCGGGGGCGGGCAGCGGCCGTTCGGCGAAGTGCCGCAGCGGGAGGAAGAACGGCGTCGCGCCGTTCCACCGGCCCATCGGCTCCGGCAGATCGCCCCGAATGGCCCCCACGGCAAGCCACTTGAGCAGCGTGGTCTTGCCGGAACCGGCGTCTCCCCTGATCAGCACCCGCTTGGCGGCGTGGATCGCCTCCTGCACGCGCTGGGCGCTGCCCTCGCCCTGGACGGTGAGGCTGATGTACGACGTGCTCATCCGGTAGCGGAAGTCCGAACGGCGCAGTGTCACACCGAACAGCTCCATCGTGTCCAGCAACGTCTCCACGCACGGGTGGTACTTGGCGAGGAACGCCTGCTCGGCCGCGGTGCGTACGGCCGCGGCCGACGGCGCCGGTTCCCCGTCCGCCGCGGCCTTCGCCGTCAACGTCGCTTCCCGCTCGGCCGACTTGGCCCGCACCCACCGCTCGCGGCACTCGCGCCGGACGGCCTCCGCGCGCTCCCGGCCGCCGCCCTCGTGGAGGACGCAGGCCACCGCGATCGAGACGGCGTCATCGACCGAGGGCAGGCTCTCGCCCTGCAACGCCCGGCCCAGCGTGGACTTCGGTACGGGGCGGCCGCGCGGTACGGCGCCGGTCAGCCGGGCCAGGACGGCCAGCGACGGGTCGCCCGCGTGGGCCCGTAATCGTGCCAGCCACACCGCGAAGTCGGCCGCCGCCGACAGGTCCTCCGACTGATCCATGCCCCGCCGTTCCGGTCTGCCCAACCCTGTCCAGCCCTGCCCGAGCCCGTCCAACCCTGTCCAACCCTGTCCAGCATCTTCCCGCGTGCTGGAGGCGGTGTCCGGGCTCCGGCTCAACTCGTCACGTACACAGAGAAGAAGGGGAAGGACATCGTGACGGTCATCGAGACGGCGGCGGCAGCCGCGCGGACGGAATTCAGCTGAGAAAGTGTGCCGGCGCTCGCCCCGGGAGGCCCTTCGCCGGGCTTCCGCGGGGCCGCCGGGGACGTGCGGGCGGCCCCCCGGCGGACTCCCCCGGCCGGGTCGGACCAGGCCCGCAGGCGGCGCGTGAAGGGGTCGCCACAAAGGCTCTGACCTGGGCTTTCATGCCCGATGGGCCTAGCGTTCTCCCTGTCGGAAACGCCGGAGAAGACCGGAGAAGAGGGGGCTGGCGTGGAGCGGGACATCAGGTCGGTGGAGGACGTACTGAGGCTGCTGGACGGGCTGTTCGCCGCGGACGCGGACCGGTGGACGGCAGGGGCCGCCGGGTGGTGGGACGGGTTCTACGGGGACCGGGAACGCGGAGTGCCGTTCTTCGTGGACAAGCCGGACGAGAACCTGGTGTCCTGCCTGGACCGGGAGGTGGTGCGGCCGGGACGGGCGTTGGACCTGGGGTGCGGGCCGGGGCGCAACGCGGTGCTGCTGGCGCGGCGCGGCTTCGAGGTGGACGCCGTCGACCTGTCACCGGCCGCCGTGCGATGGGCGCGGGAGCGGGCGCGCGCGGCCGGGGTGGAGGGAATCCGCTTCCACGAAGGGGACGCCTTCGCGCTGAGCGAGGGCGGCGACGGCGACGGCATGGGCATGGGCGCGGGCGCGGGCGCGTTGAGCGGGCCGTACGACCTGGTCTGCGACTCCGGCTGCTTCCACCATCTGCCGCCGCACCGCAGGATCAGCTATCTGGCGCTGCTCGACCGCGTGCTCGCCCCCGGCGGGCATCTCGCGCTCACCTGCTTCGCCGCGGGGGCGATGGGCTCGGAACTGCCCGACGCGGACTTCTACCGGGACGCGCGGCTGCACGGCGGCCTCGGCTACACCCCCGAGTCGCTGCGCTGGATCTTCTCCGGCCTGACCGAGGTCGAACTGCGCCGCATGCGCGACGAGCCGAAGGACTCCCCGCACTTCGGGGAGCCCTTCCTCTGGACGGCCCTGTTCCGCAGGGACGGCTAGGGCCTGTCCCGGCCCGCCGACTCCGCCACCGCGTACGCGATCCCGTCGAGGATGTCGTGTTCGCTGACCACGACCTCCTTCGCGCCCGTGCGCTCCATGATCCGCAGCAGCACCAGCGCGCCCGCGCCGATCACGTCCACGCGGCCCTCGTGCATCACGGGGATCGCGGCGCGCTCGGCGTGGGTGGCGGCCAGCAGCCGGGCGGTGATCTCCGCGACCTGCTCGACGGTGATACGGGAGTGGTGGATCGCGGCGGAGTCGTACGCGGCCAGGCCGAGCGCGATGCCCGCGACGGTGGTGACCGACCCGGCCAGACCCACGAGCGTACGGGCCCGGTCGAGGGGGACGGCGCGGGCCGCCTCGTCCAGGGCGGCGTCGATGTCGGCGCGGATCGCGGCCACCCGGTCGCCGGTCGGCGGGTCGACGACCGCGCCGTCCGCCACCAGGTGCCGTTCGGTCAGACGGACGCAGCCGATGTCGACCGAGCGGGCGGCGGTGACCGTGTCGTCGCCGAGGACGAACTCGGTGGAGCCGCCGCCGATGTCGACCACCAGATACGGCGTGTCCAGGGCCTCGGCACCGGTCAGGCCGCGGGTGGCGCCGGTGAAGGAGTAGGCGGCCTCCTGGTCGCCGCTGATCACCTCGGGCTCGACGCCGAGGAGGGAGACGACTCCGCGTACGAAGTCGTCCCGGTTCTCCGCGTCGCGGGACGCGGAGGTCGCCACGAAGCGGACGCGGTCCGCGCTGACGCCGTGCTCCGCGATCACCTCCGCGTACTCGCGGCAGGCCGCGAAGGTCCGCTCCAGCGCCTCGGGGGCCAGCCGCCCCGTGCGGTCCACGCCCTGGCCGAGCCGGACGATCCGCATCCTGCGGTCGAGGTCGGTCAGCGCGCCGGTCGCGGGGTCGACGTCGGCGACGAGCAGCCGGATCGAATTCGTCCCGCAGTCGACGGCCGCCACGCGGACGGTCGTGCCCCGCGGCCCGTCGGTCGCCGTAGCGGTCGTCACGCGGACTCCTCCGTCTCGGGGGCGGTCGCGGTCGCGGTTCCGGTTCCGGTCCCGGTCGCGGTTACGGTTCCGGTCCCGGTCCCGGTCTCCGTCGCGGGGGCGACGCACGGGCCCTTCGCCCACCACTCGGGCAGCATGGCGATGGCCTCGTCGCCGAGCGGGTTCACGCCGGGGCCCGCGGCCAGGGAGTGGCCGACGAGCACGTGCAGGCACTTGACGCGGTCCGGCATGCCGCCCGCGCTGGGGAAGCCCTCCAGGACCTCGATGGCGTCGCGCCGCGCGATGTAGTCCTCGTGGGCCGCGCGGTAGGCCGCGGCCAGCTCCTCGTCCTCGGCGAGCCGGGCGGTCATCGTCTTCATCACGCCGTCGGCCTCCAGCGTGCCGATCGCGGACGCGGCGCGCGGACAGGTCAGGTAGTACAGCGTCGGGAAGGGCGTGCCGTCCTCCAGCCGGGGCTGGGTCTCGACCACGTCCGGGTTGCCGCAGGGGCAGCGGTGCGCGATCGCGCGCAGGCCGCGCGGCGGGCGGCCGAGCTGCGCCGTGAACGCGGCGACGTCCGCGTCGGTGGGCGGGGTGGGGGCGGTGGGCTCGGGGTGCTTCGTCATGGGCCGTTCTAGGTCGGGGGCGGTACGCGGGGGGCGAGGGGTCAGTGCCGGGGCGCGGCGGCGGCGTCGGCGTGGTCGAGGCTGTCCCACAGATTGTCGTACCAGGGGCGGTGTGCGGCGGCCTCGTTCGTCGTCCGGTGGTCGGCGGCGGCGTCCCCGGTCGGGGCCGGCGCCGCCACGTTGTAGCCGGTCTCGCCGGGCAGGACGAAGTGCAGGTGCTCGCGGGCCTGCGTCCGTACGTACTGCGGGTCCTGCCAGCGCGCCTTCTCCTCGCGGAGCTCCTCGACCCGCTGGCGGGCCTTCTGGGCCTCGCGGCGCTGGTCGGCGATGTCGGAGCGCTGGGCGATGTACTGCCGCGTCGGGTAGGCGAGCGCCACGACCAGGGCGCACAGCACCAGGGCGAGCAGCGCCGCGCGGCCGGTGAGCTTGTTGCGCCGCGGCGGGCGCCGCTTGGCCGCCGCCCGGTACACCCGGGCCTGCGCCTCCTGGCCGATGGCCTTCAGCCGGGCCGAGGTGGAGAACCGATCCGCCCCCACGCCGTGTCTCCCCTCGCCGTCCTCGCACGCCGTCGCGTCCACACGCTGCCGTACGGGCGCGCACGCCAGTACGTCCCCGCCCACGGTACGGGACCGGGTGCGGGGACGTACGGAGGCCGGGGCCCGGAAACGGACGGCTCAGTGCTTGAAGCGGGGGAACGCCGAGCGACCCGCGTACACGGCGGCGTCGTCCAGGATCTCCTCGATCCGCAGGAGCTGGTTGTACTTGGCGACGCGCTCGGAGCGGGCCGGGGCGCCGGTCTTGATCTGACCGCAGTTGGTGGCGACGGCCAGGTCGGCGATGGTGACGTCCTCGGTCTCGCCGGAGCGGTGCGACATCATGCACTTGTAGCCGTTGCGCTGGGCCAGCTCGACGGCGTCCAGCGTCTCGGTGAGCGAGCCGATCTGGTTGACCTTCACCAGCAGCGCGTTCGCCGTGTCGTTGTCGATGCCCTTCTGCAGGCGCTCGGGGTTGGTGACGAACAGGTCGTCGCCGACGATCTGCACCTTGCTGCCGAGCTTCTCGGTGAGGACCTTCCAGCCCGCCCAGTCGTCCTCGAACAGCGGGTCCTCGATGGAGACCAGCGGGTAGGAGGCGACCAGGTCCTCGTAGTACTCGGTCATCTCGGCGGCCGAGCGCTCCTTGCCCTCGAACTGGTACTTGCCGTCCTTGTAGAACTCGGAGGCGGCGACGTCCAGCGCGAGCGCGATGTCCTGGCCGGGCGCGTACCCGGCCTGCTTGATGGCCTCGATGATCAGGTCGAGCGCCTCGCGGTTCGAGCCGAGATTCGGCGCGAAACCGCCCTCGTCGCCGAGGCCGGTGGACAGGCCCTTGGTCTTCAGCACGCCCTTGAGCGTGTGGTAGACCTCGGCGCCCCAGCGCAGCGCCTCGGAGAAGGACTCCGCGCCGACGGGGGCGATCATGAACTCCTGGATGTCGACGTTGGAGTCCGCGTGCGAGCCGCCGTTGAGGATGTTCATCATCGGCACGGGCAGCACATGCGCGTTCGGGCCGCCCAGGTAGCGGAAGAGCGGCAGGTCGGACGCCTCGGAGGCGGCGTGCGCCACGGCGAGCGAGACGCCGAGGATCGCGTTGGCGCCGAGCGAGGACTTGTCGGGCGTGGCGTCCAGGTCGAACATCGCCTGGTCGATCAGCCGCTGCTCGGTGGCGTCGTAGCCGACCAGCTCCGGGCCGATCTGCTCGATGACGGCGAGGACGGCCTTTTCGACGCCCTTGCCCTGGTAGCGGTTCTTGTCGCCGTCGCGGAGTTCGAGGGCCTCGAATGCGCCGGTGGAGGCGCCGGACGGGACCGCCGCGCGGCCGGTGCTGCCGTCGTCGAGGCCGACCTCGACCTCGACGGTGGGGTTGCCTCGCGAGTCGAGGATTTCCCGGGCTACGACGACGTCGATGGACGGCACGAGTGTCTCCTTCAGTCCTTCTGAGATGTCTCTGTCTTTTTCGACCTGAGCCTAACCGTCTTCGGTGTCGCGCCCGGTACCGAGCCCGGACCCTGAGACGGAAAAAGGCCCCGGCCGGGCACGCTCGGGGGAGAGTACGTGCCCGGCCGGGGATCACATCCCGTGGCCTCAGCCCAGGTGCAGGTGCTGGCCCGGGTAGATCAGGTTGGCGTCCTGCACGATGTCCTTGTTCAGGTCGAACAGGTGCTGCCAGCCGCCGGAGACGTGGTGCGCGGTGGCGATCTTGGAGAGCGAGTCGCCGGAGACGACGGTGTACTCGCCGTTGCCCTTGCCGTGGCTCTTGTGGTGGGTGACCGGCGCGGAGGTCTCGGCCGGGGCCGGGGTGCTCTGCTGCTGCGACGGCTGCGAGGAGCTGTCGGAGGAGCCGGTGTTCGAGGAGTCCGAGCTGCTGGAGCTGGAAGACGACGACGAGGAGGACGAGGACGAGGACGGCGACGAGGTGTCGACGTTCGCCGCGGAGCCGCCCGAGGTCAGGTTGCCGGCGCCGGCGCAGGCCCAGGCACCCGGGCCCTGCATGGCGAGCAGCTTCTCGGCGGTGGCGATCTGCTGGTCCTTGGTGGCCAGGTCGGCGCGCGCGGCGTACTGGGTGCCGCCCGCGGCCTCCCAGCTCGACTGCGAGAACTGGAGGCCACCGTAGTAGCCGTTGCCGGTGTTGATGGACCAGTTGCCGCCGGACTCGCACTGGGCGACGGCGTCCCACGTGGAGACGGAGGCGGCGGAGGCGGAGGTGGCTCCGAGGAGCGGTACGGCGATCGCGGTGCCGGTGACACCGGCGAGCGCGGCGATGCGGACGAGCTTGGACGTACGGCGGTGCTTAGCCATGGTTCGTGTCCTCACCGACGCCTGCGAGGTGAGCTGTCGGGTTCGGGCGTGAGTTGCCCGGCCGGATCCGCGACCGCGGATTCCGTGCTTAACCCCGAGCCGGTGCGTTCCGCAGGCTGCGTGCCGTACGAACGTGACCGGCGAAAGACCTTGGGTCCCCCGCTCCTGCCTACGGCGCTTTCGCGTCGACTGTTCCCGTCGGTCGGCGGCAGGACTCGGCGTTCCTGACCGGCGGGGCCCGCTGTGGCGAGCGATGACGACGCTAAGCACAGGCGCCGGAAAGGACAAACATCCGCGTTCCGCCCGCGCACCGCTCCCGCCCCCAGGGCGGGTTCAGAGAATCGCAGGTCACAGGGGCCGGTTTCAGCGCTCTGCGAGCGGGCGGTCACAGGGGCGGGCGAGAGGCTTGTCACACGGGCCGCGGAGGACGTCGTACGGTTCGTCCGGTTTGCCCCCGCGGCCGTGACGGACGGTCAGGAAGACGCGGAGCCCTCAGCCGAGGTCAAGTGTCAGGATCTGACCCGGTTTGATGAGGTTCGGGTCCTGGCCGATCACCTGCCGGTTGGCGTCGTAGAGACCGCTCCAGCCGCCCTGGACGTGGTGGCTGGAGGCGATACCGGCGAGCGAGTCGCCGTACGCGACGGTGTAGTCGTGGCCGCCGTCGGCGCTGTGTCCGGTGTCGCTGGCGCCGGTGGCTCCGGTGCTGCCGTCGTCCGAGCCCTTGCCGATGTCCGTACCGCTGTCCGCGCCCGCGTCCGCGTCCGTGACGGCGGTCAGCTCCGTACGGGTCGCCTGGTCGGCCGCGGCCAGCTCGGCGTCGGTGGGCACGTACGGCTTCGCGTGGCGGCCCGTGCCGGGCGTCGCGGGCGCGTCGGCGGTGGGCGAGCCCGGAGTGGTCCGCGAGCCGTCACCGGGCGACGTGGGGGTGACGGGGGCGGTGGGCGCCGTGGGCGTCACCGGGGTGACCGTCGAGCCGTCGGCGGGCCCGGTGGGGGTGTCCGTCCCCGGCGCGGTCGGGATGATCGTCGGCAGCGACGGGTCGGTGTTCGAGCCCCCGGTGCCGCCGGAGCCGCCGGTCGTGGCGTCGCCGGAGGGCGGGGTCGAGGCGGACGGCGCCGGGGTGGTGGGGGTGGCCGCGGGCGTGCCGCCCGCCACGGGCGGCGTCACGGCGTCCAGCAGCCCCGTACCGTCCTCGCAGCCGGGCCAGGCGTTCGGCCCGAGGTCGGCGAGCATCCGCTCGGCGACGGCGATCTGTTCCGTCCTGGACGCGAGGTCGGGGCGTGGCGCGTACGCCTGGCCGCCGTAGGCGTTCCAGGTGTCCTGGGTGATCGCCAGGCCGCCGTAGAAGCCGTTGCTCGGGTCGGCGCTCCACAGGCCGCCGGTCTCGCATATCGCGACTTTGTCCCACGTGCTGGAGTCCGCGGCGTGCGCGGCCCCCGCGCCGAGGAGCGGGAGTGCGATCCCCGCGCCGGTCGCCGCGACGGTCACCATGGCCGCCGGGGCCTGTCGCGGTCGGCGGTGCCGGCCGTTCCCGGACGAGAGCATGCGGTCGCCTTTCTCGTAAGCCTTACGCGCCGGAGCGCGGTGCGTGACGTGACGGCGGCGGGGAGCGGGCCGGAGCCCGCCGACGTTGCTGGTGCTGTTGCTGCTGTTTCCGCTTCCGCTTCCGTGACGTCCGCCGCGTCTGGCGCGAGCCGTCCGCGAGAGGTGGCCGTCCGTACGCACCGTGCCCGTACGAGCGACCGCGCTTCTCGCGTTGACCGCAGAACGTAGCGGTGTTGGCCAACGGATCACAAGTCGGTGTAGCGATCATCACGTCGCGATCACGACCGTGACGCGCCGTCACTTCTGTTGCGCGGCCTCGGCGGTGAACGACACCGGCAGCGTACGCAGTCCGCGCATGATCAGTCCGCCGCGCCAGCGCAATTCGGCCGGATCCGCCGCGAGCCGCAGGTCGGGGAGGCGGGTGAGAAGGGACGCGAGCGCCGTCCTGGCTTCCAGCCGCGCCAGCGGCGCGCCCAGGCAGTAGTGGATGCCGTGGCCGTAACCGAGGTGGGGATTGTCACGCCGGGCCAGATCGACGGTATCGGGCGCGTTGAAGCGCGCGGGGTCGCGATCGGCCGCCGCGAGTACCACCAGTACGGGGTCGCCCGCCGCGATCGACTGACCGCCGAGGCTCAGGTCGCCGGTCGCGTAGCGCCAGGTGGCCAGCTCCACCGGGCCGTCGTAGCGCAGCAGTTCCTCCACCGCGGTCTCCAGCAGGCCGGTCTCGCCCGCGGCCAGCGACTCCTGGAGGCGGGCGCGCTGCTCCGGGTGGCGGAGCAAGGTGTGCACCCCGTTGCCGATGAGGTTCACAGTCGTCTCAAAACCGGCGAAGAGCAGGATGAAGGCCATGCCGGCGGCCTCGTTCTCCGTCAGGTGCTCGCCGTGGTCGCTCGCCCGGATCAGACCGGAGATCAGGTCCTCGCCCGGGTCTTCTCTCTTACGGTGGATCAGCTCGACCAGATACGCGCGCATCCGCTTCACCGACCGCGCCACTCCGCCGCGCGGGCCGCCGCCGTGCCGGATCATCATCCCCGCCCAGTCCCGGAAGTCGTCCTGGTCCTGCGGCGGCACGCCCAGCAGGTCGCAGATCGCGTAGATCGGCAGCGGGAAGGCGAAGTCGTGGATGAGGTCCGCCTCGCCGCTCGCCGCGAAGCCGTCGATGAAACGGTCCGTCAGCTCCTGCACCCGCGGCCCGAACTCCGCGACCCTGCGCGGGGTGAACGCCTTCGACACCAGGCGGCGCAGCCGCGTGTGGTCCGGCGGATCGATGTTCAGCAGATGCGTCATCAGATCCGCGCTGCGCTCCCCCGGAATCCCGGTCTTCCCCTTCGCCCCCGCCGACTCCGCGTGATGCACCGGATTCTTGCTCAGCCGCCCCTCCGCCAGCGCCTCCCGCGCGTCCGCGTACCGCGTCACCAGCCACGCCTCCACCCCGCTGGGCAACGTGGTCCGCCGCACGGGCGCGTGCTCCCGCAGCCAGGCGTAGGCGGGGTAGGGGTCGGTGGCGAATTCCCACGTGAAGAGGGTGGGTCCGCCGTCGGCCGGGTCGGTGGGGGCGGGGGTGGGGCCGGTGGGCGAGTCGGCGGTGGGGTCGGTGGTGGGGTCGGTGGTGGGGTCGGTGGTGGGGTCGGTCATGCGCCGACGCTATCCGGCCCGGCCGCGTTCCCGGCTCACCGGGACCTGGCCGTTGCGGGGGCGGAGGCCGTTGCGGGGGCGGGGGCGGGGGCGTCAGGGGCTCTCTGAGGTTGTGGACGCCAGGGCGACGCGGCTCAGGCGGTCGGACTGGCGGGTGGTTTCGGGGAGGCGGTAGGCGGGGGCGAGGGTCAGGGTGTGGGCGCAGGCGGTGGCGAGGTCGATGCCGTGGCCGGTGGAGACGTAGACGGGCTTGACGCCGGTCCGGGTGCGCAGGGCGCGGCCGACGGTTTCGCCGCCGTCGAGGAGGTCGGCGTACGCGCCGCGCTCCGGGGCGAGGGCGTCGGGGTCGTAGCGGCCGACGAACGGGGTCTTGGCGACTCCGGCGGTCGGCAGCCCGGTGAGCACGCCCAGGTGGCAGGCGAGGCCGAAGCGGCGCGGGTGGGACAGGCCGTGGCCGTCGCAGAGCAGCAGGTCGGGGGTGGCCCGCAGGGTGCGCAACGCCTCGACGAGGACGGGTAGTTCGCGGAAGGCGAAGAGTCCGGGCACGTACGGGAAGGTCGTGGTCGCGGTGGCCGTGGCGCGCTCGACCACGTCGAGCGTCGCGGTGTCGATGACGACCACGGCCGCCGCGACGAGGTCCCCGGTGCCGCGTCCGTCGCCCGCGTAGGCGACGTCGAGCCCGGCGACCAGGCGGGGCGCGGCCGGTCCGGGGCCGCGGTGGTCGGCCAGCGGGCGCAGCCGGTCCTGGAGCGCCAGCGCCTCCGCCTCGTCGGCCGGCCAGGCGTGCGGCACGTCGACGCGCATCGGGGCTAGCCCGCCTCGGTCGTACGGGGTGGCTCGGCGGTCCGGGTCCGCTCCGCCGTACGGATCGCGTCGCGGTAGCGGCGGGCCGCGTGGCGCAGGGCGGCTTCCGGGTCGAGGCCCGCGGCCTGGGCGGCGGCGGCCTCGGCGAGGAGGTGGTCCCCGAGGGCGGTCTCGTCGGTGGCGGGGGTGGCAGGGGCGGGGGTGCCGTCAGCCGGGGTGCCGTCGGCCGGGGTGCCGTCGGCCGGGAGCGGGAGGTCGGCCTCCCGGGCGCGGCCCGCGAGCTTGGCGGCCAGGGCGAGGGCGGGCGAGGCGAGGGGCACGCCGTCGGTGACCGAGTCGCGGGACTTCTCGACGCCCTTGAGACGGATCCAGTTCGCCCGCACCTGCTCGGGGGTCTCGGCGACCTCGTCGCCGAAGATGTGCGGGTGCCGGTGGACGAGCTTGTCCACCAGTCCCCCGGCCACGTCGTCGATGCCGAACGGCTCCTCGGGGTCGCCCTCCGCGATGGCCGCGTGGAAGACGACCTGGAGCAGGACGTCGCCCAGTTCCTCGCGCACCGCCGCGCGGTCCCCCTCCTCGATCGCCTCGACCAGCTCGTACATCTCCTCGATGCCGTACTTCGCCAGGTCCTCGTGCGTCCGCAGGCTGCTCCACGGGCACTCGGCCCTGATCCGGTCCATCACCTGGACGAGGTCGAGCAGCCGGGCGCCGGGCAGGTCGTACGAGCCGGGCAGCAGCTCCAGGTCGGGCATGGCGACCCGTCCCGAGCCGCCGAGCCTGGCCAGTTCGTCGGTGACGGCCGGGTCGCCCGCGCCGCCGCCGGGCGGCAGATAGACGACCGTACGGCCGCCCGCCGTCGCGTCCACCAGCTCGCGCCCGCCGGGCGTCGCCAGCTCGACCCGTACCCCCGCCTCGCGCAGATACGGGAGCTGCGGATGCTCGGGGTCGGCGCAGACCACGAGGTCGGCCTCGCGCAGCGTCTGCCAGGCGGGCCAGGAGAGCTGTCCCGGCGCGACCCGGTGGCTGGTCGTGAGCAGCACCAGCCGCCCGGGCGCGTTCGCGTCGTCTACGTCGTTCACCCCTCGAACGTACCCCGGACCACCGACATGCCCTGCGGGCGGCCGCTGCACGGACCGCGCGGCCGGGTCCGCCTACGCGCTCGGGTCCGCCGGGGTCGCCGTCTTGGTCACGACCCACGGCTCGTTGGTGGCGCCGACGATGGCCTTCTTGGCGTCCCAGGTGCCGTAGCGCGGGTTGACGTCCACGCCGAGCGACTTCGCGGTCTTGGAGATGACGGCGATGGCCGCCGCGTTCCCGGTGTCGCTGCCGGGCTGGAAGCCGAGGCTCTGGATCAGCTTGCCGACGGCGATGTTGGTCCGCAGGAAGGTGTCGATGCCGGACGGCACGATGTCGTACTGCTGGAGCAGCGCCGCCTCGAACTGGCTCTCGTCACCGCCGAACTGCTGCAACGCCTGCGCGTGCGACTGCTGCACCTCGGCGGTGCTGACCGAGAGCCCGGCGTCGGACACGGCCTTGTCGATCACCTTGTTCTGCACCAGCATGCTCAGCGTCTGCTGCGGCAGCTTGCCGCTCTGCCCGATGAGCTGCGCCGCCTGCGGCGACTTGCTCTGCGCGTCGCGCACCTGGTCGACCTCGTGCTGGAGCGTGGCGATCGAGATCTTCTGGTCCCCGACCACCGCCGCGGCCCCCGGGTGCGCGGGTCCCGAACCGCACGCGGTGAGGGCGGGCGATGCCGCCAGCAGCGCGGCTGCGGCGATCGAGACGGCGGTGCGGCGGCGGACCATGGTGCCTCCCGGCATGGGAACGACCTAGCGGTACTGAAGCGATGATCGAGTACGAGGATATGGACCGGGGCCCGCCGATTTCCAGCACTCGGCGCAAACGGCTCTCCTCGCGGGGGAGAGTACGCCTCGCGGCCGGGCCGCCGCGCACCCGGTGGGCCTCGGACGCTCCCGGGGCGTCCCTGTCGCCCCGCCGCGTCCCTGGCGCCTTTGTCCCCTCTACCGCCGCGCCGCCCGCACCGCCCGCGCCACCCTCACCGCCCCGCCGTCAGACGACGGCGACCGGGCCGTCCCAGGCGTCGCGGTCCACGGTCAGCGTGACGCCGCCGTAGGTCTCCTTGGAGTTGACCAGGAACTGGTGTCCGCGCCGGTGCCCGGTCCACAGATTCGCGGCGAACGGGAAGCCGGAGGTGGTGCTGTTGACGCCGTCGTACTTGGCGTACCAGAAGGCGTCCGGCATGTCGTCCATGGTCGCCTTGGCCGCCGCCACGGCAGCGGCGCTGGACGAGCTGAAGCCGTAGAAGCCCGCCAGGTAACCGCCGGTGTGCAGCGCCCGGTTCCACGCCTGGACGTAGGTGAGGACGGCGTTGTTGCACGAGGTGTCGGAGACGGCGTACGGCTCCATGTCGAGGTAGAGCGCACTGGCCGGGCGCATACCGAGGGCCGCGGCCTTCTTCACCGCGTCGGCGCCGTCGCGCGCGCCGAGCGTGGCCGCGTTGGCCGCCGTGAGCCGTTCGGGGCTGTTGCCGGTCTGGCAGGGCGGCTGCGCGCCGACGTAGATCGGGATGAGCTTCCAGCCCGCCGCGCTGACGGTCGTCACCCACGAGGACGTCAACTGGGGTTGTGCGCAGCCGCGGTTGGCGCCGCCGATGTAGACCGCGGCGGCGCCGTAGGGCGAACCGCTCTTCCAGGACGCCATCTTGCTCGCGCTGGGCGCGGTGCAGGTGTCGAAGGCGAGGCCGGTGAAGGTGCGGACGAAGCCGCTGAACGGCGCGGCCGGACGGCGGGTCTGGCGGGGTACGGACGGCAGGGAGCCGGGGACCGAGGCGACCGGGTTGCCGGGCTTGGCCGTCTGGGCGGCGGCCGGGGCGTGCGACGCGGAGGGGCTGCCGCTCGGGGTGCCGGCCGGGGAGCCCTTCGGGGCCGCGTTCTTGGCGCCGTTCGGTGCGTTGAGGGTGCTCGTCGCGCCCTGCGGGGCGTTCGCGTCGGCGGACCGGTTGGCGGCCTGGCCGGCCGCCGCAGACCCGCCCGTTCCGCCGCCGGACGTGGCGCCCACGGCGAGTGCGCCGCCGCCCCCGACGACGATCACTGCGGCGACTGTCGCGATGACGCGGTACCGCATCGGCTTGGGCAGGCGACGGCTGTTCGACACGGGGTCCTCTGGGGGCTCGGGCGGCGCGATCCACCAGAGGCGATCGGAGTGATCGCGGTGCGCGCGGCCAGCAAAGTATGGCGGGGCCGCGCGCCGTTGACAATCACACCGCGGCCCCCCGGCGTCACCCTCCGCACTGCGCGAGCATCGTGTCCTTGTCCGCGCTGGTCACCGGCAGTTGGTACTTGATCGAGACCTGTGCGACCCGGACCGCGTACGAGCACCGGATCTGCTTGTTCGGCGGCAGCCAGGATGCCGGTCCCGAGTCGCTCTTCGAGCCGTTGGACGGGCCGTCGACCGGGATGAGGTTGAGCGGGTCGTTGGCGATCGACTCCCGCTTGTCCTTGCTCCAGTGCGCCGCGCCCATCTGCCAGTCGTACGACAGCGGCATCACGTGGTCGATCTGGACCGTGGTGGCCTTGGTCTTGGTCCACTTGATGACCCGGCCGGTGTACGGGTCGTTGAGCGTCATCGTCGCGATCACGCACTTGGACGTGCCCTTGTAGTGGACGTCGTCGCCGTCCCGCTTCAGCAGGTCGTTACGCGTGTCGCAGCCGTTGTGCGCGAAGGGGACGGAGGGCGCGGAGTCCATCCACGCGGCGCCGAACTGCGCCCGCGAGTAACCCGTCTTGGGGCCGCGGCCCTTGGTCTTCACCTTGGCGATCAGGTCGCGCGCCTTCTTCTTGTCGGCGTCCGAGGTGATCGCGGCCAGACCGGCCTTCGTCCCGTCCGGGTTGTCCAGCGGGCTCACCGCCCGCCCGTTGCCGGCCGCGGGGCCCGCCGCTCCCGACGGGTTCGCGCTGCCCGTCGGGTCGGCGCCGAGCGTCGTGTCCTTGCACCCCGCCACGCCGATCACCGCGAGCAGGGTCGCGGCGCAGGCGAGGCGCCGGGATATCCGTCTGTCCATGTACGCACCTCGGAGGTCGTCGTCCGGGGACGCAACGGCACCGCCCCCCCTGCCCCTACACAATCACGCCTGCCCCGGCGTGCCCCACTTACGTCGTCCTCATCTCCCCATCTCCCCAGGCTGCCCGCCGAATTGACCGGCCGCCAGGGTCAGCCAGCGCCGCCCCGCCTCCCTCGACCTCTCGCGGATCGCGCCGTCCGCCGCCCCTGACGTCAGGTCGGCGATGTCCCGCCGCTGCGTCTCGTCCTCCCCGGTCAGCAGATCGGCGCCGCAGCGCCGCCCGAGCCGGAACGCCATGTCGCGCAGGACCGACGAGCACCCGAGGACCGGCTCCGCGCCCATGGCCGTGTGCAGCGCCACCGCCCCCTGATACGCGAACGCCCGCGCCCCCGACGCCCCGTCACCCTCGACCAGTTCCCGCATCCCCTCGATGCGCCCGCGCCCCTCCGTCAGCGTCCCGGGCGTCCACAGCGCCTCCAACTCCGCTGCGTACGCCTCCAGATCCGCCGTACGCCCGTCCCCGGCCACCACCCAGAACAAGATCGCCGCCGCCCGCTCGACACAGGCCGCCCCGAACACCGCCGCCTGCTCCCGCGTCGCGCTCCGCGCGAACTCCCCCGTCACCGCTTCCGCCCCCCGACCTTCACTCGATGACATCCCGGAATCTCCGCACATACCTCCGCGCCGGCTCCTGTACCGTCCCGGTCCCACGCTTCCCCCTCCCGTACGGCTCTCATACGGGAGCCAGGTCGTCGGTCTGCCTCCGGCGCTCCTCGCCAGCCAAGCAGACCGCTCTTCCTCCGGGTCGTCACATGAACGAAGAAAGTCGTTCCGGCAGGACGGGACCCCCGTCCCGTGCGTCATCGCGCCGCGAACACCCGCAGGACAGCGGTCAGTTGGCCGCTGTACTCATCACAGGCGGCCTCAAGGCGTCGGCCGACAGGGGACGTGAGGAGATCCGCACCGGCCGGGGCGGCGAGAACGGCGTCGTGACACTCGGCCTCGACGGCGAGGTTCCGTGCGCCGAAGTGCCCTGGCCCGTAGACGCGCTGGTCGATCTCGGTGAGCGATCCCGTCCTGTAGTCGTCGAGGTAGACGGCCATCGCGCGGGCGACGTCGATGATCCGCTCGGTGTCGGCTTCGCTCATCTCGCCGAGGGCGTCCGCGAGCATCAACCAGCCGTTGAGAGCTTCCAGTTGGAAGCTCTCCGCGAACTCCGGCTCGATCTCCGACTCGAACAGCGGGGCGGCGGTCAACGCGGCGACCGCCCGGGCGAACTCCGCACCGCTCCCGCCGTCCGCCACGTCCGCCCCGGCCCGGAGCAGTTCCCCGAGCGCCGCCGGGTCCACTCCCCACTGCTCGGGCATCGCCATACCGACCAACGGCCCCCGCAGTCGCCGCAGCGCGAAATACGCCGCCTGGTAGCGCTGCCCCCGCCCCATGGCCGCGACCTGCGCCGACAGCCCTTCGTTACTCAACCCGTCCGACCGACTCACCGTTCCGCCCACCTACCCGGTCCTCCCGGCACCGACGACGAATTCCGTCCTTGAGCGCTCGTCACACGATCACCATCTGACATCGAACCCTGGGTACCGAGCCGCCCAGTCCTTGGCAACCCGCTTGACGGTCGCCGCATCCACCGCCCTCACGGGTTCACCTCCACTGTCACGTTCACACCTCGCGGTTGATGCAACCTGTGAAATCCCCCAGGACCGCAAGCAGGCAACGGAGTCGCGCTAGTGCTCTGACCGCTTAGAATTCGTCACGCGATCTGCTTGCCTCGGTGCTCTACCAGGACTTCGGACCCGCCCGGTAGGGCTGCTCTCGCTGGCGGCCCGATCGTCTCTGGGTGATGCGCCGCGTGCTTCCGGTACGGTTCGCGGCATGACCGGCGTGTTCGACGTGGCCCAGGCTCTCTACGGCGGAGTCACCGACCAGGGGCGGGCGTGGGCCTTTGTCCGCGGCTTCGCCGCTGCTTGGGACGCACCGTTGACCGAGGATGACGGCACGCCGGCAGCGGAACTGGCGCAAGCCGAGGCGACGCTCGGCTGCTCCCTGCCGGCCGCGCTGCGCGAGGTCTACACGCTCCTGGGTAGGCGGTCCGGCCTGATCGCCAACCAGGATCCGCTGCTGCCGCCCGCCGAGATGTTCGTGCATGACGAGTGCGGCGGTGTCCTCGTCTTCCGTAGCGAAAACCAGGGCTGCGCCTTCTGGGGCGTGCGCCTGCGCGACCTTGAGCAAGACGATCCGCCGGTGTTCGTCCAGGCGCGGCACGGCTGGGTGCCGTTCTTGGACCGGGTGTCTCTGGCCTGCGTCGAGCTCGTACTGAGCGAGGCACTGTTCGGCAGCGGAGGTCGGCTGTACAACGCGTGCGAGCTGCCGGCGGACCTGCTTGGGACGGTGCCTGACCGCTTCCAGCGGGTCGCACTGCCCGATTATCCGATGTGGACAGGGCCGGAGGACTTTCCAGTGCGTTGGTTCTCCGCCCCGGGAAAGCTGCTGCGCCAGGATGGCTTGGGCACCCACAGCTGGCTGCACGTCCGGGGCCGGACCATGGCCGACCTGGAGGCGATCTGCGAGACCGTCCCCGGCCGGTGGGCCCTGGGATACGCCGAGCCGCCGGACGCCGAGCCGCTGCCCTTCTGAAGCGTCATGATGCGGGTCTGTTAGGACGTCTCCAGCAGATGGGGCTGCGGGCCAGAGATTCGAAGGCGTCGTGAAGTTCGGTGCGGCGTTCCCACCGAACAGCAAGTCCTTTGAAGTGGTGGAGCAGGGCAAAGGTCTGCTCCACGACGCGGTCCGACCCAGTGGGATAATTGAGATTAAATTAGCCGCCAGGAAACCAGGACGGAACAAGGGATATCAGCTCTTGGTCCGTGGTACCACCTTCGGTCCAGCTCAACAATTCAAGCTTCATTTTTACTGACCAGCCATACTCTTTGCCGAGAGCGGATGCCGCGTTAATCTTCCTTCCGCCATTTTCCCCGAACGCCCGAAGAAAGGCAGCGATGTCGATAATCGATGCCCCTTCCCGCTGCATGCGGCCTGCCTCTGCGGCCCAGTCATCGATGGACACCCTTGCACCCCTTAGGTCTCGTAAAGATTGGCTCGACCGTGGAGTGTGCCCCTGGCTCGCCAAACACGTTCAAGAGACCGTAGCGCACCGAAGCCGCTTCTCGTAGCCAATTTCCCCGGTCATGCGTGAAGGATTGCCTCTTCCGCTGGCATGCCTTGACCCGTGAGCGCATGAAAGTGGCCCGATTATCCTCGATAAGGTTGCCGTTGATAGAAAGGACTCGATCACCAGAGTAGCCAAGCGCCCCGCGAATAGGTATAAGAGCCAAGCGTCTCTGGTCAGCGTGCGTTTTGCGTTCCGCTGACGTCCGTGGTTTGCGGGAAAACCGTGGTTGTTGCCTTCAACTACTGCCATCATACGGTTCAGCCCAGGTACGGCCCCTCGCGCTGTTCTATGAAGTGCTGGAGCCTGATCGTCCGCTGACGTTGCCGTCAGCGCTGCCGTCAAACCCCCTCCCAGACCACTGCTGCCCCCACCGGATTCTCCAGTGGGGGCAGCAGTGTAATTCCTCAGAAATCCCTACAGGGAATCGTCCCAGCAAGGCATCTCAAACCTCGACCCGCACACCTCCGTGCGAGAAGTCGAGAGATTTAATTCCTATTTCTTCGATCCCTCTCGGATTGGATTCCCACGGCCGGAACCCAACAATCGGACGCGGAGACCCACCTCCCCAAGAATCCCAAGAATCGAAGTAGATCGAAGCTCTGACTATTGGCCCATAAGGACCAACAGCCACGGGCTCCTCAATCGATTGCTGGATGGCGTCCAGCACTTGTCCCACCTGACCAGCATCGACCCTCTCCTGAGTGCTCCAACAACCGAGCCAGGACACCGGCGGCAGTGATTCAGGGGACCGCAGGCATACCCAGGTCCTCTCGGGAAGCTCACCATCCCCACGCAGCACGTACGCCGTGAAGCGTACGGAGGACTCCAGTCGGACAGCCCACGCCTCCACTAGTTCCCTCCAATCATCATTTCAATGAGTGTATCCGGGTGCATCCGCCCATCCAGAACGCGGTTCCTTATTTCCTCGGTTCTGTTATTCCCGTCAGCGATATGCAGCCGGGATCCGGGAAGATTTATATCATCCCCAGGAGCGAAATCCCTGAACCCGGTAATGGGTTCACGCCCATTCGGCCCGCCGAATCGGATCAGGTCGTCATTACTCAGCGAAGTCACACCGCCATGCCCTGCATCGGCGCTGCCATACATCTGCTCGCGAGTCGCAGGGTTCCCCTGGATGCGGTCCAACATCTCACTCGCCTTCGCATAAAAACGCGTCGGCCTCTCATGGACCGGGAGGTCAGCGAGCTTTTCATTGCAGTTGTGGACCAGGACCGGCGTGGCGCCGGCCTCCACGTAGTAGGTGTGGAGGTCGCCGATGGTCAGGTCGTATGTGGTGGTGTGGGCGTGGAAGAGGCGGACGGTGGTGATCTGGGCGGTGCCGGTGGGGGTTTGGAGGAGGTCGCCCTGGTGGAGGTCCTTGGCCTCGACGAAGGCGGACTGGGTCTCGTCGTAGAAGGGGTGGTGGAAGGTGGTGGTGAGGTGGCCGTTCACCGGCGTCGGGGCGGCCGGGGAGACCGCCGCCACCGGGGCCGTGGCCGGGTGGGAGTCGGCCGCGTGGTGGGTCGCGCCCAGGGCGCCCAGGACCGCCGCGGAGGCCGCGAGGCCGAGGGCCGCGCGCCGGACCACCTTCTTCGCGGCGGACGTCACGGCGTTGGCCGCGACCGGCTTCACCCCGACGTCCACGAAATCGTGGTCCGTCGTCGTCACGATCACCGCGGTGACCTTGTGGCTCTGCGTGCCGGAGGCACCCGGCACCGAGTTGACGACGGAGTCGCCCACCTTGATCCGGTCGATGGCCTTGGTGCCGCCGCCCGCCATGAGGACACGGGAGCCGGCCGTGAAGCTGTGGCAGGTCCCGCTGTCGGTGGCCGACTTGGCGGCGCCCGACTCGCCCTGGCGCGCCGCGGTCTGGGTGGCGTCGCCCGCCGCCGCCTCCTCGGCCTCGGTGGCGCCCTTGCCGAACAGCCCGCCGACGGCCTCCATCGCCTTGGGGGCGAACTTGCTGAGCACCTTGCCGCCCAGCGACCCGAGCGCCCCGCCGATCGCGCCCGCGACGGCGCCCGTCACGGCGGAGGTCGCGAAGGCGCCCGCGCTGCACGCCGCGCCGCCCGCCTCGGCGCACTTGAAGCCCTGCTCGACCAGTGACCCGGCCGCGCCCGCGACCGCCGCGCAGCCGATGGAGCCGACGCCCGCCGTGACCGCCTCGCAGCCCATGAAGACGGCGGTGGAGACCACGAAGGACGTGATGGCCGCCGCATGGTGCTTGGCGTAGGTGGCCGCGGTTTTCACGGCCTTGACGGTGGCGTGATACGCGGTTCTGGATGCCTTCGCCACCGCCTTGGCGGTCTTCTTCACCGCGTGGACCACGCGTTTCGCGACCTTCTTGACCGCGTGGTAGGCCGAGTGGACGGCGTGCACGGCGGCGTGGACGACGCGTTTCACCTTGCGCGCCGCGTAGTGGTAGACGCGGCGGGTGTAGCGGACGGTGGCGCGGTAGACGTCCCGCACGTGGTGGACGACCCTCTTCACCACGCGCTTGGCGGCGTGCACGACCTTGTGCACGATCGGCGGCGTGTAGTGGTAATAGGCGTACGAGGCGTAGAAGTTGAAGGAGCTCCAACTGCTGGAGGCGTACGAGGTGGCCGCGTGGTAGGTGCTGCTCACCGCGTGGCTGACGGCGTGGCTCGCCGCGTGCCAGACGCTGCCCAGGCCCCAGTTGCCCGAGGGGTCCGTGCCGTCGAGCGGGTTGTCGCCGACGTACGCGAAGGGGTTGGCCGCCGCCTCGTTCGGCACCGGGTTGACGGACGCGGAGTCCTTGTTCATGAAGGTGCCGGTCGCCGGGTTGTACCAGCGTGACGCGGTGCCGACCTTGCCGGTGTCGGCCTCCGTCCAGCCGGACTGGAAACCGAGGTGGCCGATGAGCCCGTTGTTGGCGGTGACCTTGCCCATCGGGTCGTACGTCGTGGAACCGGCCAGGGTGGTCGCCCCCGGCGCGAAGTTCCCGATGACGTCGTCGTGGCTGTCGGTCAGGGCCAGTTGGCCGGTGCCCGGCGCGGTGCCGCCGTTGATTCCGATCAGTGAGCCGCCGGGATCGTACGTATAGCTGTAGTTGCCGTCCGCGGCGATGGTGTTGTCGGCGCCCGAGTACTGGAAGGCGCGCGAGGACTGGTCGGCCGAGTTGGCGTCGGTGATGTTCCGGCCCGACGCGTCGAGCGTGTACGAGTGCGTGCCCGCGGTGATCTGGTTGTTGTACGCGTCGGTGGAGTAGGCGACTTGGCCGTTGGCGGTGGAGGTGTCCGAGGTCATGGTGCCGCGCGCGGAGTACGCGTAGCTGTGGACGCCGTCCGAGGTGAGCTGGTCGCGGGCGTCGTAGGTGTAGACGTCGGCGCCGACGCGGGTGCGGTTGCCGGAGTCGTCGTAGGAGTAGTTCGTGGTGGCCGTGCCGTTGTTCCACGAGCTGAGGCGGTCGGCCTGGTCGTAGGTGTAGACGTTGTTGGAGGCGCCCGCGACCCCGACGGTGTTCTTCGACGTCAGGTTGCCGTTCCTGTCGTAGCCGTAGGTGATGGCCGACAGTGTGCTGGCGCCCTGCGTCAGGGTGTCGCCGGTGAGGTCGTGCGCGGTGTTGTACGTGAAGGTGCGGGTCTGGCCGCTCGCGCCGTACTTGACCGACGCGGTCTGGTTCAGCGTGTTGTAGCCGTAGGTGAGCGCGGTGCCGGAGGCCGCGTCGTTGAGCGTGGACAGCCGGCCCGCGGTGTCGTATCCGTAGGAGGTGGTGCCGGCCGCGTCCGAGCGGGTCAGCGGTGAACCGTCGTCGTTGTAGGTGAAGTTGGACGAGCCGCCGGAGCCGCCCGCCGACGTCAGGTCGCCGCGGTCGTCGTAGCTGAATGTCTCGTGGGTGGCGGCCTGGTGGTCCTTGGCGCCGGTGGTGCCCGCCTCCGCGGTGTCGGCGGCGGTCACCTGGTTGTCGTGGTCGTAGGTGAAGCTGCGGGTCGCGGTGGCGGCGTCGGCGCCCTGTCCCGAGGCGGTCTTCAGATTGCCGAGCTGGTCGTACGTCATCGTGTGGGTGACGCCGCCGGGCAGCGTGCTGGAGACCAACTGCCCGTCGAGGTCGTAGACGTTGGTGGTCGTGGAGTCGGCCGCCGAGCCGTACTGGGCGGTGGCCGGCTGCTTCACCGTCTCCTGCTGGCCCCACGGGGTGTATCCGTACAGCCAGGAGTTGTTGCGGCCGTCGGTGAACCGGGTCCTGTTGCCCGCCGCGTCGTACCCGAAGGACGTGGTGATCGAGGTGGTCGCGGTGACCGGCTGGATTTCCTGGGTGACGGTGCCCGCCGCGTCGTACGTGAAGTGGCTGGTGTTGCCGTTCGCGTCCGTGGAGGCGGTGAGGTTGCCGACGCCGTCGTAGACCTGGTGGGTCTGCCTGAGCTGCGTGTTGGCGGCGTCGTACTGGGTGCTCAGCGTCGGGTTGCCCGCGACGTCGAAGTCGGTCTCGGTCCAGGTGTTGTCCGGCTGGATCGTCTTCTGCCGGTTCCCCATGAAGTCGTACGTGTACTTGGTGGTGTTGCCCGCGCCGTCGGTGACCGAGGTGACCTCGCTGGCCCGGTCGTACCCGTAGGTGGTGGTGACCCCGGCGGGCGTCGTGGTCGACGCCAGATTCGCGCCGTACGGATTCCCGGTGGTCACCGCGTACGAGTTGGTGGTGGTCAGCACCCGGTTGGAGGGGAAGCGCTCCAGCGTGGTCGCGGTGACCTGCCGGCCGAGGTAGTCCCAGGTGGCCTGGGTGACGGCCCCGGTGCCGTCCGTCACCGAGAGTTGGTCGCCGTTGGTGTCGTACGTGGTGTGCAGCTTGGTGCCGTCCGGCTCGGTGACCTGCGCGAGGTCGCCGAGCTGGTCGTACAGGAAGCCGGTGGTCTTCCCGCCCGGTGTGGTGGAGGAGATCTGGTTGCCGTCGGAGTCGTACGACCAGGTCGACGTGGCCGCCAGCGGGGCGGACGCGCCCGCCGGGGTGTACGGCGGCAGGGTCTCGGAGACCTTGTTGCCGTTGGCGTCGTAGACCGTGGTGGTCTGGTTGCCGGTCGGATCGACCTCTTCGACGGCCTCGCCGAAGGTGTCGAATCCGCTGGTGGTGACCGGCCGTTGGGTGACCGGCTGGCCGCCGCCGGTCTCGACCTGGACGGCGGGTGCGGTGGTGACCGCCAGATTCCCCGCCTCGTCGTAGGAGTAGTCGGTGGTGAAGTTGTCCGCGTCGGTCATCGACTTCGGCAGCCCGCGCTTGTCGTACGTGTAGCGGGTGGTCTGCTCGGTGGAGGAACCGACGGTGCCGCCGGTACGGCCGTTGCCGTACAGCGTGTTGACCTCGGTGCCGGTCAGCGCGCGCGGGTAGACCTGCACGTTGGAGACCGCGCCGGGCAGGAAGTCGGTCGGCGCGCCGTTGTACTTGCCCGCGCCGATGGTCAGCGGGCCGTTCGCGGACCACGGCGCGGTGTTGGTGCCGCTGCCGGACAGCGCGCCGTTGACGTAGATCTGGCTGGCGCCGTTGGCGACGTTGTACACGCCGACCACGTGCGTCCAGGTGTTGGTCTTGGGCACGGCGGTGGAGTACGCGGACGGGAAGGTCGGCGCGGCCGTGTCGGCGCTGGTCTGCTCCATGCTCCACAGCGGCGCGCTGGTGTGCGCGTAGTTGTACTGGAGGTAGAAGGCGCTGGCCGTGGTGCCGCCCTGGGCGACGATCGTCGCGTTGTGGGTCGGCAGCGACGCCATGTTGACCCAGGCGGAGACGGTGTAGGACCCGGCGGTGTTGAGCACCGGTCCGTTGGTGGCGATCTGCTGGCCGGAGGTGCCCGCGAAGGTCGCCGCGTCGCCGCCCCAGGTGACGCCCGAGGCGGCGCCGGTGTAGCCGCTGCCCGAGGTGTCAGTGACGGTGGAGCCGGTGGTCTGGTCGAGCTTCCACCAGGCGGAGGGGTGTCCCGAGGCGTCGCCGTGCAGCGTCTCGGTCAGGGTGTTGCCCGCCGCGTCGTAGGTGGAGGAGGTGGTGCGGTCGAAGCCCGAGGAGTCGTGCTCGTTCTGGGTGGCGACCTGGTCGTCCGGGGTGAAGGACACGCTGGTCACCCGGTCGACGCCGGTCGGGTCCACGGTGGTGCTCGTGGTCCTGGAGGCCGCGTCCACCGTGAAGTTGACGACCGTCTGCCCGTTGTCGGTGGTCTGCGACAACTGGTTCCCGGCCGCGTCGTACGTGGTGGTCTGGAGCACCGTCGAGGCCGTGCCGTCGGCGCTCTTCTTGGTCGCGGTGACCGCCAGGCCGTTGTCGGTGTAGGTGTACGACGTCGTGGCGCCCATCGAGTCGGTCACCGACGCCAGCCGGCCCGCCGGGTCGTACGCCCGCGAGGACTCCGTCAGCGTGGTGGCGGCCTGCGGGCTGACCGGGTCGCCGGTGTACTGGAGCGTCTGGGTCAGCAGGTGCCCGTTGTCGTCGTACGTGTAGTTGGTGACCGTGCCCGACTTGGACACTTCCTGCGTCTTGTTGCCCGACGTGTCGTACGTGTACGTCGTCGTCCCGCCGTTGGCGCCGCCCGCGTTGGCGTTGGCGTCGGTCTGGGTGAGGACGTGGTCGTACGCGTCGTAGGTCTGGGTCTCGGTCCGGGGCGCGTCGCCGCCGCTGAGGTCCTTGACCGTCTGCGAGGTGATGTCGCCGTCGGCGTCGAACACCGTGGTGGTGGCCGCCGCGTGGGTGGCGCCGGTGACCCGGTCGGTGAGCTGCGGGTCGTCCTCCTCGGTGATCTGCCCGGCCTTGTCGTACGTGTAGGACGTGGTCAGACCTGCGGGGTAGGTGTCGGAGACGGCCTTCTTGGTGAGCACCTGCCCGAGGCCGTCGTAGGTGTAGCTGGTGACCAGGCCCACCGCGTCGGTGGAGGAGGCCACGTCGCCGTTGTGGAAGTAGGACACGGAGTTGACCGCGCCGCCGGGCGAGACCGACCGCACCGGCAGGCCCTTGGGCACGTTCCCGCTGTCGGCGGCGGGATAGGTGGCGGTGCCGTCGCTGAACACGGTGGTCGAGGCGCGCCCGTTGGGGAAGCCCGCGACCGGCGGTCCGGTCACCGCGGTCTCGTCGCCGAACGCGTCGTAGGTGTACGAGGTCAGGTACGTGGGGTCGGTCGCCGAGGAGGAGCGGCCGTCCCGCTCGGTGAGCAGCACGTCGTTGCGCGGGTCGGCGGTGGTGAGCTGTTCCGTCGTGTCGTCGGGGAAGTACGTGTAGTACTCGGTGGAGCAGACCTTGGCCGCCTGATTCTGGCAGGTGGTCGAGGAGACGACGTTGCCGCGGACGTCGTGGCCGGTGACGGTCATCGCGCCGTTGGGGTCGGTGACCGTGTGCTCGTAGCCGCCGGTGTCGTAGCCGAAGCTGGTCCTGTTGCCGAGGCCGTCGGTCTCGGTGAGCTGGCGTTCGTTGTTGACGACGTCGTAGGTGTACGTCGTCACCTTGTTCGCCGGGGAGGTGACCTTGACGGTCTCCACCGGCAGCAGGCCGGTGGAGTTCTTGCCCGCCTGGAAGTGGCTCTCGGCGTCCTGCGCGGTCAGCGCGGTGCGGTAGGTGGCGACGTCGGCGAGCGTGCCGTTGAAGTAGGCGACGGTGCCGTTGGTCAGGCCGGTCCAGCCGGAGCCGGTGGTGCCCGCGCCGATGTAGGCGGTGGTCCTGGCGCTGTTGGACAGCGCGGCCGTGGCCGTCTTGGTCGCGGCCTGCGCGCCGTCGAGGTACAGGGTCTGGCTGGTGGCTCCGGCGCTGAGCAGCACATGGTGCCACTTGCCGTCGGTGACGGTGCCCGTGGTGCCCATCTGCACCGAGCCGGACGTGGTGTAGAAGCCGCCGTAGAGCTTGCCGTCGCTGCCGATCCACAGTTGCGGTGTCGTGGAGGAGACGGTCGAACCGATCGCGCCGCTCTGCGTGTTGAGCAGGATCGCGCCGCCGTGGGTGGTGCTGAACCACAGTTCGGCGGAGGCCGCGGTGTCCCCGGTCACGGTGTCGGGCACCTTCACCCAGGAGCTGGTCCCGTTGAACGTGGCGGCCTTCTGGTCGCTGAACGGCCCGGTCGCGCCGAGCGTCACCGCGTTGTACGTACCGGTCCCGCCGCGCGTCTCGTCCAGCGCCGTGGTGGCGCCCGCGGGTTCGCCCAGCCGGAAGTACGTGGCGGGCGCGCCGCCGAGCACCGCGCCGCGGTAGGTCTGGCTGGAGCCGGTGACGGTCGGCGCGCCGAGCTTCCAGACGCCGCCGTTCTCGTCGGTGAGCTGGGTCAGCGCCGTGGTCGCCGGGTCGTACGTCATGGCGTGGTACGTCTTGGCGGACGGCCGGGTGACCGTGCTCAGCAGGCTCGCGGCGTGGGTGCCGTAGGTGCGCAGCGCGCTCGCGTCGGCGGCGACCAGCGGGCGGTCGTACCAGGCGGCGTCGGCGATCGCGCCGTTGAAGTACGTGGCGTAGCCGGTCTTGTCGGTGGTGCTGGAGTGCGGCTGGTCGGGCCAGGCCCCGCCGAGGAAGCCCGCGCCCAGGGTGTTGTACGGCTGGTTCTTGCCGAAGGCGATGCCGGGCTGGATGGAGATCGAGCCGGACACCGAGCCGACCTTGGCGCCGTCCAGGAAGAGGGTCTGGCTGTTGCCCGCGGCGGACAGCACCATGTGGTGCCACTTGCCGTCGGCGACCGAGGCGGTGGTGCTGATCGGCGCGATGCCGCCGCTGTACCAGAATTCGGCCTTCAGCTTGCCGTCGGTGCCGACGTAGGCGGCCGGGGTGTAGCCGCCGGGCGAGTCGCCCGCGGTGACCGGCTGCGAGGCGTAGGAGTAGAGCACGCCGGGCCCGGCGGAGGTCTTGAACCACAGCGACAGGGCGCCGGAGTCGGTGTTGTTGCCCATGTCGAACGGGAGGGTGGCGTACGAGCTGGTGCCGTTGAACCCGATGGCGGTGGCGGCCGACCCGGTGAGCGGGCCCGCCTGGCCGTAGGTGACGCCGCTGTACGCGAGGTTCTTGGTGCCCTGGTTGGCGAGGACCGCGTCCTTGCCGACGGTGCCCGACGCCTCGGACATCGGCCACACCGCCCGCGGGTCGAGGTCGAGCGCGGCGTTCTGGTACTGCGATCCCGCGGTGTAGTTGTACGCGGTGCACTGCGTGCTGGAGATCGGCGAACAGACCTTCGTGAGCTGGTCGTTGGTGTAGCCGTACGTCCAGGTCTGCGCGGAGTTCGGGTCGGCCGCGGTGACCGGGTCGGTGACGACGGTGGCGACGTGCGCGGCGCTCGCGCCGGTGGGTGTCTGCCAGGTCAGGTGCAGGGCGCGGGCGGAGGTCACCGAGGTCATGGTGGTGACGTGGCCGCTGGTCCAGGTGAAGGTGACGGCGCGGCCGTTGGCGTCGGTGACCGAGGTGATGCCGTACGCGCCGGAGCCCAGCGACTGGGTGAAGGCGTAGACGGTGGCGTTCTTGTCGGTCAGCGTGTAGCCGCCGGTGACGGCCTTGAAGGTGGCGAAGCGGCCCGCGGGCGGCGAGTAGCTGCCGTCGCCGTTCTTGCCGAAGCCGACCTGGGAGCCGTCCGGGTAGGTGACGACGTTGGAGACGACGGCGCCCGCCGGGTTGTACTGCTCGGTGGCGCGGGCGTCGAAGATGCTCGACCAGCCCGCGCCGAACGCCCCGGTCCAGCGCGGGTCACGGGAGTTGTAGTCGCGGTCGACGTCGAGGCTCGGTCCGACGGTGGAGACGGTCGCGTCGGTGTCGGAGGTGGTGTAGTTGCCGATCGACGGGTCGTAGCCGTGGTCGCTGCTGTTCTGGGACAGCCCCGAGGTGATCAGCGGCTGCGGGACCTGGATCGCCATCTGGTACCAGGTGGCGCCGGAGTACAGCCCCGCGTCCTGCGACTGCACCGTCCAGGAGTAGCTCTGGCCCCACTTGAGCTTGCCCGCCGGGACCGTCCAGGAGCCGGTGGTGAGCAGTCCGGAGTCGACGACCTTGGTGTTGGTGTTGTCGTAGATCTGGAAGTCGTACTTGGTGGTGGTGTTCGCCTGCGAGTTGGCGCCGCCGGACCAGGCGGTCAGTTGGGGGGTGGTGGTGTACTCCACCTCGTTGTCGTTGGGGTACTGCTGGTAGACCTGCGGCGGGGTGGTGCCGGTGTACGTGACGTCGATGTACGGGCCCTTGCCCGCGTCGGCGAAGGAGCCGAACTGCTTCCAGTGCAGGGCGTCGGTGGTGGCCGCGTAGACCGCGAGGCCGTAGTCGGGGGTGGTGCCGTTCATCCAGCCCTGGATGGAGGCGGTGGTGAGCGGCACCTCCACCGCGTTGCCCTTGGTGGGGTCGGCGGCGGTGTTGGCGCAGGCGATGGGGACGCTGGGCGTGAGGTTGCCGATGGACGCGCCGTGCGAGGGGCCGGGGTAGGTGGTGACGCCGGTCGGGGTCCACGGCGCGGTGATCAGCGCGACGTCGAAGCGCTCGGCGGTGCAGGTGGAGGCCCAGGTCTCGAACAGGTGCAGCGACGCGGCGGTCACGGTGACCTTGGAGCCGTCCCAGCCGCCGTACCAGTGGTTGACGAAGGTGTTGGCGGAGTGCGTGCCGGAGTCGTACGAGCCGATCTTGACGGTCTGCTCGAAGGAGTGGTCGCCCGCGGGGTTGCCGGACTCGGCGTAGGTGGTGGTCCAGCCGTCGACGATGCTGGGGTCGACGGTGACGGGGAAGACCCGCGCGGGGTCGTGCAGCCACGCCGGGTCGAGGGTGACCTTCAGGGCGGTGCCGCCGTGGTCGGCGACCAGCCGGTAGTCGACCGCGTAGGTCGTCGTCGGCTCGCCGGAGCGGCGGTCGACCTTGGAGTCGTAGGCGTAGGCGCGCGGTATCCGGGCGGTCACCTTGCCCGCGGCGTCGCGCAGTTCGACCGAGCCGTCCTTGACCTGGACGGGGGTCAGGCCCTGGAGCCTGAGCGGGAAGAGCCAGGAGTTGGCGGCGCTCGCCGCGTGCAGGACGACGGCTTCCTTGACGCCGGTCGCGGACGGGGCGACGACCAGGTCGGTGCGCGGCAGGGCGTCCGGGTACGTGACCCGGTCGCCCGACACGGCGGCGGTGACGTCGGCCGCGCCGGACAGGCCGTACGCGACGGAGTGCGCGGCGTCGGTGCGCAAGGTGGCGAGGTCCGGCGCGGAGGAGCGCGGCGCGAAGTCGACGCCGAGGGAGTTGGCCGCCTCGTGGAGGCGGCCGTCGGCCCGGCGGTGCACGCTGGTGTCGATCGGCTGCCAGGCGCCGTGCGCGTCCCGGTAGTTGACCGGCGTCTGCGACACGCGGCGGGTGTGCGTGCCGTCCGCGTTGTCGAACACCGTGACGGTGTCGGTCGACTTCGCCGCGTTCCGCTTGCTGGTGCGGGCGGAGTAGCCGCCGACGACACCGCTGCGGCCGGACGTGGACGCCTTGCGGAACGGGTGGTAGGCGTCGAGTTCGCCGGGCGCCTTGCCGGGCTTGTGCCCCGCGCCGACGTGCGCGCGGGTGGAGTCCGCGGTCGCCCGGTGGCTGTGCCCGGCGGCGGTGCCGCTCTCCTGCTGCGGCACGCGCCCCCAGTGGGGGTGCTTCAGCCACGCGGTGAGCGAGGCGAGGCTGGGCATCGACAGCGCGGGCAGGGTCGCTCCGTCCGCCGCCGCCTGCTCCGTGGTCAGCACCAGTGCCAGCGCGATCAGCGACAGCATCGCGGTGGCACGCAGCCATCGGCGACGGAGGGTTGTTCTCCGGGACGAACGACGGGCGAAGGATGCGCGCACGGCACAGGCTCCTGACAGGATCGACACAGAAAACTTGCCGATCGTGACCGTTTTCCTCACCCGCGGATAGATCGTGGGGACGATCCGGGGACACTCTTTGCCTGTACATCATCAAGCGCGGCGACTTGTGACCCCTGTCCCGGTTCGTTCCGGGAACGATCTTTACGATGGAGGGGTTTGGTCCGCCTTTCGCCCTGCTTTTGGGCAAGAGAGGTCAAGCCCGCGCGGGCCCGTCGGCGGACCCCCTCGACGACGTCTCAGCGACGCCTCAGTGACGCAGCGCGTCGGTCACGGCGGCCTCGACCGCCTTGCGCGTGCTCGCGGCGGAGCCCCCGGGCACGGCGGTGACATTCGCACCGGGCGCGTCAGCCGTACCGCCCGTACCGCCCGCCTTCTTCCCCACGGCCTTCTCCCCCACGACGACGAAGCGCGTGCCGGGGAACTTCGGTACCGCCGCCGGGACCGCGCCGTCGGGGGCCGCGCCGACCGTCAGGACGACCGTGCACTTGCGGTCGGCCAGGGTCGCCAGATAAGGCCCGGCCGCCGCCGCGCTCTGCTCCCCCGCCATCGCCAGATAGCTGACCTTCGCGTGCGTCCCGGCCGAGGCGTCCCGCATCCCCGCCCACACCGGCGCCGCCGCCGGGTCCGCCAGACCGCGCTCCCCGGTGAGCAGACACGCCTGCTGGTCGGTGTACGTACGCGCCCGGGCCGGCGGCAGGGCCCGCTCCTTGCCGGGGCCGGAGGACGTCAGGACCAGGGCGGTCACGGTGGCGGCCACCGCCACGGCCGCGGCGCCCGCGAGGAGTATCCAGAGCCGATGCGCGTTCGTCCACGTTTTCACGGCGGGCAGCATATGCGGCGCGGGCCGCCGGGACAGCGGCGGCCGAGGGGTATCTTTCTCGCGGTGAAGCACCGCATAACGGTGCATACGGGACGGGCACCGCGGGGCCGCGCCGGTCCGCCGGGAGCGGCGGGCCCGTGGCGCCGGGACGCGAGTGGCGGAGGTGAGTGGGGATGGCGGGTTCAGGAGTGCCCCCGGCACAGCCGCGTCCCGTATCTTTTCCGGCAGACCCCGACCCAGCTTCCGCGGGAGGACCGACGATGGACAGGGCCGAGGCCGTCATACCGGCGCAGGACACCAGAGCCGCCGCGCCCGGCGGCACCACGGTCGACGACGCGCCGACGACCGGCTTCAGGCTCGGCGGCATCGGGCCGCGCGTCGACCCGTATCTGCTGGCCACGGTCTTCTTCGCGGCGTTCCTCGCGCTGTCGGTCACCCGCTACCGGCGGATGCTCACGATGTCGTGGGACCTGGGCATCTTCGAGCAGGCGGTCGGCTCCTACGCGCACTTCCACGCGCCGGTCGCCGACCTCAAGGGCCCCGGCTTCAACATCCTCGGTGACCACTTCAGTCCGATCACCGCCCTGATCGCCCCCTTCTACCGGGTGTTCCCGAGCCCGGTGACGCTGCTGGTCGCGCAGGCGCTGCTGTTCGCGCTGTCGATCGTGCCCGTGACCCGGGGCGCCGCCCATCTGCTGGGCCGCGGGCGCGGACTGGCCGTCGGCGTGGCGTACGGGCTGTCGTGGGGCGTGCAGCGGGCGGTCGAGTTCGACTTCCACGAGATCGCCTTCGCGATGCCGCTGCTGGCGTTCTCGCTGGAGGCGGTGCTGCGCAGGAAGTGGGCGCCGGCGATGTGGTGGGCGCTGCCGCTGATCTTCGTCAAGGAGGACATGGGCGTCACGGCCGCCGCGATCGGCGCGATCGTGTGGCTGCGGACCCGCAAGGAGACCGAGCCGGACGCCGGGTCCGAGGCCATGTCCGGGACGTCGTCAGGGGCGGGGTCGGTCGGCGGGTCCGGGGCCGTCGGCGGGTCCGGGTCCGCGCGGGGCGAGGACGTCGTCCCGGCGCCGCGCGCCGACGGCGGCGAGACCCCGGAGGCCCCGGAGGCCGACGGGAGCGGGACGCGGGCCGAGGAGCCGCCGCGGCTCAGCGACGGCATGGGGTACGGGCCGTACGCGCTGGGGCTGGTCAGCCTCGGGGTGCTGGCCTCCGCGCTCGCCTTCGCGGTGATCATCCCGGCGTTCAACAGCGCGGGCGGATACGACTACTGGAACAAGCTGAACGGCAACGGGGCGCCGATGCCGGGGCACATCCCGTTCGGCACCGCCGTGCACACCCTGCTGTGGATCCTGCTGCCGACCACCGGCCTGCTGGCGCTGCGTTCGCCGCTGCTGCTGGCCGCGCTGCCGACCATCGGCTGGCGGTTCATCTCGCACGACGACCACTACTGGGGCACCGACTGGCACTACAGCGCGGTGCTGATGCCGGTGGTCTTCCTCGCCCTCGTGGACGCGGCGGCGCTCTCCCGCAGGAGCCCGCGGCCCTGGCTGCGCTCCTACGCCTCGGGGCTGCCCGCGGCGGCGGCGGGCGCCGCGCTGGCGCTCACCTTGACGATGCCGCTGGCCTCGCTCAGCCACTCCGACACCTACAAGGTCGACGCGCACACCAAGGCCGTGGAGAAGCTGCTCGAGACGGTGCCCAGCGGCTCCTCGGTGGAGGCGAACGTCGGGCCGATCAGCCGTCTCGTCCACCGGACCACGGTGTACTGGGTCGGCGACACGCAGGGCATCAGCCCGGACTACATCGTGATCGACAACTCCTCCGGCTGGGTGCCCGATCCGCTCACCTACGCCAAGCAGCTCCACCCGAACGCCGAATATCAGCAGATCGTCAACGCCGAGGGCTATGTGATCATGCACCGGACGAGTCCGCCGAACGGCTAGGCGGGCCGGGCGCAGCAGGACCGGCTCAGGCCGTCGGGTAGTCGACGTAGGCGAAGCGGCGGCTGTCCGGGGCCCAGCTGTTGACGTTGAGGCTGCCCTGGCCGCCGGGGAAGGCCAGGACGTCACGCGGGGCGCCGCCGTCCGGGTCCATGACGCGCAGGACGACGTCGCGGTCGGCCGGGTGCCCCTCGGTGCCGGGCGGGAAGCTGATGTAGAGGACGTGTCGTCCATCGGGTGACAGGTGCGGGAACCAGTTGACGCGCGCGTCCGAGGTGAGCCGCGTCAACTCGGTGCCGTCCGGCCGCATCCGGAAGAGCTGGGCGTGGCCGGGGACGGTCGCGCCGTGCTCGGAGTTGAAGTAGATCCAGGCGCCGTCGGGGCTGAACTCCGGGCCGTCCGCGGGCGCGGGAGAGTCCGTCAGCCGGGTGTCGGGGCCGCCGGCCGCGGGGACGGTGAAGATGTTGCGGTAGCCCCACTCGTCGCCGCCGTACGGCTCGACGCCCACGTACGCCAGCGTGCGGCCGTCGGGCGAGACGCCGTGCAGGAAGTGCCGGAAGGGGCCGGGGCCGCGGTCGTTGGTGACCCGGCGCGCGGGTCCGCCCTCGAACGGCACGGCGTGGATGTGCCCGTCGCCCGCCGACAGATAGACCGTGCCGCCGTCCGGCGAGAGCACATGGTCGTTGTTGGCGTCCGTGATGCCGCCGGTGTCGATGACCTCGGGCGCCCCGCCGCCGGGGGCGATCCGCAGCAGCAGCCCGTCCTGGTTGAAGACCAGCCAGCGGCCGTCCGGCGACCAGTTCGGCGCCTCCAGCGCGCTGTCCGCCGTCTCGTACACCAGGCGCGGCTCGCCGCCGTCGATGTCCCCGACCAGCAGCCGCGCGCGCTGTCCCGCCGCCAGCGGCCGTACGTTCGTCCCCGCTCCGGTGATCGTCACAGCCGCTCACACTAACGCGCCCCGCTCGTGGTGAGCGGGGCGCGTCGGATGAAGCGTGCGTACGGGCTGGGCGCGTACGGCCTTACCTGTGTACGGCCTTGCGTGCGAACGGCCTTACCTGTGTACGGCCTTGCGTGCGTACGGCCTTGCGTGCGTCCGTGGGACGACGCCGGGTCAGCAGCTCAGGTTGTTGCCCGCCGGGACTCCGAGGATCGAGACGAAGCTCTGGTAGGAGTTGACCCGGCTCTGCACCTGCGCGGGGTTGCCGCCGTTGCACTCGATGCTGCCGTTGATGCTGCGGATGGTCTCACCGAATCCGGCGCCGTTGACCATGGCGTTGTGCGGGGTCATGGTGCCGGGGCCGGTCTGGGTGTTCCAGTACCACAGGCCGGTCTTCCAGGCGACGGCCGAGTCGGTCTGCACCAGGTTGGGGTTGTGCAGCAGGTCGATGCCGAGCGCGTCGCCCGCGGCCTTGTAGTTGAAGTTCCAGCTCAACTGGATCGGCCCGCGGCCGTAGTACGCGGACTGTCCGGCCGGGCAGCCGTAGGACTGGCTCGCGTCGCAGTAGTGCGAGTAGTTCGCGGTGTTCTGCTCGACGATGTAGACGAGGCCGCCGGTCTCGTGGCTGACGTTGGCGAGGAAGGCCGCGGCCTCCTGCTTCTTCACCGTGTCGCTGCCGGTGTTCGCGAAACCGGGGTACGCGCTGAGCGCCGCGGTCAGGCCGCTGTAGGTGTAGAAGGAGTTCCGGTTCGGGAACATCTGGTTGAACTGGGCCTCGGTGACGACGAATCCGCTCGGGTTGCCGGGCGGGGTGGTCGTACCGCCGCCGTTGCAGCCGAACGGGTCCCAGTACCAGGTGCTGATGGTGGGGTCGTAGCCCGGGTTGTCGTGGGAGGCCTTGTAGTAGTTGCCGTTGCTGTACTTGACGATGTCACCGGCGACGTAGTTGTGGCCCTGGACCCACGCCGGGTAGTTGCAGGTCCCGCCGGTGCCGCCCGTGGTGCCGCCGGTGCCGCCCGAACCGCCGGTACAGGCGCCCTGGTCCGACCAGACGTCGGCGGCGCCGGGCGTCTCGCCCTGGGTCCACCACTTCGCCAGCCAGTTGTGGCTGTTGTACGACGCGCCCATGCCGCCGGTGTACACCGACGACGAGTTCCACGCGGTGGAGCAGCCCGCGGCGGAGGCGGTGGACGCCAGCGGTACGAGGATGGCGATTCCTATCGCGACCGCGAGTGCGGTGAGGAACGCTATGAGCCGTTGTCTCGACACGTGACCACTCCTTGTGGGGGTTCGAGTGGGGTCGGGACAGACTCAAGCGGAATGGTCTGGACCTGTCAAGGTCCAGACCATTGAACGTCCGCCGGGCGGTGGGAAACCGGCTGGAACAGCCCTAGTTGTCCAGCACCGTCGTCAGGAACTCCGCCGTCCACTCCAGCAGTTCGCGGCCCACCACCGGCTTGCCGCCGATCCGCGCCGTCGTCGGACGCGGGACGAGGATCTGCTTCGTCGCGTGCTTGAGCACCGTGCGCGGGTAGAGCCGGTTCAGCCGCAGCTCCTGCGACTCGCGCAACTCCACCGGGCCGAAACGGACGTTGGCGCCCTGGAGGGTGATGTCGCTGACGCCGACCTTGCGGGCCAGCATCCGCAGCCCCGCCACCAGCAGCAGATTCTCCACCGGCTCCGGCAGCTTGCCGTAGCGGTCGGTCAGCTCCTCGCGGACCGCCGCGATGTCCTCGGCCGTGTTGGCCGCCGCGATGGCCCGGTACGCCTGGAGCCGCAGCCGCTCGCCCGGCGCGTAGTCGTGCGGGACGTGCGCGTCCACCGGCAGCTCGATCTTGACGTCGAGCAGCGTCTCCTCCGGCTCGCCGCCGCTCTCCAGCGCCGAGCGGTAGTCGGCGACGGCCTCGCCCACCATCCGTACGTACAGGTCGAATCCGACGCCCGCGATGTGCCCGGACTGCTCGCCGCCCAGCAGATTGCCCGCGCCGCGGATCTCCAGGTCCTTCATGGCGACGTACATGCCCGCGCCCATCTCGGTGTGCTGGGCGATGGTGGCGAGCCGCTCGTGCGCGGTCTCGGTCAGCGGCTTCTCCGGCGGGTACAGGAAATACGCGTAGCCGCGCTCGCGCGAGCGGCCGACGCGCCCGCGCAACTGGTGGAGCTGGCTGAGCCCGAAGGTGTCGCCGCGCTCCACGATCAGGGTGTTGGCGTTGGCGATGTCGATGCCCGACTCCACGATCGTGGTGGACACCAGCACGTCGAACCGCTTCTCCCAGAAGTCGACCACGACCTGTTCGAGCTGCGACTCCCCCATCTGCCCGTGCGCGGTGGCGATCCGCGCCTCCGGCACGATGGCGCGCAGCCGCGCCGCCGCCCGGTCGATCGACTCCACCCGGTTGTGGATGTAGAAGACCTGGCCCTCGCGCAGCAGTTCACGCCGGATCGCGGCGCCGATCTGCCGCTCCTCGTACGGGCCGACGAAGGTCAGCACCGGGTGCCGCTCCTCCGGCGGGGTGGTGATGGTGGACATCTCGCGGATGCCGGTGACCGCCATCTCCAGGGTGCGCGGGATCGGGGTGGCGGACATGGTCAGCACGTCCACGTTGGCCCGCAGCTTCTTGAGCTGCTCCTTGTGCTCGACGCCGAAGCGCTGCTCCTCGTCGACGATGACCAGGCCCAGGTCCTTGAACTTCGTCTCGGAGGAGAAGAGCCGGTGGGTGCCGATCACCAGGTCCACGGTGCCGTCCCGCAGCCCCTCGATGGTGGCCTTGGCCTCGCTGTCGGTCTGGAACCGCGACAGCGCCCGCACCTTGACCGGGAACTGCGCGTACCGCTCGGCGAAGGTGCCCATGTGCTGCTGCACCAGCAGCGTGGTCGGCACCAGCACGGCGACCTGCTTGCCGTCCTGCACGGCCTTGAAGGCCGCCCTCACGGCGATCTCGGTCTTGCCGTAGCCGACGTCGCCGCAGATCAGCCGGTCCATGGGGACGGACTTCTCCATGTCCTCCTTGACCTCGGCGATGGTGGTGAGCTGGTCGGGCGTCTCCGCGTACGGGAAGGCGTCCTCCAGCTCGCGCTGCCAGGGGGTGTCGGGCCCGAAGGTGTAGCCGGGGGCGGCCATCCGCGCCGAGTACAGCTTGATCAGGTCGGCGGCGATCTCCTTGACCGCCTTCTTCGCCCGCGCCTTGGTCTTCGTCCAGTCCGCGCCGCCGAGCCGGTGCAGCGAGGGGGCCTCGCCGCCGACGTACTTGGTGACCTGTTCGAGCTGGTCGGTGGGGACGAAGAGCCGGTCGCCCGGCTGGCCGCGCTTGGCGGGCGCGTACTCGACCAGCAGGTACTCGCGGGTGGCGCCCTGCACGGTGCGCTGCACCATCTCCACATAGCGGCCGACGCCGTGCTGCTCGTGCACGATGTAGTCGCCCGCCTGGAGGGTGAGCGGGTCGATGGTCTTGCGCCGCCGGGACGGCATCCGGCCCATGTCCTTGGTGGACGAGCGCTGCCCCGACAGGTCGGTCTCGGTGAGCACCGCGAGCTTGAGCGCCGGGTCGATGAAGCCGTGCTCGATGGAGCCGGTCGCCACGTGGACCACGGACGCCGCGAGGTCGGCCAGCTCGATGTCGAGGCGGGCGGCGATGCCCTCGCCGCCCAGCACCTCCACCACGCGGGCGGCCGGGCCCTGGCCCTCGGTGACGTAGACGGTGCGCCAGCCGTCGGCCAGCCAGCCCTTGGTGTCGGCGAGCGCGCGTGCGGTGTCGCCGCGGTACAGCTCGGGCGCGTGCATGCCCAGCTTGAGGGTGTCGGCGGCCAGGTCGTCGGCCTCGTCGGCGGCGAAGGGGCTCACCGACCACCAGGGGACGCCCAGCTCGCGGGCCCGGTCGCGGACGTCGGCGATCGACCACAGCGAGGCCGCGCCCAGGTCGATCGGCGCCTCGCCGCCGCCGGCCGACGCCGCCCAGGACGCCTCCAGGAATTCGCGGGAGGTCGCCACCAGGTCGGCGGCGCGGGTACGGACCCGCTCCGGGTCGCACACCACGGCCATGCTGCCCGCCGGGAGCACGTCGAGCAGCAGCTCCATGTCGTCGACCAGCACCGGGGCCAGGGACTCCATGCCCTCCACCGCGATGCCCTCGGCGATCTTGTCCAGCAGTTCGTGCAGCTCGGGGTGGGCGACCGACAGCGCCGCGGCCCGCTCCTTCACCTGGTCGGTGAGGAGCAGCTCGCGGCAGGGCGGCGCCCACAGGCCGTGCTCGGCGACTTCGAGGGAGCGCTGGTCGGCGACCTTGAAGTAGCGGATCTCCTCGACGTCGTCGCCCCAGAACTCCACTCGCAGCGGGTGCTCCTCGGTCGGCGGGAAGACGTCGAGGATGCCGCCGCGCACCGCGAATTCGCCGCGCTTCTCGACCAGCTCGACGCGGGAGTACGCGGCTGCCGCCAGGCCCTCGGTGACGGTGCCCAGGTCGGCGCTCTGCCCGGTCCGCAAGGCGACGGGCTCCAGGTCGCCCAGGCCCTTGACCTGCGGTTGCAGCACGGACCTGATGGGGGCGACCACGACCTGTACGGGTCCGGTCGCCGCGTCGTCGGCCCGCGGGTGCGCCAGGCGGCGCAGGACGGCCAGGCGGCGGCCTACGGTGTCGCTGCGCGGGGACAGCCGCTCGTGCGGCAGCGTCTCCCACGCCGGGTACTCGGCGACGGCGTCCGGCGGCAGCAGGGTGCGCAGCGCGGCGGCCAGGTCCTCCGCCTCGCGGCCGGTCGCCGTGACCGCCAGTACGGTGCGGTGCGCGCGGGCCGCGAGCGCCGCGATGGCCAGCGGACGCGCGGCGGGCGGCCCCACCAGGTCCACCATCGGCCGGGCGCCGGAGGCGGCGGCCTCCACCGCTTCCGCGAGGGCGGCGTCCTCGACGACGACGTCGACCAGACCGTTCAGACTCATGAGGGGTTTTCCGTCCCGGGGCAGAGGCAACGCGAAGCACCCGACACGTGTCACGGGCCGGGGGTACCTCCAGCGTACGACGTACCGCCGACAGCCACAGGCCATCGCGTGAGCCGCGGGGCCGCGGAGCCCGTGGGCGGGGACGCCCGGCGGGGGGACGGACCGGGGTGCGGGACGCGCGGGCGGCCCCGGAGCGCGGGGGGTTGCGCTTCCGGGGCCGCGTCTGTGGTGACCTGCGCCACCGGCCGGTGTGACCGGCGGCGTCAGTCCGTGGCGATCGCGTTCAGTACGTTCATCCGCCCCGCCCGGAAGGCCGGGAGCAGCGCGGCCAGCAGGCCGACGACCGCGGAGCCGATGAAGACCAGGATGATCGTCGTCCACGGGATCTGGAGGACGCCGAGCCCCTGGGAGGCCAGCACCTTCTGTCCCGTGGTGCCCCAGCCGAGGCCGAGACCGAGGCCGACCAGCGCGCCGAAGAGCGCGATGACCACCGATTCGAGGCGGATCATCCGGCGCAGCTGGCGCCGGGAGGTGCCGATCGCCCGCATCAGGCCGATCTCCCGGGTGCGCTCGACCACCGACAGGGCGAGGGTGTTCACCACGCCCAGGATGGCGACGATGATCGCGAGGCCGAGCAGCCCGTAGATCATGTACAGGAGCTGGTTGACCTGCTTGTGGATGAGGTCCTTGAAGTCGGACTGGTCGCGGACCTTGAGCTGCGGGTAGTCCTTGACGGCCGCGGTGAGCGAGGCGCCCGCCTCCTTGGCCTGGCCGTCGACGGCCTTGGCGAACATGATCTGGTCGAGCGGCTGCTTGTCCGCCGGGAGGTACTGCTTGGCGGTGGCCAGGTTGGTGTACCAGGCGCCGTGGTCGACCGTGGTGTCGTCGCTGGTGATGACGTTGACGCGGAGCTTGGTCGGCGTGCCGCCGATCATCGTCACCGGCAGCTCGTCACCGATCTTGATGTGGTGGTCCTTGGCGTACGCCTCGTTGACGGACATGCCGTTCTTCGCGTACGCGTCCTTCAGATTGCCCTTGACCGTCTTGAGCCGCAGGTCGTCGGCGTAGGTCGGGCTGACCGCGCTGAACTGCTTGGTGACCGTCTTGCCGTCGGGCAGCGTGACCTTGGCGTTGACGCCCGCGTACTCGGTGAAGTGCTCCATGTGGGAGGCCGACTTGATCGCCGCGACCAGGGCGGGGGTCAGCGGCTGGCCGCCGTCGGGCTGGAGGATGAAGTCCGCGCCGACCGACTTGTCGAGCTGGTCGTCGGCGGAGGCCACCATGGACGAGCCGACCACCGACATGCCGGCGACCAGCGCGAGGCCGATCATCAGCGCGGAGGCGGTGGCACCGGTACGGCGCGGGTTGCGCAGCGCGTTGCGCTCCGCGAGGCGGCCCATCGGTCCGAAGAACCGCAGGATGACCGCGCTGACCGCTCGTACGATCACACCGGCCAGCAGGGGGCCGATGATCACGAAGCCGACCAGGCTGAACAGCACGCCCAGGCCCAGCAGTCCGCCGCCGGAGGACGCCTTGTCCGACTGTCCCGCGCCGACCAGCGCCACGGCGCCGATCGCGCAGACCAGGACGCCGATCGCGGCGCGGATCCGGCCGGACTTCGCGTCGGTGGGGGTGCCCGCGTCGCGCAGCGCGGCCATCGGGGAGATCCGTCCGGCCCTGCGGGCCGGGATGTAGGCGGAGATCACGGTGACGATGACGCCGATGGCCAGGCCGACGATCGGGGTGGTGGCCTTGATGGTCAGCTCGGAGGTGTCGAGCTTCATGCCCGCCTGGCCCATGAGCTTCATCAGGGCGACGGCCAGGCCGATGCCGCCGCCGATGCCGAGCACCGAGCCGACGACGCCGAGCAGCACCGCCTCGACCAGCACCGACCGGTTGACCTGCTTGCGGCTGGAGCCGAGGGCCCGCATCAGGCCGATCTCGCGGGTGCGCTGGGCGACCAGCATGGAGAAGGTGTTGACGATCAGGAAGATGCCGACCAGGACCGAGATGCCCGCGAAGCCGAGCATCGCGTACTTCATGAAGTTCAGGAAGCTGCCGACGTCGTCCTTGTCCTTCTTCTTGGTCTCGGCGGCGGTGTCGACGGTGTACTTGCCCGCGCCGATGGCCGTCGTGACGTCCGCCTTGAGGCGGTCGTCGGTGACGCCCTTGGCGGCGGTCAGGCCGTAGCCGGTGTACGCGTGGCTGTCACCGAGCAGCTTGGCCTGGGCGGTTGCGGTCTCGATGTAGATGACGGCCGCGCCGGGGTTGGTGGTCTTGAAGGTGACGATGCCGGAGATCGTGACGTGGAAGTCGCCGGGCGCGGCGATGACCCGCAGCGTGTCGCCGATCTTCAGGTGGTGCTTGTCGGCGGTGTCGGCGTCGATCACCGCGTCGGTGGGCCCGCGCGGGGTGTTGCCCGAGGACAGCTCAACGGCCTTGGTCTCGGTCGGGTCCCAGTTGCTGACGATGGTCGGGGCGCCGCTGGTCGGGCTGATGCTCTTGTTGTTCGCGTCGGCGACCGTCACCTGGTCGCTGGTGACGTCGGGGTAGGACTTGGCGACGCCCGGCACCTTGAGCAGGGTCTGCTGGAGCGAGGCGGGCACGGTGTCGGGCCGCCCGGTCTCCTGCGCGTCGTCGACCTTCTTGGCGCTGATGGTGACGTCGGAGGCGGTGGAGCCGAAGAGCTTGTCGAAGGTGGCGGTCATGGTGTCGGTGAACACGAGCGTGCCGCACACGAACGCCACCGAGAGCAGGACGGCGACGGCGGACAGCGCCATGCGTCCCTTGTGCGCGAGGAAGTTGCGCACCGATGTCTTCAGGACGGTCACGAGGTCCTCCCGCGACCGTCGAAGGACTTCATGCGCTCCAGGACGCCGTCGGCGGTCGGGTTCTGCATCTCGTCGACGATCCGGCCGTCCGCCAGGTACAGCACGCGGTCGGAGTAGGAGGCGGCGACCGGGTCGTGGGTGACCATCACGATGGTCTGGCCCAGCTCGTCCACCGACTTGCGCAGGAAGCCGAGGACTTCGGCGCCGGCGCGGGAGTCGAGGTTTCCGGTCGGCTCGTCACCGAAGATGATCTCGGGGCGGGCGGCGAGGGCGCGGGCGACCGCGACGCGCTGCTGCTGACCGCCGGAGAGCTGCGTGGGGCGGTGCTTGAGGCGCCCGGCGAGACCGACGGTCTCCACCACCCGGTCGAACCAGTCGCGGTCCACCTTGCGGCCCGCGATGTCCATGGGCAGCGTGATGTTCTCCGCCGCGTTGAGCGTCGGCAGCAGGTTGAAGGACTGGAAGATGAAGCCGATCTTGTCCCGGCGGAGCTGGGTGAGCTTCTTGTCCTTGAGGGTGGTGATCTCGGTGTCGCCGATCCAGATCCGGCCCTCGGACACGGTGTCCAGCCCGGCCAGGCAGTGCATCAGCGTGGACTTGCCGGAGCCCGAGGGGCCCATGATCGCGGTGAACCGGCCGCGCGCGATGTCGACGTCCACCGCGTCGAGCGCCAGGACGCGCGTCTCGCCGCTGCCGTACGCCTTCGTCACCGCTCGGCCTGCTGCGGCAACGGCCGGACGCTCTCCGCTGCCCCCGGACTTGGGAATCGTCACTGCCGTTGTCACGTGAATCTCCTGTGAGGTCGATGCGGGCCCTGACCAGGCCCTGTTGAGCCGGTGTGCTCAGCTTGTCGGAGCGCCGTCCCCCGGCACGATGGGGGAGGTCTCCGTCTTGTGGGTGGGGCTGTCCCCACCCCGCCTCATGACCGTATGGAACGGACGGCCCGGGATCGTCATCCGCCGGTACGAACCGATGGCCACCAAAAGTAGGTACCTCCCCCTAGGGGTCTGCTACCTGAGGCTCATCCCCGTGTCGGGGACGTCGCCGCGACCACGCGAAGGTGTCCTTTACACGTACGGGAGTTGAGGGGTCGTCATGACCGGGGGGACACCCGCGTCCACGGCCGCGGACGCGGTCAATCCGTCGTGGACGGGTTCGCCGTGAGCCGGTCTTTCGCGGCTCAACCCGGCGAAGGTCAGTGCATCGCGGCTCAACGCGCCGTAGGTCAGTGCTTCGCGGCTCAACCCGCCGAAGGTCAGTGCATCGTGAGGCGCACCGGGCGTACGCCGCCGATCAGGGCGGTCAGCGCGCGGTCGATGTCGGGGCCCACGTACCAGTCGCCGGTGTGGTCGACGGTGTAGACGCGGCCCTCGGCGTCGATGGCGAGCAGCGCGCCGGACGCGGGCTCCTCGCCGAGCGGGCTGATGTCGGTCTCCAGGGCGCGGCCGAGGTCGCCGAAGGTCCGCGCCAGGTGCAGGCCGCGCAGCGGGTCGACGGCGATGGCCGTGGGGGCGATCTGCCGGCCGGGACCCGAGGCGCCGGGGATCAGCAGGCCGCCGAACTCCGCCCACGCCTCGACCGCGGCGGGGAAGACAGCGTGCCGGTGGCCGCCCGGCGACTCGTACGCCCGCAGCCGGTCCGCCCAGAACTCGGCCTGCTTGATGTCCCAGCGCCCCGGCCGCCAGCCCGCGGCGCGCAGCGCGGCGTCGACGCCGACCGGGAAACGGGTGGTGCCCGCCATCGGGATGCTCATACTCCTTCGGCCGCCGGATCCACCGGCTTGACCCCCAGGTGCGACAGCAGCGGCGCGCACGAGCGGCAGGGCGGGGCGTACGCGCCGTGCGTCGGGTCGCCGTCCTCCCGGATGCGCCGCGAGGTGAGCTTCGCCCCGCGCAGCGCCTTGCGGGCCTCACCCTGGGTGAGCGGCTTGCGGGACGCACGCTTGCCCCGGTTTGCCTCGACTGCCGTCAAGTGGCGTGAAATGAGCACCGGTTCGGGACAGCGCCCGGCGAACCGTTCCCGCTGCGCGACCGGCAGCGCGTCCAGGAAGTCCTGAACGATCGGGTGCAGTACGGGCGGTTGCTCACCTTTGGCACCGGTGCAGGTCAGCACGTCGTCGCGGATCAGCAGCGCGGCGGCGACCGCGGGCATGATGCCGTCCCTGCGGTGCCGCAGCACCGGCGGGCCCACCGGATCGTCCGAACCGCTCCAGCTCAAGCGCGGATCGGCGGCCCCCGCCGCCTGGGTCTGACTTGTCATGATCTGTGTGCGTCCCTCCATCCGCCCGCCTGGGCGGGCGATCCCCCGTATGTCGTTCAGAGTGCCAAACAGGCCATGCGACGGGAAGCCGGACGCGGCACCGCGCCCATCGTGTGTGGGCCATGTCACCGTCGTGTGACGGAGCGTCGGCAGCGCGGGCACAGCATGTGCACAAAACCGGCCGCCATACGGTCGCGGGCGATCGTCGTACGGGCGCGGACGGTCGACGCAGGGTGACGGCCGGTCCCCGGCCGGCGCTACCCGAACACATGTCGGCGGCGGGGCCGCGCCCCGCGGGGGCGTCAGGCACGCACAGCCGCGACACAGCTTCGGCGCGGCATGGACGCGCGCCCGACATGGCGGGAGTATCGGCAGTCGGTCCGCGCCCGCGGACCCGCTGCCGCCGATCAGGGAACGTGACCCCCCATGCGCAAGACCCGGCTCCGCCTGGCCGCCGCCGTGCTCCCCGCCCTCGTCCTCGCCGCGGCCTGCTCCGGCTCGTCCGACGGCTCCAAGGACGCCGACGGCAAGGGCGGCAAGGCCACGGGCTCCGCCTCGGCCTCCGCTCCGACGAGCGGCGCCGACAGTCCGTCGGACGGTTCGGCGCTCACCAAGGCGCAGCTCACCAAGGCGCTGATCGCCGAGGCCGACGTGCCCGGCTGGACGATCCAGGTCTCGCAGACCGACGACTCCGCCGACACCTCCACGCTCACCGCGGACAAGCCCGCGTGCCAGCCGCTCGCCGACATCACCAGCAGCAAGCCGAAGATCCCGCGCAAGGCGTTCGTCGGCGCGGCCTTCGCGAAGACGACGTCGAGCGCCACCCCCGACGCGATCAACCAGATGCTGGTCGCCAGTCACGCGCCCGGTGACGCCGAGAAGGTCATCGAGTCGGTGAAGACGGCGCTGGGCACCTGCAAGAGCTTCACCGCGACGGACAACACCGGCACCAAGACGCCGTTCACCATCGCCAAGGGCCCCGCGGTGCCGACCGGCGACGAGGCCGTCTCCTATGTGATGGCCGACACCGCGGACAAGAAGTCCGGCGCGGCCCTGGTGAGCGTGGTGCGGACCGGCGACACCATCACCGCGTACCTGTCGGTGAAGTCGGCGGGCGGCGCGGGCACCCTGCCCATCGACGTCGCGCGCAAGCAGAGCGAGAAGCTGAAGGCGGCGCAGGCGAAGTGACCGACCGCTGAAGGGCCTGCGAGGACCGTCTCGGGGCACACCCCGGGGCCGCTTTCGCGCACCTCTTTGTGAGCGGCCCCACAGGCGAAATCGCGCCCCTGGTGCCGTAAAGTCGCGCGGCAACGGACCGTCGCCCGTGCGATCCCGGGGACGGACACAACACAGGGGAACACCAGATGCCGATACGTGCACGCAGTCGCCTACTGACCGGTAGCCGGGAGTCGGCCGCTGACCTGCGACGCGGCGGCCCGCACACGCGGACCGCCGTGCTGGCGGCCGCCGCCCTGGTGCCGGTGCTCGCGCTCACCGCGGCCTGCGGGGGCGGGGGCGGCGACGACAAGGCGAAGAAGGAGCCGGGCCCGGTCCGCGCGTCCGGCGCGGTGTCGACGGCCAAGCTCACCTCTGCGCTGCTCACGTCCTCCGACGTCCCCCACGTCCAGGTGCTGCCCGCGGGCAGCAAGACGCAGCTCCTCGGCCCGGCCACGACGGTCGACAACGCGGCCTGCCAGCCGGTCGCCGACCAGTGGAGCAGCCGGCCCAAGCACACGCGGCAGGTGTACACCGGCGCGATGGTCACCGACACCGCGGACAAGGACAAGAACGCGAAGGCGATCAGCCTGGAGGTGATCGCCTCCTACGCTCCCGGCACCGCCGAGACCGTGCTGGACGAGCTGACCACGGCGCTGAAGACCTGCCGCGGTTTCAAGGCCACCCGCGACGGCGGGGTCACCTCCTACACCGTCCGCCCGGTGGCGCCGCCCGCGGGCCGGCCCGCGCTGGGCGACCAGGAGGTGGCGTACACGATCGCCGACACCGCGCGCGGCGCGGCGGGCGTCGTCCTGGTCACCGTGGTCAGGTCCGGCGGCGCCACCGCCGCGTACGAGACGGTGCGCGCCGACCACAAGACGGCGACGCTGCGGGCGGCGATCGCGCTGAAGCAGGCGGAGAAGCTGCGGGCGGCGGCGACCGGCGACTGAGCCCGGCGGCTGCCGACGCGGGGCCGACGCGGGGGCCGACAGCCGCCGACGCGGAGTCGAGGCGGAGTCGGCGCGGAATCGGCGCGGAATCGGCGGCTGCCGACGCGGGCCCGGCGGCAGGCGGATCAGGCAAGTTATCCACAGGCCCTGGCTCTGCCCTGGTGGTGAGGCCCTAGGCTGTGGTCATCAGCCAGACGCAGCAGGGGGCAACCGCCATGACGACAGGTCGGCAAGGGCTGGGCGCACCTCCCGGTCCGCGGGCCGGGGGACGTATCGTGCCGCCGCCGAACGCGGCCTACGCCGGACAGGTCGTGCATTTTCCCGACCCCGTACGCGCCGCCCGCCATCCCCAGGGTGTCTGGGTGGACGACAACGGGATTCCGGACTTCGCGCCGTACGCGCGGGCGGTGGCGGAGATCGCCGAGCCCCCCGAGGGCTTCGGGATAGACGAGCTGCGGCTGACCGACTACGTGTCGGCGAACGCGGCGCTGCACGCCTCGGGCCACGAGCTGTGGGGCAGCCTCTCCCCCGTCGCGACCCCGCACGGCTGGACCTGGCACCACGTCATCGGGACCCGCCGGATGGAGCTGATACCGGTCGAGGTCAAGGCGCTGCTGCGGCACCACGGGGGCCTCGCCGCCTCCTCCGCCGACCACGCCAAGCGCGGCACCCGGCCGCTCCAGGAGACCCGCCCGGTGCACTTCGGACTGCCGAAGGACCCGGTCGCGGTCACCGAGTCGCAGGTCCGTGACGTCGAGGAGGAGCTGGGCTACCGGCTGCCCGGCGGCTACCGCACCTTCCTGAAGGCGGCGGGCGGCTGCGCCCCGAGCGGCGTCGCGCTCGACCCGGACCTCGGCCTGCTGATCGACCAGCCGTTCTTCACCGTCCGCGACGACGCCGCGGTCAACGACCTGGTGTACGTGAACAAGTGCCTGCGCGACCACCTGACCAAGGACTTTCTGGCGATCTCCTACCTCCAGGGCGGCCTGCTCGCGGTCAAGGTCAAGGGCGAGCGGACCGGCTCGGTCTGGTTCTGCGCGTACGACGACGTCCGCGACGGCGACCGCTGGGCCGCCCCCGCCGACCGGGTCGCCGAACTGCTGCTGCCCTGCGGTGAGTCACTCGACGCGTTCCTGCTCCGGCTCGCGGGCAATCCGCCGGAATTGGAGACCGTCGCGAACCTGATGGTGGACGGGGGCTTCGCCAGCGCCGTCCCGGTGGAGGGATGAGGCCGGACATGGTCACTTTCGCGCAGGCCCAGGAGCGGGCGGAGCGCTGGATCAACGGCGACGTCCCCGCGTACGAGGCCCGGGAGATCCGGGTCCGCGAATTCGACCTCGGCTTCGTCGTCTGGTCGGAGCCGCGCGAGGGCGGCCCGTCCGCGGGCGACGGCGGCGACGTCCGCGTCGTCATAGCCAAGGACAGCGGCGAGGCCACCTTGTGGCCCGGCCTGCCCGTCGGCGAACTCATCAGGCGTTACGAGGAGGAGTACGGCCCGGTGCCGAACGACGCGGTGCCCGACCCGCCGCAACGCATCGACCTGGAGGCCACGTCCTTCCTGTTGAGCCCGCCGCAGTGGCTCCAGGACGCGGCAGACAAGATGGGCATCCCCGACAACCGCCGGTCGAGCCGGACCAACGGTGCCGGTATCGCCGCGGGCGCGGGAGCCGACGCTCCCGCGTGGCATGCCGCCGCCCCCGGGTCCGACGGCGCCCCGGCCGGCCGTGCCCCGGCGGCCGACGCCGACGGCGGGTACGGCCTGGCGGCGGCCTCGGGTTCCGCCTCGGGACCGGGCGACGGTACGGGCTCCGCGCCCGGCTCCGGCTCCGGCTCCGGCTCCGGCTCCGGCTCCGGCTCCGGCTCCGGCGGGATCGACTACCGGCGGCCCGCCTCCTCCGGCGCCTCAACGGCCGCACCCTCCCCCGCTGACAGCGCTCCCGTCGCACCGGCCGCGTCCGGCGGGATCGACTACCGGCGCCCGGCCCCGGCGGCCGACGCGCCCGCGACGCCCTCGGCGCCCGCGGAACCGGCCGTGCCCGGCGGCAGTTGGGCGGGCAAGACGACCAGCGACAGCGGCGAGGGCCAGTCGGTCCCGGTGCCCGCGACCGTCTTCGCGCCGCCGATCAGCGGCTCCGACCAGGTGGACGTCGCGCAGGACCCCGAGGCCGAGCAGGCCCGCACCGAACTGCTGCCGAGCGGCAGCGGGTTGCCCAAGACCCGGATCGCCCCGCCCGTGGAGCCGCAGGCTCCCGTGCCGCCCGCCAGGCCCGGCGTGCCGCACACCGTGGGGGGTTCGGAATTCCCGCCGCCCGGCGGACCCGCGGTGCCGCTGCCGCCGCCCGGCGGCCTCGGCGCCGGATCCGTGCCTCCGCCCGGTGGCCCCGGTCGCGGTGCCGCCGACATCGCCGACCTGGAGACGGCGAAGGCCGCCCGCGGCCATGTGCCGCCGCCCTCGGGCGGTCCGGTCCGAAGCCCGGACGCGCCGCCGCCCCCGCCGGGAGCCGCCGCTCCTGCGGGCGGTTACCTGCCGACGCAGCTCGTACCGCAGAATCCGCCGGGTGGTCAGAGCCCGCAGGGACCGCAGGGACCGCCGCCGCCCGGCGCCGGTCGTCCCGGCGGCAACGACCCGCACTACGCGGCGACCATGCTCGCGGGCCCCGGCGGCCCGCCCGGACCTCCCGGACCCACCGGTCCGACGGGACCGCCCCCGCCGCCGCCCGGCCCCGGCATGTCGCCGCTCCCGCCGCCCGCGGGGAACAACGACCCGCACTACGCGGCCACGATGCTGGCGGGGCCTTCGGGGCCGCCCGGACCCCAGGCGCCCGGCGCGGGCCCCGGCGCGCCCGGCCGGCCCGGCGGCAACGACCCGCACTACGCGGCCACGATGCTCGCGGGTCCCGGCGGCGCGCCCATGGGTCCGCCGCCCCCGCTCGGTGGCGGCGGCATGGCCCCGCCCCCGCCGCCCGGCTACGGCTACCCGCAGCCGACGGCGGTGCCCACGGTCGGCCCCGGCTACATGGCGGTGCTCCGCTACCGCGGCCAGGACGGCAGCGAGCAGCAGCTCATCCGGCGTTCGGCGCCCGGCACTCCGCACCCGGAGTGGCAGATCCTGCACGAGCTGCGCTCGATGGGCGTGCGGCCCGAGCAGGTGCTCGAACTGCACACCGAGCTGGAGTCGTGCGACCTGCCCGGCGGTTACTGCACGCGGATGATCCGCGAGACCTGGCCGCAGGTGCGGATCAGCCACACCGCGCCGTACGGCAGGGACCACGCCAGCCGCCAGCAGGGCGTCCAACATCTGCTGACGCACCAGGGCGAGCTGCACCAGGTGGCGGGCGCGCCCGCGCGCCCGCAGCCGCAGCGGGTCCCGATGCCCGACCCGCACAGTGTGCTGCGGGTGCCGCCGGTGCCGCTCGACGTGATCGGCCAGGAACTGGCGTCGGCCTTCGGGCCGCAGGGCTTGTTCCGCTTCGACCAGCGGGCGGTGTCCCGGCAGGGCGTGCCCGACATCGTGGCGCAGACCCTGGTGTGGGCCGGGCTGCCGGTGGACTTCGGCCCGTTCTTCTGGGCGCAGGCCCAGCCGGGCCAGCCGGTGCCGACGCTGGCGGAGCTGGCCCAGCAGCGCGGCGTGCAGGCGGCGTCGGACGCGGGCTCGTATCTGGTGATGGGCAATGACTTCGGCCGTCAGCTCTGTGTGCAGTACGGCACCGCGCACATCGTGGCGGTGCCGTTGGAGGCCGGTCCGGGCGGACAGCCCGCGCCGCCGCAGTTCGTCAATTCGAGCCTGCCGGAATTCGCCCGCTGCCTGGCGCTGCTGGGCCGGATGTGGCGGCTGCGGATCGGGCTGACGCCCGATCAGGCGGGCCGCTGGACGGTGGACTTCCAGGCGCAGCTCGCCGCGCAGGACCCGGCGGCCATCGCCTCGCCCGACCACTGGTGGTCGGTCCTCATCGAGCAGATGTGGGACGGACTGCTGTAACGGCCCCGCCAGGGCCCGGCCGACAGAAGTTCCGTCCCGCCGGGTCGTAGCAGAAGCGTCAGGGAACGGCCCCGCCGCGGCGGGGCCGTCCGCTGTGCCGTTCAGGCGGGCCGGTCAAGCGTGCCGTTCAGGCGGCCCGGTCAGGCGTTCAGTGGTGCGAACAGCGCCTGGACCGTTTCGGTGGCCAGGTCGCGCAGCCAGATGTGGGCGCGGTCCTCGTCGTACCGCTGGTGCCACAGCAGGTACAAGGGGACGTCGGGAAGCGGGAGCGGCGTCGGCAGGGTGAGCAGGCCGAGGTGGTCCCTGGCCTCGCGGGTGACCGCGTCGGGCACGGTGACCACGAGGTCGGTGTCGAGGACCAGCCGCAGCGCGAAGGCGGCGGTGGGCCCGGCGGCGGCGACGCGCCGTTCGAGGCCGTGCGCGGCCAGGGCGTCGTCGACCGAGTCGCGCAGGCTTCCGCGCCGGGAAACGGTGAGGTGTTCCGCCGCCGCGTAACGCTCGGGGCTCAACGGGCCCTCGGCCAACGGGTGGCCGGGCCGGACGGCGACGACCAGCCGGTCCCTGCCGACGAGGCGGTGGCGGATGTCGGGAAGCGCCGACCGGCCGGAGCTGGATTCGAGGTCGACCTCGCCCCGGTGCGACTCGGGCGTGTCCGTGCCGGGTTCGGCGGACAGCCGCAGCCGGGCGCCGGGCGCCTGCTCGCGGACGGCCGTGGTCAGGGCGGTGCCGCAGGCCGCGGTCAGCGCATCGTGCCAGCGCACGGTGAAGACCCGGTCCAGAGCCGTCAGGTCGAGGCTCTGCCGGGCGGACAGCAGGCGGTGGGCCTGCTGCACGAGGGCGTGGACCTCGGCGCGCATGGCCAGCGCGCGAGGGGTGGGGAGCATGCCGCGCCCGGCGCGGACCAGGATCTGGTCACCGGTGACCTTGCGGATACGGCCCAGGGACCGGCTCATCGCAGGCGCGGTCACATGGAGGCGGGCCGCGGCGCCGGTGACGCTCCCCTCCTCCAGCAGCGCGTCCAGGGCCGTGAGCAGGTTCAGATCCAGTTGCATGACAGTAAATCTACAAGTGAAAAGCATGCACTTGTTGTTAATCCACGGGCGACCTACCGTCGAAGTGCGGGCGCGAGAAGAACCGCCCCGCGGCCATCGACACCAGGGAGCCCCCCATGAGCACAGCCATGCCTTTCGCCGCCGGCACGACCCTCCTGTCCGACGTGACGGCCGCGGTGCGGACCGCCGGTCGCACGTTGCGGGCCCGCCACACCACGCACGCCCGCGGCGTGAGCCTGGACGAGGTCGTCGCGGAGATCCACGCCAACGACGACGCGGTGCTGAGCGTGCTGCGCGAACCGCTGCTGCGGGCCCGGCCGGGATCGCGGTGGGCCGAGGACGAGTTGGCGGGCGGCGCGCTCCCGCCCGGGGAGTGGTGGGTGGTCGACCCCGCCGAGGGCAACATCAACCACGTGCACGGCATGGACGACTGGGCCGTCACCGCCACCCTGGTCCGCGACAACCAGCCGGTGCTCACCGTCGTCCACCTGCCGCTGACCGGTGACACGTACACCGCGGTGGCCGGCGGCGGCGCCCGCCTCAACGACCGGCCCCTGGCGGTGTCCGCCAAGACCGGTCTGGCCGCCTCGCTCATCGGCACCGGTCAGGCCAGGCCCGGCGAGGACGAGCGCACCTTCCGGCGGATCGGCGACTCCGTCACCGCCATGCTCGTCAACGGCCTGGTCGTACGCGTGTCCGTGCCCGCCACGATGCAGCTCATCCACGTCGCCGCCGGACGGATGGACGCCTTCTGGCAGTTCTCCGACGTCCGCTCGGGACTGGTCGCCGGCGCCCTGCTGGTCTCCGAGGCCGGAGGCACCGTCACCGACCTGGCGGGCGAGCCCTGGAGCACCCGCAGCCGCGACTTCCTGGCCGCGGCCCCCGGCGTCCACGCCGCCGCCCGCGAGGTCCTGTCGCCGATCGTCTGACCGGACGCCCGCCCTTACCCACCCGACACCGCAAGGAGCATCACTTCATGACCACCATCGGCATCCTGGGCGCGGGCCGCGTCGGGACCCACCTCGCCAACAAGCTCTCCGCCGCGGGACACCAGGTCACCCTCGGCGGCCGGACCCCGGTGGAGACCGCCGCCCGCGCCGCCGGGACCGCCCCGACGGTCGCCTTCGCCGACCAGCCCACCGCCGCCCGCGGCGCGGACATCGTGATCAACGCGACGCCCGGCGACAGTTCGCTGGAACGCCTCACCGGCCTGCGCGCCGAACTCTCCGGGAAGATCCTCGTCGATGTCTCCAACGCCACCCGCGACGCGGAGGACGGGCTGCCCGGCGACCTGTGCTACCCCGGCAGCAGCCTCGCCGAGCACCTCCAGGCCGCACTCCCCGACACCCGCGTGGTCAAGACCCTCAACACCATGCTGTTCATGGTCATGACCGCTCCCGAGATCCTGGCCACCCCGCCGACCGCCTATGTGTCGGGGGACGACGAGGACGCGAAGAAGACCGTCAACGGTCTGCTCGCCGACCTGGGCTGGCGGCCCGCATGGATCGAGGACCTCGGCGGCATTCGCACCGCCCGCGCCGCCGAGGCCATGATCCTGGTCGTGCCTCACGTCCTGCGCCGGAACGGCTTCACGCCGTTCGCCGTCTCCCTCGCGCGCTGACCCCCACCCCGCACGCGGCGAAGAGCCGGGTGACGAAGGGCACTTCCCTTCTTCACCCGGCCCGTCTGCGTTCGGGGCCATCGGGAAGGGAGTGGATGGGTAGGAGACAGGTCGGAGTGTCGCAGCCCGTACAATTCGGACATAAGCCAAAAATAGGCAGGACGGAACGGCCGACGGCGAGGGGCAGGGCATGAGCAGCAACACCGCATCGTCAGCCCGCAACATCGACACCGCGCGCGGACGCGGCTATCGGCCGGAACAGGTCGACCGTTTCCTCGACGAGTTGTCGGAGGACCGGGACGCCGCCTGGGAGCGGGCCGCCCGGCTGACGGTGCTCGCCAACGAGATGGACGCCGAGTGCGCCTCGTTGCGGCACCAGGTCGAAGCGCTCGGCGCCACCTCGTTCGACGCGCTCGGCGACGGCGCCCAGGAGTTGCTGCGGCTGGTCGAGGAGGAGGCCGCCGCCGTACGCGACCGCGCCGAGGCCGAGGCGCAGCACGCGCGCGACACCGCGGAGACCGCCCGCCGCACCCTTCAGGACGAGGCCCGCGCCGCCGCCTCCGCCCGGCTCGCCGCCGCCGAGGAGCAGGCGGAACGGCTCCTGGACGAGGCGTGCGGACGCGCCTCCGAGATCCTCGGCCAGGCCCGCGCGGAAGCCGAGGCCGTACGCGGCGAGGCGGGCCGCGCCCTGGACGCCATGCGGCAGGACGTCGGCCGGACCCTGGCCGAGGTCGACAAGGAGCGCCGCGAACGGCTCGACACCCTCGAACACGAGCTCGCCGAGCGCGAGGCCGGGGTCGACAGCAGGCTCGCCGACCTCCTCGGCGACGCCGAACGGCGCCTCCACGAGGCGCACCAGGAGCGTGCCGACGCCGAGGAGGCCCTGCGGGTGCAGCAGCAGGAGGCCGAGGAGCGGGCGTCCGAGCTGCTCGCCCAGGCGCGCATGCACGAGGAGCGCACCCGCCGTGAGAGCGAGCGCTCGCTGCGCGAGCACGAGCAGCACCGCGACGAGATTCGCGCGCATCTCGCGCACGTACGGGCCACCCTCGCCTCCCTGACCGGCCGCCACCTCCCGCCCTCCGGGCCGGACCACCCCGAAGCCCAGGGCGCCCCCGGCCTCCCCGAACAAGCCGACCCGTCCGACCCGGCCTGACCCCCAGGGCGCGCTGCCATTGCGCAGGGTCGTGTTTTTAGGGGCGCGGGGAAGGTCCGCTGCCCTTGCGCAGGGCCGTGTTTTTAGGGGCGCGGGGAACTGCGCGGCCCGCCCCCACCGGGCTGTCAGCCCGACAACAACCGCGTCTGCCCCGCGGGGGCCGGTGGCCAAAGGCCGCGCCACCGTCGGTGGCTGAGCGCGCAGTTCCTCGCGCCCCTGGGACCGCGTCCTCCTGCGCACGGTGGGCGCGCAGGGCCCCGCCCCCGAAGAGCGGCTTACCGTCCGGCGCCAGGCGGGCGTCAGATCGGGCGGGCTGCCAGGGGCAACAAGGCGGAGACGCGGAAACCGCCGTCGGGGGTGGGGCCCGCGGCGAAGCCCCCGCCGTGGGTGGTGACACGTTCCTTCATGCCGACCAGCCCGTGCCCCCCGCTGGGAAGCGGCGTGGCCGGGGTGCCGTCGGAGGGCCCGTTGAGAACGAGGACGGCGATCTCGAGCTCGCGGTAGGCGAGCCGGACATGGGCCCTGGCGCCCCCGGCGTGCTTGTGGACGTTGGTGAGCGCTTCCTGCACCACGCGGTAGACGGTCTGTTCGACGCGGGCGCCGCAGGGCCGCTCCTCGCCCTCGACGGTGAACTCGACGGTCATCCCGGCGGCCTGGGACTGCTCGACGAGTTCGCCGAGCTGGTCGATGCAGGGCCCCTCGGGCTCCGGCTCCGGCTCCGTAGCCGTATCCGTATCCGGCTCCGGCTCAAGAACCCGCGGCGCGGGAAGCCGCGGCGCGGGCGCGGGCGCCCGCTCGGGCGCCGCCGTACGCAGCACCCCGAGCATCTGGCGCAGTTCGGTCAGCGCCTCGCGCCCCATGTCGCCGAGCAACTCCGCGGTGCTGGACGCCTTGGCCGGGTCCTTGAGGGCGACGGCCTTGAGGGCCGCCGCGTGGACGACCATCAGGCTCACCCGGTGGGCCACCACGTCGTGCATGTCGCGGGCGATCCGGGTCCGCTCCTCGGCGCGGGCCCGCTCGGCGCGCTCGGCCGCCTTCTCCGCGAGGAGTTCCAGCTCGCGTTCCAGGCCGTCGGCCCGCTCCCGCAGGCTCTCCACCAGCCGGCGCCTGGCCCGTACGTACAGACCGAGCAGGACCGGCGGGGCGGTGAGGCCGAGGGCGAGCAGGAGTGAGGTGCTCAGGACGATCGGCAGGGACATCGAGCGGTTGTCGTCCGCGTTGCGCAGGCTGTCGTGGAGGCGGATGAAGGAGACCAGGAAGGTGCCGAGGCCGTTCATGGAGGCGAGCGCGGCGGTGATCCGGCGCGGCACCTCGGAGACGGTCAGGGAGTAGAGGCCGACCACCGACAGCAGGAAGCCCAGCTCGGCCGGGCTCAGGGCGATGCCCACCAGGACCACGGCGATCGGCCAGCGGCGGCGCAGCAGCAAGGTGCCGCCCGCGAGCAGCCCGATCAGCGCCGCCACCGCGGGCGTCACCCCGGTCTTGTGGGCGAAGGTCACGCCCTCGAAGGCGCACTCCACGGCCGAGGCCACGGCCAGCGCCAGGTCCAGGAGGAAGCCGCGCCGCCGCGTCCACCACCACCAGCCGGACCCGGGCCGTCCTCCAGCCCCGTCGTCCGGTACGTGCGCCCCCGTCGTACTCATGGCGTCCAGACTAGGCGGTGCCCGAGGCGGCGTGGCGGCCGTGTCAGCCCCGTATCGGCGCGGTATCGGCCGACGGGACCGGTAAGGGTCTCCAGGGGTAAGCGCGACCGGGTGCCGTGTCCGCCAGATGGGCGGGCCGTCTCGCCGCGGAGGCGGCCACCTATCCTGGAGCGGTCGGACAGCGCGGTCCGCAGCCACGTCTTTCCCTACGCCTTGTATGCCGTCGTCCACTTCCACTGCACAAGGAGCCGCACCTGTGAGCAGCGCCGACACCGCCCCGGAGAGCAGTACCGCCCTGCGAGCCGACATCCGCCGCCTGGGAGAACTGCTCGGCGGCACGCTGGTGAGACAGGAAGGCCAGGAACTCCTCGATCTCGTCGAGCGGGTACGTGCCCTGACCCGCACCGACGGCGAGGCAGCCGCCACGCTTCTCGGCGACACCGACCTGGAGACCGCCGCCAAGCTGGTACGCGCCTTCTCCACCTACTTCCATCTGGCCAACGTCACCGAGCAGGTGCACCGCGGCCGGGACCTGCGCGAGCGCCGCGCGCAGGAGGGCGGCCTGCTCGCCCAGACCGCCGACCTGCTGAAGGACGGCGACCCCGAGCACGTACGCGAGACCGTACGGAATCTGAACGTGCGGCCGGTGTTCACCGCGCACCCCACCGAGGCCGCGCGGCGCAGTGTGCTGAACAAGCTGCGCAGGATCGCGGAGCTGCTGGACGACACCACCGGGCAGGGCACGGGCGACCGGCGCCGCGCGGACCTGCGGCTCGCGGAGAACATCGACCTGCTGTGGCAGACCGACGAGCTGCGGGTGGTGCGCCCTGAGCCCGCCGACGAGGCGCGCAACGCCATCTACTACCTGGACGAACTGCACGCGGGCGCGGTCGGCGACGTCCTGGAGGACCTGGCGGCCGAGTTGGAGCGGGTCGGGCTGCCGCTGCCCGCGGGGACCCGCCCGCTGACCTTCGGCACCTGGATCGGCGGCGACCGCGACGGCAACCCCAATGTGACCCCGCAGGTCACCTGGGACGTGCTGATCCTCCAGCACGAGCACGGCATCACCGACGCGCTCGACCTGGTGGACGTGCTGCGCGGCGCGCTGTCCAACTCGATCCGCAACTGCGGCGCGAGCACCGACCTGCTGGACTCGCTCGCCACGGACCTGGTGGCGCTGCCCGAGATCAGCCCGCGCTACAAGCGGCTGAACGCCGAGGAGCCGTACCGGCTGAAGGCGACCTGCATCCGGCAGAAGCTCGTCAACACCCGCGAGCGGCTGGCCGGCGGCACCCCGCACGTCCCCGGCCGCGACTACCTGGGCACCGGCGGTCTGCTGCACGACCTCCAGCTCATCCAGGACTCGCTGCGCGTCCACCGCGGCGGCCTGATCGCCGACGGCCGCCTGGACCGTACGATCCGGACCCTGTCCGCCTTCGGCCTCCAGCTCGCGACCATGGACGTGCGCGAGCACGCCGAGGCGCACCACCACGCGCTGGGGCAGCTCTTCGACCGGCTCGGCGAGGAGTCCTGGCGGTACGCGGACATGCCGCGCGACTACCGGCGCAAGCTGCTGGCCAAGGAGCTGCGCTCGCGCCGCCCGCTGGCGCCGACGCCCGCCCCGCTGGACGAGGCGGGCGCCAAGACGCTCGGGGTGTTCCACACCATCCGGGAGGCGTTCGAGCGGTTCGGTCCGGAGGTCGTGGAGTCGTACATCATCTCGATGTGCCTGGGCTCGGACGACGTCTTCGCGGCGGCGGTGCTGGCGCGCGAGGCCGGGCTGATCGACCTGCACGCCGGGATCGCCAAGATCGGCATCGTGCCGCTGCTGGAGACCACCGACGAGCTGAAGATCGCCGACCAGCTCCTGGACGAGATGCTGTCCGACCCGTCCTACCGGCGGCTGGTGTCGCTCCGCGGTGACGTGCAGGAGGTCATGCTCGGCTACAGCGACTCGTCGAAGTTCGGCGGCATCACCACCTCGCAGTGGGAGATCCACCGGGCGCAGCGGCGGCTGCGTGACGTCGCGCACCGGCACGGGGTGCGGCTGCGGCTGTTCCACGGCCGCGGCGGCACCGTCGGCCGCGGCGGCGGCCCCTCGCACACCGCGATCCTCGCCCAGCCCTGGGGCACCCTGGAGGGCGAGATCAAGGTGACCGAGCAGGGCGAGGTGATCTCGGACAAGTACCTGATCCCGTCGCTGGCCCGGGAGAACCTGGAGCTGACGGTCGCCGCCACGCTCCAGGCGTCCGCGCTGCACACCGCGCCCCGGCAGTCCGACGAGGCGCTGTCGCGCTGGGACGCGGCGATGGACATCGTCTCCGAGGCGGCCCACGACGCGTACCGCAAGCTGGTCGAGGACCCGGACCTGCCGCCGTACTTCTTCGCCTCGACGCCCGTCGACCAGCTCGGCGAGCTGCACCTGGGGTCGCGTCCCTCGCGCCGCCCGGACTCCGGTGCGGGCCTGGACGGTCTGCGGGCCATCCCGTGGGTGTTCGGCTGGACGCAGTCCCGGCAGATCGTCCCCGGCTGGTTCGGGGTCGGCGCCGGGCTGAAGGCCACCCGCGAGGCGGGGCTCGGCCCGGTGATAGACGAGGCGTTCGGACAGTGGCACTTCTTCCGCAACTTCCTGTCCAACGTCGAGATGACCCTGGCCAAGACCGATCTGCGGATCGCCCGGCACTACGTGGACACCCTGGTGCCCGACGAGCTCAAGCACGTCTTCGCCACGATCGAGGCGGAGCACGCGCTGACGGTCAGCGAGGTGCTGCGGATCACCGGGGAGTCCGAGCTGCTGGCGGGCAGCCCGCTGCTGGCGCAGACCTTCCACATCCGTGACCAGTACCTGGACCCGATCTCGTATCTCCAGGTGACGCTGCTGGCCCGGCAGCGGGCGGCGGCGGAGCGGGGCGAGAGCCCCGACCCGCTGCTGTCGCGCGCGCTGCTGCTGACGGTGAACGGTGTGGCGGCGGGGCTGCGCAACACCGGCTGAGCGATAGGAGAAAGGCGCCCGGCGGACCGATGATCGGTCTGCCGGGCGCCTTCTTCTGTACGTCTGTATGCCTGTACGTCTGTATGCCTGTGCGCCTGTGCGCCTGCGCGCCTATGCGCCTGTACGTCGTCGGCCGCCTCAGTTCTTGCGGTGGCCGATCAGCCGCGGTTTGGGCTCTATGCCCGCCAGGCCGTTCCAGGAGAGGTTCACCAGGTGGGCGACGACCTCGGCCTTCTTCGGCTTCTGCGCGTCCAGCCACCACTGGCCGGTGAGTGCCACCATGCCGACCAGCGCCTGCGCGTACATCGGGGCGAGCTTGGGGTCGAAGCCGCGGCGCTTGAACTCGTGGCCGAGGATGTCCTCGACCTGGGTGGCGATGTCGCTGATCAGCGAGGCGAAGGTGCCGGTGGACTGGGCGACGGGTGAATCGCGCACCAGGATGCGGAAACCGTCGGTGTACTGCTCGATGTAGTCCAGCAGCGCGAAGGCGGCCTGTTCCAGCAGCTCCCTGGGGTGGCCGCCGGTGAGGGCGCCGGTCACCATGTCGAGCAACCGGCGCATCTCACGGTCGACGACGACGGCGTAGAGCCCTTCCTTGCCGCCGAAGTGCTCGTACACCACCGGCTTGGAGACGCCCGCCTTGTGGGCGATCTCCTCGACCGAGGTGCCCTCGAAGCCGCGTTCGGCGAAGAGCGTGCGGCCGATGTCGAGAAGCTGCTCGCGCCGTTCCTTGCCGGTCATACGGACCCGGCGGGCGCGCCGGGCGGTGGGTCCCGCCACGCCTGAGGCCGTGGCCGGACGTGAGCCCGACTTCGCACCCGAATCCGTACCCGAGGCCCTGCCGCTTCCGCCGTCGCCGTTCGATCCGCTGCCGTCGCTCACGCGTCAATCATGCCGCTTCACTGATGTTTTCCTTACGGCGGGCCGCGATACGGTCCGCGCTCGGCCAGCGGACGTCGGTGGCCCAGCCGAGCTGTTCGCACCAGCGGATGATCCGGGCGCTGGAGTCGACCTGGCCGCGCAGCACACCGTGCCGGGCGGAGGTGGGGTCGGCGTGGTGCAGATTGTGCCAGGACTCGCCGCAGGACAGCACCGCCAGCCACCACACGTTGCCGGAGCGGTCACGGGACTTGAAGGGGCGCTTGCCGACCGCGTGGCAGATCGAGTTGATCGACCAGGTGACGTGGTGCAGCAACGCCACCCGAACGAGCGATCCCCAGAAGAACGCGGTGAACGCGCCATACCACGACATGGTGACGAGGCCGCCGACCACCGGCGGGATGGCCAGCGAGATCACGGTCCACAGCCAGAAGTCGCGCGAGATGCGGCGGATCGCGGAGTCCTTGATCAGGTCGGGCGCGTACTTCGCCTGCGAGGTCTGCTCCTCGTCGAACAGCCACCCCATGTGGGCCCACCACAGGCCCTTCATCAGCGCGGGCAGCGTCTCGCCGTACCGCCACGGGCTGTGCGGGTCGCCCTCGGCGTCGCTGAACTTGTGGTGCCTGCGGTGGTCGGCCACCCAGCGCACGATCGGGCCCTCGACGGCCATCGATCCGGCGATGGCGAGCGCGATCTTCAGGGGGCGGTTGGCCTTGAACGAACCGTGGGTGAAGTGCCGGTGGAAGCCGATGGTGATGCCGTGGCAGCCGAGGAAGTACATGCCGATCATGAGGCCGAGATCCAGCCAGCTCATGCCGCGGCCCCAGGCGAGCGGGATGGCCGCCACCAGCGCCACGAAGGGGATGCTGATGAACAGCAGCAGCGCGATCTGCTCGATCGACCGCTTGCTCTCACCACCGCGGGTGGCGCTGTTCAGCGCGTCTTCCTGTCCCGAGGGCCCGGGTTCCCGGGACTCGGGCCTCACGTCCGTGTGCGTGGTCATGTCTGTCCCTTGGGGATCTGAGGGGGCTGGTTTCAGCCGGTCAAGCCCGTAACTTACGCCGCCGTAAGTATTGCAGCGGCCGACGACGAGCGACAGAACCACTTCATGCGGCCCGTCGTGCGATCTCTACCCCGGATCTACGTCGCGTCCACCCCGGCTCGTACGGCATGATGGTGAAGTCCAGCCCGCCCGGCTCGCCAACGGGTCGAAAGCGCGGGTTGATCCGCCGTGGTGTAATTGGCAGCACTGGGGCTTTTGGTGCCTTATGTCCGGGTTCGAGTCCTGGCGGCGGAGCACCTCACCGGGGCCCCGGCCGGTCCGGCCGGGGCCGCCCGGCGTCCATCCGGGAACCCGTCGGTATCCTGCGGATGTCCAGCACCCGAAGCCGAGGAGTCTCCTCACGTGAGCCCGAACCGTCCGGCTGCCGTCGTCGTCCTCGCCGCGGGTGAGGGCACCCGCATGAAGTCGGCCACCCCGAAGGTCCTCCACCCCATCTGCGGCCGTTCCCTCGTCGGCCATGTGGTCGCCGCCTCCCGCGAACTGGCGCCGCAGCACCTCGTGGTGGTCGTGGGCCACGCCCGCGAGCGGGTCACCGAGCACCTCAACGGCATCGACCCGCAGGCGCTCACCGCCGTGCAGCACGAGCAGAACGGGACCGGGCACGCGGTCAGGATCGGCCTGGACGCGCTGTCCGCGCAGGGCGTCGTCCTGGACGGCACCGTGGTGGTCACCTACGGCGACACCCCGCTGCTCACCGCCGAGACCCTGCACACCCTGGTCGGCGCGCACGAGGGCGACGGCAACGCCGTGACGGTCCTCACCGCGAAGGTGCCCGACCCCACCGGCTACGGCCGGATCATCCGCTCCTCCGACGACCGGGTCACCGCGATCGTCGAGCAGAAGGACGCCGGACCGGCCCAACTGGCGATCGCCGAGATCAACTCCGGGGTCTACGCCTTCGACGCGGCCCTGCTCGCCGACGCGCTCGGCAAGATCACCACGGACAACTCGCAGGGCGAGGAGTATCTGACCGACACCCTCGGCATCCTGCGCGAGGCCGGCCACCGCGTCGGCGCGTACGTCGCCCCCGACCACCGCGAGATCGCCGGGGTGAACAACCGGGTGCAGCTCGCCGAGGCCCGCCGGGTGCTCAACGACCGGCTGCTCCACCGCGCCATGCTGGACGGCGCCACGGTCGTCGACCCCGCCTCCACCTGGGTCGACGTCGACGTCCGCTTCGAGCAGGACTGCCTGGTGCACCCCAACACCCAGCTCCTGGGCGCCACCAGCGTCGGCGCGGGCGCCGAGGTCGGCCCCAACTGCACGCTCACCGACACCGCGGTCGGCCCCGGCGCGCGGGTGTCCAACACCGTCGCCGACCAGGCCGAGATCGGCGAGCAGGCGACCGTCGGCCCGTACGCGTATCTGCGCCCCGGCGCCAAGCTCGGCCCGAAGGCCAAGGCGGGCACGTACGTGGAGATGAAGAACGCCTCGATCGGCGAGGGCACCAAGGTGCCGCACCTCAGCTATGTGGGGGACGCCACGATCGGCGAGTACACCAACATCGGCGCCGCCAGCGTCTTCGTGAACTACGACGGCGAGGCCAAGCACCACACCACCATCGGCAGCTACTGCAAGACCGGCTCCGACAACATGTTCGTGGCGCCGATCACCGTCGGGGACGGCGCGTACACCGCCGCCGGATCGGTGATCACCAAGGACGTTCCCGCGGGGTCCCTGGCCGTCGCCCGCGGTCAGCAGCGCAACATCGAGGGCTGGGTGGCGCGCAAGCGTCCCGGCAGCGCCGCCGCCGAGGCCGCCGAACGCGCACAACGAGGAGACACGCCGCAGGGCGAGTGAGGGACGTCTCATCCGGGCCTCTTGAGGTGCACAGATGCGCCGGTTGGGGCGTACCGTGTGGCTTGCACACAATTCCGCCAGCACGCCTAACCGAAGGCGACGCTGTGCCGAACACCAGTCGAAAACTCCAAGGAGACGGTGCAGTGACCGGGATCAAGACGACCGGTGAGAAGAAGCTGATGCTCTTCTCCGGCCGCGCCCACCCCGATCTGGCGGAGGCGGTGGCACACAGTCTCGGAGTCGGCCTGGTGCCGACCAAGGCTTTCGACTTCGCCAACGGCGAGATCTATGTGCGGTTCCAGGAGTCGGCCCGCGGCGCGGACTGCTTCCTCATCCAGAGCCACACCGCTCCCATCAACAAGTGGATCATGGAGCAGCTCATCATGCTCGATGCTCTCAAGCGGGCCTCCGCCCGGAGCATCACCGTGATCGTGCCCTTCTACGGCTACGCCCGGCAGGACAAGAAGCACCGCGGCCGTGAGCCGATCTCGGCCCGGCTGATGGCGGACCTGTTCAAGACCGCGGGCGCCGACCGCATCCTCACGGTCGACCTGCACACCGACCAGATCCAGGGCTTCTTCGACGGCCCGGTCGATCATCTCTTCGCCCTGCCGGTGCTCGCGGACTACGTGGGCGCCAAGGTCGACCGCGCCAAGCTCACGGTGGTCTCCCCGGACGCCGGCCGGGTACGGGTCGCCGACCGCTGGTGCGACCGGCTCGGCGCGCCGCTGGCCATCGTCCACAAGCGCCGTGACCCCGACGTCGCCAACCAGGTGAAGGTCCACGAGGTCGTCGGTGACGTCAAGGGCCGGGTCTGCGTCCTGGTCGACGACATGATCGACACCGGCGGTACGATCTGCGCCGCCGCCGACGCGCTGTTCGCCAACGGCGCCGAGGACGTCATCGTGACCGCCACCCACGGTGTGCTCTCCGGGCCCGCCGCGGACCGGCTGAAGAACTCCCGGGTGAGCGAGTTCATCCTCACCGACACCCTGCCGACTCCGCGCGAGCTGAACCTCGACAAGATCACCGTGCTGTCCATGGCGCCGACCATCGCCAACGCGGTGCGCGAGGTGTTCGAGGACGGCTCGGTCACCAGCCTGTTCGAGGACTCCGAGCACTGAGCTAGATCGATTTCTCCCGGGGCCTCCCCGCCGGTTACGCTGTCCGCGTTGCTCGGCGAGGGAGGCCCCGGTTTTTCCGGCGGTCCTCCGTTATCGGCGCGCTCCTCGTAACGGTCTCCGCGCAAGCGGGGGTGAGTCGTGGAACGGCCCGTCGTGGGTCGGGCGACCGTATGACCCCCCTTTCGCGTACCGAGTTTTCCGTATCGAGGAGTTGAGCATCATGGCCGAGGTCAAGATCGCCGCAGAGCCGCGCACCGAGTTCGGCAAGGGCGCCGCCCGCCGCGTGCGCCGCGCCCACCAGGTCCCCGCCGTCATCTACGGTCACGGCGCCGACCCGCAGCACGTCACCGTCCCCGGCCACGAGCTGCTGCTCGCGCTCCGCACCGCGAACGTGCTGATCTCCCTCCAGCTCGACGGCAAGACCGCGCTGGTCATCCCCAAGGCGGTCCAGCGCGACCCGCTGCGCGGCACCATCGAGCACGTCGACCTGCTGTCCGTGAAGAGCGGCGAGAAGGTCACCGTCGAGATCCCGGTGCAGACCGAGGGCGAGCTGGCCGTCGGCGGCAACCTGCTGGAGCACGTGCTCAACACGCTGCCCGTCGAGGCCGAGGCGACCCACATCCCGACCGCGGTCACCGTCTCCATCGAGGGCCTGGAGGCCGGCGCCTCCATCCTCGCCAAGGACATCACCCTGCCCAAGGGCTCCACCCTGGCGATCGACGAGGACGCGGTCGTCATCCAGGTCGTCTCGGCCCAGGCCGAGGCCGCCGACGAGGCGGGCGACGAGGCCGCCGAGGGCACCGAGGACGCCGCCGCCGAGGCGTAGTCCCCCGCGCTCCACCGGTCCTCGCGCGCTTATGCGCTCGTGTGCTGACGTGCTCGTGTGCGTACGCTCACGTGCCCGCGCGCTCGCGTGCTGACGTGCTCGCGTGTGACCCCGGCCGCCGCCGCACCCTCACGGAGTGCGGCGGCGGCCGTTTTCCCGGTACGAAGTCGGCGACACGGAGTCGGAGACGTGGATGAGTGACACCTCAGGGCCCTGGCTGGTCGCGGGCCTCGGCAATCCGGGCCCCGAGTACGCGGGGAACCGGCACAACATCGGCTTCATGGTGGCCGATCTGCTCGCCCAGCGGGTCGGCGGCAAGTTCAAGCGCGCGCAGAAGGCGCAGGCCGTGGTCGTGGAGGGCCGGATCGGCCCGGCCGGTCCCGCGAACCAGCGGGTGGTGCTGGCGAAGCCCCAGTCGTACATGAATCTGTCCGGTGGCCCGGTGACCGCGCTGCGCGACTTCTACAAGGTGCCGACCGAGCGGATCATCGCCGTCCACGACGAGCTGGACATCGACTTCGGCACGCTGCGGCTCAAGCTGGGCGGCGGCGACAACGGCCACAACGGCCTCAAGTCGATGACCAAGTCGATGGGCCCCGACTATCTGCGGGTGCGCGCGGGGATCGGCCGTCCGCCGGGCCGGATGGACGTGGCGGCCTTTGTGCTCAAGGACTTCTCGTCCACCGAGCGCAAGGAGCTGGACTGGTTCGTGGACCGGGCGGCGGACGCGGTCGAGGCGCTGATCACCGAGGGCCTGGAGCGCGCGCAGAGCACGTACAACACCTGACCGGACGCGCGACCGGTCAACCGCCGGACACGGCGCTCACCCTTGTCGAGGGCGGGCGCGTACCGAGGTTGACCGGACGGCATGCGATGGCCAAAGATCGCCCGCATGGTGAAACGCAGCCGTTCCCGCCGGATGGCCGAGGGCACCTGGGGGCTGGTCCTGCTGGCCCGGGTGGTGGGCGGGTGGGCGCTGGTGCTGCTGCTCCTGGCGTCCGGCGCCTGGGACTCGTGGAAGACCGCGCAATACGTGGTGCTCACCAAGGGGCACGAGCACGGCACGATGACGCTGACGAACTGCGGCGACTCCACCTGCACCGGACCCTTCGCGCCGAAGGGGTCGGCCGTCGCCCGCCCGAAGGTGGTCATCAGCCTGCCGGTCACACACCATGTCGGCGACCGTGTGCCGGTCGTGGTGAAGCCCGGGACGAACACGGTCGTACGGTCCGACTGGGGCGGTCTGTTCTTCTCCTGGGTGCCGCTGGCCGGAGCCCTGCTGCTGGCCGCGGTCGTGGCCGGCGGGGCGCTGCGGATGCGGCGCACGGCGTGGACGCTGGCGGCGCTGGGGGCGGCGCTTATCGGTGCGGCCTTCCTGCTGCTGTAGGACGCGTGGGGGGCGTCGGGCACGCTCGCCCGACGCCCCCCTCGCGCGGACGTCAGGCTCTCATCGCCGTCGGCTCCAGGAACTCCAGCCGGTTGCCGACCGGGTCCTCGGAGTAGAAGCGGGAGTGGCCCGGCAGGTCGTCGTCCCAGACGACCTTGGCGCCGCGCGCCTGGAGCTCCTTGCCGAAGGCGTGGATCCCGGTGACGCGGATGCCCGGGTGGGCCTTGCGGGCGGGCCTGAAGTCCTCCTCGATCCCTAAGTGCAGCACCGCGTCCCCCGCCGCGAACCAGCAGCCGCCGCGCGCCGCGAGCACCGGCGGCTTGGTCAGCTCGGCCATCCCCAGCACCCCGACGTAGTACGCGCGCAGCGCCTCCTCGCTGCCCGGCGGCGCGGCGAGCTGGACGTGGTCGACCCCCGCGATCCCGAAGCCGTCGGCGCCCCCCGCCGTCCCCCCTGCCGCTCCCCGCGTCACGCCGCCGCCTCCTGCCCCTGTTTGCGCGCGACGGTGAAGATCCGCCGGAAGGGGAAGACCGTCCCGTGCGGGCCCGGCGGGTACGCCTTGCGCAGCAGGTCGCGGTACTGGCCGACGAATTCCGTCACCGCCCCCCGGTCGCCGTCCAGCGCGGTCAGCACCGGCCGCAGCGCGGTGCCCTTGGTCCACTCCAGCACCGGGTCCTCGCCCTGGAGCAACTGCACATACGTCGACTCCCACACATCGGCCGCGCAGCCCAGTTCGGTCAGCCGCTCCAGATAGTCGGCCGGGCTGAGGATGTGGACGTAGCGGCGGCCGTGTCCGTCGAGCCGGTCGCGCCACCGCGGGGTGTCGCACAGCTCGCCCAGCAGCGCGTGGCTGGGCGCGGTGAAGTTGCCCGGCACCTGGAAGGCCAGGGTGCCGCCGGGCGTGATGTGGTCGAGCCAGCCGGGGAAGCGGTCGGCGTGGCCGGGCACCCACTGGAGCGCGGCGTTGGAGACGATCAGGTCGAAGGACTCCTCGGGCGCCCAGTGCGCCGCGTCGGCCTGCCGGAAGTCCAGCTCACCGCCGCCCGCCGTGGGTCCCGCGTACCGCGCCGCCGCGTCCAGCATCTCGCGGGAGCTGTCGAAGCCGGTGATCCGGGCTCCGGGCCAGCGGTCGGCGAGCAGCGCGGTGACATTGCCCGGACCGCACCCGATGTCGGCGATCCGGGGCGCGTCGCCGCCCGGCAGATCCTGGATACGGGTGAGGAGGTCGAGGAAAGGGCGGGTGCGGTGGGTGGAGTGCCGGAGATACTGTTGCGGGTCCCACGTTGGCGCTGCGTGCATCGTCGTACTCCCTGGCTTTTCATAGCCGGCTGCGCACAGCCGCTACCGAAACGGAGGGCGAGGTTCTGCCCTCTGGTCGGTGTCCAGGCTCCTCCGACATATCTCTTGAAGTCAAGAGGCTTCATATCAAGAGACTTCATATCGACAGACCTACTACACTGAGCGCATGGAGGACGAGGTCGACCGGCTGGTCGCTGCATGGCGCCGAGAGCGCCCCGACCTCGACGTGGAGCCGCTGGAGGTGCTCAGCCGGGTCAGCAGACTCGCCCGACACCTCGACCGCGCGCGGCGGCTGGCCTTCGCCGAGCACAGTCTCGAACCGTGGGAGTTCGACGTGCTCACCTCGCTGCGCCGCGCCGGACCGCCGTACCAGCTCTCGCCGGGCCAGCTCCTGACCCAGACGCTGGTCACCTCCGGCACGATGACCAACCGGATCGACCGGCTCGCCCAGCGCGGGCTCGTCGAGCGGCTGCCCGACCCCAGCGACCGGCGCGGCGTGCTCGTCCGGCTCACCGTGGAGGGCCAGGAGCGCGCGGACCAGTCACTGGCCGGACTGCTCGCGCAGGAACGCGCGATCCTGGGCGAGCTGTCCGCCCGGCAGCGCGGTGAACTGGCCGGGCTGCTACGACAGTTGACCGCGCCTTTCGACAACGTCCCCGGCTGACGGCACCAGCTCCACCGGCCCCACGCCCGCCCTGCGGGCCAGCGCGACCGCCGCCAGCGTCGAGTGCACGCCGAGCTTGCCCAGCACATTCTGCATATGGGTGCGGACGGTGTGCGGCGACAGGAACAGCCGCTCGGCGACGGCTTTGCGGCCCAGGCCCGCGACCATGCAGCGCAGCACCTCCTGCTCGCGCGGCGTCAGCGACTCCACCAGCCGTTCGCTCTCGGTGCGGTGCCTGCGGGCGGCCGTCAGCTCGCGCAGCACACCGGTCAGCAGGGCGGGCGGCAGATGCGTCTCGTCGCGCAGCACGCCGCGTACGACCGCGAGCAGCCGTGACAGCGAGCAGTCCTTGGCGACCCACCCCGACGCCCCGGCCTGGAGCGCGCGGGCCGCCCTGCGGGCGTCGTCCCGCTCGGCCAGCACGACGGTACGGGTCCCCGGATACTCGGCCCTGACCCGTTCCACCAGCGCCAGGCCGTCCAGGACCGGTTCCTGCTCGACCGGGATGCGCGGCACCGCCGCGAGCGTCACCGGCGGTCGCGGACCGTCCCCCAGATCGGCGTCCACCAGCAGGACGTCGTAGCGCCGGTTGTCGGCCGCCGCGCGGTCCAGGCAGCGCTGAGCGGCCGGGCCGCTCCCCGCGGCCGAGACGTCGACGTCGGGCTCCGCCGCGAGCGCGGCGGCAAGCGACTCGGCGAAGATGCGATGATCATCGACGACGAGAACGCGGATTCGTCCCACGGGTACCACTCCCGGTGTTGGGCACTCCCCCAGTGGCGGGGCGGCATTCGCGCGGGATCCGGCACCCGGATCGGGACCGCCGCCCCTCCCCGGGTGCCGAACCCCTTGCGTCTCGCCCCCTGATGCACGCCGGCCCCCACCGGCGCTGTCTCAAAAGCGTAGGGCGTCGCGCCCCCGTTAACACCGTCTTGACGGAAGTTCTCCGTCGCGGAATTCCGGATTCCCCCGTCTTGTGGTACCGGAGTGACCACGGTGACGGGAGCGGCCCCGCACGCGCCGAACGGGCCGGTCCGCGCGTGCCGAGCTTCACACGGACCGACCCGTCCGACAGCGGGGAACGGGAGTGGGGAACGGGATTTGAGCACGGGGTGGGAGAACGGGGTCTGGAAACCGGGTCTGGAACCGGGTTTGAGATCCGGGCCCCGCTAAACCAGCCGGTGCGCTCCGGGGCCCGCCGTCGTCGGGAAGAGCCGGGCCGCCGGGAGGGCGGCCTGGATGGTCGCGGACAGCGCCGGGATGTCGGTGGCCTCCACCAGGACGATGGCGGAGCCGCCGAAGCCGCCGCCGGTCATACGGGCGCCCAGGGCGCCGTTGGCGAGCGCGGTGTCGACCACGAGGTCGAGTTCGGCGCACGAGATCCGGAAGTCGTCGCGGAGCGAGACGTGCCCCGCGGTCAGGACGGGCCCGATCTCGCGGGTGCGCCCGGCGTCCAGAAGCGCGATGACCTCCTCGACGCGCCGGTTCTCGGTCACCACGTGCCGGGTGAGCCGCCGCAGCCGCTCGTCGGGGAGGGCGGCCAGCGCGGCGTCGAGCCCGTCGTAGGGGACGTCGCGCAGGGCGGGGACGCCGAGGGCCGCGGCGGCGGCCTCGCAGCCCGCGCGCAGTTCGCCGTACGCCCCGTCGGCGTGCGCGTGCTTGACGCGGGTGTCGACCACCAGCAGTTGCAGCCCCTGCGCGGCCAGGTCGAACGGCACCTGGCGCTGCGTGAGCCCGCGCACGTCGAGGTGGAGCGCGTGCCCCTGCGTACAGCAGGCGGACGCGGTCTGGTCCATGACGCCGACGGGCGCGCCGACGTAGGTGTTCTCCGAGGACTGGCAGAGCAGGGCCAACTCCTGGCGGGGCAGGTCCAGGCCGTGCAGTTCGGTGAGGGCCAGGGCGGTGACGACCTGGAGGGCGGCGGAGGACGAGAGCCCGCCGCCGACCGGCACATTGCTGTCGTAGTGGATGTCGGCGCCGCCGATGGCGTGGCCCGCCTGCCGCAGCGTCCACAGGACGGCCGCGGGGTAGACGGCCCAGCCGCCGGTCGTACCGGGAGCCAGTTCGTCGACGCGCAGTTCGACGATGCCGCCGTCCATGTCGGCGGAGTGCACGCGCAGCAGCCCGTCGTCGCGGCGGGCGACGGCCGCCCGGGTGCGGTGCGGGAGCGCGAACGGCATGACGTAGCCGTCGTTGTAGTCGGTGTGCTCGCCGATCAGATTGACCCGGCCGGGCGCCGCCCATATGCCCTCGGGCGCGCGCCCGAAGATGTTCTTGAACGCGATCTCGAACGCGGCTTCCGTCGTGGCTTCCGTCATCGTCCGTCCTCCCCCTGCGTCGGCGAGTGGTCCTGCGACAGCGACCGGGTGAAATTCCATGCGTCGCGGATGATCTCCGCGAGGTCGGTGCGGCTGGGCTGCCAGCCGAGCCGCTGCCTGGCGCGCTCCGCGGAGGCGACCAGTACGGCGGGGTCGCCCGCGCGGCGCGGCTCGTCGGTGGCCGGGATGGGGTGGCCGGTGACCTGGCGGGCGGTCTCGATGACCTCGCGGACCGAGAAGCCGTTGCCGTTGCCGAGGTTGCAGATCAGGTGCTCGCCCGCGGGCGCCTTGTCGAGCGCCAGCAGATGCGCCTCGGCCAGGTCCGCGACGTGGATGTAGTCGCGCAGGCAGGTGCCGTCCGGCGTCGGGTAGTCGTCGCCGAAGACCGAGACCGCGCGGCGGCGGCCCTGCGCGACCTGGAGGACCAGCGGGATCAGGTGCGACTCGGGGTCGTGCCGCTCGCCGTGGCCGCCGTACGCGCCCGCGACGTTGAAGTACCGCAGGGAGACGGCGGACAGGCCGTGCGCCGCGCACTCGCTGGTGATCATGTGGTCGACGGCGAGCTTCGTCGCGCCGTACGGGTTGGTGGGCGCGGTCGCCGCGTCCTCGGTGATGGGGATGGCGGTGGGCTCGCCGTAGGTGGCGGCGGTGGAGGAGAAGACGAGGGTGCGTACGCCGGAGTCCCGCATGGCGGCGAGCAGTTCGAGGGTGCCGCCGACGTTGTTGCGCCAGTACTTCTCGGGTACGGCGACGGATTCGCCGACCTGCGAGGAGGCGGCGAAGTGCAGCACCGCGTCATAGGTGCTGTCGAGCACCTTGTCCGCGTCCTGGACGCGGCCCTCGACGAAGTCGGCGCCCTTGGGCACGCCCGCGAGGAAGCCGGTCGACAGGTCGTCCAGCACCGTCACCCGGTGCCCGGCCTCCAGCAGATGGGCGGCGACGACCCCGCCGACGTATCCGGCGCCGCCGGTGACCAGGACCTTCTTGGGCCGGGCGGCCGTCTCCCGCTGGGCGGTCGTCGACTCGGTGCCCGCTCGCTCGGTGCTCACTGACTCGCTACCTCTCGCAGTCGCAACGCCGCGGACTCCGGCGGCACATCGTTGATGAAAGCGCCCATTCCGGACTCGGAGCCCGCGAGGAACTTCAGCTTGCCCGATGTGCGCCGGATAGTGAAAAGCTCCAGATGGAGCGCGAAATCGCGGCGGTCCGGCGCGTTGAACGGCGCCTGGTGCCAGCCGGAGATGTACGGGGTACGCGGCTGGCCCTCGCCGAAGATCCGGTCGAAGCGGCGCAGCAGCTCCAGATAGACCCGCGGGAACTCGGCGCGCGCGTCCTCGTCGAGGCCGAGCAGGTCGGGCACCCGGCGGTGGGGATACAGGTGCACTTCGTACGGCCAGTGCGCGGCGTACGGCACGAAGGCGGTCCAGTGTTCACCCGTGAGGACGATTCGGTGGCCGTCCGCGCGCTCGTCGGCGAGGACGTCGTCGAAGAGGTTGCGGCCGCCGGTGCGCTCGCGGTGCTCGGCGAGCGAGCGCAGCATCAGGGCGGTGCGCGGTGTGACGAACGGATAGGCGTAGATCTGGCCGTGCGGGTGGCCGAGGGTGACGCCGATCTCCGCGCCGCGGTTCTCGAAGGGGAAGACCTGCTCCACGCCGGGCTGCTGGCCCAGGTCGCGGGTGCGGTCGGTCCAGGCGTCCAGCACCAGGCGGGCGGAGGCGGGGCTCAGGTCGGCGAAGGACGCGTCGTGGTCGGGGGTGAAGCAGACCACCTCGCAGCGGCCCGCGTCACCGGCCAGCGAGGGGAAGCGGTTCTCGAAGACGACCACCTCGTAGTCGCTGTCCGGGATCTCGCTCAGCCGGCCCTCGCGCGAGGGGCACAGCGGGCACTCGTCGGCGGGCGGGTGGTACGTACGGCCCTGCCGGTGCGAGGCGACGGCGACGGTGTCGCCCAGCAGCCGGTCGGCGCGCAGCTCGGACTCGGTGGCGACGGGCTCCAGCGGACGGCGGTCCACGGCGTCGCGCACGACGTCGTCCCTGGAGTCGTAATAGATCAGCTCACGGCCGTCGGCGAGCCGGGTCGTCGTCTTCTTCACCCTTGAGGCCCCTCATCACAAGCACTCAACATAATCAAACACAAGGAACCACAAAATAACAGCCCGGTCAATGGGGACTCCGGGAAGATGCTTGAAACAGGTTGATTGTGGTGGTAAGTGTCCGCGCACGCGAGAGCGGGGCGGCACCTCCTGTCCGGAGGTGCCGCCCCGCGTGCGGAAGACGTGCGGAAAACGTGTGGGAAAAGGGGGTGCTGGGGTCGGTGCGTCAGCCGACCGCGCCGGGACCGGCCGCGGAGGACTGCGGGAACGGCGCGGACGCCGGGGCGCCTTCTGCCGCCGCGCGGTCCAGCAGGCCGGTGCGGGCGGCCAGGGCGGCGGCCTCCAGCCGGGAGCCGACCCCCAGCTTCATCAGGACGCGCTGCACATGCGTCCGCGCGGTGCTCGGCGCGATCCGCATGCCCGCCGCGATCAGCCGGGTGTCCTCACCCTCCGCGACCCGCACCAGGACCTCGATCTCGCGCGGTGTCAGCATCTCCAGCAGCCGCGCGCCCTCGTCGTCCGGCTGCCGCGCGGGGTTGAGCAGTTCCGCGAAGGCGCCCTGGAGGAGCGTCTGCGCCACCGCGACCTCCCCGGCCCGCGCCTTGGCCATCGCGCGCTCCACGCCCTCGATGCGCTCGTCGTGGCGTACGTAACCGGAGGCGCCGGCCGCGAAGGCCGCCGCGATGCCGCGCGGGTCGGGCACCGGTCCGAGGACGACCACCGCGACCGCCGGGCGCTCCCGCTTGATCCTGGCCACCGCGTCGAAGGCGCCCGGCTCGGCCGGTGCGGCCGTGCCGTACAGGCACACCTCGGGAGACCTGCTCAGTACCAGTTCCGCCGCGCCCGCCGCGGGCGCCGCCGCCGCGAGCACCCGGTGCCCGCGCAGCTTCAGTGCCGAGGCCAGCGCCTCGGCGAGCAGGCGGTGGTCGTCAACGACCACGAGCCGTACGCCCATGTCGGGTATCCCCTATCCCCCCGGGGTCCGGACCACTGCCGACCCCGACCCCTACGCATACCGCCCTAGGCGGCGAAGCTACACGCATCCACCACCGGCCGCGCCCCCTATCGAACAGAAGGTTCCGGCGAATCCGGAATTACCGTAGCTCGTCAGCCGAAGGTCACCAGATAGGTCTGGTCGGACGAGGAGGCGTACACCGTGCGCGTCGCGATGATGAAATGACCGTCGTGCCAGACGGGGTAGCTGCGCATCGCCGACACGTTCAGCTTCTGCGAGGCGTCGGTGTCGAACTGCGCGTAGGTGGTGAGCGCGCCGCTGGCCGGGTCCAGGGTCACCAGACGGCCCTGCACGTCGTAGTCGGCGGGCTCGTACGCGAGCAGCTTGCCGTCCTCGATCGCCAGGCCCTGGATGTCGTGCTTGCTGTCGGGCTTGGCGATCCACTTCTGCTTGCCGTCGCTCAGGTTGAACGCGACGATCCCGCTGAGCACCTGGCCGTTGCTGTCGTGCTTGCTCGTCAGCGACAGATAGAGGGTGTCACTGCTGACGATCACATTGTGCACGGCCTGCATCTCGGTGCCGTCCGTGCTGATGTCGTACTTGTCGGTGCCGAGCGAGACCCGCGACTGGAGACGGCCGTCGACGATCGTCGCCACGTCCGTCTGCCTCTCGCCCTCGGTGCCGAGCACCACCACCACCGGGTCGGTGGAGACGACGGCCGAGACCTTGGTGCCGACCGGCGCCGTCCACGACCATTTGGCGCTGCCGTTGTTGTCCGGATCGATGACCTGGACCTTGTACGTCTTGTAACCGCAGTTGACGATCGCCACGAACTGCTTGCCGCCCGCGTAGCCGTCGTCCTCGCAGTCACCGTTGCCCGACCGCCACAGCACCTTCTGGGTGCTCAGCCGGTAGCCGATCGAGCCCTCCAGCCAGTCCACGCCGAGCGTGTCGCCGCTGATCGCCATCTCGCTGTAGTCGAAGTCCGCCTTCTCCGAACTGCCGACCGGCAGCTTCGCCGTCCACACCGCCCTGCCCGCCGCGAGATCGATCACCATGACCTGCTCGCAGTTGGCGCCGAACTGGACGGCCGTCAGGTTGTTGTTGGAGTCGCGCGCGGCCGTGCAGTCGCCGCTCGACGGTGTCGGTACGGTCCACGCCACCGCGCCGGTGCCCAGGTCGTAGCCGACGACCTTGTCGATCTCGTTCTTCACCACGTACTTGTCGGTGAACCAGACGCCGAGGACGCTCTTCAGATTGTCCTTCGACGCCACCGGGTCCGCGGGCTTGTCCCACTTGTACGACAGTGTCGAATTGTGCGTCTTGGCGGTGTTCGTACCGCCGTTGGCGCCACCGGCGTTGGCCTGCGGCTTGGGCGCCGGGTCGTCGCCGCCGCCGCTCTTGGTCGCGAAGTACACGCCGCCGCCGATCACCAGCACCGCGGCGACGACCGCCGCGACGATCACGATCAGCTTGTTGTTCGACGAGCCGCCTGAGGGGGCGGGATAGCCCGAGGGTCCCGGCCCGTACGGCGGCTGTTGCTGCTGCGGATAGCCGTACGCCTGCTGCTGCGGCGGGACCTGGCCGGGCTGCGGGTAGCCGTACTGCGGGGGCGGTGTCTGCCCCTGCGGCACCTGCCCGGGCGGCGGGGGCGGGGGCGGCACCTGGCTGGGCGGCGGCGGAGGTCCCTGTCGGCCGCCGTACTGCTGCTGCGGGAAGGCCGGTTGGGTGGGCGCCTGCGCGTACGGGTTCTGGCCGGGGGGCACCGGCTGCGCGTACGGGTTCTCGTTACCGGGAACCGGGCCCGCCTGGCCCGGGTATCCGTAACCACCGCCGGGCGGCGGCGGGTTTCCGGGGGGCGGCGGGGGCGGCTGCGACATCAACAGGTCCTTCGGGCACAGGTGAATCAGGGACGGATGAACGGAAATTCTTTCTATCACCCGCCCCCACCACCCCCTCGGGGAGCGGCCCGACCGTTACCTGGCCGCTACACGTCTTCACACGTCGAGGGATTCTGCTTCACCTGCGAAGGGGTGTTACCCGCCCCATGTGAAGGGGTCTCACCCGCCCCATGTGAAGGGGTCTTACCCGCCTCATGTGAAGGGGTGTTACGCGTCCTCCGCCAACTCCAGCCAGCGCATCTCCAGTTCCTCGCGCTCCTCGCGCAGCGCGCGCAATTCGGCGTCCAGGGAGGCGACTTTCTCGAAATCGGTCGCATTGTCGGCGATGCCGGTGTGCAGCTTCGCCTCCCGCTGGCCGAGTTTGTCGAGCTGCCGCTCGATGCGCTGGAGTTCCTTCTTCGCCGCGCGGGTGTCGCCCGTGGGCTTGTCCTTGGCGGGCGCCGGGGCGGGCGCCGCGGCCTCGGCGACCCGGCGGCGGCGCTCCAGGTACTCGTCCACCCCGCGCGGCAGCATGCGCAGGCTGGCGTCGCCGAGCAGCGCGAAGACGCGGTCGGTGGTGCGCTCCAGGAAGTACCGGTCGTGGCTGATCACCAGCATCGAGCCGGGCCAGCCGTCGAGCAGGTCCTCCAACTGGGTGAGCGTCTCGATGTCGAGGTCGTTGGTGGGCTCGTCCAGGAACAGCACATTGGGCTCGTCCATCAGCAACCGCAGGATCTGGAGCCGACGGCGCTCACCGCCGGACAGGTCGCCGACCGGCGTCCACTGCTTCTCCTTGGTGAAGCCGAACTTCTCGCAGAGCTGCCCCGCGGTCATCTCCCGGCCCTTGCCGAGGTCGACGCGCTGCCGCACCGACTCCACGGCCTGGAGCACCCGCCAGTTCGGGTCCAGTTCGGCGACCTCCTGGGAGAGGTAAGCGAGCTTCACCGTCTTGCCGACGACCACTTTGCCGGCCGCCGGCTGCTGGTCGCCGCCGGTCGCCGCGGCCTCGGCGAGCGCCCGCAGGAGTGAGGTCTTGCCCGAGCCGTTGACGCCGACCAGGCCGACGCGGTCGCCGGGGCCGAGCTGCCACGTCAGGTGCTTCAGCAGCACCTTGGGGCCCGCTTGGACTGTCACATCCTCCAGCTCGAAGACCGTCTTGCCGAGGCGGGAGTTGGCGAATTTCATCAGCTCCGCGGTGTCGCGCGGCGGCGGCACGTCGGCGATCAGCTCGTTCGCCGCCTCGATGCGGAAGCGCGGCTTGGAGGTGCGGGCCGGGGCGCCGCGGCGCAGCCAGGCCAGCTCCTTGCGCATCAGATTCTGCCGCTTGGTCTCCTCGGTGGCCGCGATCCGTTCCCGCTCGGCGCGCGCGAACACGTAGTCGCTGTAGCCGCCCTCGTACTCGTACACCGAGCCGCGCTGCACGTCCCACATGCGGGTGCAGACCTGGTCGAGGAACCAGCGGTCGTGGGTGACGCAGACGAGCGCGGAGCGGCGGGTGCCGAGGTGGCCCGCCAGCCAGGCGATGCCCTCGACGTCGAGGTGGTTGGTCGGCTCGTCGAGGACCAGCAGGTCCTGCTCCTCGATCAGCAGCTTCGCGAGCGCGATCCTGCGCCGCTCGCCGCCGGAGAGCGGGCCGATGACGGTGTCCAGGCCGAGCGGGAAGCCGGGCAGGTCCAGGCCGCCGAACAGGCCGGTCAGCACGTCGCGGATCTTCGCGTCGCCCGCCCACTGGTGGTCGGCGCGGTCGCCGATCACCTCGTGGCGCACGGTCGCGGCCGGGTCGAGGCTGTCGCTCTGCGTCAAGACGCCCAGTCGCAGCCCACCCTGGTGGGTGACGCGGCCGGTGTCCGGCTCCTCCAGCTTGGCGAGCAGCCGGATGAGGGTGGTCTTGCCGTCGCCGTTGCGGCCCACGACGCCGGTGCGGTCGCCTTCGGAGACGCCGAGGGACACGGATTCGAGCAGCGCTCGCGTGCCGTATGTCTTGCCGACGGCTTCGACGTTGACCAGGTTGACGGCCACTCTCGTACGCTCCAGGGGTTCGCGGGGGTTCTGCTTCAGCGTAGTGCGGCGCGGTGAGGTGCCGGTTCCGGGTGGTGCCCCGGCGGTCAGGCGGCGGGGACGACGGTCGCGCCGGGGGCCGGGGAGGCGGCCGGGCGGGCGGTACGGCAGGTGCCGGACGCGGTGAGGGTGACCGCGATCTTGGCGGCGGTGTCGGCGTCCGGCGCGAGGAAGGCGCAGGTGGGTCCCGAGCCGGAGACCAGCGCGGCGAGCGCGCCCGCGTCCGTGCCGGTCGCCAGGGTGTCGGCCAGCGCGGGCCGCAGGGACAGGGCGGCGGCCTGGAGGTCGTTGACCAGGACGGCGGCGAGCGCGTACGGGTCGCCGGTGCGCAGCGCGTCGATCAGCGCGGGGTCGGCGACGGGCGCAGGTACGTCGTCGGTGGTGTCGCCCGCGCCGGACTCGCGGCGCAGGCGGTCGCACTCGCGGTAGACGGCCGGGGTGGACAGGCCGCCGTCGGCGACGGCGAAGACCCAGTGGAAGGGGCCCGCCACCTCCAGCGGCGTGAGGATCTCACCCCTGCCCTCCCCCAGCGCCGCGCCGCCGACCAGGCTGAACGGCACGTCGCTGCCCAGCTCCGCGCAGATCGCGAGCAGGTCGGCGCGCGGGGTGTTCAGGCCCCACAGGGTGTCGCAGGCGAGCAGCGCCGCCGCCGCGTCCGCGCTGCCGCCCGCCATGCCGCCCGCCACAGGGATGTCCTTGGTGATGTGCAATCCCACAACGGGATCGACGCCATGGTGCGCGGCGAGCGCGACCGCCGCCTTGGCCGCCAGATTGGTGGCGTCCAGCGGGATGTTGTCGGTGTCCGGGCCGGACGCGGTGATCGTCAACGCGTCGGCGGGCACTGCTGTCACATGGTCGTACAGGCCGACCGCCAGAAAGACGTTCGCCAGGTCGTGGAAACCGTCGGGACGGCGACCGCCGACCGCGAGCTGGACGTTGACCTTTGCGGGCACGCGGACGGTGACGGGTGCGGCGGTCACTGCTGGCTCCCTTGCGAGGGTGGTGCGTACGGAGGGCGGTCCGCCGGGCGCGGCGGATTCACGGGGTGGGGATTCACGGGCTGGGGATTCGCGGGCTGGGGATTCGCGGGCGGCGGGTACGGGCGGCGGCGGGTTTACGGTGCGGCGGCGTCAGACCGCGGGCTTGTGCTCGGCGACGGCGGCGAATTCCTCCACCGTCAGCTCCTCGCCCCTGGCCTGCGGGGAGACCCCTGCGGCCACCAGCGCGGCCTCGGCGGCCGGGGCCGAGCCCGCCCAGCCGGACAGCGCGGCGCGCAGCGTCTTGCGGCGCTGGGCGAAGGCCGCGTCGACGGCGGCGAAGACCTCTTCGCGGGTGGCGGTGGTCTTCGGCGGGTCACGCCGGGTCAGCGAGACGAGACCGGAGTCGACGTTGGGCGCGGGCCAGAACACATTGCGGCCGATGGAACCGGCGCGCTTGACCTCCGCGTACCAGTTGGCCTTCACCGACGGCACTCCGTACACCTTGTTGCCCGGCCCCGCGGCCAGCCGGTCGGCGACCTCGGCCTGGACCATCACCAAGGTGCGCTCGATGCTCGGGAAGGCGGCGAGCATGTGCAGCAGGACGGGCACCGCCACGTTGTACGGCAGATTCGCCACCAGGGCGGTGGGCGGCGGCCCCGGCAGTTCCGTCACCCGCATCGCGTCGCTGTGCACCAGGGCGAAACGGTCCGCCCGGTCCGGCATGCGCGCGGCGACGGTCGCGGGCAGCGCTGCGGCCAGCACGTCGTCGATCTCGATCGCGGTGACCCGGTCGGCGGCCTCCAGCAGCGCGAGGGTGAGCGAGCCGAGTCCGGGACCGACCTCGACGACCGCGTCCTCGGGGCGCACCCCGGCGGTCCTGACGATCCGCCGCACCGTGTTCGCGTCGATGACGAAGTTCTGCCCGCGCTGCTTGGTGGGGCGCACCCCCAGTGCCGCGGCCAGTTCACGGATGTCGGCCGGTCCGAGGAGGGCGTCGGGATCTGTCGTACTCACACCCGCAAGAGTACGGGGCGGCCGGGGCCGCCCTCGCGGACCGGACCTAGGTGTATTGATCACGAGCGTTGTTGACATGTCCCGGTGCTTGATCATGGCGAAGACCTCCGGTGTGGTGGAGCTGTCTAGGACTGCACCGC
>NZ_JBIUSD010000017.1:0-158476 GCF_044741185.1 Streptomyces sp. NPDC088197
GTGGCAGAAAAACCAACCAGCCAACCACCCCCAGACCAAGGAGAACGGCCAGTGACCTCCCGCGACACCGTCCTCACCCGCATCCGCAACGCCCTCGCGGACGTCCCCCGCGACGACCGCCCGCACGACACCCCCCTCACCAGGGACTACCTGCACACCCACGCCGACCGCACCCCGCAGGAGACCGCGACCCTCCTCGCGGAGAACCTCACCGACTACCGGGCCCACGTCCACCACACGGACGAGACCGGACTGCCCGCGACCGTCGCCCGCCTGATCGCCGAGCACGGCAGCCGCAGCGTCGTCACCCCGCAGGGCCTGCCCGCGCACTGGCTCGACGCGATCGGCCCGGACACCGAGCGGCACACCGACCGGCCCGAGCAGACCACCTACGACCTCGACGCGATCGACACCGTGATCACCGGCTGCGCGCTGGCCATCGCCGAGACCGGCACCATCGTGCTCGACACCTCCCCCGACCAGGGCCGCCGCCGGATCACCCTCGTCCCCGACCACCACATCTGCGTCATCACCCCCGCGCAGATCGTCGCCTCGGTCCCCCAGGCCCTCCCCCGCCTGGACCCCACCCGGCCCCAGACCTGGATCTCAGGCCCCTCCGCCACCAGCGACATCGAACTCGACCGCGTCGAAGGCGTCCACGGCCCCCGCACCCTGGACGTCATCATGGTTGTGTGATCGCACAAACGAGGCGGACAGCTGGATCACGCGGCTTATGCAATGCGCCAGGAGACTTATCCCTCGCAGATGCGTCACTATGATCGTCACAATGACCTGGTGCGCGGCAGAGAGAGAGTTCCTGTGATGATCCGTACCGAACGGCGCCGCGGCATGGTGGCGGCCGTCGGCGGCGCCGCCGTACTGCTGGCGCTCACTGCCTGCTCGTCCTCGGACAAGGGTTCCGACGCCTCGTCGTCGTCCCCCTCCGCCTCGTCCTCCGCTTCCGCGTCGGCGACCACGCCGAAGGTCACCGGTTCCGTGACCGTGTTCGCGGCGGCGTCGCTGAAGGAGTCCTTCACGACGCTCGGCAAGCAGTTCGAGGCCGCGTACCCCGGCACGAAGGTGACGTTCAACTTCGGCGGCAGCGACGTGCTCGCGGCCAGCATCACCTCGGGCGCGCCCGCTGACGTCTTCGCGGCGGCCAGTACGAAGACGATGAAGATCGTCACCGACGCCAAGGACGCGGCGGGCGCTCCCGCCCCCTTCGTGCGCAACCAGTTGGAGATCGCGACGCTGCCCGGCAACCCGGACAAGATCGCGTCGCTGAAGGACCTGACGAAGTCCGGCCTCAAGGTCGCGCTGTGCGCGAAGACGGTGCCGTGCGGGGCCGCCGCGCAGACGGCGCTGACCGACAGCGGGCTGAAGCTGACGCCGGTCAGTTACGAGCAGGACGTGAAGGCCGCGCTGACGAAGGTGGAGCTGAAGGAGGTCGACGCGGCGGTGGTCTACAAGACCGACGTGAAGGCCGCGGGCGGCAAGGTGCAGGGCGTGGACTTCCCCGAGTCGGCGAAGGCGATCAACACGTACCCGATCGTGGAGCTGAAGAACGCGCCCAACGGGACGGCCGCGCAGGCGTTCATCGCGCTGGTGCGGTCCGCCGAGGGCCAGAAGGTGCTCACCGGGGCGGGCTTCCTCAACCCGTGACCGGTCAGGAGCGGTGGGGCGCCGCGGCCGGTCCGGGACTTCCCGGGCACCGGCCGCGGCGCCGCTTCGTGCGCAGCCGCGGCGGTGTCCCGCTGCCGTTGCTGCTGCCCGCGCTGATCGCGCTCGTCTTTCTGCTGCTGCCGCTGCTGGCGCTGCTGATCCGGGCGCCGTGGCGGAGCCTGCCGTCGCAGCTCACCAGTTCCGAGGTGTGGACGGCGCTGCGGCTGTCGTTGGAGACCGCGACCACGGCGACCGCCGTGTCGCTGGTGTTCGGGGTGCCGCTGGCGTGGCTGCTGGCCCGTACGACGTTTCCCGGCCGCGGTCTGGTGCGCTCGCTGGTGACGCTGCCGCTGGTGCTGCCGCCGGTGGTCGGCGGTGTGGCGCTGCTGCTGGCGCTGGGGCGCAACGGTGTGGTGGGGCGCTGGCTCGACTCGGCGTTCGGCGTCACGCTGCCGTTCACGACGGCCGGTGTAGTGGTGGCGGAGACGTTCGTGGCGATGCCGTTCCTGGTGATCACCGTCGAGGGGACGCTGCGGGCGGCCGACACGCGGTTCGAGGAGGCGGCGGCGACGCTGGGCGCCTCGCGGTTCACCGCCTTCCGCCGGGTCACCCTGCCGATGATCGCACCGGGTGTCGCGGCGGGCGCGGTGCTGGCCTGGGCCAGGGCGCTGGGCGAGTTCGGCGCGACCATCACCTTCGCGGGCAGTTTCCCCGGCCGTACGCAGACGATGCCGCTGGCGGTGTATCTGGCGCTCCAGGACGATCCGGCCGCCGCCATCGCGCTCAGCCTCGTCCTGCTCGCGGTCTCCGTCGCGGTCCTCGCCGGGCTGCGCGAACGCTGGACGGCCGCGTCATGAGACTCGACAAGGGGGACGGGCCCGACGTGCGGGGCGCCGAGGACGCCGACGGCCTCGACGCGCGTCTCGTCCTGGACCGCGGCACCTTCCGGCTGGACGTACGGCTGTCGGTGCCGCCCGGCGAGGTGCTGGCGCTGCTCGGTCCGAACGGCGCGGGCAAGACCACCGCGCTGCGTACGCTGGCCGGTCTCGCCCCGCTGTCCGGCGGCCATCTGCGGCTCGACGGGCGGACGCTGGAGGAACCGGCGGTACGGCGGCGGGTGCCGGCCGAGGACCGGCCGGTCGGAGTGATCTTCCAGGACTATCTGCTCTTCCCGCATCTGACCGCGCTGGACAATGTCGCCTTCGGGCCGCGCTGCCACGGCGCGTCCAAGGCGGACGCGCGGGCGCGGGCGGCGGATCTGCTGGACCGGATGGGGCTCGCGGACCACGCGGGCGTCAAGCCGCGGCGGCTGTCCGGCGGGCAGGCCCAACGCGTGGCGCTGGCCAGGGCGTTGGCGACCGGGCCGCGGCTGCTGCTGCTCGACGAGCCGCTGGCGGCGCTGGACGCCCGCGCGCGGCTGGACGTACGGGCGGAGCTGCGCCGCCATCTGGCCGCGTTCGAGGCGGTGGCGGTGCTGGTGACGCACGACCCGCTGGACGCGATGGTGCTGGCCGACCGGCTGGTGGTGATCGAGCACGGGCGGGTGGTGCAGGAGGGCACGCCCGCGGAGATCGCCCGCCGTCCGCGTACGGACTACATCGCGCGGCTGGTCGGGCTCAATCTCTACCGGGGCGAGGCCGAGGGACATACGGTCCGGCTCGGTCCGGAGCTGACCGTGACCGCCACGGAGGAGCTGACGGGGCCCGCCTTCGTGGCCTTCCCGCCGAGCGCGGTCACGCTCTCCACCGACCGGCCGGACTCCAGCGCGCGCAACACCTGGCGGGCCAGGATCTGCGGCCTGGAGTCGCACGGCGACCAGATCCGTGTCGCCCTCACTGGGAGCGCCGACGACCTGCCGCTGACCGCCGACCTGACGGCGGTGTCCGTGGCCGAACTGGGCCTGCACGAGGGCGCGCAGGTGTGGGCGACGGTCAAGGCGGCCCAGACGCACGCCTATCCCGCGTGAGCCGGCCGGGCGGCGGGGCTCAGCGGTACCGACGCGGCGGCCCTCAGCGGGAGTTCGGCGGCGAGCCGGCCCCCGGTGTCACGGCCAGCAGATTGCGGGCGATGGTCAGCAGATAGGCGCGGACGGTGGCGCTGCCCGGCTCGATCCGGCCGAGGTGCAGCCAGGCGCGCAGCAGCGTCTCGTGGGCCACGTCCTCGGCCTGCGCGCGGTCGCGCACGTGGCCGAGGGCGAACGACACCAGCATCTCGTAGTGCTCGGTGTGCTGCCCGGTTTCGCGTTCTTCCGGTGTCACCGGTCGTCCCCTCCCCCGGGGGCGGCGCACGCCGCAACCCCTGTGGGAGTAATACGCGACCGGCGCGCGCCGCGTTCATCCGGGGTGGGTGTGGCCTCAGGTGGGCGTGGGGCGTACGAGTACGGAGCCGGGCCGTGGCCCGGCTCCGCTCGGGTGTCGGCCGGCCGCGGAGATCAGCCCGGCCGGGGGATCAACTCGGCAGCGTCCACTGTTGGTTGGCGCCCGTGCCGCAGGTCCAGATCTGGAGCCGGGTGCCGTTGGCGCTGCTGGGGCCCGTCGCGTCCAGGCACTTGCCCGACCCGGCGTTCACCAGCGTGCTCCCGCTGCGCGTCCACTTCTGGGCGGCGCTGCCGTTGCAGTCGTAGAGCTGCACCTTGGTGCCGTTGGCCGTGCCCGCCGAGGTGACGTCCATGCACTTGCCGAGGGCCTTGAGCGTGCCGTCGGAACCGACCGCCCAGGTCTGGGCGCTGGTGCCGTTGCAGTCGTAGAGCTGTACGGCCGCGCCGTTGGTGCTGCTGGCGCCCGCGATGTCCACGCACTTGCCGCCGTAGCCGTGGATGGCGCCGGTCGGGCCGCCCTGCGGCGGGGTGACCGGGCCGCTCTGGCCCGCCGCCCAGCGGATCTCCTGGATCAGCAACTGGTTCTGCTGGGCGCTGGCGAAGGTGGACGACAGCGCGGTGTTGGTGTCGTAGTTCATCGCGTTGTGCCCGAAGTTGTTGTAGACCATCTTGTAGTTCTTGTTGGTCCACACGATCGGGTAATAGCCGCTGTACCAGGTCTGGTTGGGGTCGGTCCCGATCGGGAACGTCGACTGGTCCATCGAGGCCAGGATGTCGATGTTCGGGTTCTGCCGCAGGTCGTTCTGCCAGCTATACCACTCGCTGACGGACGAGGCGATCGTGCCGGGCAGGCCCGCGGTGGCCGGGTGGTTCGGGTCCTCGATCTTCAGCGTCTCGGCGGTCGGCCCCCAGGTGTTGGACTTGAAGGTGCCGGTGCCGAGGAAGGTCTGGTGGTACCAGGACCAGCCGTTGGACGACGCGTCGTTGTAGGCCGCGACATGGAAGCCGATCCAGCCGCCGCCGTTGTTCATGTACGTCTGGAACGCGCTCTGCTGGGCCGCGGTCTGCGGGGCGTTGTCGAGGAACATGACCACCTGGTACTGGGCCAGGTTGGCGGTGTTGAGCTGGCTCCAGTCGTTGGTCGAGGTGTACGAGAAGCCGTACTGCGCCGCGTGCTGCGGGAACCACGCGTTCGCTTCGTGGACGAAGTTGATGTGGGCGGCGTCGTACGTGCCGTCGTAGAAGGCGATCACCTTGAAGTCGGCGGCCTGCGCGGTGTGCGCGGGCCCCGCCTGTACCCCGAGCACCACGGCGAACAGCGCGAACAGCCTCAACAGGGTGCGCGACCAGGGTATTTGTGTGCGGGATCTGATCATGTGGGGGACCTTCCTTGTGCGCGACGGTGGGGGACGTGCGCCTGTACCGCGATTGAAAGGTCCAGACTATGTTCATGTCAATGACTCGCGGTCGAATCCTTGACCTAGTAACAGCGTTGACCGGGGGGTGAGTTGTTTTTCGTTCACTTCCTTGACCCAGCCCTTGACGCGGCGGCCCGGTGGGGCGATCCTTCCGAACCAACGGACAAGAAGCTTTCCTTCCACGCACCACCGCATACCTCCCCCTTACCACTGGCCCGTACTCCTCCCCGTCGGGCCCCGTCCGACCCCATCGGCCTCATCCGACCCCATCGGCCTTCATCAGTCCCCATCGGCCTCATCGCATCCTTCGGACCGCGTCGCCCGCGGAGCACGGTGCGCGACCGCGGCGACGCTCACAACCCCGGTGGGGGCCGGGGGGTCGCAGGTCGGGTGCCGGGTGTCCGTTTCGTTCAAGACACCCGGCGCCCGGCCCGCCTAGCGTGAACGGCATGAACGCACCCCTCACGCCCCGTATCGATCTGATCGGCCTCGTCGTCGCGGACATGGCCGCCTCGCTCGCCTTCTACCGGCGCCTGGGCATCGAGCTGCCCGCGGCGGCGGACGCGGAGCCGCACGTCGAGGTCACGCTCCCCGGCGGTCTGCGGCTGGCCTGGGACACCGTGGAGACCGTCCGCTCCTTCGACCCCGACTGGTCGCCCGCCACCGGCTCCCGGATGTCGCTGGCCTTCGACTGCGGCGCCCCCGAGGGCGTGGACGCGGCCTACGCCGAGCTGACCGAGGCCGGGCACACGGGCCACCTCAAGCCGTGGGACGCCTTCTGGGGCCAGCGCTACGCGGCCGTGTACGACCCGGACGGCAACACCGTCGACCTCTTCGCCGCTATGCCGGAGCCGTCGGCTGGATGAGCCGCCCGAGCGGCACGCCCGCGAGCGACTTGACCTCGCGCGCGAGATGGGCCTGGTCGGCGTAGCCCGCGACCGCCGCGACCTGCGCGAACGCGGTGCCCCCGCGGGCCAGCTCCAGCGCCCTCTGCAGCCGCAGCACCCGGCCGAGCGTCTTGGGCCCGTAGCCGAACGCGGCCTCGCAGCGGCGGCGCAACTGCCGCTCCCCCAGGCCCGTCCCGGCCGCGATCGCGCCCACTGGGCGGCCCGCGGCCAGCGCCCTGGCGACGCCGCCCGGGAGGGGATCGACGGGCCCGGCCGCGCCGAGCCGCGTCACCGCCCAGGCGTCGAGGACGGCGGCGGCGTCCCGGCCGCCCAGCCGGTCCGCCAGCCGTCCAGCGCGCGCCGCGGGCCACAGCGCGTCCAGCGGCACCCTGCGGTCGCGCAGCTCGCGGGCCGGCACTCCCAGCACCAGCGGGCCGAGCCCCGGCGCGAACCGCAGCCCCGCGTACGAGCCGCCCGGCGCGTCGTCGGCGACGAACGCGCGGGTGTCGGGGCCCGCGACCAGCAGGCCGCCGTCGTACCAGATCAGGTCCATGCAGCCGTCGGGCAGCACGCGGTAGGACCCGCCGCCGTTCTCACGGGTCCACACGGTGACGCCCGGCACCGCGGCGGCACGTTCCTCGTACATGCCTCCATGGTGCACCGCGACCCGGCCGCCGGTCCCGCCGAGCCGAGCCGCGCGTCACAGCTCCGGCGGGAAGGGCGGCATCGGCGGCGGGGGCGCGGCGGGCGGCGGAGGCGCGGGCCGGGAGGCCGAGCGGTGCGGGGCCGAGTGCCGGGCGGGCGGGGGCGCCGGAGCCATCGGCGGTACGTCGGGGCGGCGGCGCAGCCGGGACCGCACATCGGCGTGCGGCAGGAATTCCGCCCACCGCTCGGGGTATTCGGCGGGCGGGTCGTCGTCGGGGTCGCCGTCCTCGTCCCCTGCGTACGCGGCCCTGCGGGCGGCGGCCTGCGCGACGACCTCGGCCGCCGCGGCCTCCCGCAGCCTGGCGTTCTCCTCGCGGGCCGCGGCGGTGGCCAGCGACGGCCACACCCGGTCCACGGCCGCGTTGACGGCCGCGCCGACCAGGACGGCGAAGGCGGACACGCCGATCCACAGCAGGACGGCGACCGGCGCGGCCAGCGAACCGTAGATCGTCGGTCCCTCGACGGTGTGGGTGAGGTAGATCCGCAGGACGAAGCTGCCGACCACCCACATCAGCAGCGCGATCAGCGCGCCGGGCACGTCCTCGTACCAGGCGGAGCGCACCGGCACCGACACGTGGTAGAGCGTGGTGAGGAAGGCGATCGTGGCGAGCAGGACGGCGGGCCAGTACAGCACCGCGACCGCGCCCTCGCCGCCCGGCAGCACGTCGACCACCGCGTCGGGTCCCGCGACGACCAGCGGCAGTACGGCGGCGCCCAGTATCAGCGCCACGACGTACAGCACCAGCGACATCAGCCGGGTCTTGACGATGCCGCGGCGGCCCTCCAGGCCGTACATGATGGTGATGGTGTCCACGAAGACGTTGACCGCGCGGGAGCCCGACCACAGGGCGATCAGGAAGCCGAGCGAGATCAGGTCCGGGCGGCGGCCGTGGAAGACGTCGTCGACCAGGGGTTTGACGAGCTGGTTGACGCCCTTGTCGGAGAGCACGGTGGAGGACGCCGTGAGGATGTTGTGCCGGATGTGGTCGATGGTGTCGAGGCCGATGACGGTGTCGACGTAGCCGAGGGCGCCGACCAGGCCGAGCAGCAGCGGCGGCAGCGACAGCAGGACGAAGAAGGCCGCCTCGGCGGCGAGGCCGGTCACCCGGTACTCCATGCAGGAGTTGACGGTGTCCTTCAGCAGCAGCCAAGCGACCTTGCGCTTGGAGACGTTGCGGTACACCACCCGAGCCCGGCGCCACCTGCTCGGGCGACGATGGCCTCTTTCTTCGACTGCTTGCACCCCCTTACGTTAGCTGCCATGAGCACCCTCACTCACACGGTGACCAATCAGGCTCCGCCGCTGGTCGGCCATGACGTGTACAGCACCGACAGCGCCCTCGTGGAGGCCGTGGCCCGCCACGCCGATCCGGCCGGGCTCACGGAGATCACGGACGAGTTGAGCGAGCTGGGCAAGGCCGCGGGATCCGCCCAGGCACAGCGCTGGGGCGAGGAGGCGAACACGTACTCGCCCGTGCTGCGCACCCACGACCGCTACGGCAACCGGATCGACGAGGTGGACTTCCACCCCTCGTACCACCGGCTGCTCGGGCACGCGGTCAGCGCCGGTCTCACCGACGCCTGGTCGCGGCCCGACGGGCACCTCAGGCGGGCCGCCGGGTTCCTGGTCTGGTCGCAGGTCGACGCCGGGCACGGCTGTCCGGTGTCGATGACGCACGCGGCGGTGCCCGCGCTGCGCACCGACCCGGCGCTGGCCGCCGAGTGGGAGCCGCGGCTCGGGTCGCGGGTCTACGATCCGCAACTGGTCGCGGCCGGCGAGAAGCCGGGCGCGCTGTTCGGAATGGGCATGACGGAGAAGCAGGGCGGCTCCGACGTACGGGCCAACACCACGCACGCCGAGCCGCTGGCGGAGGACGGCGCGTACGCGCTGACCGGGCACAAGTGGTTCTGCTCCGCGCCGATGTCGGACGGCTTCCTCGTCCTGGCGCAGGCGCCGGGAGGGCTGACCTGCTTCCTGCTGCCGCGCGTGCTGCCGGACGGCACCCGCAACGTCTTCGCGATCCAGCGGCTGAAGGACAAGCTCGGCAACCGCTCCAACGCCTCCTGCGAGGTGGAGTTCAGCGGTACGTGGGCGCGGCGGGTCGGCGACGAGGGGCGCGGGGTGGCCACCATCATCGAGATGGTCGCGGCGACCCGTCTCGACTGCGCGCTGGGCTCGGCCGCCCTCATGCGGCAGGCGGTGGCGCAGGCCGTGCACCACGCCACGTACCGCAGCGCCTTCGGCGGGCCGCTGGCCGACAAGCCGCTGATGCGCAACGTGCTGGCGGACCTCGCGCTGGAGTCGGAGGCCGCGACGACCACGGCGCTGCGGCTGGCGGCGGCCTGCGACGCGGACACCGAGCAGGAGCGGCACTTCCGGCGGCTGGCGGTGGCCGTCACCAAGTTCTGGGTCACCAAGCGCTGTCCGGTCGTCGCGGCCGAGGCGCTGGAGTGCCTGGGCGGCAACGGCTACGTGGAGGAGTCCGGCATGCCGCGGATCTTCCGCGAGTCGCCGCTGAACTCGGTGTGGGAGGGCTCGGGGAACGTCCAGGCCCTCGACGTGCTGCGCGTCCTCCAGCGGGAGCCGCTGGCCCTCAACGCCTTCCTGGCCGAGCTGGGGCTGGCCCGCGGGGCCGACCACCGCCTCGACGGCGCCGTCAAGGACCTCCTCGGCGAACTCGCCGACCTCGACGGTGTCGAGACCCGCGCCCGCCGCATCGTCGAGCGCATGGCGCTGGTCCTCCAGGGCACCCTCCTGGTCCGCTTCGCGCCCCCCGAGGTCGCCGACGCCTTCTGCGCCTCCCGCCTCGGCCACGACTGGGGCGCCACCTTCGGCACCCTCCCCCACACCCTGGACCTGTCCGCGATCGTCGACCGCGCCCGCCCGGTCCAGTCCTAGGGCGCGTCCGCGAAGTCCCGTCGCGGCGGAACGGAAAACGGCGCGGCAGCGGCTGTCCCTCCGCTCGCCCCCCGAAGGGGGAGCAGAAAGGTTTCCGCCGCCGCGCCCACGGAGGGTGGCGCCGCGCCGACTCGGCACCACCCCCGGTCTGTTGGGCCGTCAGGCCGACCGTCCCGGCAGCGCGGGCGGGGGGCTGCCGCGCGCCGGTGACGCCGCGTCACTCTCCGTCGAAGTCGCGTACGCTCGCAATGGTTGCAGCCCGTTGCACATGTCGTCAGGCCGTGCGGGGACCTCCGGTGGACGGGAGGGAAATCGCGACGGCCGGGCCCGTACGGCGGCACCATGGGCAGTGGAAGACGGAGAGCACGCAGGGCGGGGGCGACGTGACACACTTTCCGATCCAGGTCGGCCGGAGGGACGCGATGGACGCCCGCGCGTCCGCGCACCTGCTGGCCTCGGTCCGGGAAGCCACTCTTGCGGGTGATGTGCCGCCGAAGCCGCCGCGGCCGGTGATCGGCGAGTCATGGACACGCGCCCTGAGCCGGGGCCTGGACCCGGACACCGGTCGCAACGACGGGCTGCTGGGCACCGACGAGCTGGAGTACCGGCGGCAGTCCACCCCGCTCGGCGCTCTGCTGCCGCTGCTGCGCGACGGTCTGAACGCGGTCGCGGACGTGGCCGGGCACATCATGATCGTCACCGACCCGGAGGGCCGGGTGCTGTGGCGCGACGGCAGCCTCGCGTCCCGCAAGTCCCTCGCGGACCGGCTGGGCTTCGCCGAGGGCGCGAGCTGGGCCGAGGACGCGGTCGGCACGAACGCGATCGGCACGGCGCTGGTGACCGGCACCCCCCTCCAGGTGCACTCGGCCGAGCACTACGTGCGCAATCTGCACGGCTGGACCTGCGCCGCGGCCCCGCTGCACGATCCGCGCGACGGACGGCTGCTGGGCGTGGTGAATGTGACCGGTCCCGCCTCCACCGCGCACCCGGCGAATCTGTCGCTGGTCTCCGCGGTGGCCAGGGTCGCCGAGGGCGAACTGCGGGCCAGGCACTGGGCGGCGGTCGAGCGGCTGCGGTCGGTGGCCGCGCCGCTGCTGGCCCGGATGGAGGGCCAGGCGCTGGCCGTCGACCCCAACGGCTGGGTGGCCGCGGTGGCCGGGATGGCGCCGCCGGACCGGCTGCAACTGCCCGCGGCCGTCAGCGCCGGGCAGATGTGGCTGCCCTCGCTCGGCCTGTGCTCGGTGGAGCCGCTGCCGGGCGGCTGGCTGGTACGGCTGGGCAGCCGCGAGCGGGCGTCGGGCGCGAGCCAGGTGGTGCTGGACGTGAGCCGTCCGCGCAACTGGATGGTGACGGTGAGCGGCGCGGCCGGGAGCTGGGCGCAGCAGCTCAGTCCGCGCCACGCGGAGCTGCTGTTCGTGCTCGCGGTGCACCGCGGCGGCAGGACCGCGGCCGAGCTGGCCGCCGACTTGTTCGGCGATCCGAGCCGTACGGTGACGGTGCGCGCGGAGCTGTCCCGGCTGCGGCGGAATCTGGCGGGCGTGCTGGCGCACCGGCCGTACCGCTTCGCCGACGGGGTGAATGTCGAACTCATCCGTCCGCACCACCCGTTGGACCTCCTCCCGCACTCGCTCGCGCCCGCGGTGCTGGCCGCGCGCCGCTGACCATACGGCCGCCGGGCGCGGCCGGTCACCGTACGTGTCCGGCCGCATTCGCGTGATGACCATCGAAACGAGTCGGCGGCGCGGCCGTCAAGAGGACGTGTCCGCGCGGTGGGGGCGCGCGGAGCGCGGTACGGGCGCGGGCCGGGGGCGAGATCCGGCCACCGGGTGCCCGGTCGCGGCGTCCGGGGCGGGCCCGGGGCGCCGGGCCGCACCGCCTAGGGTGGGCCGCATGAGTACGCCCGTGACCACCTGGTCCCTCGAACTGACCTCGCCCGACGAGCTGCGGGCCGCGGCCGTGCCGCCCGAGGCGTCGGGTGTCCGGATCGTGCGGTCGCAGGTCCCGTCGGCCGAATTCGGGCGCTTTCTGTATACGGCGGTCGGGGCGGACTGCGCGTGGCGGGACCGGCTGCCGTGGCCGCCGGAGCAGTGGCGGGCGCATCTGGCGCAGCCCGGCACCGAGGTGTGGGTCGCGTACGAACACGGCACCCCCGCGGGTTATGTGGAGTTGGGGGCGCAGGACGCGGGCGTGGTGGAGATCGTGTACTTCGGGCTGCTGCCGGACTCCAGGGGCCGCGGTCTCGGCGGCCATCTGCTGTCCTTCGGCACCGAGCGGGCCTGGGACCTGGGCGACCGCTGGGAGGGAAGGGAACCGACCGAGCGGGTGTGGGTGCACACCTGCTCGCTGGACGGGCCGTACGCGCTGGACAACTACCGGCGGCGCGGCTTCCGGGTGTTCGACACGACGGTCGCCGCTTCCCCGTCCACTCCGCCGGGCGCGTGACCGTCCGCGCGCCGGTCGCGCCGGGCGGGGCGTGACCGACGCCACAGTTTCTCACCTGGTGAGATTATCTGGTCCACATAATGGATGGCGGTGGACTCTCCGGAGACCCGCATGCCACGCTTTCGTCATGTCACGCACTGGAATCGCCTTGGTAGGTCGGCCGCACGTCGACTTCTGCCGCGTGTCCAGCGCCATCTGTCCGGCGGTCTGACCGACTTAGCTCCGCTCCCCGCCATCCCCGTCGTCGTGGATGCCCGGGAGTCCCCGGCCGCCCCGCTGTGTTTCACAGCCCTGCGTTTTCCCAGGCCATAGGGTGCTCCCGCGCGTAATCGACCGTATTCGAGCCTGCCCGAAGGACGCATCGCCATGGCTTCCACCCCTGACCTGCCCCAGACTCCGGCCGGAGACGCCGCCGCCGGGGCTGCCGCGTCGCGCCGCAAGGCCGGACGGCACCGCGGTGAGGGCCAGTGGGCCATGGGGCACTTCACGCCGCTCAACGGCAACGAGCAGACCAAGAAGGACGACGACGGTCTCAATGTGCGGACACGCATTGAGACGATCTACTCCAAGGCCGGATTCCAGTCCATCGACGGCGCCGACCTGCGCGGCCGGATGCGCTGGTACGGGCTGTACACGCAGCGCCGCCCCGGGATCGACGGCGGCAGGACCGCCATCCTGGAGCCGGAGGAGCTGGACGACGAGTTCTTCATGATGCGGGTCAGGATCGACGGCGGCCGGCTGACCGTGGCCCAGCTCCGGGTGATCGGCGAGATCTCGCAGGAGTTCGCCCGCGGCACCGCCGACCTCACCGACCGGCAGAACATCCAGTACCACTGGATCCGGATCGAGGACGTACCGGAGATCTGGCGCCGCCTGGAGGCGGTCGGCCTGTCCACCATGGAGGCGTGCGGCGACACGCCCCGCGTCATCCTCGGCTCGCCCGTCGCGGGCATCGCCGAGGACGAGATCATCGACGGCACCACGGCGATCGACGAGATCCACGACCGCTACATCGGCAGCAAGGAATTCTCCAACCTGCCCCGGAAGTTCAAGACCGCGGTCTCCGGCTCGCCGCTGCTGGACGTGGCGCACGAGATCAACGACATCGCCTTCGTCGGCGTCCGGCACCCCGAGCACGGCCCCGGCTTCGACCTGTGGGTCGGCGGCGGGCTGTCCACCAACCCCAAGCTCGGTGTGCGGCTGGGCGCCTGGGTGCCGCTGGACGAGGTGCCCGAGGTGTGGGCGGGCGTCATCGGCATCTTCCGCGACTACGGCTACCGGCGGCTGCGCGCCCGCGCCCGGCTGAAGTTCCTGGTCGCCGACTGGGGTCCGGAGAAGTTCCGCCAGGTGCTCCAGGACGACTACCTCAAGCGCGAGCTGACCGACGGTCCGGCGCCCGACCAGCCGGTGCGGCAGTGGCGCGACCACATCGGCGTGCACCGGCAGCAGGACGGCCGCTTCTACGTCGGCTTCGCCTCGCGGGTCGGCCGGATCGACGGCGCGACGCTGACGAAGATCTCCGAACTGGCCGCCGAGCACGGCTCCGACCGGCTGCGGACCACCGTCGACCAGAAGATGCTCGTCCTGGACGTCGAGGAGTCCCGGGTCGAGTCGCTGGTCGCGGGTCTGGAGTCGCTGGACCTCCAGGCCACGCCGTCGCCCTTCCGGCGCGGCACCATGGCCTGCACCGGAATCGAGTTCTGCAAACTCGCCATCGTGGAGACCAAGGCGCGCGGCGCCTCGCTCATCGACGAACTGGAGCGGCGGCTGCCGGACTTCGACGAGCCGGTCACCATCAACATCAACGGCTGCCCCAACTCCTGCGCCCGTATCCAGGTCGCGGACATCGGTCTCAAGGGACAGCTCGTCACCGACGCCGACGGCGAGCAGGTCGAGGGCTTCCAGGTGCACCTGGGCGGCAGCCTCGGCCTGGAGGCGGGCTTCGGCCGCAAGGTCCGCGGTCTGAAGGTCACTTCGGCGGAGCTGCCGGACTACGTGGAGCGGGTGCTGACCCGCTTCCAGGCCGGTCGCACCGACGGCGAGCGCTTCGCGCAGTGGGCGGCGCGCGCCTCCGCTGAGGAGCTGTCATGAGCGAGCGGGCCGCGCCGTTCTACTGCCCCTACTGCGGGGACGAGGACCTGCGTCCGTCCGAGGAAGGCCACGGCGCGTGGGAATGCCACGCCTGCAATCGCGCATTCACGCTGAAGTTCCTCGGGCTGCTGTCCAGGGGAACGACCGCCAACTCCCCGCATGGAGGCGCCTCGTGACCACCGCACAGCACACCGCCGAGGACTTGCGCACCCTGGCCGAGCAGGCGGGCCGAGACCTGGAGGAGGCGTCCGCGCTCGACGTGCTGCGCTGGGCCGCCGACACCTTCGGGCCGCGGTTCTGCGTCACCTCCTCGATGGAGGACGCCGTGGTCGCGCACCTCGCCTCGCGGGCGCTGCCCGGCGTGGACGTGGTCTTCCTCGACACCGGCTACCACTTCCCCGAGACCATCGGCACGCGGGACGCGGTCGCGGCCGTGATGGACGTCAACGTCATCACGATCAGCCCGCGCCAGACCGTCGCCGAGCAGGACGCCGAGTACGGGCCGAAGCTGCACGACCGCGACCCCGACCGGTGCTGCGCGCTGCGCAAGGTCGCTCCGCTGGAGGAGGGCCTGCGCGGCTACGAGGCGTGGGCGACGGGCCTGCGCCGCGACGAGTCGCCGACCCGGGCCAACACCCCGGTGGTGTCCTGGGACGCCAAGCGGCGGAAGGTCAAGATCGCGCCGATCGCCCGCTGGACGCAGGACGACGTGGAGGCGTACGTCGCCGAGCACGGGGTCCTCACCAACCCGCTGCTGACGGACGGTTACGCCTCGGTGGGCTGCGCGCCGTGCACCCGCCGGGTGCTGGAGGGCGAGGACGCCCGCGCCGGCCGCTGGGCGGGCCTGGGCAAGACCGAGTGCGGGATCCACCTGTGACGGCCGGTCGGACGGGGACCGGTGCCACGAAGGCCGGCCCCGCGCGGACCGGCGCGGTGACGACCGAGTCAGTGACGACCAGTCAGGAGTTGGGGATGACCACCGGCGCCACCGTCTGGCTCACCGGTCTGCCGAGCGCGGGCAAGACCACCATCGCCCACGCACTCGCCGAGCGGCTGCGCGCGCAGGGCCGCCGGGTCGAGGTGCTCGACGGCGACGAGATCCGCGAATTCCTCTCCGCGGGCCTCGGCTTCAGCCGCGAGGACCGGCACACCAATGTGCAGCGCATCGGCTTCGTCGCCGAACTCCTCGCCTCGCACGGCGTGTTGGCGCTCGTCCCGGTCATCGCGCCGTACGCCGACAGCCGCGAGGCCGTCCGCAAGCGCCACCAGCAGCAGGGCACCGGCTATGTCGAGGTGCATGTCGCGACACCGGTCGAGGTCTGCTCGGTGCGTGACGTCAAGGGCCTGTACGCCAAGCAGGCCGCGGGTGAACTGACCGGCCTGACCGGCGTGGACGACCCGTACGAGATCCCGGCCGACCCCGATCTGCGGATCGAGACCCAGGGCCGCACGGTCGAGGAGTCGGCTTCCGTACTGCACGCGCTGCTTGTCGAGAAGGGGCTCACCATATGACCGCCGCCGTCGCGCACTCCGGAAGCACGGACAGCCCGTACGCCCTCTCGCACCTGGACGCGCTGGAGTCCGAGGCCGTGCACATCTTCCGGGAGGTGGCGGGCGAGTTCGAGCGGCCGGTGATCCTCTTCTCCGGCGGCAAGGACTCGATCGTCATGCTGCACCTGGCGCTGAAGGCGTTCGCGCCCGCGGCGGTGCCGTTCTCGCTGCTGCACGTGGACACCGGGCACAACTTCCCCGAGGTGCTGGAGTTCCGGGACCGTACGGTCGCCGAGCACGGCCTTCGGCTGCATGTCGCGATGGTGCAGGAGTACATCGACGACGGGCGGCTGCGCGAGCGCCCCGACGGCACCCGCAACCCGCTCCAGACGGTGCCGCTGACCGAGGCCATCAGGGAGCACCGCTTCGACGCGGTGTTCGGCGGCGGTCGGCGCGACGAGGAGAAGGCGCGGGCCAAGGAGCGGGTGTTCTCGCTGCGCGACGAGTTCTCGCAGTGGAATCCGCGCCGCCAGCGCCCCGAGCTGTGGCAGCTCTACAACGGCAAGCACGCGCCGGGCGAGCACGTACGGGTCTTCCCGCTGTCCAACTGGACCGAGCTGGACGTGTGGCAGTACATCGCCCGCGAGAAGATCGCGCTGCCCGAGATCTACTTCGCGCACGAGCGCGAGGTGTTCAACCGGTCGGGGATGTGGCTGACCGCGGGCGAGTGGGGCGGCCCGAAGGCCGGTGAGCCGGTGGAGACCCGCCAGGTGCGCTACCGCACGGTCGGCGACATGTCCTGCACGGGCGCCGTCGACTCCGCGGCCACCACGCTCGACGCGGTGATCACCGAGATCGCCGCCTCCCGGCTGACCGAGCGGGGCGCGACCCGCGCCGACGACAAGATGTCGGAAGCCGCGATGGAAGACCGCAAGCGCGAGGGGTACTTCTAACCATGACCGCCACCACGGGTCCCACCAACCCCCTCACCGCCGAGCAGTTGTCGGCCACCACGCTGCTGCGCTTCGCCACCGCGGGCTCCGTCGACGACGGCAAGTCCACGCTGGTGGGGCGGCTGCTGCACGACTCCAAGTCGGTGCTCACCGACCAACTGGAGGCGGTCGAGCGGGCGTCGCTCGGCCGCGGCCAGGAGGCCCCGGACCTGGCGCTGCTCACCGACGGCCTGCGGGCCGAGCGCGAGCAGGGCATCACCATCGACGTCGCCTACCGCTACTTCGCCACCGCGCGGCGGCGGTTCATCCTCGCCGACACCCCGGGCCATGTGCAGTACACCCGCAACATGGTCACCGGCGCCTCGACGGCGGAGCTGGCCGTGGTGCTGGTCGACGCCCGCAACGGCGTGATCGAGCAGACCCGGCGGCACGCGGCCGTCGCGGCCCTGCTGCGTGTCCCGCACGTGGTGCTCGCGGTCAACAAGATGGACCTGGTGGACTACGCGGAGCCCGTGTTCGCCGCCATCGCCGAGGAGTTCACCTCCTACGCGGCCTCGCTGGGCGTCCCGGAGATCACCGCGATCCCGATCTCCGCGCTGGCCGGTGACAATGTCGTCGAGCCGTCCGCGCACATGGACTGGTACGGCGGCCCGACCGTCCTGGAGCACCTGGAGACGGTCCCGGTCAGCCACGACCTGACCGGCTGCCCCGCGCGGTTCCCCGTGCAGTACGTGATCAGGCCGCAGACCGCGGAGCACCCGGACTACCGCGGTTACGCGGGCCAGATCGTCTCGGGGCTGCTGCGCGTCGGCGACGCGGTGACGGTGCTGCCGTCGGGCCGTACCACCACGATCTCCGGGATCGACGCGCTCGGTGAGGCCGTCGACACCGCGTGGGCGCCGCAGTCGGTGACGGTGCTGCTCGCCGACGACCTGGACATCTCGCGCGGCGACATGATCGCGCCGACCGCGACGGCGCCCGCGATCACCCAGGACATCAGGGCCACGGTGTGCCATCTGCACGAGCGTCCGCTGCGGATCGGCGACCGCGTGCTGCTCAAGCACACCACCCGGACGGTGAAGGCGATCGTCAAGGGCCTGCCGTACCGGATCGACCTCTCGCACGGTCTCGCGCACGACAACGAGCCCGCCGAGCTGGAGGTCAACGACATCGGAGCGGTGCTGCTGCGCACCGCGGAGCCGCTGCCGGTGGACGCGTACGCGGACTCCCGGCTGACCGGTTCCTTCCTGCTGATCGACCCGGCGGACGGTACGACGCTGACCGCGGGCATGGCGGGCGAGGCGTTCGCGGAGAAGACGGATCCGGCCGCGGGTGGCGCGGCCGACGACGAGGGTTGGGACTTCTGACGATGACTCAGGATGCCTTCTCGGGTTTCGCGAAGGAGGGCGGCCGCGTCGGCAGCGGCTCGCTCGGCGCGGGTACGGGCGGGGTCGCACGATGTGTGGGCTGACGCGCCCGGCCGCGGACCACGGGCACGCCGTGACCGCCGCCGTACCCCAGCGCCGCGCACAGCGGCCCCCGTTGCACTGCTTTCGAAGACCTGACGAACTTCCGGCCGCGCCCTGACCACGAGCGCGACACGCCGGGCCTTACGAGAGGACACCCACGTGTCTGCCCAGTCCCGTCCCGTATCCCGCGCCCTCCGCCGCCGCAGACTCACCGCCGCGGCCGCCGCCCTGCCGATCCTGTTCGGCGCTCTCGCCGCCTGCGGCTACGGCTCCAACGACGACAAGTCGAGTGACGCGACGACCGCGCCGGCCGCCAGTGCCGGGGCCGACGCGAAGAAGCTCTCCGCCGACCAGGTCAAGATCGGCTACTTCCCGAACCTGACGCACGCCACCCCGCTGGTCGGCCTCAAGGAAGGCATCTTCCAGAAGGAACTGGGCGCCACCACGGTCAAGGAACTGACCTTCAACGCGGGCCCCGAGGAGATCGAGGCGCTCAACGCCGGTTCCATCGACATCGGCTGGATCGGCCCCTCCCCCGCGATCAACGGCTACACCAAGTCGAACGGCGCCAGCCTGAAGATCATCTCGGGTTCGGCGTCCGGCGGTGTGAAGCTCGTCGTCAACCCCGACAAGATCAAGACGCTGGACGACGTCAAGGGCAAGAAGATCGCCACCCCGCAGCTCGGCAACACCCAGGACGTGGCGCTGCTGAACTGGATCAAGACCAAGGGCTGGAAGGTCGACGCGCAGAGCGGCAAGGGCGATGTGTCGGTGGTCCGCACCGACAACAAGATCACCCCCGACGCGTACAAGCAGGGCTCCATCGACGGCGCGTGGGTGCCGGAGCCCACCGCGTCGAAGCTGGTCGCCGAGGGCGCGAAGGTGCTGCTGGACGAGAGCACGCTGTGGCCCGACAACAAGTTCGTGATCACCAATGTGATCGTGTCGCAGAAGTTCCTCAAGGCGCACCCGGACGTGGTCGAGGCGGTGCTGCGCGGTTCGGTGAACACCAACGCGTGGATCGCGGCCAACCCCGACAAGGCCAAGGCGGACGCGAACGAGCAGCTCAAGAAGCTGACGCAGAAGGCGCTCCCGGCCAACGTCCTCGACCCGGCCTGGAAGTCCATCCAGGTGCTGGACGACCCGCTGGCGAAGACCGCGGGCGAGGAGGCGCAGCACGCCGTGGACGCCGGTCTGCTCAAGGCGCCGAAGCTCAACGGGCTGTACGACCTGACGCTGCTCAACAAGGTGCTCACGGCGGACGGCAAGCCGACGGTGGACGCCGCGGGGCTCGGCGCTCAGTAGCCCCGCCCGCGACACCCGCCCCCCGACGACCCGTAGCGGCGTCAACCGCACCCGCCCCGTAGGACCCCAGGAGGTGACACCCATGGCCGACACCCTCACCAGTGCCGACGCGCAGACCGCGGAGCCCGAGGCGTACGCCGCGCGGCTCGACCATGTGTCGAAGGCGTTCGGCAGGCCCGGCGCCCGGCAACTCGTGCTGGACGACATCACGCTCGACGTGCGGCCCGGTGAGTTCGTCTGCCTCCTGGGGGCCTCGGGGTGCGGCAAGTCCACCCTGCTCAATCTGGTCGCCGGACTCGACAAGCCGTCCGCGGGCGCCATCGCGGCGCCCGGCGGGCGGCCCGCCCTGATGTTCCAGGAACACGCGCTGTTCCCGTGGCTGACGGCGGGCAAGAACATCGAACTGGCCCTGCGGCTGCGGGGCGTGCCCCGCGAGGAGCGCCGCCCCGAGGCCGAGCGGCTGCTGGACCTCGTACGGCTCGGCGGCGCGTACGGCAAGCGGGTGCACGAGCTGTCCGGCGGTATGCGGCAGCGCGTGGCACTGGCCCGCGCGCTCGCCCAGGACAGCCAACTGCTGCTGATGGACGAGCCGTTCGCGGCGCTGGACGCCATCACCCGCGATGTGCTGCACGACGAGCTGACCCGGATCTGGTCCGAGACCGACCTGTCGGTGCTGTTCGTGACGCACAACGTCCGGGAGGCGGTACGGCTCGCCGAGCGGGTCGTGCTGATGTCGTCGCGGCCGGGGCGGATCGCCCGTGAGTGGACCATCGACATCCCGCAGCCGCGCCGTATCGAGGACGCGGCCGTGGCGGACCTGTCCGTCGAGATCACCGAAGAACTGCGTGGGGAGATCCGCCGCCATGGCCAGCACTGAGACGTCCGCGCAAGGCGCCGTCCCGCTCGGGAAGACGGACGGGCCGGGCGCCGCGGACCGGCACGACCTGTCAGGGCTCGAAGCGGGCCTCGACGCGCTGGAGACCGTCGAGGTCCGGCGGGCGCCCTTCTGGGAGATCCTGTTCAAGAAGGTGCTGCCGCCGGTCACCGCGATCCTGCTGGTGCTGGTGGTCTGGCAGCTCGCGGTGTGGGGCGGTTTCTCCGACCCGACGAAGCTGCCCAGCCCGCACGCCGTCGGCCAGGCGCTGTCCGAGCGGTGGAACGAGGGCGACCTGCTCTCCATCATCTGGACCAGCGTGCAGCGCGGCCTGCTCGGCTTCGTCGCCGCGCTGGCCATCGGCACCCCGCTGGGCCTGCTGGTGGCCCGTGTGCCGTTCGTACGGGCGGCGATCGGCCCGATCCTGTCCGGGCTCCAGTCGCTGCCGTCGGTGGCGTGGGTGCCCGCCGCGGTGATCTGGCTGGGCATCAACGACTCGGCGATGTACACGGTGATCCTGCTGGGCGCGGTGCCGTCGATCGCCAACGGCCTGGTGTCCGGCATCGACCAGGTGCCGCCGCTGTACCTGCGCGCGGGCCGCACCATCGGCGCGACCGGCCTGCGCGGCGCCTGGTTCATCCTGCTGCCCGCCGCGCTGCCCGGTTACGTCGCGGGCCTCAAGCAGGGCTGGGCGTTCTCCTGGCGCTCCCTGATGGCCGCCGAACTCATCGCGTCCTCACCGGACCTGGGCGTCGGCCTCGGCCGCTACCTGGAGAACATGCGCGAGGGTTCCGACATGGCCGGGGTCTTCCTCGGCATCCTGCTGATCCTGTTCGTCGGCATCGCCATCGACCAGATCATCTTCAGCCCGCTGGAGCGCTGGGTGCTGCGCAGCCGCGGCCTGACCGCCGGGGCCCAGCAGTAGTGCGCCCCGCCGCCCGGCCCCCCTTGGTCGTCATCGCGCACGGTTCCCGCGACCCGCGGCACGCCGAGACCGTGCGCGCGCTGACCCGGCGGGTCAGGGCGGCGCGGCCGGGTCTGCGGGTCGAGACCGGCTTCCTGGACTTCTGCGCTCCCTCGGTGCCCCAGGTGCTGGAACGGCTCGCGGCCGAGGGCGTACGGGAGACCGTCGCCCTTCCGCTGCTGCTGACCCGCGCCTTCCACGCCAAGGCCGACATCCCCGCCGTACTGCGGGACGCCCCCTCCCGGCTGCGGATCACGCAGGCCGACGTGCTCGGCCCGTCGCCGCTGCTGGTCGCCACCTTGGAGCGGCGGCTGACGGAGGCCGGGCTGCGGCCGGGCGACCGCGCCTCGACCGGTGTCGTGCTGGCCTCCGCGGGCTCCACCGACCCGGAGGCCAGGGCGGTGATCGCCGACATCGCGCGGGAGTGGCGGCGCACCGGATGGCGCGCCGTGCGGCCCGCGTTCGCCTCCGCCGCCCTGCCGCGCACCGAGGACGCCGTACGCGCGCTGCGCGCCGAGGGCGTCCGCCGGATCGCCGTGGCCCCGTACGTCATCGCGCCGGGCTTCCTGCCCGACCGGATCGCCCGCGGCGCGCGGGAGGCGGGCGCCGACGTGCTCGCGCCGGTGCTCGGCGCCGCGCCGGAGCTGGCCGAACTGCTGCTGCGCCGGTACGACGAGGCGCTGCTGCCCGCGCGCCGACTGGTGTCGGTGTAAGGGCCAACTTCCCGGCCATGGTGGGGTTGTCCCCACCCCTGAGGGGGAGCCCGCCCTCCCGGAAGTCACCAGCAGGCCGGATGGGTCGGCGCCCCGCGTCCCCATAGCGTCATAGGCGTACGGAGCGGCCCCGGATCACCAGGTCAGGCCGCCACCCATGACGATCCTTCAAGGGGGACACCGTGAGTCGCTCAGGCGCACACGGCAGCAGGATGGGCATCGCGGCGGCTATGGGCGGTTGGAGCGCCCGGCACCGCTGGGCGGCGGTGGGCGGGTGGCTGCTCTTCGTCATCCTGGCGATGTTCGTCGGACAGTCGGCGGGCCGGGTCGACCTCGACCAGGACAAGTCGATGTCCGGCGAGATCAACCAGGCCGCCACGATCAAGGAGAACGCCGGGCTCAAGAGCGCGGCGGGCGAGATGGTGCTGATCCAGGCCAAGGGCTCGGGTCACGCGACCGACCCGGCCTTCCGCACCGCGGTCGCCGAGGTGATGACCGCGGTCAAGGGCACGGGCAAGGTCACCGCGGTCACCTCGCCCTATGACACCAAGGCCGTCTCCGCCGACCGGCGTTCGGCGCTGGTCCGCTTCGACATGCTCGGCCTGGCGGACGACGCGCCCGACAAGGTGCAGCCGGTCATGGACGCGGTGAAGAAGGTCCAGTCGCAGCACACGGATTTGCGGATCGAGGAATTCGGCGACGCGAGCGGCGGGAAGGTGCTCAACGACGCCTTCGGCAGCGACTTCAAGACCGCCGAGTTCTCCGCCGTGCCCGTGGCACTGGGCATCCTGCTGATCGCGTTCGGCGCGCTGGTCGCGGCGCTGCTGCCGGTGGCGCTGGCGATGACGGCGTTCATGGCCGCGGGCGGTGTGGTGGCGATGGTCAGCCACATCATCCCGATGAGCGACACCGCCAACTCCGTGATGCTGCTGGTCGGCCTGGCCGTCGGCGTCGACTACTGCCTGTTCTACCTGCGCCGCGAGCGTGAGGAGCGGGCCGCGGGGCACGACGGACAGACCGCGATCAAGATCGCGGCGGCCACCTCGGGGCGGGCCATCCTGATCTCCGGCATCACCGTGATCGTGGCCATGGCGGGCATGCTCTTCACCGGCATCGGTGACTTCAAGGCGATGGGCCTGGCCACGATGATCGTCGTCGCCATCGCGATGTTCGGTTCGGTCACCGTGCTGCCCGCGCTGCTGTCGCTGCTCGGCCACCGGGTCGAGAAGGGCCGCATCCCGTTCCTGAACCGCGGCCGGAAGAACACCGCCCGGCGCGCCGCCAACCCCAGCAGCCGCTTCTGGAAGACCGTCCTGGGCCCGGTGCTGAGCCACCCCAAGACCGCCACGGTGATGGCGGGCGGCGCGCTGCTGGTCATCGCGCTCCCCGCGTTCGGCATGAAGACCGCGAATCTGTCGATGCCGCAGGAACTGGGCAGCAAGCTGCCGATCATCCAGACCTACGAGCACATCAACGAGGCGTTCCCCGGCGGTCCCGACCAGGCCAACGTGGTCGTCAAGGCCGACGACATCAACGCCCCGGCGGTCAAGAAGGCCATCGCCGCCTTCCGCGCCGAGGCCGTGTCCTCGGGCGCCAGCAAGGGCCCGGTCACCCTGACCGTGCACGCCGCGCAGAACGTCGCCCAGATCGACGTACCGCTGGCCGGCGGCAGCGACCGCGCCAAGGCCCAGGACAACGTGCGGACGCTGCGCGACCACGTACGGCCCGACACGCTCGGCAAGGTCGACGGCCTCCAGGCGCCGGTGACCGGCGGGACGGCCGGGTCGATGGACTTCACGGCCAAGATCACCAGCAGTGTGCTGCCGGTCTTCGCCTTCGTGACCGTCTTCGCCTTCCTGCTGATGCTGCTGTCCTTCAGGTCGCTGACCATCGCGCTGACCTCGATCGTGCTGAATCTGCTCTCGGTGGGCGCGGCCTACGGCATCCTGTCCGCGGTCTTCCAGCACGGCTGGGGCGCGTCGCTGGTGGGCGCCACCGGTACGGGCGCGGTGGTGGCCTGGCTGCCGCTGTTCCTCTTCGTGATCCTGTTCGGGCTGAGCATGGACTACCACGTGTTCGTGGTCTCCCGGATCCGCGAGGCCAAGGTGCGCGGGATGAGCACCCGCGGCGCGATCGAGCACGGCATCACCACCACCGCGGGCGTCGTGACCAGCGCCGCCGTCATCATGGTCGCCGTGTTCGCGATCTTCGGGACGCTGTCCATGCAGAGCATGAAGCAGATGGGTGTCGGCCTGGCCTTCGCGGTGCTGATCGACGCGACCGTCATCCGCGGGGTGCTGCTCCCGGCCGTGATGAGCCTGCTCGGCGAGCGCAACTGGTACCTGCCGCGCTGGATGCACCGGCTGCCCGACATGACGCACGACGAGTCGACCCTGGCCCCGCCGCCGGTCGTCGCGCTGCCGGAGGAGCCGTACCGGGACCAGGTGCCCGACCGGGTCTGATCCCCGGCCGGGGCCTGATCCCCGGCCGGGGGCCGGGAAGGGCCCCGGGACCTGTTCCCGGCCCGGCCCGGCCCGCCTCGGCCCGGCGCGAAAATTACCTCGGAAAATTCGGATCCCGCGTTTCTCCGCAGGTCACGGAGCCCCTGTCCCGCCCGGGACGGGGGCTCCGGCGCGTTCCGGGCGGTGTTCCGGGCCCCTTTTCCGGGCTCGTTGTCAGTGGGCGGGCCTAGTGTGGAAAGCGTGACCGTGAGAGAGAGCGAAAGCGCCGGGAGCGGTACCGCCCTGGCTGCCGACGAGGTGGAGCTCCGTCTTGAGGAGCACCGGGCAGAGCTGACCGGCTACTGCTACCGCATGCTCGGCTCGGTGTTCGAGGCCGAGGACGCCGTGCAGGAGACGCTGGTCCGCGCCTGGCGCGGGCAGCGCGGCTTCGAGGGGCGGGCCTCGTTCCGCTCCTGGCTGTACCGGATCGCGACCAATGTGTGCCTGGACAGTCTCAACGCGGGCAAGCGCCGGGCCCGCCCGATGGACCTGTCCCCCGCGTCGCACGCCGACGCGACGCTGCCCGCCGCCTCCCCGGAGAGCGTCTGGATCGAGCCGGTACCCGACGTCCGCGCCCTGCCGTCCTCCGGCGACCCGGCCGATGTCGTGGTCTCCCGCGAGACGATCAAGCTGGCCTTCGTCGCCGCCCTCCAGCACCTGCCCGCCCGGCAGCGGGCCGTTCTGATCCTGCGCGAGGTGCTGGCCTGGAAGGCCAGCGAGACCGCGGAGCTGCTCGGTACGACGGTGGCGTCGGTCAACAGCGCGTTGCAGCGCGCCCGCGCCACGCTCAGCGAGGCCGGGGTGAGCACGGCGGGGACCGACTACGCCAAGGCCGCCGCCGCGCCGATGGACGAGGCGCAGGAGAAGCTGCTCGCGCGCTATGTGGACGCCTTCGAGCGCTACGACCTCGATTCGCTGACCGCCCTGCTGCACGAGGACGTCACGCTGTCCATGCCGCCGTACGCCCTGTGGCTCCAGGGTCACCAGGACATACGCGACTGGTTCCTCGGCACCGGTGTCGAGTGCAAGGACTCCCGGCTGCTGCCGGTGTGGGCGAACGGATCGCCCGGCTTCGGGCAGTACCGGTCGAACGGCCCGGAGGGCGGCCACCACCCGTGGGCGCTCCAGGTGCTGGAGATCACCGACGGCCGGATCACCGGCATCAACGCGTTCCTCGACACCGCGCACCTATTCCCGCTTTTCGGCCTCCCACTCGAACTGCCCCGCTAGCCCGGCGAGTTCGAGCAATTCGCGGAGTTCCGCGGTGGCGCCGCGCAACCGCACGGTGTGCCCGGTCCTGTGCGCGGCCAGCCCCAGCCGGGCGAGCGCGCCGATGGTGCCGGGCGCGCCGCCGGGGAGCCCGGTCACGTCCACGACCAGGGGTTCCGTCGGGCCGGGTGCCGCCGTCACAGTCTTCTCCGCCTCTCCTGGACCTGGCCCCCGGACGGGCCTTCATGGATACCGACCGGCCGGGCGGCCAGGATTCATCGCTGCGCGCCCGACGTATTCGGGCGTATTCACGGCGCATTCTCAGCCGGTGACGCGCGTTCAGGGGGCGCGCGGATGCGACACTGGCCTAGTTCCGCGCCGTTGACCGATGCTGTCGGCATATGCGGTACGGAAAGCGGCACGTCGGTGGGGCGGCGCGTGACACGGCGGGGGCGTACGGGGAGGGCGCGGGCGGGCGCGGCGGTACGGGACAGTGGACGATTCGGGACTGCGGGCGATTCGGCGAAGGGTTCGGGTTTCGGCATGGCGGACACGAGGGTGTTCACGCGGGAGCGGGCGCGGGCGGTGCTGGATGCCGCCGGGCATCACGAGGCCGAGCTGCTCGCCTTCGGCGAGAACGCGGTCTACGCCGCCGGGCGTCTGGTGATCAAGGTCGGCCGCAGCGCCGATCTGCTGGAGCGGGCCCGGCGCGAGGTGCGCACCGCCGACTGGCTGGCCAAGCACGATGTGCCCGCCGTGCGCTCGGCGGAGTCCGAGGTGCGGCTGGTGGACGGCCACCCGATCACGTACTGGCAGCGGCTGCCCGAGCCGCTGCGGCCCGCGGAGCCCGCCGATGTGGCGCCGCTGCTGCTGCTCGTGCACGCGCTGCCCGAGCCGGACTTCGGGCTGCCGCCGCGTGAGCTGCTCGGCGGGGTCGAGCGCTGGCTGCGGCTGGCCGGGGACGCGATCGATCCGGCGGACGCCGCGTATCTGCGCAATCGGCGCGACGGTTTCGCGACCGCCGCGGCCGAGCTCGTACCGCACCTGGAGCGCGGGCCGATCCACGGGGACGCGCTGCCGCGCAACGTGCACATCGGGCCCGACGGGCCGGTCCTGGTCGACCTGGAGACCTTCTCCTCCGACCTGCGCGAGCACGACCTCGTCGTCCAGGCGCTCAGCCGTGACCGCTACGGGGTGCCCGCGGCGGCGTACGACGCCTTCACCGCCGCCTATGGCTGGGACGTCACCGAGTGGCCCGGCATCACCGTCCTGCGCGGTGCCCGCGAGACCGCCAGTTGCGCCTGGGTCGCCCAGCACGCCCCCGCCAGCCCGGCCGCCCTCAACGAATTCCGCCGACGTGTCGCTTCGCTGAGAGCCGCCGACCCCACCGTCCGCTGGTACTCCTTCTGACCCCGCCCCACCGCGGCGGCCTTCAAGGAAGGCGCCGCCTTCCCCCACCCCATCACCCCTTGCACGGCCCCCAGTTGACCGCGACGCACAGGTGAGCCGAAGAGGCGGCGCCTCTTCGATCCGCCGCAGCGGCGGGCCGCGGGACGGCGGGTGACCGGCCCCGGAGGGGTCAGGCGGCGGAGACGCGCAGCGGCCAGGCGCGGTCGATGGTGGAGGCGTCGGCAGACCCCTTGCGGCGGAGCCAGGAGGCGAAGTCCTCGGCCCAGTCGGCGTACCAGCCGCGCTGCTCGTCGTAGAGGTCCCAGAGGTCGGCGTCGGCGACCTGGGGGTAGCGGGCGGCGAGGGCGCGGGCGACGCGGACGGCGGCGAGGGCGTCGGCGCCCGCTTCGTGCGCGCCGTCGAGGACGACACCGTAGACGCCGCAGGCGGCCTCCAGGGTGCGCTTGCCGCGCCGGTACTTGTCGAGGGCGCGGTCCATCACCAGCGGGTCGAGCACGGGCCCCGGGCGGGCCCCGGGAACGGCCAGCGGCGGCAGCGCGTACCGCCGCAACTCCTCGTCCAGCAGGGTGAGATCGAAGGGCGCGTTGTAGACGACGACGGGCACCCCGGCCGCCCAGTACCCCCGCAGGGCGTCGGCGATCTCGGCGACGACCTCCGGCGCCGGGCGCCCCTCGGCCGCCGCGCGGGCGGTGCTTATGCCGTGGATGGCGGTGGTCTCCTCGGGAATGGCGACGCCGGGATTGGCCAGCCACGCCCGGTGCCGTACCGGCTCCCCGTCCTTCACCTCGGTGACCGCCGCGGTCACGATCCGCGCCTGGCGCGGATCCGTCCCCGTCGTCTCCAGGTCGAACCCGACCAACAGCTCCTCATGCCATGCCATGGCGAGCATCCTTCCCACCCATTTCCCCGTAACCCCCGTGTGCCCTGCCATCATCGCGCGGACCACTGACAGCGCCGGACGGCGGGGTTCCGTTTCCCGGGGCGTCCCCGCCCCTCCCCCGGAGGTCACGACACGGGACGGGAATCCGTCCAGATGCCCTCGAACTCCTCGCGGTAGACCTCGAAGAGCCCGTGTTCCGCGGGCCCTTCCTCGGCGACCACCTGCCGGGACCCGCCGCGCAGCAGCAGCACCGGCACCTCCATGCCGCGGGCCCGCCGCAGATAGGACTGCACGACGGCCAGGCCGTCGCCGGTGTCGCCGTCGACGAGGTACGCGGTGAAGCGCGGGGTCTCGTCGAAGACCCGGATCTCGAAGGCGTCGGGGTCCCGCAGCCGGGCCCGCACCCGGCGCATGTGCATGATGTTCATCTCGACCGACCTGGCCAGCTCACCGCGCCCCAGGCCCAGTTCCCGCTCGCGGCGGCGGACCGTACTGCTCGCGGGGTTGAGGAAGAGCAGTCTGACCCGGCAGCCGGACTCGGCAAGCCGCACCAGGCGCCGCCCCGAGTAGTTCTGCACCAGCAGATTGAGGCCGATGCCTATCGCGTCGAGCCGGCGCGCGCCGGAGAACAAGTCCTCGACGGGGAGCTGCCGTTGCAGCCGCACGCGGTCCGGGTAGACGCCGATGACGTCGGAGTAGCGGTCGGCGACCAGGTCCTCGACGGCGTCCACCGGCAGCCGCTGCGCGGCCGTACGGGCGGGTCCCGCGCCCAGCAGCTCCAGCAGCTTGGCGGCGGCCCGCTCGGCCTGGTCCAGGACGGTCCTGGACAGCGCCCGGTTGCGCGAGACGACGTGCCGGGCCACCTCCAGCTCGTCCAGGGCGAGTTCGAGGTCGCGGCGGTCGTCGAAGTACGGCTCGAAGCACGGCCAGTGCTGGACGACCAGTTCGCGGAGCTGGGGCAGCGTCAGAAAGCTGAGCACATTGTCGTCGGCGGGGTCGAGCAGGAAGCCCTTACGGCGGCTCACTTCCCGTACGGCGACGGCCCGTTGCACCCATTCGTGCCCGGCCGGGCCCGCCGCGGCGACCACCCACTCCTCGCCGTGCACGGGCTCGTAGATCGGGCGCAGCACCGCGTTGACGACGGCGCGCAGGCGCTGTTCCACGAGGTTGAGCCATACGTAGGCCCGCCCGGCGCGCGTGGCGCGGGTGCGTACCTCCGACCAGGCTTCCGCGCCCCAGTCCAGCTCCGCTCCGATCTCCAGCGGCTGGGCGAGGGTGACCGCGCTCTGCACCGCCTCGGCGGCGGCACCGTCCGCGACCTGACGGTCCTCCTGATCTCCACCACCCGGGAGCATCAGACCTCCGGACGTCTCCACGCCACCCGCCTCCCACCCCCGTCCACGATCAAGGAAGGGTACTGCGGTGCAGGGTGCCCCGCAGCCCTGTTGACCCTACTTGACTACTACCGGACAAGCTCATCACCCTTGCGGTAGCTGGCTGTTGTGGCTTTGTCACCCTCGGGTGGACCAGGTGGGAGGATGCACTCTCGGCAACGAATTCGGCAACGAAGCTGGCCGGGTGCGCGGAATCGGTCCGCGCTCTCCCGGTCCGGGAGTGGAAGAGTCACGAGATGCAAGTCTGGCCGGGTCAGTCGTACCCCCTGGGTGCCACCTTCGACGGCGCGGGCACCAACTTCGCCGTCTTCTCCGAGGTGGCGTCCCGTATCGAGCTGTGCCTGCTGCACGACGACGGGTCGGAGACGGCCGTCGAGCTGCGCGAGGCGGACGCCTTCGTACGGCACGCCTACCTGCCGGGGGTGATGCCGGGTCAGCGGTACGGCTTCCGGGTGCACGGGCCCTACGACCCGCCCCGCGGCCACCGCTGCAACTCCGCGAAGCTGCTCCTCGACCCGTACGCCAAGGCGATGAGCGGCAGCATCGACTGGGACGAGGCCGTCTACGGCTACCGCTTCGGACAGCCCGACTCGCGCAACGATCTGGACTCCGCCCCGCACACCATGACGTCCGTCGTGGTGAATCCGTACTTCGACTGGGCCGACGACCGCGCCCCGCGGATCGATTATCACAAGACCATCATCTACGAGGCCCACGTCAAGGGCCTGACGATGACTCACCCGGGTCTGCCGGAGGAGATCCGCGGCACCTACGCGGCGCTGGCTCACCCGGCGGTGATCGGCCATCTGGTGGAACTCGGGGTGACGACACTGGAACTGATGCCGGTGCATCAGTTCATCCAGGACCACCGTCTGGTGGACGCGGGCCTCGCGAACTACTGGGGTTACAACACCATCGGCTTTTTCGCGCCGCACCATTCGTACTGCTCGCTGGGTGACCGCGGGCAGCAGGTGCTGGAGTTCAAGACGGCGGTCCGCGCGCTGCACCGGGCCGGGATCGAGGTGATCCTGGACGTGGTCTACAACCACACGGCCGAGGGGAGCCACCTCGGGCCGACGCTGTCGCTGCGCGGCCTGGACAACGCCTCGTACTACCGGCTCGGCGGCGACAAGCGGTACTACACGGACACCACGGGCACCGGCAACAGCCTGCTGATGCGCAGCCCGCACGTCCTCCAGCTCATCATGGACAGCCTGCGCTACTGGGTCACCGAGATGCACGTGGACGGCTTCCGCTTCGACCTCGCGGCCACGCTGGCCCGGCAGTTCCACGAGGTGGACCGGCTCTCGTCCTTCTTCGACCTGGTCCAGCAGGACCCGGTGGTCTCGCAGGTGAAGCTGATCGCCGAGCCGTGGGACGTCGGCGAGGGCGGCTACCAGGTGGGCAACTTCCCGCCCCTGTGGACCGAGTGGAACGGGAAGTTCCGCGACACGGTACGGGACCTGTGGCGCGGCGAGAGCGCCACGCTGGCCGAGTTCGGCTCCCGGCTGACCGGTTCCTCCGACCTCTACCAGGACGACGGCCGCCGCCCGTTGGCCTCGGTCAACTTCGTCACCTGCCACGACGGTTTCACGCTGCGCGACCTGGTGTCGTACAACGACAAGCACAACGACGCCAACGGCGAGAACAACCGTGACGGCGAGAGCTTCAACCGGTCGTGGAACTGCGGTACGGAGGGGCCGACGGAGGACGAGAAGGTGCGGTCGCTGCGCGGGCGGCAGATGCGCAACTTCCTCGCCACGCTGATGCTCTCGCAGGGCGTGCCGATGATCTCGCACGGCGACGAGTTCGGCCGCACCCAGAAGGGCAACAACAACGTCTACTGCCAGGACAACGAACTGGCGTGGGTGTCCTGGCCCGGCAAGCCGGACGACGGCGGGCCGAACGACGAGGCGCAGCAGTTGCACGAGTTCCTGCGCACGATGGTGTGGCTGCGGCGCGACCACGCCGTGTTCAGGCGGCGGCGCTTCTTCCACGGGCGGCCGGTCGAGGGCACGCACGACGAACTGTCGGACATCGCCTGGTTCACGCCCGAGGGGCAGGAGATGGCGCAGCGCGACTGGCAGGCGGCGCACGCCAGGTCGATGTCGGTCTTCCTCAACGGCAACGCGATCTCCGAACCGGGGCCGCGCGGCGAGCCGGTCACCGACGACTCGTTCCTGCTGATGGTCAACGCGGCGCCGAAGCCGCAGGAGTTCGTGGTCCCGGTCAACCACGGCTTGGAGTGGCAGCTCGTGGTGGACACCCAGTTGGCCGGGGGCGTCCCGCCGGGCACCGGCCAGCGCGTACAGGCCGGGGACCGGGTGGAGCTGGCCGACCGCAGCATGGTGGTGCTCCAGCGCCCGGCGCTGTAGCGGCCCGGCGGCGCGACACGTGCTCCGCGTAAGGCGGCGCGGCCGGTGGCCCGCGGGTCGGCGGCGCGGCAGGTGGCCCGCGGGTCGGCGGCGCGGCCGGCCTGCCACGGGGAAGGACGGGCCGCTTTCGGCGATACGGACGGCGTCCGGGGAGACCCGGGCGCGTTCGGCCGCTTCACGGCCGAATCCGGGGTAGAGAAGACCTCATGACCGGACTTCCCGTGACGCCCTCCGCCACCTACCGGGTGCAGGTGCAGCCCGGCTTCACCTTCGCCGACACCGCCGCGCACGTGCCGTACCTGGCCTCGCTCGGCGTCTCGCACCTGCATCTGTCGCCGATCCTCGAAGCGGTGCCCGGCTCCACCCACGGCTACGACGTGGTGGACCACTCGCGGGTACGCGAGGAGCTGGGCGGCGAGCAGGGCCTGCGGGCACTGTCGCACACCGCCCGCGAGCACGGCCTCGGCCTGATCCTGGACATCGTCCCCAACCACATGGCGGTGCCCGCGCCCGAACACCTCAACGGCCCGCTGTGGGAGGTGCTGCGCGACGGTCCCGGCTCCGCGTACGCCGACTGGTTCGACATCGACTGGGCCGCGCTGGGCGGCAAGGTGCTGCTGCCCGTGCTGGGCGACCCCCTGCCCGACGTCCTCGGGCAGCTCTCGGTGGTCTCCGACAAGCGCGCGGGCGGCGAGGTGCTGCGCTACTACGACCACCGGTTCCCGCTGCGGCCGGGCACGGAGAATCTGCCGCTGCCGGAACTGGTGGAGGCGCAGTGGTACCGGCTGGCGTACTGGCGGCAGGCCCGCACCGAGCTGAACTACCGCCGCTTCTTCACGATCTCCGACCTGATCGCGGTCCGCGTCGAGCGGCAGGACGTCTTCGAGGCCACCCACGCGACCGTGCTGCGGCTGCTGCGCGAAGGCGTCGCCGACGGGCTGCGGATCGACCACCCGGACGGCCTCGCCGACCCGGCGGGCTATCTGCGCCGCCTGGCCGAGGCCAGCGAGGGGCGGTGGACGGTGGTGGAGAAGATCCTCCAGCGGGACGAGGCGCTGCCCGCCGACTGGGCGTGCGCGGGCACCACCGGGTACGACGCGCTCGACCGGATCGACGGGCTGTTCACCGACCCGGCGGGCGTCGCCGAAGTGACCGGCTTCTATCGGGAGTTCACCGGCGTCGAGGACAGCCGCGGCGGCCGGTGGGAGCCGACCGCGCGGCGCGCCGCCCACCGCATCGTCGGCCACGACCTCGCCGCGGAGGTCTCCCGCCTCGCGGCGAGCGCGCAGCGGGCGCAGGGCCCCGGCACGGGCGGCGGGACCGAGGGGGCGGTCGGGCCGGTAACAGCCGAGCGCCAGGAGACCGACCCTTACACGGCGCCCTATGCGACGTCCGTGCTGGAGGAGGCGCTGCGCGAGCTGCTGGTCCGTATCCCGGTGTACCGCCCGTACGTACGCCCCGGCACCCCGGCGACGCCCGGCGACACCCTGATGGTGACCGAGGCCGCCTCCAGTGCGGCGGAAAGCGCCGACGGGCGGCTCGCCCCGGCGATCGGCCTGCTGCGCGACCTTGCGCTCGGCCGCCCGGCCGAGGACGCGACGGTGCCCGGTGAGGACGCCGACGACTTCGCCGTCCGCTTCGCGCAGGTCGCCTCCGCGCTGCACGCCAAGTCCGTCGAGGACACCGCCTTCTACCGCTACTCGCCGCTGCTGTCGCTGTGCGAGGTCGGCCGCAGCCCGGCGCATCCGGCGACGGCCCCGGAGGAATTCCACGCCTATTGCGCGCGGATTCAGCGCGACCACCCCGGTACCGGCACCGTCCTGTCCACGCACGACACCAAGCGCAGCGCCGACCTGCGGTTGCGACTGGCCGTCCTGTCCGAACTCCCCGACGCCTGGCGGGAGTGGATGGGCGCCCGCGAGGCCCGCGCCGAGCGGTCAGGCGACGCGCCCGCGCCCGACCGGCACACCGCGTACACCGTCTTCCAGACCGGCGTCGGCCTCGGCTTCTGCCACCCGGACCGGCTGGTGCCCGCCGCCCTCAAGGCGGTCCGCGAGGCGGGCCTGCACACCTCGTGGACCGAGCAGGACGAGGCGTACGAGAAGGCCGTCACCGACTTCACCGAGCAGGGCCCGTGCGGCGCGGGCGTCTACGACGTGGGCGAATTCGTCAACTCCCTCGCCCCGTACGCCGATGCCAACGCGCTCGGCGCGGCGCTGGTGCACCTGACGATGCCGGGGGTGCCCGACGTCTACCAGAACACCGAATTCCCGGTGTACACCCTGGTCGACCCGGACAACCGCGGCCCCATGAACGGGCCGGTCGGCGGGACCCAGCGGTTCGGCGTCGACCGCACCCTGGACCGCCTGCTGGACGGCGCCGCGCCGGGCTCCTTCGACGAGGCCAAGCTGCGCCTGACCGCGGTGGCGCTCCGGCTGCGGCGCGACCGCCCCGAGTGGTACGGCCCCACCGCCTCGTACATCCCCCTCGTCGCGCAGGGTCCTGCCGGTGACCACTGCCTCGCCTTCCTGCGCGGCGGCTCCGCCCTCACCGTCGTCACCCGGCTCTCCGCCCGCCTCGCCGCGGCGGGCGGCTGGCGCGAGGCGTCGCTGCCGCTCCCTCCGGGCCGCTGGCACGACCGCCTGGGCGGCGGGACGTACGAGGGCGCGGCCCCGCTGGCCGAACTGCTGGGCCGCAGCCCTGTGGCCCTGCTGACCCCGGAGAGGTGAGCGCGGAGAGGTGAGCCCGGAGAGGTGAGCCCGGCGGGCTGAGCCGCCCCCGCTCGCTCCCGCGCACCCGCGTCGACATCCCGACAAGGCCGCCGCGTAAAACCGGTGGCCTTGTCGGCCGTCGCCCGCCTAGGGTGCTGATCACGCCCATGACCGGACGAGAAGGAGGCGAGAGCGATGACGTACATCACTGTGCCGCGCTCCCGCCCCTCCGCAGGGCGTCCGTAGATCCACGGGGAGATGGTCCCGGGAGCGCTCCGTCGAACTCCCGAAGGAATCGCTTCACCATGTCCGATCTGGTTTTCCGCCCGCTGGTCGCGGGCGAGTCCGCCCTGTTCAACTCCCTTGCCGAGACGGCATCCGGCACGCGCACCGGCACCGGCACCGGCACCGGCGACGCGTTCGTCGGCCGCGCCCTGCTCGGCCAGTCCTTCGCGACCCTCGACGCGGGCGGCGAGTACCGGCCCGAGTGGTCGTGGGTCGCGCTGCGCGGTGCGAAGGTCGTCGCGCGGGCCGCGTGGTGGGCCAAGCCCGAGGACAGCGAGCCGCTGGCCCTGGACTGGTTCGACTTCGCCGAGGGCGAAGCCGAGGCGGCCACCGCACTGCTGCGCGCCGCGCCCCTGAACACCGAGTACAGCCTGCTGCTGCCGCCCGACTGGCGCGAGCGCCCCGACGTGACGGCGGCGGCGCGGAGCCGCGCGGCGGCCGTCGAGGCCGCGGGGCTGCGCGAGTTGGTCGAGCGGTACCGCTACGAGTGGACGGCGGACTGCCCGCTGCCGCCGCGCACCGGGCGTCTTGAGTACCGGCCCGAGCCGGACGACACCGCCTTCCGGGCCGTCATGGCCCGCATCATGGAGGGCACCCTCGACGCCCACGACCGCCGGATGATCGCCGAACAGGGCCTGGAGGCCGCCCTCGACGAGACCATCGGCTTCTTCGACTGGTTCCCCTCGCCCGCCGACTGGCGGCGGGTGGCGTACACCCCGGACGGCGAGGTGGCCGGGCTGCACGTGCCCGCGCGCAATCCGGCCGGCCCGTGCATCGGCTTCATCGCCGTGGTGCCCGAGCAGCGGGGCCGTGGTTACTCGTACGACCTGCTGGTCGAGTGCACTCACGACCTGGTCGACCGCGGCGCGGTCAAGGTCGCGGCGGCCACCGACCGGACGAACGTCCCGATGGCGCGGAATTTCGCGAAGGCGGGGTATCCGATCGTTCAGGAGCGGATCGACTTCGTCCCCGACGCAGTGTGATGTTCCCCCGCTGATCCGCTCGCGGTGATGCGGGAGGCCGTTCCGTGGGCATGCATGTGCCCGGGGTCCGTGGCGCGGCCACGGCCCCCGGGCATCCGCGAGGAACGGCCTCGGGGGCGCCCGTACAGAAGACCGCCGTACAGAAGACTGCCGTACAGAAGACCGCCGTACCGCCGTACAGAAAACCGCTGTACGGAGAACTTCCGCGCGGAAGACCGCCGCGCGGAAGACCGAAGACGCTGAACGAACCGGATGACGAGACGGGAGCCGTGGGTGCTGTTCGAGGTGTGGGCGCCGGATGCCCAGCAGGTGGAGATCCTGATCGACGACCGCACACGGCACGGCCTCGGCCCCGACCCGGCGCGGGCCGGCTGGTGGCGCGCGGAGGTGTCCGCCGGGCCGGGCACGCGGTACGCGTATCTGCTCGACGGCGGTCCGCCGCTGCCCGATCCGCGCTCGCGCCGCCAGCCGGAGGGCCCGGACGGGCCGAGCGCCGTCGTCGACCACGACGCGTTCGCCTGGACGGTGCCGTGGCCGGGCCGCGCGCTGCCCGGCGCGGTGGTCTACGAACTGCACGTCGGCACCTTCACCCCCGAGGGCACCTTCGACGCGGCGATCGAGCGGCTGCCGCACCTGGCCCGGCTGGGCATCACGCACATCGAGCTGATGCCGGTGTGCCCGTTCCCCGGCACCAACGGCTGGGGGTACGAGGGCGTGTCGCTGTGGGCGGTGCACGAGCCGTACGGCGGCCCCGAGGGAATGAAGCGATTTGTCGACGCGGCGCACAAGCAGTGCCTGGGCGTCGTCCTCGACGTGGTCCACAACCACCTGGGCCCGTCGGGCAACCATCTGCCGCCGTTCGGCCCGTACTTCACCGACCGGCACCACACCCCCTGGGGCGACGCGGTCAATCTGGACGCGCCCGGCTCCGACGAGGTGCGGGACTTCCTGATCGGCAGCGCGCTGTCGTGGCTGCGCGACTACCGGCTCGACGGGCTGCGGCTCGACGCCGTCCACGCGCTGGTGGACACGCGCGCCCTGCACTTCCTCGAGGAGCTGTCGACGGCCGTGGACGGGCTGTCAGCCGCGCTCGGCCGCCCGCTGTTCCTGATCGCCGAGTCCGATCTGAACGACCCGCGGACGACGGCCCCGCGCCAGGCGGGCGGCCTCGGACTGCACGCCCAGTGGAGCGACGACTTCCACCACGCCCTGCACGCGGCCGTCACCGGTGAGGCGCAGGGCTATTACGCGGATTTCGCCGCCGCCGGGCCCGCCGCGGTGGCCAAGACGCTCACCGGGGGCTTCTTCCACGACGGCAGTTGGTCCTCCTTCCGCGGCCGGCACCACGGCCGCCCGCTGGACCGGGCCGCCGCGCCCGCCCACCGGCTGCTGGGCTACGCGCAGACGCACGACCAGATCGGCAACCGCGCGACCGGCGACCGGCTCACCCCTGACCAGCTCACCGTGGCCGCGGCCCTCGTCCTGACCTCGCCGTTCACCCCGATGCTCTTCATGGGCGAGGAGTGGGGCGCGGGCACGCCCTGGCAGTTCTTCACCGACCACGACGACCCGGAGCTGGGCGCGGCCATCACGCGCGGGCGGCGCCGCGAATTCGCCGACCACGGCTGGGCGGAGGAGGACGTGCCCGATCCGCAGGACCACGCGACCCGGGACCGCTCGTGCCTGGACTGGGCCGAGCCGGACAAGGCGGGGCACCGCGAGCTGCTGGAGTGGTACCGCGGGCTGATCGCGCTGCGCAGGTCGGAGCCCGCCCTGACCGATCCCCAGCTCGACACGGTCGCGGCGACCGCGGGCGGCCGGACGCTGCGGCTGGCCCGCGGCCCCTTCCGTACGGTCGTGAACTTCTCCGACGCGCCCGCGCGGGTGCCGCTGGACGTGCCGTGCGAGGTGGTGCTGGCCCGGCCGTCGTGCAAGGTGCTGCCGGGCCCGGACGCGGCCGTCCAGCTTCCGCCCCGGGGGGCCGCCGTGCTGCGCGCCCGCGTTACGGTGAACGGGTGACACAGACGACCCCGACGCCCGACGCGGAAGCCCTCGCGGACTGCGTGCTGTGCGGCGAGCCGACCGAGTATCCGGCGAGCACGCGCGGCGCGACGTACTGCCCGGTGTGCGAGTGGCAGGAGGCGCAGCGCACCGCGTGCTCCGGCTAGGACCGGGGCACGCGGGTCAGGTCTTGAGGAGCGCGACGCGGTTCTCCTCGATGTCGAAGTCGGCCTTCGGATAGGCCGGGTCGATCAGTTCGAGGTGTTCGAGGAGCAGCTTGGCGACCGCCCAGTTCCGGTACCACTTGCGGTCGGACGGCACGACGTGCCAGGGCGCGGCGTCGGTCGAGCAGCGCTCCAGGGCCACCTCGTACGCCTTCTGGTACGCGGGCCACAGGGCGCGCTCGCTGATGTCACCGGGGTTGAACTTCCAGTGCTTGTCCGGGTTGTCGAGCCGCTTCAGCAGCCGCTCGCGCTGCTTGTCGTAGCTGATGTGCAGGAAGACCTTGACGACGGTGACGCCGTCGTCGGCGAGCGACTGCTCGAAGCGGTTGATGACGCTGTAGCGGCGGCTCCAGGTGGCGCGCGGCACGAGGTCGCGCACGCGGGCGATGAGCACGTCCTCGTAGTGTGAACGGTCGAAGACGCCCAGCTCGCCGGGGCGGGGCAGCGCGCGGCGGATGCGCCACAGGAAGGGGTGCTGGCGCTCCTCCTCGGTGGGCGCCTTGAACGCGGTGACGCGGATGCCCGACGGGTTCAGCCCGGAGGACACGTGCTTGACGGTGCCGCCCTTGCCCGAGGTGTCCATGCCCTGGAGCACCAGCAGCACGCAGTGCGGGTCGCCCGCGGTGCTCTGCGCCCACAGCCGTTCCTGGAGCTCGGCCAGCCGGGCGCGCAGTTCCGCGGTCGCGGCCAGGGCCGTCGCCTTGTCGCGCGGGCCGCCGGGGGTCGCGGAGGGGTCGTACGCCCGCAGGTTGACCGGTCCGCCGCCGGGCGGCACGCGCAGCAGGGAGCGCAGGCCCGGGTCCTTCTGCGCCTTCTTGGCGGCGGCGTCGGCGTGCTTGCCGCCCCGGCCGTCCTCGTGCGCGTGCCGGTCCACGTGCGCGTGCTCGGCGCCGTGCTTGCCCTTGCCCTTGCTCCCGCTCTTGGCCATGCACCGATCCTGCGCCGGATCAGCGGTCTCCGCCAGTGCCGGTCAGCTTCTCGGCGTCCCGCGCGAGCGCGGTGAGCCGGGAGACGGCGCGGAAGTACTTCTTGCGGTAGCCGCCCGCCAGCATGTCCTGGCCGAAGACGCGGTCGAAGGGCACGCCGGAGGCCAAGACGGGGATCTCGCGGTCGTAGAGCCGGTCGGCGAGCACCACCAGGCGCAGCGCGGTCGCCTGGTCGGTGACGGGTTCCACGCCGCGCAGGAAGACGGCGCCGACGCCGTCGCAGAGCGCGCCGTAGCGGCTGGGGTGGACGGTGGCCAGGTGCGCGGCCAGCGCGCCGAAGTCGTCGAGCGCGGCGCCGGGTGTGACGGCCGCGGCGGCGGTGACCTGCTCGTCGGTGTGCGGGGTCGGCGCCTCGGGCAGGCCGCGGTGCCGGTAGTCCTCGCCGTCGATCCGCAGGCTGGTGAAGCGGGCGGACAGGCCCTGGATCTCCCGCATGAAGTCGGCGGAGGCGAAGCGGCCCTCGCCGAGCTTGCCGGGCAGCGTGTTCGACGTCGCCGCCAGCCGTACGCCCGCGTCGGCGAGCTTGCCGAGGAGCGTGGACACCAGCACCGTGTCGCCCGGGTCGTCCAGTTCGAACTCGTCGATGCAGACCAGCCGGTGGTCGCTGAGCGCCGCCACCGCGTGCTGGAAGCCGAGGGCGCCGACCAGATTGGTCAGCTCCACGAACGTGCCGAACGCCTTGCGCTCGGCGGGCGCCGGGGTGGCGTGCCACAGCGACGCCAGCAGGTGGGTCTTGCCGACGCCGTAACCGCCGTCGAGGTAGACCCCGCCGGGGCCGCCGGGCGCGGGCGCCTCCCGCCGGAACCACCGCTTGGGCGTCGGCGCGGCCGTCAGCGACGCCGCGAAACCGGCCAGGGCCCGTACGGCCGCGGCCTGGCTGGGCTGATTCGGGTCGGGCACGTAGGTCTCGAACCTGACGCCGTCGAACCGCGGCGGCGGCACCATCTCCGCCACCAATCGCTCCACCGGCACATGCGGCGTGCGCGCGCTGAGTGACACGGGCCCGCCATCGCCGCCTATCGCGGCACTCCCAGACGAAACGACAGAGGTCGACACAGCTCACCAGCGTAGTGCCTCCCGGTTCCGCCCCCGCCGGCATGTGTCCGACCCCACGCGTACGGGAGCGGCGGGCCGAGGGCGCCGACCGGCCCGTAGCGGCGCGGCGTGGGAGACTTCGGGGATGCGACGGCTCTATCCCGTAGCGGGAGCGAACGATTCGGCCGGGCTGGAGACACCGCTCGGTCTGGCGGACGCGTACGCGTACCCCGAACGGGGAGCGGGCCCGTACCTCCGGGCCAACATGGTGTCGTCGCTGGACGGCGCGGCCCGGTACGACGGCAGGTCGGCGCCGCTGTCGTCGGAGGCGGACATGCGGGTCTTCGGCGTGCTCCGCGCGCTGGCCGACGTGGTGCTGGTGGGTGCGGAAACGGTTCGCCTGGAGGGCTACCGGCCCGCGAGGGCCCGTGAGGTGTTCGCGGCGCGCAGGGCGGCGGACGGCCAGACCCCGGCCGCCGCCGTCGCGGTGATCAGCCGCGGACTCGATCTGGACTTCACGACACCGCTGTTCACCGCGCCGGTCACCCCCACCCTGGTGCTGACCGGCGCGTCGCCGCCCGCCGACCGTGCCGCCGCCGCCCGCGCGGCGGGCGCCCATGTGGTCGTCGCGGGCGACGGCGAAGGCGTCGACCCGGTCCGCGCGGTGCGCGAGTTGGCCGCGCTGGGCCACACGCGGCTGCTCCACGAGGGCGGCCCGCGGGTCCTCGCGCAGTTCGCCGCGGCCGGCACGCTGGACGAACTGTGCCTGACCGTCGCCCCGGTGCTCGGGGGCGGCGACGCGCCCCGGATCATGCACGGCCCCGACGTTCCGGGCCCGGCCCGCCTCGTCCCGCGCTCCGTCCTGGAGGAGGACGGCTTCCTGTTCACCCGTTACGTCCGGGCCTGACCGCCCGACCGTCCCACCGACACCCCTCATGCCACCCACCTGACCAGCGGCGCGCCGCACGGTGGAACCGCGACCGAAAAAAGCGGATTCCCTCGTTCCGTTTTGCTCCGCGCGGGAACACTTACCCGAGTGCCCCGCGAAGATCGGGGCAGGATTGTTCCAACGCCGGCCCGGTGGCCCCGACGAAGCACGAGAAAGAAGGACGCGTCCGTGTTCACGACCGTACTCATGATCGAGAAGCCGCTCGCACCGGCCGACGTGGAGCTCGTCACCTCTCTCCACGGCGACGAGCAGGTCTCCTTCGTCGTGCTCATGCAGCCACGCGGCGACCAGGACCGGCTGTTGCGGGCCGTGGACGACGTGGCGCTCGGCTATCTGGATGACGCCGCGCACGAGGACCGCGAGCCGGAGGGCGACGACGCCACCCCGGTCGCGGAGCGGGCCCTGGCGCACTCCCTGGAGGCGCTGCGCGCCTCCGGCGCGGAGGCGGTGGGCCGGATCGTCGACAAGCACCCGCTCGACCTGCTGCGCACGGTCGTCGAGGAGACCAACGCCGACGAGGTCATCGTGCTCACCGCGCCGCACTTCGTGGAGGAGTTCTTCCACCGCGACTGGACGTCGCGGGCGCGGCACAAGGTGGGGGTGCCGGTGCTGAAGCTCTTCGCCGAGCACGATTAGGCGCAGCGCGCGATGAGGCGCCGAGCGCGATGAGCCGCAGGGCGCGATGAGCCGCAGGGCGCGATGAGGCGGCGAGCGCGATGAGGCGGCGCCGCGCCGCCCGGCGGCTCGGGCGTCGTGTGTCCCGGGCACCCCTTGCAGAAACGTCTCGCCGGGCGGGGGGTGTCATGGGCGCGCGGTCAGGGTCGGCGCGCGGTGCCACGGGCGCGCGGGCAGCGCCGGCGGAAGGTGCCACGGGTGCGCGGGCAGAGTCGTCCGCGCGCCCGGAGGTGCGAGAATCAGGACCCGGTCAATAAACGAACCACGCACATCTCCGGGAGACCTCCGTATGAGCCCGTCCGTTCCCCCCGCCATGGACCGACCGCACTTCATCGGCATCGGCGGCGCCGGAATGTCGGGGATCGCGAAGATCCTCGCGCAGCGCGGGGCGCGGGTGGCGGGCAGTGACTCACGTGAGTCGGAGACGGCGGGCGCGCTGCGCGCGCTCGGCGTGACCGTGCACATCGGCCACGACGCGGCGCACCTGGCGCAGGACGCCACCTCGGTGGTCGTCTCCAGCGCGATCCGCCCGGAGAATCCGGAGCTGGCGGCGGCCCGCGAGCGCGGCGTCCCCGTCGTGCACCGCAGTGACGCGCTGGCCGCGCTGATGGAGGGCACCCGGCCGATCGCGGTCGCGGGCACCCATGGCAAGACCACCACCACCTCGATGCTGGCGGTCGCGCTGACGGCGCTCGGCAGCGAGCCGTCGTACGCGATCGGCGGCGACCTGGACGCGCCCGGCTCGAACGCGCACCACGGCGGCGGCGAGATCTTCGTCGCGGAGGCCGACGAGAGCGACCGCAGCTTCCACACGTACGCGCCCGAGGTCGCGATCATCCTCAACGTGGAGCTCGACCACCACGCCAACTACGCCTCGATGGACGAGATCTACGACTCCTTCGAGACCTTCGTGGGGAAGATCCGCCCCGGCGGCACACTGGTGATCTCCGCCGACCAGCCGGGCGCCGTCGAGCTGACGAAGCGGGTACGGGACATCGGCGGTCTGACGATCGTGACGGTCGGCGAGGCCGAGACCGCCGACGTACGCATCACGAAGGTCAACCCGCGCGGGCTGACCAGCGAGGTCACCGTCGTCATCGACGGCCGCCCGCTGACCTTCACCGTCTCCGTGCCGGGCCGCCACTACGCGCACAACGCCGTCGCCGCGCTCGCCGCGGGCACCGCGATCGGCGCCCCGACCCGGAATCTGGCCTCGGCCCTCGCGAAGTACACCGGCGTCAAGCGGCGCCTCCAGCTCAAGGGCGAGGCGGCGGGCGTCCAGGTCATCGACTCCTACGCCCACCACCCGACCGAGATGGCCGCCGACCTGGAGGCGATCCGCGGCGCCGCCGGGGACGCCCGCGTCCTGGTCGTCTTCCAGCCGCACCTCTTCAGCCGCACCCGCGAGCTGGCCACCGAGATGGGCGCCGCCCTCGCCCTCGCCGACGCCTCCGTCGTCCTCGACATCTACCCGGCCCGCGAGGACCCGATCCCCGGTGTGACCAGCGCACTCATCATCGACGCGGCCCGCGCGGCGGGCGCCGACGTGACCGCGGAACACGACAAGCAGGCGGTACCGGACGTGGTCGCAGGAATGGCGAAGCCGGGTGATCTCGTTCTCACCATGGGCGCGGGCGACGTGACCGACCTCGGTCCCCTGATTCTCGCCCGCCTCGGCAGCTGAGGAGACCTCCATGTCCTACGAAGTCAGCAAGTCCGACGAGCAGTGGCGCGCCGAGCTGTCGCCGGAGGAGTACGCGGTCCTGCGCAAAGCCGGTACCGAGCGGCCCTTCGTCGGCGAGTACACCGACACGAAGACGACCGGCGTCTACGCCTGCCGTGCCTGCGGTGCCGAGCTCTTCCGCTCCGACACCAAATTCGAGTCCCACTGCGGCTGGCCCTCCTTCTACGACCCTGCCGACACCGACGCCGTCGAACTCATCGAGGACCGCACCCTCGGGATGATCCGCGTCGAGGTCCGCTGCGCCCGCTGCGGCTCCCACCTGGGCCACGTCTTCGAAGGCGAGGGCTACGGCACACCGACCGACCAGCGCTACTGCATCAACTCCATCTCCCTGACCTTGACCCCCACGGAGTAACCCCTCCGGGGGGGCCGTGCGCCTCCGGCGGGGGGCAGCCTTTCAGCGCCGCGGGGACGCGCGACCAGCCCCCGCGGCGGAACGGGCCCCGAAGCGGCGCTGGGGGCACCTCCCGGCCGAAGGCTGGGGGAGGAACTGCGCGGCCGGCCACGACGGCGGGGCACTGTCCCCACAGACGGAACGGGCCCCGAAGGGGCGCGAGGAACTGCGCGACCCGCCCCCACCGGCCGGTGGTCCGGAGACAACCGAACCGCCCCGCCGGGGCGGGCGGTGCCCCTGCGGGAGCATCGTGGCTGGCACGACGGCATCGGCGGGCGCCACCAGCTCCGGCGTGGCCGCCGCGGCCGCCGCCGCTTCCGTACGGACCGACGCCGCACGCCACGGCGGATCGGCGTCCAGCAGCGGGTGGCAGACTGGGGCGGTGAGCAGCCCCTTCCAGCACCAGGCCGCCGACCGCGACGCGGCACCCCAGTTCGTCCTCCCGCTCGTCGTCCGGATCGAGCGCGACGCGCCCCCGACCCGTACCGACGCTCTGGAGACGGCGGCGCGCGCCGTCCTCACCCTGCTCTGCGACGAGCGCGCGACAGCCGACGACGGCGAGTGGGCGCAGGCGGTACGGGACTGGCAGGACGCCAGGATCCGCAAGGTCGTACGGCGGGCGCGCGGAGCGGAGTGGCGGCGGGCGGCGGCCCTGCCGGGCATCACGGTGACGGGATCGGGATCGGGGTCCGCGTCGGGATCGGTGCCGGGGGCGGACACGGAAGCGGGTACGGCCGATGTGCCGCCCGCCGAAGTGCGGGTCTACCCGCCCGTGCCGCTCGACGGCTGGCCGAAGGAACTGGCCAAACTCCAGGTCTCCGGCACGGAGTTGGACGACCCGCAGCCGCCGTCACCGCTCGAACCCGGCGACCCGCGCCCCGTGCTGTGGATGAATCCCGACGTCACCATGTCGGCCGGGAAGGCCATGGCCCAGGCCGGACACGGCGCCCAACTCGCCTGGTGGGAGCTGTCGGACGCCGACCGCGACGCCTGGCGCGCCGCCGGTTTCCCCCTGGCCGTCCGCACCCCCTCCCCCGCCCTGTGGACCCGCCTGAGTGCCTCCTCGCTCCCCGTCGTCCGCGACGCGGGCTTCACCGAGGTCGCCCCGGGCTCCGCCACCGTCGTCGCGGACCACCCGTCCCTGCGCGCGCGTCCCGCCCCCGGCACGCTCTGACGGGCCCCGCCAGCCCGATCGCGGAGTTATCCACAGGCCGAGAACGCGGTGTCGGCGGAGTCCGGTAGAAATCCCTCATGTGGATTCTTCTGCTGCTCGTCGCGTGTGCCGCGGCGACCGCCGCCGGCGCGCGCCTGTGCCTGGCCGGGGTCGCCGCGGCCGGTGGAGCGCCCGGAGAGCGGCGGCCCACGGACGGCGTCGAACTCGGGCGGTACGAAACGGCGTTCCCGGCCGGAGGCCGTACGCGCGCTCGGCGAGCGGCTGGTGGCCGCCGGGCTCGGGGTTCCCGCGGCGGCACGCGAACGGCTCGCGGCGGGGGTGCGGCAGGTGCGCGGCGCCACCGGGCTGACGTTGGCGATGGCGGTGGCCACCGTCGCGCTGAACGGGTCGGTCCGTGCGCCGGACGGCACGCCGCGCTGCTCTGGTACGTGCTGCCGCTGCTGCTGACGGGGGCGTGCGTCGAGGTCTATCCGTACACGCGGTGGGCGGCCCCGGCCGGGCAGGAGGCGCTCCGGGGGATACCCCGGGACGCGCCGCCGCTGTCGGCCCTGGCCGCCCGTGGGCCGCGCACGCCGCGCGACCCCGCGATACGGGCGCTGCTGCGTCAGGCCAGGCCCGCGACCAGGTCGGCGATCTCGCGGCGCCGGCCGGTGTAGAAGGGGACTTCCTCGCGGACGTGCAAGCGGGCCTCGGAGGCGCGCAGGTGCCGCATGAGGTCGACGATCCGGTACAGCTCGTCGGCCTCGAAGGCCAGGATCCACTCGTAGTCGCCGAGCGAGAAGGACGCGACGGTGTTCGCCCGCACGTCGGGGTAGCCACGGGCCATCTTGCCGTGGTCGGCGAGCATCCGGCGGCGGTCCTCGTCCGGCAGCAGGTACCAGTCGTAGGAGCGCACGAAGGGATAGACGCTGACCCACTCGCGCGGCGTCTCATCGGCGAGGAAGGCCGGAACATGCGACTTGTTGAACTCCGCCGGGCGGTGCAGCGCCATGTTGGACCACACCGGCTCCACCGCGCGCCCCAGCTTGGTGCGGCGGAAGAGGTTGTACGCCTCCTGCAACTCCTCGGCCGTCTCCGCGTGCCACCAGATCATCAGATCGGCGTCGGCCCGCAGCCCCGAGACGTCATAGGTCCCGCGGATCGTGATGTCCTTGGCGGCGAGCTGCGCGAACAGCTCCTCGACCTCGTCCGCGTACCCGCCGCGGTCCTCGGGCAGGGTGTCGCGCAGTCGGAACACCGACCAGAGCGTGTAGCGAATGACCTCGTTGAGGTCCTTGGCCTTCTTCCCCGCGTTGGGGGCCTTCGCCGACGTGGCGTCGGCGGAATCGGAAGCGCGGTCGGCAGTCGAGTCGGTCATACCCCCCATTCTCCCGCGCCCCCCGACGCTCCCGGCACCAGGGTCCCCCACGACGCCCGCGCGGCCGCCCGGCGCGGAGCCGTTCAGCCCCGCGGCAGCAGCTCGGCCGCGGCGCGGTGGGCTCCGGCGATGCAGGCGGGGATGCCGACGCCGTCGTACGCGGCGCCGCAGGCGGCCAGGGCGGGGAGCTTGGTGAGGTGTTCGCGGACGCGGGCGACGCGGGCGAGGTGGCCGACCGGGTACTGGGGCAGACCCGCGGTCCAGCGGGTGACGCGGGCCGCGATCGGGGCGGCGCGCAGGCCCACGGCGGCCTCCAGGTCGTCGCGGGAGAGGCGGACGAGGTCGGTGTCGTCCCAGGCGAGGTCCGCCTCGTCGCCGTGGCGGCCGATGGAGGTGCGCAGGACGACGGTGTCGCCGCCTGCCTCGCCGAGCCAGCCCCATTTGCGGCTGGAGAAGGTGGACGCCTTGATGGTGCGGCCGTCGACCGGCGGGACGAGGAAGCCGCTGCTGTTGGGCAGCCGTGTCATCTCACGGCGGCGGAAGGCCATGGTGACCAGCGCCATGCCCGCGTATTCGACGGTGTCCAGTTCGGCCGCGGCGGCGGGCGACTCGGCGGCGAGCAGCCGGGCCGCGGTCGGCGCGGGCACGGCGAGCACCACGGCGTCGGCCTCCAGCGCGCGGCCGTCGAGGCCGACCTGCCAGCCGTGCGGGGTGCGCCGCAGCTCGCGTACGGGCGCGTCGGTCTCGATGGTGACGCCCGCGGCGCGGCACGCCTCGGCGACCGCGAGCGGCAGCCGTCCGACGCCGCCGCGGATGCCGTTGAAGACCGGTCCCGCGCCGCCCGCCCTGGCCGCGGCCCGGCGCTGGATGTCGCGGGCCGCCTCGATCAGGGAGCGCCCGGTGCGCATGGCCTCGAAGAGCTGCGGCACCGCGGCGCGCAGCGAGATCTCGTAGGCGTTGCCCGCGTAGACGCCGCCGAGCAGTGGTTCGACGAGCCGGTCCACGACCTCGTGGCCGAGCCGGGCGGCGACGAAGGCGCCGACCGCGACATCGTCGCCGAGTTCGGTGCGCGGCAGTACGTGGTCCAGCGGGAGCCTGGCGAGACCGGCGGCGGACAGCACACCGGACGAGGCGAGCGGCCCGAGGTCGCCGGGCACGCCCATGACGTGTCCCTTGGGCATGGGCCGCAGCTTGCCGCGGGTCCACAGCGCGGCGCCGAGCACCGCGGGCGGCTCCAGGTCGTCGCCGAGCCCGACCTCGCGGGCCAGGGCGATCGCCTCGGGGCGGCGGGCCAGCATCGACTCGGCGCCGAGGTCGACCGGCACCCCGGCGATCTCGTCGGCGTACAGCTTGCCGCCCAGCCGCGACGACGCCTCCAGCAGCGTGACGCGGACGCCCGCGCCCGCCAGCCGGTGCGCCGCGGCGAGTCCGGAGATTCCGCCGCCGATGACGATCGCGTGTTCAGGAGCGCCCGTGCCGTTGTGCGTCTGGCTCATGCGTCCACTGTCTCAGACTCCGTTCCGAGTTCCGAACGTGATCCCATCGCTACCGCGGGACCGCAACCCGGCGCGGACCATCCACGTCCAACTGTCACTACAGGTCACTAGGCGGGCCTCACGAGGCTCGCACCTGGGGGGAATTGACGTGAGGACACACAGACCCGGAGCGCCGCGCACCGGGCGCGCGCACCACGCCGGCCTGCGCGGACGGCGGCTGGCCGCCGTCCCGGCCGCGCTGCTGCTGGCCGCCTCGCTCGCGGTCGCCGGGTGCAGCAGCGAAAGCGGCGGCGCTTCCGACAAAGCCGCCGCCCCGGCGGCCCGCGGCCAGGACGACAGCGGCAGCGACTCGATGAAGAACGGCGGCAGCGGAACGGACGCCGGGAACGCGCCTTCCGGTACGCCCGGTTCCGCGTCGGACAAGGCCGCCACCACCGGCAACAACGCCAAGCCGTCCGCGCCCAGCTACCTCGTCCGTACGGCCCACCTGACCGTCCGCACCCCGAAGGTGGGCGACGCGCTCGACAAGGCCCGCGCGATGGTCGCCGACGCGGGCGGTTACGCGGGCACCGAGGACACCTCGGTCGACGCCGGGGGCCACGAGCAGTCGACGATCCAGCTCCGGGTGCCGCCCGCGGCGTACGACGGTCTGCTGACCCGGCTGGCCGGGCTCGGCACGCTGATGGAGCGCAAGGTCGGCGTCGAGGACGTCACCGGCCAGGTGGTCGACGTACAGAGCCGGATCAAGTCGCAGCAGGCCAGTGTGGCGCGGGTGCGCAAGCTGATGGACCAGGCGGGCTCGCTCAGCGACGTGGTGTCGCTGGAGCGCGAACTGAGCACGCGCGAGGCCGACTTGGAGTCCCTCCAGGCGCAGCAGGCGGCACTGCGGGAGCGGACGGATCTGGCCACGGTGACGCTGCGGCTGGTCGAGCCGCCGGTGAAGCACGTCGCGGCGAAGCCGAAGCACGAGGACGGTTTCTGGACGCAGGTCGGCCACGCGCTGGGCGGCGGCTGGCACGCCTTCTACGTGACGATCCGCGGTGTGCTGGTCGTCCTGTCGGCCGTGCTGCCGTTCCTGGTGGTCGCGCTGGCCGGCTTCATCGGCTACCGACTGGTGCGCCGCCGCTGGCCCCGGCAGGAGCCGCCGACGATGGCGCCGCGCCCCTGGAGCCCGTCCTCGCACGCGCCGATCCACCCGCAGCGCACGCCCTCCACGGCTCCGGCGGGTACGGACGCGCCGGAGCGTGCGGAGGAGCCGCCGACGGACTGAGCCGTCACACCTCGGTCGAGGTGTGCACGAAGTCGACGAGACGGGTGAGAGCGTCCGGGTCGGTGCTGGGCAGGACACCGTGGCCGAGGTTGAACACATGGCCGGTGGCCGGGGCCGCGTCCAGCACCTCCCGGGCCTTCGCCTCGACGGCCGCCGTCGGGGCGAAGAGCACCGACGGGTCGAGGTTGCCCTGGAGCGCCTTGCCGGGACCGACCCGACGGCCCGCCTCGTCCAGCGGCACCCGCCAGTCGACGCCGACGACGTCCGCGCCCGCCTCGCCCATCAGACCGAGCAGTTCGCCGGTGCCGACGCCGAAGTGGATGCGCGGGACGCCGTAGTCCTCGACCGCGTCGAAGACCTTCACCGACGCGGGCATCGCGTAGCGCCGGTAGTCGACGGGCGCGAGCGCCCCCACCCACGAGTCGAAGACCTGGACGGCGCTCGCGCCCGCCTCGATCTGCACCTTCAGGAAGCCCACGGTGATGTCGGCGAGCAGGTCCAGCAGGTCACGCCACAGCTCGGGGTCGCCGTACATCAGCGCCTTGGTCCGCTCGTGGTTGCGCGACGGGCCGCCCTCCACGAGGTAGCTGGCCAGCGTGAAGGGCGCGCCCGCGAATCCGATCAGTGGCGTCTCGCCGAGTTCGGCCGTCAGCAGGCCGATCGCCTCGGTGACGTAACCGACGTCCTCGGGCTCCAGCGCCCGCAGCCGCTTCAGGTCCTCCCGCGTACGGATCGGGTCCGCCACCACCGGGCCCACGCCGGGCTTGATGTCGAGATCGATCCCGATCGCCTTGAGCGGCACCACGATGTCGCTGAAGTAGACCGCCGCGTCGACCTTGTGCCGCCGCACCGGCTGCATCGTGATCTCGGCGATGAGGTCGGGCCGCGTGCACGAGTCCAGCATCGCGACGCCCTCGCGAATCTTCAGGTACTCGGGCAGCGAACGCCCGGCCTGCCGCATGAACCACACCGGCGTATGCGGCACGGGCTCGCGCCGACAGGCGCGGATGAACGGGGAAGCAGCGGTCTGCTGGTGCGCACTCACGCCGAGAATCCTCCCACGTCTCCCCCACCACCCCCACCAAGGGGGCTGCGCCCCTAGCACACGTCCGCGCGAGGGTCCTGCGCCCCGACGGCACCGCTGCGCAGGTGGGTTCGCCGGTGGGTGCGTTTGCGTGAGGGGCTGCGCCCCTGCGGCACCGCTGCGCGCTGGGGTTCGCCGCTGGGGTGCGTTTACGCAGGTGGGCTCGCCGGTAGCCAGCGAGCCGAAGGCGGCGCCGGTGTTGAAAGGGAGAACGCGCACAGCGACCGAGGAACGAGGGAGCGAGCACGATCGACCGTCGACACCGGATCTAAGCCGCCGGAGGCGAGAGGGCGGCAAAAAAAAGGGGGAAGGACGGTGAGCATAGAAAAGACGGCTCCCCCGCACGGTCCCCCGTACCGCTGACCCCACACAAGAGCGCCCCCCTTGACGTTCACCCCCCCACAGCCACCCCAGCGGCGAACCCCGCCGCGCAGTCGGGGGGTTGGGGGCGCGTGGCAGGCGCAAGGGTGCTCCTCGCGGGGAGCGGGAAGGCGCCCCGAAGGGCAATAAGGGTGTTGTTCCGAGCCCGGAGGGCATCGGCGGCTTAGTCTTCCGGGCATGGCAGCGGTTCACGGGCACCTCGGCGACGGCAGTGACGACGTCCCCCTCCCCTTTCGGCGCTCGGTGGACACCCTGCGCTCGGTGCGGGTGAGGCCGGAGGTCAGGATCGAGGAGACGGCCGCGCCGAAGCGGCTGGCGTCGTACGCGTACGCGCTGGAGGCGACGGTGCTGGCGGACGGCGAGGAGCTGGCCGACGGGCGGTTGGTGCTGCTGCACGAGCCGGACGGGCACGAGGCGTGGCACGGCGCGTTCCGCCTGGTGACGTTGGTGCGGGCCGAGTTGGAGCCGGAGATGGCGGGGGATCCGCTGTTGCCCGAGGTGAGCTGGTCCTGGCTGACCGGGGCGCTGGCGGCGCGCGGGGCGGCGTACAACGACCCGAGCGGTACGGTCTCGCGGGCGTCGTCGCACTACTTCGGCGCGCTGGCGGACCGGGTGGACGACACGCAGATCGAGATCCGGGCGTCGTGGACGCCGAGGGAGCGGGCGGGGGGCGCGCCCGAGGTGGCGGCGCACCTGGCGGCCTGGTGCGACCTGCTGTGCGCGTGCGCGGGTCTGCCGCCGTCGGAGGGCCCGGAGCCGTTGGTGCGCGGGGGCAGCGGCGTGGTGCCGATGCCGAAGCGCCGTACCTGAGTCCGTCAGACCGCCTCCGTAGCCCGGCGTACCGCCCCGGCCTGCGGTGACGTCACGCGCCCCCAATGACGCGCCCCCGCGCACTCCCCGGCGTATCGCGCGGCGCACTCACTTCTCGCATGTTCGATTTCTCGTCCGAATTGCCGGAAATGATCCTCAATAAATCGTGATCTTTCCCTAAAGGCCGGAGCAATTGCTGCCGAAGGAGATTGTGACCGTTTCAGTCCCCTTTGCCACAGGAGGCCCGGTGTCCGTTCTTCTCGAGCAGCCCACGAGCCTGGTCGCCTACCGCCCCAGCAAGCCGACGGCCATGGTCGTCGTAGCCGACCCCCGCGTCCGCTCCACTGTCACCCGACACCTGTGGGCTCTCGGGGTTCGCGACGTGATCGAGGCCTCGTCCATCGCCGAGGCCCGTCCCCGGGTCGGTAACCCCCGCGACATCTGCGTCGCCGATGTCCATCTCCCCGACGGCTCCGGCCTCACCCTGCTCGCCGAGACCCGCGCGGCAGGCTGGCCCAACGGCCTCGCACTCTCCGCCGCCGACGACATCGGCGCCGTGCGCAACGCGCTTGCCGGGGGGGTGAAGGGCTATGTCGTGACCGGCACCCGCAACAGCCCCGGCGGTCTCGCCACCCGGCCGGGACTGGCTCCGCTGGGCGCCACCGCGGCCCGTATGCAGCGCCGCCCGCCGGGCGCCCCCGGCCACCCCAGCGGCTACCGCGAGCTGTCCGGCCGCGAGGTCGAGGTCCTGCGGCTGGTCGCGGAAGGCCAGTCGAACAAGGCGATCGGCGTCTCCATGGGCCTTTCGGCGCTGACCGTCAAGAGCCACCTCGCCCGGATCGCCAGGAAGCTGGGCACCGGGGACCGCGCCGGCATGGTCGCGGTGGCCCTGCGCACCGGAATCATCCACTGAGGCCCCGGCCGTGAGCGACCCCCGGCGGAACGTTCCGCCGGGGGTCGTTTCGTATACGCGCGCCCGTATCCGCGCGTACGCCCGCCGTATACGCGCGCGCGTCGGCCGTCGTGGCGGTGCCGCGGCCCCGGCGCTCACGGACCCGGCGGCGACGTACCGTACGCCCTGTCCGTTGGATCTCCACCTGACACGCCGTACCCGGCTACCCTTAACAAGTGACCGACGCCAGAGAGACCGCAACCCAAGCAGGCCCGGCGCCGGTCCCGCTGCTGGACCCGCGCGAGGGAATCCCGCCGGTGACCGCCAGCCCGGAGGCTCTCGCAGATGTCGTCGCGGCTTTCGCCGCGGGTTCCGGTCCGGTCGCCGTCGATGCCGAGCGCGCCTCCGGCTACCGCTACGGGCAGCGGGCCTATCTGGTCCAGTTGCGCCGCGCCGGAGCAGGGACCGCGCTGATCGACCCCACGGGATGCCCCGACCTGTCCACCCTGGGCGACGCCCTGACCGGCACCGAGTGGGTGCTGCACGCCGCCACCCAGGATCTGCCGTGCCTGTCCGAGATCGGCATGCACCCCACCTCGCTGTTCGACACCGAACTGGCCGGGCGGCTGGCCGGGTTCGCCCGGGTCGGCCTCGGCGCGATGGTGGAGAACGTGCTGGGCTTCGCGCTGGAGAAGGGCCACTCGGCGGTGGACTGGTCCACCCGCCCGCTGCCCGACCCGTGGCTGCGGTACGCCGCGCTCGACGTCGAGCTGCTGGTGGATCTGCGCGACGCGCTGGAGGAGGAGCTGCGCACCCAGGGGAAGCTGGAGTGGGCGCTCCAGGAATTCGCGGCCATCGCCGCCGCCCCGCCGGCCGCGCCGCGCGTCGACCCCTGGCGCAGGACCTCGGGCATGCACAAGGTGCGGCGGCGTCGGCAGATCGCCGTGGTGCGCGAACTGTGGCTGGCGCGCGACCGTACCGCCCGTGAGCGGGACGTCTCCCCGGGCCGGGTGCTCAGCGACGCCGCGATCGTGACGGCGGCGCTGGAGAGCCCGCCGAACGCGCACGCGCTGGCCGCCCTGCCCGGTTTCGGGCACCGGATGGGCCGCCGCCAGCTCGACCAGTGGCAGTCCGCGATCGACCGGGCGCGCGCGCTGCCCGAGCGGGAGCTGCCGCAGCCCGCCGCCGCGTACACCGGCCCCCCGCCGCCGCGCGCCTGGGCGGACAAGGACCCGGTCGCCGCCGCCCGGCTCTCCGCGGCGCGCGCCGCGGTGAGCGCGCTGGCCGAGGAGCTGAATCTCCCCCAGGAGAATCTGATCACCCCGGACACCGTGCGACGGCTGTGCTGGGCGCCTCCGGCGAACGCGAGCGAGGAGGTCGTGGCCGCCCAGCTCGCGGACATGGGCGCCCGCCCGTGGCAGGTCGAGCTGACCACCCCGCTGCTGACGGTCGCGCTGACCGCCCGCCCGGCGGACCCGCCCCCGGGCGAATAGCCCGCCGGGGCCGGTGGTCCGTCCGCGGGTGGCGGTTCCCCGTCCGTGGTCCTGCGTCGGTGGTCCGCCGCCGGTGGTTCCGTGTCGAACGGCCGACCCGCCCGCGGCGCTCCCTCAGGGTCTCCCGCCACAGGGGTAACCTTCGGTAACATCCGTGCGATGTGAGCTGCGCCGCTTCCGCGAGGGAAGCTGTGCACACGAGTTACCGGCGAGTAGCATGTGAGGCGAGCCGTAGGAAGCGTGCTTCAGCGCCGCGTTCCACATCGTCGAAGAGGGAGACCCACCGTGCCTCGTACCGGAAGGGACGTCGTATTCGTTGACGGCGTCCGCACCCCGTTCGGCAAAGCGGGCCCGAAGGGCATGTATCACGAGACCCGGGCCGACGACCTGGTGATCAAGTGCATCCGGGAGCTGCTGCGGCGCAACCCGGATCTGGACCCGGCGCGGATCGACGAGGTCGCGGTCGCCGCGACCACGCAGATCGGCGACCAGGGCCTCACCCTGGGCCGGACGGCGGGCATCCTCGCCGGGCTGCCGACCACCGTGCCCGGTTTCTCCGTCGACCGGATGTGCGCGGGCGCGATGACCGCCGTGACGACCACGGCCGGCGGCATCGCCTTCGGCGCGTACGACGTCGTGGTGGCCGGCGGCGTCGAGCACATGGGACGGCACCCGATGGGCGAGGGCGTCGACCCCAACCCGCGGTTCGTCTCGGAGAAGCTCGTCGACGAGTCGGCGATGTTCATGGGCATGACCGCGGAGAATCTGCACGACCGCTTCCCCCAGCTCACCAAGGCGCGCGCCGACGAATTCGCCGTCCGCAGCCAGGAGAAGGCCGCGAAGGCGTACGCCAACGGCCGGATCCAGCAGGACCTGGTGCCGATCGCGATCCGCCGCACCACCCCCGAGGCCGGGGAGACCGGCTGGGGCCTGGCGACGGCGGACGAGCCGATGCGGCCGGGCACCACGCTGGAGCAGCTCGCGGGTCTGAAGACCCCCTTCCGCCCGCACGGCCGGGTCACCGCGGGTAACGCGGCCGGTCTCAACGACGGCGCCACCGCCTCGCTGCTCGCCGCGGAGGACGTCGCCAGGGAGCTGGACCTGCCGGTACGGATGCGCCTGGTCTCGTACGCCTTCGCGGGTGTCGAGCCCGAGGTGATGGGCATCGGCCCGATCCCGGCGACCGAGAAGGCGCTGGCCAAGGCCGGTCTGTCGATCGGCGACATCGGCCTGTTCGAGATCAACGAGGCGTTCGCCGTCCAGGTGCTCTCGCTGCTCGACCACTACGGCATCGCCGACGACGACCCGCGGGTCAACCAGTACGGCGGCGCCATCGCCTACGGCCACCCGCTGGCCTCCTCCGGTGTGCGGCTGATGACGCAGCTCGCCCGGCAGTTCGAGGAGCAGCCGCACGTGCGCTACGGCATCACCACCATGTGCGTCGGCTTCGGCATGGGCGGCACGGTCATCTGGGAGAACCCCCACTTCGACGGAGGCACCAAGTGAGCAGCACCACCGAGCTGTTGAAGGGGGCGGCCGAGCGGTTCCCCGGCGAGGTCGTCACCCAGGCCCAGGTGCGGCACCTGGAGCTGCCGGGCGCGGGCCGTTTCGCGCTGATCACGCTGGACAACGGCCTGGACCACACCAAGCCGACCACCTTCGGCCCGCAGTCGCTGGCCCACCTGGACGCGGCGCTCGACCAGGTGGAGAAGGAGGCGGCGGAGGGCGCGATCACCGGCGTCGGCATCACCGGCAAGCCGTTCATCTTCGCGGTCGGCGCCGACCTCAAGGGCGTCGAGGTGCTCAGGACGCGCGACGAGGCGCTGACCATCGGCAGGAGCGGCCACGAGGTCTTCAAGCGGCTCCAGTCGCTGGCCGTGCCGACCTTCGCGTACTACAACGGCGCGGCCATGGGCGGCGGTGTCGAGGTCGGTCTGCACTGCACCTACCGCACGGTGTCGGCCTCGCTGCCCGCCTTCTCGCTCCCCGAGGTCTTCCTCGGCCTGGTGCCCGGCTGGGGCGGCTGCGTACTGCTGCCGAACCTGATCGGCGCGGACCGCGCGGTCACCGTCATCATCGAGAACTCGCTCAACCAGAACCGTCAGCTCAAGGGCGCCCAGGTGTACGAACTGGGCATCGCCGACGCGCTGTTCGAGGCGGCGGACTTCCTGGAGCAGTCGCTGGCCTGGACCGCGGCCGTCCTCAAGGGCGAGCTGGAGGTGGACCGGGCCGAGGTGGACCGCGGCGAGGCGTGGGACCAGGCCGTGGCCCGCGGCCGGGCCGTCGCGGACAGCAAGGTGCACGGGGCGGCCCCTGCCGCGTACCGCGCGCTGGACATCATCGCCGCGGCGAAGAACGGCGATCTGCGGCAGGGCTTCGACGCCGAGGACGCGGCGCTGGCCGACCTCATCATGGGCGGCGAACTGCGCAGCGGCATCTACGCCTTCAACCTGGTGCAGAAGCGCGGCAAGCGCCCGGCGGGCGCGCCCGACAAGTCGCTGGCCCGCCCGGTGTCCAAGGTCGGCGTGGTCGGCGCGGGCCTGATGGCCTCGCAGCTCGCGCTGCTCTTCGCCCGCCGCCTGGAGGTGCCGGTCGTGCTGACCGACATCGACCAGGCGCGGATCGACAAGGGCGTGGGTTACGTCCACGGCGAGATCGACAAGCTGCTCGCCAAGGGCCGCGTCGGCCAGGACAAGGCCAACCGCCTCAAGGCGCTGGTCTCCGGTCACCTGGACAAGGCGACCGCCTTCGGTGACGCGGACTTCGTCATCGAGGCCGTCTTCGAGGAGATGGGCGTCAAGCAGCAGGTCTTCGCGGAGCTGGAGGCGGTGGTGCGCCCGGACGCGATCCTGGCCACCAACACCTCCTCGCTGTCGGTCTCCGAGATGGCCTCGAAGCTGGAGCACCCGGAGCGGGTCGTCGGCTTCCACTTCTTCAACCCGGTCGCGGTGCTGCCGCTGCTGGAGATCGTCCGCGCCGAGCAGACCGACGACGCGTCGCTGGCCACCGCCTTCGGCGTGGCGAAGAAGCTGAAGAAGACCGCAGTGCTGGTCAAGGACGCCCCGGCGTTCGTCGTCAACCGCATCCTGACCCGCTTCATGGGCGAGATCCAGAACGTCATCGACGAGGGCACGCCGGTCGCCGTCGCGGAGAAGGCCGTCGAGCCGCTCGGCCTGCCGATGTCGCCGCTGGTGCTGCTCGAACTGGTCGGCCCGGCCATCGGTCTGCACGTCTCCGAGACGCTGCACGGCGCCTTCCCCGACCGCTTCACCGTCTCGGAGAATCTGGCGGCCGTGGTCAAGGCGGGCAAGCGCGGCTTCTACGTCTACGACTCCGGCGTGCCGGAGCTGGACCCCGAGGTCGCCGCGCTGCTCAAGCAGGGCGACTCGGTGCTCACCGAGGCGCAGGTGCGCGACCGGGTGCTGGACGCCGTCGCGCAGGAGATCGGCCTGATGCTTGACGAGGGCGTGGTGGCCGAGGCGCAGGACATCGACCTGTGCCTGATCACCGGCGCGGGCTGGCCCTTCCACCTGGGCGGCGTCACCCCGTACCTGGACCGCGAGGGCGTGTCCCAGCGGGTGAACGGCAAGCCGTTCCTGGCGCCTGGCGTGGCGAGCGTCCCCGCCTAGGACGGACGCGGCGAAGCGCCGGACGGCCCCGATGTCAGGGGGCCGTCCGGCGCTTCGCCGTTCCGGCTCAGCTCACGCGGGTCCCGGCGCGGCTCACTTCTTCGGCACGGTCGTGCACAGCGCCACCGTCAGGTCCCGTACCAGCGCCTTGCGTTCGTAGTCGTCGAGCTGCACGAGGCCGCGCTCGGTGATGCCGCGGACGGTCTCGGCGACGGTGGCCAGGACGTCGTCGAGTACGGCTCTGCGGTGTTTGGCGTCCAGCGCGGAAATCTGGGCGCGCCGCATGGCCGCGGCGACCTCGGGGGCGTAGTCGAGGCGGACCGGGGTGGCCGAGAAGACCTCGATGCCGACCGGGCGCTGGTCGGCGGCGATCAGCTTGGTGAGGTGGTCGCCGAGCCGTTCGCTGTCGCGCAGGGTGGGCGCGGCGCCCCGGAAGTCGTCGGCCGGGTGCCGGGAGACGGCCAGCGCGACGGCGGCCTCGACCTGCTCGCGCAGGAAGAGGTTGTGGTCGTCGACGGCGAAGGCCGCCTTGGCGGTGTCCCTGACCCGCCACACCAGCAGGACGCTGAGCTGGAGCGGGGTGCCGTTGGCGTCGACCGCGTCGATCGGGCGGCTGCGCCAGTGCCGCAGCGACACGTCGAGCCTGCGGCGGGTGAGCAGCGGGCTGATCCAGAGCAGGCCGGTACGGCGGACCGTGCCGCGGTAGGAGCCGTGCCGGGTGAGCACCCAGACGCTGCCGTTGCGGCCTCTGGTGAGGCCGCCCGCGGCGAAGGCGGCGACCGCGGCGAGCAGCAGGACGCCGCTCCACAGGCCGCTGGCGGAGCCGCCGCCGGGCGGGGGCGGCAGCAGGGGGCGGCCGGCGACGTCGGCGGGCAGGACGCCCGCGCGCCACAGCAGCCAGCAGACGCCGACGGTCGCGGCGAGCACGACGGCGGTCGCGGTCCAGCCGGGCAGGCAGGGCCCCGGCCGTTCGACGAGCTCCGGCGGGGCGGCGGGGGCGGGGTGGACTTCGGTGCCGCCGCTGTGGGCGGCCGGGCGGGTCTGCTCCGGCAGCCCCGTCCCGGCGGCGGTGGAAGATGTCGTCACGTGAACAGTCGTCTCCAGGTCTCGGGGCCGGGGTAGCCGTCCGCGTCGCGCCCGGTCCAGCCCAGGGACCGCTGGAACGCCTCGACATTGCGCCGGTCTGCCTCGCCCCATGTACGGCTGGGGCCCACCGTGTAGTTCTTGCCGAAGCCCTTGGCGACGAGCCGTTTGCCGAGGGCGAGTACCGAGTCGTTGGTCTGGCCGGGCCGGAAGGCGCCCGCGCCGGGGTAGGCCGGGGCCTTGGCGGGGGTGCCGCCGGAGGCCCGCGGGGCGCCGGAGATGTCGCGGCCCTTGTCCTGGACGAGGTACGACCAGGTCGTGGGGCCGGGCAGCCCGTCCGCGTCGCTGCCCGACCAGCCCTGGGCGCGCTGGAAGGCGCTGGTCGCGCCGCGGTCGGACTCGCTCCACTTCGGTCCGGGACCGACCTTGTAGTACGAGCTGGCGCCGCGGCCGACCAGCATGGTGCCGAGCCGGGTGACGTTGGCGTTGTCGGCGCCGGGGCCGAAGGCGGACGTGCCGGGGAAGGCCGTGGAACCCGACGACGACCCACCGGACCCCGATCCCGAACTGCTGCCACCCGCCAGATACTTGTACCGGTAGGGAATGTATTTCCCGGAATTGGACCAGTATGCGTACGGCGTGGTCTGGACCCGGGTGGCCGGGACCGTCTGCTCGTAGCCGGTGTACGCGGTGTGCGCGTCGTCCACCCAGCCGTCGAAGATGACCGTGTGCGACCCGTGTTCGGGGTCGGCGGCGTTGTGGAAGAGCAGGATGTCACCGGGCATCAGCTCGTCCTTGGTGATCCGGACGCCGTAGCCGGCCAGACTGCCGGTCCAGGCGCTGCTGCCCAGACCCCAGGCCATGGAGACGAAGCCGGAGCAGTCCTGCCGGTACCCGTCCTTCCAGTACGCGGTCATGCTGTACGGCACCTTGGCGTCCGCCCAGGTGCGGGCGCGCTGGATGATCTGGTCGCGGGTGAGCCGCAGGGGGGTGGCGGCCGGGACCGTGGCGGGGGCGGCGGCGAGCGCGGCGTGGCCCGTGGTGAAGGCGGTGGCCTCCGACGGCACGGGCACGGCGGCGACCGCTCCGGCGGCGCTGCCCAGCGCGGTGCCCGCGGCGGCGGCCACGACCACCACACGGGTCGTCGCGCCGGTGGCCGGTCCACCGGTGTCGCGCGCCATCGAGTCGGTGAGGCGCCGTCGGGCGCACTCCTCGCAACCGCAGGCGGGCAGCGGTTCGACGTCATCGAACACCGGTATGGACATGCGCACCACTCCTCCGTGATCGGGTGTCACATGCCTTCAGTACCCGATTTCGCCTAAAAGTTGACGAAATCTGACATACCGATGATTCAAAGGCACGAAACACCCGACCGCGGGGAGCGGCGGGACAGCGGAGCTACCGCGGTGCGGAAGACGGAGCGGCCGGAGAAATCCGACAGTCCGTCAGCCCAGCAGCGCGGGCGTGTCCGACGGCGTGGCCTGCACCGCGATCACGCGCTTGGCCTCGGCGAGCACCATCTTGCGCAGCTTCTGCGGGGTCAGCGTGGAGTGCACGTCCTTGACCGGCGTGCCGTTGATCTCCACCACCGGGATCGAGCCGAGGTCGGACTTCGCGAAGTCGTTCTGCGACTGCTGCACCCAGCCGTTGTGGTCGCCCTGCTCCAGGCACGGCTCGAAGGTGCTGAGCTTGATCTTCCCGGCCTTGACGGCCAGTTCCTTCAGGAAGTTCAGGTGGGTCAGCGTGTCGCTCTTCGGGTCCGGCTGGTGCTTCCAGACCTCCTTCATGAACTGCGTGAAGCGGCTCTGGTCCTGCGCGCACGCCGCCGCGTTGGCCGCGGTCTTGGAGCCCTCGCCGCCGTACTGCTGGTCGGAGGCGGTCACCAGGCGGTACTGGAGCTCCGCCTGGCCGGTCGTCAGCAACTGCGTCAGCGTGGCCTGGTACTCGTCGGCGAACGCCTTGGAGTCGGGGCTGCGCAGGTCCACGAAGATCGTGATCGTGACCGGCACGGACGGCCGCACCGGCAGGCCGAGCTTGGGGCCCGTGGGGGCGGCGCTGGGGCTGGGCGACGCGGTGTCCACCGGGCCCGTGGGCACGATGGGCGCGGCGATGACGCCCGAGGGCTCGCGCACCTTGTCGTCCTTGGTGCTGCGTACGTGCTGGCCGATCAGCGCGGACCCGCCGAAGACCACCACGATCGCGGTCGTGCCGACCGCGTAGGGCCGTACCCGGTCCAGGAGGGACTTGCGCTTGGGCTTGCTCCCCCCGTCCTTCGCACGGTCCTGGTTCCCGGGTCCCTTGGACTCCGTCATGACAACGCCACCTCGATATTGCCGCACCAGCTCTCGCGCCTTTTTACCATCGCCCCCATGCGCCACGTCCAGCCGGTCCCCCATGGGCGCCGCCGCGCCCGGCCGGTCCTGCGGCCTCGCGCGCCCAGACGACCGCGCCGTCGACCCTCGCCACCCGCCGGTAGCCGGAACCCAGCAGGTCACGCAGGGTCGGCGTGCGCGAGATCGCGTACGGGTCGCCGCGGGAGTCGTCGACCACCAGCGCGGGCGGGTGCGCGGAGAATTCCGCGCCGAAGGCACGCCAGGCGCCGGGGACCGCGTACCGCTCCCCCACCCGGACCCCGCCGCGCCCGCCGCTGAAGTTGGTGAGGAAGCCCGCGGTCAGATAGCGGCTGGCGGGCCGCCGGTCGGCGAACCAGTACGTCTCGGGGTGTATGCCCCACACCAGGACGCGGTCGTCGGGCGCGGTGTGCGCGCGGACCGCGGCGGCGACGGCGACCGCGTGGTCCAGCTCGCGGCTCGGCGCGGCCAGGTCCCAGACCAGGAATCCGGCGCAGGCCAGGACCGTCCAGCAGGTGACGGCGGCGCGCAGCCGGGGCAGCGCGCGGACGGCGGCCACGCCGATCAGCACCAGCGGGGGCACCATCTGGAGGAAGTAGTGGCCGTAGAACTGGAAGCCGGAGACCACGGCGACCCCGGAGGCGGCCAGCCACACCCACAGGTCGGCGGGGACCGGGCGGCGGCGCAGCGCCCAGGCGGCGCCCGCGGCCAGCAGCATTCCGGCGGCGGCCACCGCCAGGACGCTGGCGCCGCCCGCCGCCCGGCTCAGCCCGGTCAGCCAGGCGCCGCGCGGCGAGACGTACTCGGCGGAGCCGGTGACCGTCCAGAACAGGAAGCGGCCGGGTCCGGTCAGCAGGGCCACCGCGCCGACCGGCAGCGCGAAGCCGAGGCAGAGCCGCAGCGCGCCCGCGAGCGCCGGGGCGCGTCCGGCCCGCGCCGCCCGCCACAGCGTCCAGGCCACCGGGAGCAGTATCACCGCGCCGGTCTGCTTGGTCAGGGCCGCGCCCGCCACGGCCACGCCCGCCAGTCCCCAGCGGGAGCGGTCGGCGCACCAGACGGCGGCGGCGGTCCACGGGAGTATGAAGACCTCGAAGGTGGCCGCCAGGGTGTCCTCGGGCGCGAGGCCGACCGACAGCAGCAGGTATCCCGCGCCCGCCGCCGCCCCCGACCGGTCGCCCCAGCGGCGGCGGGCGACCGCGGCCAGCAGCAGCGCGGTCGCCAGGTGCGCCAGCAGCGCGGCCGTGCGCGGCGGCCACAGCGAGCCGTCGCCGAAGACCGCGAAGAGCCCCTGGTACAGCCACGGCAGCAGCGGCGGCTTGCGGTCGACCACCGTGTCGTACAGCACCCCGCCGTGCGCCAGCAGCCGCGCCTGGACGGCCAGATAGCCCTCGTCGGGATTCCACACCGGGCGGGCGAAGGACGGCAGGCGCAGCAGGACGGTGAGCGCCGCGAGCAGGGCGGCCAGCCGCGACCAGTAGCGCCGGTCGCGGCGGCCGGGGGCACCCGCGGGTACGGCCACCGGTACGGCCGGCCGCGCCGGCAGTACCGCGCTCGTCGGCTGCACTTAGCGCCCGCGGCCCAGCCTGCTGTGGGAGCGGCCGTAGCCGAAGTAGATGACGAAGCCGATCACCATCCATACGGCGAACCGGAGCCAGGTCTCCACGCTGAGGTTGAGCATCAGCCACAGGGACGCGCACACCGAGGCCACCGGCAGGACGGGCACCCAGGGGGCGCGGAAGGCGCGCGGCAGGTCGGGGCGCGTGTGGCGGAGCACGACGACGCCGATGGCGACGACGACGAACGCGAAGAGCGTCCCGACGTTGACCATCTCCTCCAGTTCGCCGACGGTGAAGAATCCGGCGATCAGCGCGACGATCACGCCGAGCAGCACCGTGGTGCGGTAGGGGGTGCCGAACTTCGGGTGCACCTGGGAGAAGGCGCGCGGCAGCAGCCCGTCGCGGCTCATCGCGAAGAACACCCGGGTCTGGCCCATCAGCAGGATCATCACCACGGAGGTCAGGCCGACGGCCGCGCCGAAGCTGATCAGGCCGGACCAGAAGGGCGCGCCGACGGACTTGAAGGCGGACGCCAGCGGCGCGGTGGTGTCCAGCTCCGAGTACTTCTGCATGCCAGTGACGACGAGCGAGACCGCCACGTACAGCACGGTGCAGATCACCAGCGACCCGAGGATGCCGCGCGGCATGTCCCGCTGCGGCTTCTTGGTCTCCTCGGCGGCGGTGGCGACGATGTCGAAGCCGATGAAGGCGAAGAAGACCACGGCGGCGGCGGAGAAGATGCCCATCACGCCGAACGAGGACGGGGTGAAGCCGAAGATCATCTGCACCAGCGGCGCGTGCAGGTCGGAGCCGCTGCCGGTGTTGGCCTTCGACGCCGGGAGGAACGGGTGGTAGTTGCTGCCGGTGACGAAGAAGAGCCCGGCGAAGATCACCAGCAGCACCACGGTCACCTTGACGGCGACGATCAGCGTGGTGACCCGCGCGGACAGCTTCATTCCGGCCATCACGATGCCGGTGAGCACCAGCACCAGCACCGCGGCCAGCAGGTCGAAGCCGAAGCCGCCGCCGTCGTGGGTGAGGACCTTGGGGATGTCGATGCCGAAGTGCGACAGCAGATTGGCCATGTAGCCTGACCAGCCGCCCGCCACCACGCCCGCGCCCAGCGCCAGTTCGAGGATCAGGTCCCAGCCGATGATCCAGGCGGGCAGTTCGCCGATGGAGGCGTAGCTGAAGGTGTACGCCGATCCGGCCACCGGCACGGTCGAGGCGAACTCGGCGTAGCAGAGCCCGGCCAGCCCGCAGACGATCGCGGAGACGATGAAGGCGAGCGCGACGGCGGGCCCCGCGTAGTCCTTGGCGACCGAGCCGGTGACCACGAAGATGCCGGTGCCGACGATGACGCCGACCCCGTAGACGATCAGGTCGAGCGCGGACAGCTCCTTGCGCAGGCCGTGTTCCGGCTCCTCGGTGTCCGCGATCGACTGTTCGATGCTCTTGGTGCGGAACACCCCCCGGGGTCGGGGGGCCGTGTCGTCACGCGTGTCGGTGTCCACCGTCACACCTCCAGATCGTCCGGCGGCCGGTCGGTTCGGCCGGTCGATTCCGTCGGTCGGCAGCCGCTACTGCGTTACTGCACTCCGGAGGTCCGTCTCACCCGAATAGGCGCGCCTACGCGTACGCCGATGGAAGAGGGGGTCCACCCGTATGGGTGGACCCCCGCGTCGTACGGGTGCGCCGCCGTGTCCCCGGCGAGGGGCGGGCGGGCGGTGGGATCAGTCGCGGGCGATCTCGCGCGCGTGGTCCGCGTCGTCCGCGAAGCGGCCGTCGATGGTGGCGACCAGGCCGGTCACCTGGCGGGCGATGTCGGGCGCGGTGAGCCCGATGTCGGCCATCACGTCCTTGCGCGATCCGTGGTCGAGGAAGCGCTGCGGGATGCCGAAGTCGCGCAGCGGCACGTCCACCTCCGCGTCGCGCAGCGCCTGCGCGACGGCGGAACCGACGCCGCCCACCCGCCCGTTGTCCTCGACGGTGACCACGACGCGGTGCTTGGCGGCAAGGCCGGGCAGCGCCTCGTCCACCGGCTTGACCCAGCGCGGGTCGACCACGGTGGTGGTGATGCCCTGCGCGTCCAGCAGCCCGGCGATCTCCAGGCACATCGGCGCGAGGGCGCCGACCGAGACCAGCAGGACGTCGGGGCGCTCGCCCTCGGACGGCTCGCGCAGCACGTCCATGCCGCCGATCCGGCCGACGGCGGCGACGGCCGGGCCGACCGCGCCCTTGGAGTAGCGCACCACGGTCGGCGCGTCGTCCACCGCGACGGCCTCGCGGAGCTGGGCGCGTACCTGGTCGGCGTCGCGCGGGGCGGCGATCCGCAGTCCCGGCACGACCTGGAGGATGGACATGTCCCACATGCCGTTGTGCGAGGCGCCGTCGCTGCCGGTGACGCCCGCCCGGTCCAGGACGAAGGTGACACCGCACTTGTGCAGGGCCACGTCCATCAGGACCTGGTCGAAGGCGCGGTTGAGGAAGGTCGCGTAGACCGCGAAGACCGGGTGCAGGCCGCCGGTGGCCAGACCCGCGGCCGAGGTCGCGCCGTGCTGTTCCGCGATGCCGACGTCGTAGACGCGGTCGGGGAACGCCTTGGCGAACTTCTCCAGGCCGACCGGCTGGAGCATCGCGGCGGTGATGGCGACGATGTCGTCGCGCTCCTTGCCGAGCGCGACCATCTCGTCACCGAAGACGGACGTCCAGTCGGCGCCCGCGGCGGCGACCGGCAGACCGGTGTCGGGGTGGATCGGGCCGATGCCGTGGAAGCGGTCTGCCTCGTCCTGCTCGGCGGGCTTGTAGCCGCGGCCCTTCTCGGTGATGCAGTGCACGATGACCGGGCCGCCGAACCGCTTGGCGCGCAGCAGCGCGGACTCCAGCGCCTCCACGTCGTGGCCGTCGATCGGGCCGACGTACTTCAGGCCGAGGTCCTCGAACATGCCCTGCGGGGCGATGAAGTCCTTCAGGCCCTTCTTCGCGCCGTGCAGCGTCTCGTAGAGCGGCTGGCCGATCAGCGGGGTGCGCTCCAGGAGGTCCTTGGTACGGGACAGGAAGCGCTCGTAGCCGTCGGTGGTGCGCAGGGTCGCCAGGTGGTCCGCGAGGCCGCCGATGGTGGGCGCGTAGGACCGCTCGTTGTCGTTGACGACGATGATCAGCGGGCGGTCCTGGGCGGCGGCGATGTTGTTCAGCGCCTCCCAGGCCATGCCGCCGGTGAGCGCGCCGTCGCCGATCACGGCGACCACGTGGTCGGTGCGGCCCAGCACCTCGTTGGCCTTGGCGAGACCGTCGGCCCAGCCGAGGACGGTGGAGGCGTGGCTGTTCTCGATCACGTCGTGCTCGGACTCGGCGCGCGACGGGTAGCCGGACAGGCCGCCCTTGCTCTTGAGCTTCGCGAAGTCCTTGCGTCCGGTGAGCAGTTTGTGCACGTACGCCTGGTGGCCGGTGTCGAAGAGGATCCGGTCGACGGGCGAGTGGAAGGTGCGGTGCAGGGCGATGGTCAGCTCGACCACACCGAGGTTGGGGCCGAGGTGCCCGCCGGTCTTGGACACCGCGTCGACGAGGAAGGCACGGATCTCGCCCGCCAGCTCCACGAGCTGCTGCTGGCTGAGCCGGTCGAGGTCGCGCGGTCCGTTGATACGGGTCAGCACTGCCACCCGTTCCTCCCTCTGCTGCCTGTCGGTACCTGTCGGCACCTGTCGAAGGTCTGTCCCACGGTTTTGCCGACGTGGACGCCGACACGGCCGGATCGCTTCGATACGGCCGATCCGACGAGTCTAATCTTCCGGTTCCAAGGCTGTCGGCCGCCCTGTGCGATGTATGTCACGGCACGGCAACGGCGAACCGCCGGGCGGACCTGGATTTCCAGGTCCGCCCGGCGGTTCGAGGTGCTGCCGCGGTGCGCGTGTCCGCCCGCGTTGTTACGAGCCGTTACGCGCGCCGCCGTCGTACGCGGTGCCGCTACGCGCGGCCGGAGGTCTTCTGCGTACGGCGCGAGACCGAGTCGATGACCACGGCGGCGAGCAGAACGGCGCCGGTGATCATGTACTGGATCGAGGTGTTCATGTTGAGCAGGTCGAGTCCGGTCTGGATGGACTGGATGACCAGCATGCCGAGCAGCGCCGACCAGACGTTGCCGCGACCGCCGAAGAGACTGGTGCCGCCGATGACCGCGGCGGCGATCGCCAGCATCAGCAGGTTGCCGGTACCGGCGGCGAGCGTCGCGGTGTAGGTCTGGGCGGCCAGGAAGAGACCGCCGATGGCGGCGAAGCCGCCGGAGATCGCGAAGACCGCGATCCGGATCAGCGCCACGTTGATACCGGCGCGGCGGGCGGCCTCGATGCTGCCGCCGACCGCGAAGACCTTGCGGCCGAAGGGCGTGCGGCGAAGGACGAAGTCGCAGATCACCAGGGCGACCAGGAAGATCACCAGGGCGTTCGGCACACCGGCGGACTTGTTGAGCACGTACGCGGCCACGTAGGCCACGACGGCCAGGGCGACGGTGCGCAGCGCGATCTCGCTGGTGGGGCGGAACGGGACGCCCGCCTTGCGGCGGCGGGTCTGCTCGATCAGCGAACCGGCGAGCAGCGCGACGACACCGACGGTCGCCAGGATGTAGGCGCCGGCGATGTCCTGGTCCATGAAGAAGGAGCGCTGGCCCAGGATGTGCATCGGGCCCTTGTCCTGGATGGACAGCGAGCCGGTGGAGCCGAGCAGCCACAGCATCAGGCCGTTCCAGCCGAGGTTGCCCGCGAGGGTGACCACGAAGGCGGGGACGCCGATCTTGGCGAAGAAGAAGCCGTGGATCGCGCCGATGCCGATGCCGGTGAGGACCGTGAGGATCATCGCCAGCCACATGTTCATGCCGTGTGTGGTGGAGAAGATCGCGAAGATCGCGGCCGACAGACCGCTGACGGAGGCGACCGACAGGTCGATCTCACCGAGCAGCAGCACGAAGACCAGGCCGACCGCGATCATGCCGGTGGCGGCCAGGAAGTAGCTGATGTTGACCATGTTGGTCGAGCTGAGGAACAGGCTGTCCTTCAGCTGGAACACGGTCCAGATGATGATCAGGCCGACGATGACGGGCAGCGAGCCCAGTTCACCGCCCTTGAGCTTGCGCTTGAACTCGGTGATGTAGCCCTTGAAGCCCTCTTGGCGGACCAGCAGCCGGGGGTCGATGACCTCGACCGCGGCCGGGGCCATTTCGTCGACCGGAGCGGCCGGCGGCTCCTCGTCGGCCTTCGACAGGGTGGTCTTGTCGCTCACTTCGCCGCCTCCACATTGCGCGACTGACGGCGGGTCACGGCGTTGTCCGTGGCTCCGGTGATGGCCGCGATGATCTGCTCGTTCGTGGTGCCCTTGACCGGGAAGGACCCGTTGTTCCTGCCCAGGCGCAGCACGTGGACGGTGTCCGCGACCGCCGTCACGTCAGCCATGTTGTGGCTGATCAGAATCACGCCGAGGCCGCGCTCGCGCAGCCGCTCGACCAGGTCGAGGACCTGGGCGGTCTGCTCGACGCCGAGGGCGGCGGTGGGCTCGTCGAGGATGACGACCTTCGGCTCGCCGATCAGGGCGCGGGCGATGGCCACGACCTGCCGCTGACCGCCGGAGAGGCTGGCGATCGGGATCCGCACGCTGGGGATCCGGATGGACAGCGTGTTGAGCAGCTCGCGCGCACGCCTTTCCATCGTGACCTCGTCGAGCACTCCGACCCGGAGGATCTCCCGTCCGAGATAGAGGTTGCCGACCACGTCGAGGTTGTCGCAGAGCGCGAGGTCCTGGTACGTGGTGGCGATGCCGAGGCTCTGGGCGTCCTGCGGCCGGTTGATGCTGACCGCCTTGCCCTCCCATTCGATGACGCCTTCGTCGATGGGGTGCACACCGGCGATCGTCTTGACCAGTGTGGACTTACCGGCTCCGTTGTCGCCCACCAGGGCGACAACCTCTCCGGCGTGGACCTCCAACTCGACATCGGTGAGGGCCTGAACCGCACCGAATCGCTTGGAGACTCCGCGCAACGCCAGCACGGGCGTAGCGGACACGTGAACCATCTCCTTCGCCGCCTGACCGGCGGGGATGCCGCGTACTGGGGGGACAGCCGCGGGGGACGTGCAATAAAGCACTGGGATGACATCAGTCAACGGGGAACGGGCTCATACCCCTTCCCCGAACGCTCTACCCCGGAAGCGTTTCCGTCCGGTGCCCCGCCCCGGCAGCGGGGTGGAATGGTGGGGGCGGGGCACCGGACAGGTCTTTCGGGGGCGGGCCGAGGCCCTGGGTACTACTGGATGCCCGCGTCCTTGCACGCCTGGGCGAACTCGGCGGTGCAGATCTGGGCCACGGTGTACAGCTTGTCCTTGATGACCGTGTCCTTGATGTTCTCCTTGGTCACCGCGACGGCGCCGATGAGGTGGGCGGGGACCGTCTGGCCCGAGCCGCTCTTGGCGGTGGTGTCGGCGACGTCCTTGAAGTCCTTGCCCTCGAGCAGCGCGACCGCGATCTGGGCGGTGGCGTCGGCCTCCGGCTGGTACGCCTTGTAGATCGTCGCGGCCTGGGTGCCCGCGAGGATCCGCTGGATGCCGGGCAGTTCGGCGTCCTGGCCGGTCAGCGGCGGGTTGATGCCGGCGCCCTTGAGGGCGGTGGCGATACCGCCGGCCATGCCGTCGTTGGCCGAGTAGACGCCCTTGATGTTGGCCTTGCCGAGCTGGGTGATCGCCGCGGTGACCTTCTGGTTGGCGACGGTGTCCTTCCACAGACCCGACTGCTCGTAGGCGATGTTCACCTTGCCGTCGAGGATCTTGTGGGCGCCGGCCTTGAAGGAGGCGGCGTTCGGGTCGGCCGGGTCGCCGTCGATCATGACGATCTTCGAGGTCGGCTTGGCGTCGGCGCCCATGGCGTTGAGCAGCGCCTGGCCCTGGAGCTCGCCGATCTTCTCGTTGTCGTAGGAGACGTAGGCCGAGACCGGGCCCTGCGCGAGGCGGTCGTACGCGACGACCTTGATGCCCTTGTCGACCGCGGCCTGGACCGAGGACTGGATGCCGACCGAGTCCTGCGCGTCCAGGATGAGAACCTTGACGCCCTTGGCGATCATGCTGCTGACCTGCTGCGCCTGCTTGGCGGGGTCACCGGCGGCGTTGGCGTAGTCGACCTTGCAGTCGGAGCACAGCTCCTTGACCTTCGCCTCGATCAGGGGCCGGTCGAACTTCTCGTACCGGGTGGTCGCGTTCTCCGGGAGCAGCAGGCCGATGGTCTTGTCCTTGCTGCTGTCGGACGACTTGTCGCCCGCCTTGCCACAAGCGGCCATCGTGAGCGCGATCGAAACAGCGACCGTCCCGACGGCGATTCGACGCGTCATTGCGTTCATGTGAGGTTGCCTCCCTGACAGGGCCGCAACACCGCGGCCGAGGTGCTCGTGAGTCAACTCCGGCTGACGCCATGCCGTCAAGAAGTAAACACTTAACGAGATGGCAACGACCCGTTTCGTTAGCTGTGTGAACGCTCAGTTATGCCGAAAAGGCGGGTGTATCAACCGGAGTATTACCATCCAACAGTGTAGAATCACCCATCTCACTCAGCACCAGGGCAAGTGCCCCCAAAACCTCCGCACGGGCACCCAGCGACCCGGGCACCACGGACAGCCGTTGGGCGGCACTGGGGATCGCGTACCGCGACACGGACTCCCTTATCGGGCCGAGCACCAGCTCCCCCGCCTCGGCCAAGTCCCCGCCCAGCACGACCCTGCTGGGGTTCAAGAGGTTGCACAGACTGGCCACGCCCATGCCTATGTGGCGGCCCACGTCCCCGATCACGCGACGGCAGCCGGGGTCGCCCTCGCGTGCGAGCTGCACCATCTTCGGGACCGTTAGGCCATCTCCGTGGCTGCCGCGCAGGAGTTCGAGCACATAGCGCGCGGCGGTGAAGGTCTCCAGGCAGCCGCGGTTGCCGCACCGGCACACCGGACCCGACTCGTCGAGGGTGATGTGGCCGATTTCACCCGCCGTGCCCCCCGGTCCGCGGTAGATCCTGCCGTCGATCACCAGGCCCGCGCCGACGCCGCTGGCGACCTTGATGTACGCCAGGTCCTTCACGCCCCGGCCGCCGCCCCAGACCAACTCGCCCAGTGCGCCCAGATTCGCGTCGTTGTCCACCTGGACCGGCACACCGAGCCGGTCGGTCAGCTCCTGGCGGGGGTTGATACCGCTCCAGCCGGGCAGGATCGCGGTCGAACCGAGCGTCCCGGACTCCACGTCGATCGGCCCCGGCACGCCCAGACCCACCCCGAGCACCTTGTCGGGGTTGATCCCGGTGGACTCCACCAGCCGCGCGACGAGTTGCTCGGCGCGGTCGAAGCCCTGGGAGGCGGAGGCGTCCACGTCGATCGGCTCGGACTGCTCGGCCAGCACCTGATGGGCCAGATTGCCGACCGCGACCCGGAGATGCGAATGGCCGAAATCGACTCCTACGACGATGCCGGCGTCACCGGACAGCGCCACGCTGCGGGCCCGCCGACCACCCGAGGAGGTCGACGTCACCTGCACCGTGCCGTTGTCCCGCAGTTCGCGGACGATGTTGGAGACCGTCGCGGCCGACAGGCCGGTGCTGCGCGCGATCTCCGCCTGGGTGAGTGACCCGGCCAGCCGTACGGCACGCACGACGCGTTCCAGGTTGGCCCGGTGCAGCGACGACTGCGATCCCGGAGTCTCGACCACGACATCCACTCCTGCCCGGCAGCCGGAGCGTCCCGGCTGCCCGCACGGACGGGGACCCGGACCGATGTCGTACCTGCCACATCGGTGAGACCCCGTCGTCTACAACATGTGAACTCTAAGTTGAGTGTTTGGGGTGATGTCCCGTCAAGGGGGAGAGCCACACCGTTATGCGAATCGGTCGCGAACGCCGAGGAGCGGCTCCGCGCCCTCGCGGAGCCGCTCCTCGCGGCGTACGGCCTGCTCAACGGCGCTCGGGGGCGCCGCCGTGGGCTACTTCAGGGTGCCCGCGGTGAGTCCGGCCTGGACCTGGCGCTGGAAGGACAGGTACACCACCAGCACCGGCAGCATCGCGATCACCATGCCGGCGAACAGCGCCGGGTAGTCGCCCGAGTACCCCTGCGACAGCGCGAGGTTCACCAGGCCCTGGGCCAGCATGGAGTGGTCCTTGTCGGTGCTGGTCTGCGGCTGCATCAGCGTGACCGGCAGGATGTACTGATTCCACTGCCCGAGCACGTTGAAGATGCCGACGCTCAGCAGACCGGGCTTGGCCATCGGCACCATCACCTGGAAGAACGTCCGGGTGTGCGAGGCGCCGTCGAGCACCGCCGCCTCATGGATGGCCGTTGGCAGCGTCTTGAAGAACGAGTGCATGAAGAAGGTCGTGAACGGCAGCGAGTAGGCGACGTACACCAGGATCAGACCCTGGTACGTGTTCAGCATGCCGAGGTTCTTCACCATGAAGAACAGCGGGACCAGCGCGAGGAAGTACGGGAACATCGCGCCGCCGACGAACAGGAAGTAGATGAACCTGTTGCCGGGGAACTCGTACCGGGCCAGCACGTAGGCGACCATCGAGCCGAAGAGCATGGTCAGCGGCACCGAGAACACCATCACGATCACGGTGTTCAGGAAGAAGTCGCCGATGCCCTTGTCCCAGGCGCGGCTGAACGCGCCGAAGGTGAAGTGCGAGGGCCAGGACCACGCGCTGGAGCCGATCTCGCTGTTGTTCTTGAACGAGCTGAGGATGATCCATGCCAGTGGCAGGATGATCATGATCGCCCAGACCGCAAGGAAGCCGTGCGAGAAGACGTTGAGCACCCGGCCGCCGGCTCCGTCGTAGCCGGCCTCCTCCGCTCCCTTGCCCTTGCGCTTCTTGCCGGGCCCGCCCTGAGCGGGTACCTGGCCCAGCAGTCCGCCGGACTGCGCCTCGGTGATGGGTGAGGTCATGGTGCTTCCCCGCTCAGAACTCGATGCGGTCACGGCGGGAGACCCGCAGCGTGACAGCGGAAACGATCAAGGTCACCAGCATGATGATCACGCCCTGTGCGCAGGCGTAACCGCTCTTGCCGAAGGACAGGAAGTTGCGCATCAGGTAGGTCGCCATGACCTCGCTGTGGTGGTCGGGACCACCGCCGTAGCCGGTTCCGGGGGTCAGTCCGGAGACCAGGGCGAAGAAGTCCATCGCGAAGATCGAGATGTACACCCACGAGGTCTGCACGCTGTCCCACAGCAGCGGGAGGGTGACCTTGAAGAAGGTCTGCGAGCGGCCCGCGCCGTCGAGCAGCGCGGCCTCGTAGATGTCCTTGGGGATGGACTGCATCGCCGCGGAGAACAGCACGAGGTAGAAGCCGACGCCCGCCCAGACCTGGATCGCCAGCAGGCACCAGAGCACGAGGTTGGGGTCGTTCAGCCACTCGATGGGGTTGTTGGCGTCCTCCAGGTGCAGCTTCACCAGGACGCCGTTGAGCAGACCGGCCGAGTCACTGCGGTAGACCGCGCCGAACAGCACGATCAGGATCGCGACCGACAGGACCTGCGGGAAGAAGTAGACGACCTTGTAGATCCCGGCGCCGCGGACGCCCTGGACACCGCCCGCCGTGCTGCGACCGCCCACGTTCACCATGAAGGCGAAGAACAGCGCCAGCAGGATGGTGATCACCGGCAGGAAGATCAGCAGCAGGATGTTGTGCCACAACGCGGTTCTGAAGACGGAGTCGTGGAACAGGGTCGTGTAGTTGTCCAGGCCCACGAAGTTGAAGGTCTGGGACTCGCCCTTCCAGTCCGTGAGCGAGTAGCCGATCGTCTGAAGATACGGCCAGATCACGAACGTCACATACAGGACGATCGGGACGATGAGGAAGCCCACAATGAAGGGGTATTTGCGATGCTGCATGGATCCTGCTCCTGATCGAGGGGCTATGCCGGTGCGGGGGCCGGACGGATTCCGGCCCCCGCACCGCACGACGTCGCTGGGTCAGGCCTTCTTGGCCTTGGCCGCGAGCGCCTTGGCCTTCGAGATCCACTGGGCGGGGGTGAGGCGCTTGGCCATCAGCTCACCGCTCAGGTTCTGCAGGGCGACATCGAACTCGCTGTTGGTGTTCGGGTAGTTGTAGTTGAACGTGTTCGCACCGGCAGCGCTCAGCGCGGTCACGGTCGACGCGGTACCCGGACGGAGCTGGACGTCGGAGCCGACGCCGTCCTTGAGGACGGTGAGGGAGTTGGCGGCGGCGGCGAACTTGCCGGAGCCCTCCTTCGTCAGCATCATGCGCAGGAACTCCAGGCCGCCGGCCTTGTTCTTGGCCTTCTCCGGGACGATGAACGGCTCGCCCGCGCCCGCCCGGATCGCCTCGAAGGGCAGCTTGTCGCCCGTGAGCGACGGCATCGGCATGAACTTCATGTCGAAGTCGCTCGGGGTGGCCTTCATCTGCTCGTTCTCCAGCCAGGAGCCGCACGGGATGAAGGCGGCCTTGTACTGGTTCCACGCGGTCTGCGACTCGATGTGGGTCAGACCGTTGGTGCCGGGCAGCAGGTAGTTCTTGTCCACGATCTCGTAGACCGCCTCGATGCCCGCCTTGACGGCCGGGTCGTCCCAGGCCGTCGGGTCCATCGTGTCGATGCGCTTCTGGAGCTCCAGGCCGCCGTTCTTGGCGATGAGGTCCATGATCGCGACGTTGATGTAGTACGGGTACTTGCCCTGGTGACAGAAGGGCGCGATCTTCTCCTTCTTGATCTCCGCGGAAAGGGAGATGAAGTCGGCCCACGTCTTGGGCTCGGTCCAGCCCTTGTCCTTGAACAGCTTGCCGGAGTACCACAGGCCGAACACGGTGTAGATGTAGCTCAGCGAGTACATCTTGCCGTCGAGCGTGCCGGTCTCGATCGTGCCGGGCTGGAGCACGTCGCGGATCTTCTTGCTCGGGTCGTCGATGTAGGGCGCGTCGAGCAGCGGGGTGAGGTCCGCGAGCTGACCGCTCTTCTGCAGGACGTCCAGCTTGATCTGCTGGGCGCCCGAGTCGTCGATGACGTCCGGCGGGCTGCCGGCGTTGAAGCGCGGCTGGAGCTTGCCGGCGATGTCCTGCGTGGGCAGGACGCTGGACTTGGAGCCCGGGTGCTTGGACTCGTACAGCTTGCCGAGCGCGGTGGCGTAGTCGTGGCCGTAACCACCGTCGAAGATGACGATGTCGAGGGCCGTGGAGTCGTTCACGCCGAAGGGGTTGTCCTTCGAGGCCGCAGTCGCGCTCTTGGTGGGCTTGTCGCTACTGCTGTCACCGCCGCTGGACGCGCAGGCGCTCAGCAGACCGGCCGACGGAATGGCTACGAGGCCAAGCGCCGCGGAACGCTTGACCAGATCCCGGCGGTTCATTTCGGATCCCATGCTCAAGTCCTCGCTCTCATCAGGACTCATGCGGTGCAGCGGAATCCGCCGACGACCGCGAACAGTTGAAGCTTGAGTGATGCCGTGCATCCATCGAGGAGGGGTACGTCACCGTAGGCCGCCGGGTGTTTCTGCCCGACGTTCCCCCCCGCCCCGCCCCGCTGTGAGCGGGTTCCTTGGACGCCGACAGGTATAGTCCACTTGCAGTCGGCAGGGCAAGATCGAATGATGGTTTGGGCGGCAAGCTTTCCCGAGTTGAGACCTCCGCGAAACGTGGGATGTCTCACCGATCCCGAGCGCGCCGGATCTTGTATTCACTAGTCAACACGACTGTCACGGAAGTGCGTTCAAGTAGTGAAGACCGAACCGGGCCGAGCCGGTCTGCATGTACGGACATAAGCGGACGGGCCGCACTCCCCTGAGAGGAGCGCGGCCCGCCTGCGGTTTCTTCTGCGTATCCGCCGTAGCGGAACGTCACTTGATCGTTACTTGCGGATCAGCGACCGCAACACGTACTGCATGATGCCGCCGTTGCGGTAGTAGTCGGCCTCTCCGGGGGTGTCGATCCGGACAACAGCGTCGAACTCCACGCCGGTGTCGGTGGTGACCTTCACCGTGCGCGGGGTCGTGCCGTCGTTCAGCTCGGTCACGCCGGAGATGGCGAACGTCTCCTCGCCCGTGAGCCCCAGGGAGGCCGCGGAGGCGCCCTCGGGGTACTGGAGCGGCAGCACGCCCATGCCGATCAGGTTGGAGCGGTGGATGCGCTCGTAGGACTCCGCGACGACCGCCTTGACGCCGAGCAGCGCGGTGCCCTTGGCCGCCCAGTCGCGAGACGAGCCGGAGCCGTACTCCTTGCCCGCCAGGACGACCAGCGGCACGCCCTGCTCGATGTAGTTGCGCGAGGCGTCGTAGATGAAGGCGACCGGGCCGTCCGCCTGGGTGAAGTCGCGGGTGTAGCCGCCCTCGGTGCCCGGCGCGATCTGGTTGCGCAGCCGGATGTTGGCGAAGGTGCCGCGGATCATGACCTCGTGGTTGCCGCGGCGCGAGCCGTAGCTGTTGAAGTCGCGGCGGTCGACGCCGTGTCCGGTGAGGTACTTGCCCGCCGGGGTGTCGGCCTTGATCGCGCCGGCCGGCGAGATGTGGTCGGTAGTGACCGAGTCGCCGAGCTTGGCCAGGACGCGGGCGCCCTCGATGTCGGTGACCGGGGTGGTCTCCATCGTCATGCCCTCGAAGTACGGGGGCTTGCGGACGTAGGTGGACTGCGGGTCCCACTCGAAGGTGTCGCCGGTCGGGATCGACAGCGCCTGCCACTGCGCGTCGCCCGCGAAGACGTCGCGGTAGGACTCGTTGAACATGTCCTGGCCGATCGCGGACGCGACCACGTCGTTGACCTCGGCCTCGGTCGGCCAGATGTCCTGGAGGCGGACCGGCTTGCCGTCGGTGTCGGTGCCGAGGACGTCCTCGGTGATGTTCACCTTCATCGAACCCGCGATGGCGTACGCGACGACCAGCGGCGGCGACGCCAGGTAGTTCATCTTGACGTCCGGGTTGATCCGGCCCTCGAAGTTGCGGTTGCCCGAGAGCACCGCGGCGACCGCGAGGTCCGCCTCGTTGACCGCCTTGGAGACCTCCTCGGGCAGCGGGCCCGAGTTGCCGATGCAGGTGGTGCAGCCGTAACCGACCAGGTTGAAGCCGAGCTTGTCCAGGTACGGGGTCAGGCCCGCCTTGTCGAAGTAGTCCGTGACGACCTTGGAGCCGGGCGCCAGCGTCGTCTTCACCCACGGCTTGCGGGTCAGACCGCGCTCGACCGCCTTCTTGGCGACCAGGGCGGCGGCGACCATCACGTACGGGTTCGAGGTGTTGGTGCACGAGGTGATCGCGGCGACGGTGACGGCGCCGTGGTCGATCTCGTACGTGCTGCCGTCGGGGGCGGTGACCACGGTCGGCTTGGTCGGCACGCCGTTGTGGGTGGCCGGGGAGTCGGAGGCCGGGAAGGACTCCTTGCCCGCCTCCTCGTCGTCGGTCACGTAGTTGCGCACGTCGTGGGCGAACTGCTGGGAGGCGTTCGCCAGGACGATACGGTCCTGCGGGCGCTTGGGCCCGGCGATCGACGGGACGACGGTGGCGAGGTCCAGCTCCAGCTTCTCGGAGAAGTCCGGCTCGGCGGCCGGGTCCAGCCACAGGCCCTGCTCCTTGGCGTACGCCTCGACCAGCGCGACCTGCTGCGCGTCCCGGCCGGTCAGCCGCAGGTACTTCAGCGTCTCCTCGTCGATCGGGAAGATCGCCGCGGTGGAGCCGAACTCCGGCGACATGTTGCCGATGGTGGCGCGGTTGGCCAGCGACGTGGCGCCGACGCCCTCGCCGTAGAACTCCACGAACTTGCCGACCACGCCGTGCTTGCGCAGCATCTCGGTGATGGTCAGCACCAGGTCGGTGGCGGTGGTGCCGGTGGGCAGCTCGCCGGTCAGCTTGAAGCCGACGACCCGCGGGATCAGCATGGACACCGGCTGGCCGAGCATCGCGGCCTCGGCCTCGATGCCGCCGACGCCCCAGCCGAGCACGCCGAGGCCGTTGACCATGGTGGTGTGCGAGTCGGTGCCGACCAGGGTGTCCGGGTACGCCTGGCCGCCGCGGACCATGACGGTACGGGCCAGGTGCTCGATGTTCACCTGGTGAACGATGCCGGTGCCGGGCGGGACGACCTTGAACTCGTCGAACGCGGTCTGGCCCCAGCGCAGGAACTGGTAGCGCTCCTTGTTGCGGCCGTACTCCAGCTCCACGTTCTGCGCGAAGGAGTCGGCGGTGCCGAAGCGGTCGGCGATCACCGAGTGGTCGATGACCAGCTCGGCCGGGGCGAGGGGGTTGATCCGGGCGGCGTCGCCGCCGAGCTCCTTGACGGCCTCGCGCATGGTGGCCAGGTCCACGACGCAGGGCACACCCGTGAAGTCCTGCATGATCACGCGGGCCGGCGTGAACTGGATCTCCTGGCTCGGCTGGGCCTGGGAGTCCCAGCCGCCCAGCGCCCGGATGTGGTCGGCGGTGATGTTCGCGCCGTCCTCGGTACGCAGCAGGTTCTCCAGCAGCACCTTCAGGCTGTACGGCAGCCGGGCCGCGCCCGCCACCTTGTCCAGCCGGAAGATCTCGTACGACTCGTCGCCCACGCGCAGCGTGCTGCGGGCGTCGAAGCTGTTCGCCGACACGACAGTCTCCTTCATGCGTCGTCTTGCGTCATTGCGCGCGTACCACCGCGGTCCCCCGGCCCGGCCGCATGTCGGTGACATGCCCGCCGGCCGGTCCGCTAAGGTGGGCTCTGGTTAGGTAACCCTTACCTCGTGCGGTGCGGTCGTCGTACGCCTCAGCAGATATCTCGATGTCGAGATAACTCTAGTACATGACCGCCGCTGGGTCATGCCCGGCCCGCCTGACCTGTCGCAGTGAAGGTTGAGTGTTTCCCACCGAAGCTTGATCGGCTCCTGCCGGTGGGGCGCCCTCGCATCAACCCGGTCTACGGGCTCTGCTACGGCTGAGACGGCGGATCCGAGCGCAGACCCAGGGCACTGTGCTGAACCCATCCAGCTGGCACGTCCGCGCCACCGGACGCACTGCGCGTCATCGCCACCAATCGCGACCGCAACTCCTGCGTCGGCTCATCCAGCACAATCGCACTGATCACCAGTTCCAGCATCACGCAGTCGTACTCGTCGTCCCTGCTCCGGTAGCGCTCCTGATCACGCTCCACCACAGCTCCGGAGATCCGCCAGCCCCCGGCGTCCACGGGCGTGAAAGTTGCTTCGAAGACCCCGCGACCGGTCCAGCTCCGATGGAGGAAGACAACCCTGCCCTCGCTGAACACGTCCCACTTCTCGTCCATACCCCGGGAGTGGTAACCGAGCTGGATCCGCTCCCAGTCCGCATCCGACCAGATCCGGCCGGGCAAGACCGGGAGTGATCCGGGAGACGAGATCGGCTGGATGCGACCGGCAAACGAGGACCGGGTAACACGTTCGGCGGCAGGCATGCCGCGATCCTACGGATGGGGGTGCCCACCACGACAGCCGTCCAGAGACAGGTCCACGCCACCGGCAGGAAGCCGCTCAACCTTCGGTGAGAATCGCTCAACCTTCACTGCGACAGGTCACCCGGGGACGGCGGCGTGGCGCGCGCCGGGTCGGACGGGCGGGTCGGACGGGCGTGACCGACTGCGGGACCGACGGGCGTGCCGTGCGGCGGGGCGGACGCGGGACGGGGCGCGGGCCTCGCGCGGGAGTGTGCCCGCTTGACGGGTGCCGGGACAATGCCCTCATGCGGTATGCGACGGAGGACGAGGGCGCGAGGGTCGCGGCGGTCCTGGCCGAGGCGGCGCGGCGGATGGCCGCGCTGCGCGGGGCGCCGCCTTTCCGGGTATTCGCGGTGACCGGTCCCGCGCCGGAACCGGCGTGGTTCGCCGAGGGCCACAGAAGAGACGACGTATGGCAGCGGATCACCGTGCGGCACGGACGGCTGGGGCAGGACGAGGCGGGGGTCTGGGTGACCAGCGCGGTGCGTGACGCCGAGCCGGTGAGCCTGGCCGAGGCGCTGCGGCTGGAGCGGGACGGGTACCCGCGGGCGGACGAGGACCCTTCGGCGCGGGAGGCCGGGGCAGGCCGTACGTCGCGGGCGGAGGTCGTCGTGGACGGTGCGCCGCGGGCGGCCGATGTGCTGACGGAAGGGACGTGGTGGGCGGCGCGGATCGAGGCGGTGGCGGATGCCGGTACGGACGCCGACGCGGATGCGGATGCGGATGCGGATGCGGACGCGGACGCGGAATCCGTCACGGTCACCGTCGTCGGGCACCACGTGCCCATCGGACAGGTCCGGTTGGCGACCGTGACCGACCTCGGACCGTACATCGACGCCAGGGAAGCGGAGTTGGCGCGACTGCGGACCTGACCCGCGGGACCCTTCGTGCGGCCGACGGGGAGATCCACAACGGCAACGGGACGTGATACCAAGGTGGGTGACGCAACGTCACACACTCGGGGGTCGACGGGTCATGCAGCACGGTGGGGTCGAACTGACCGCGTATCTGGTCAACGAGTCGCGGGCGCGCAAGCCCGACCTCGCCGAGGATCCTCTGGCGGGCGCGTGGATTCCGGACGGTGACCGGCCCGCGGTGAGGGAGTTGTGGCGGGAGTTCGCCGACGAGGTGTACCCGCACGACGACCTGGTGGTGTCGCTGCGCGGACGCTACATCGCCGACACCCTCGCGCGGGCGCTGCGCGCCGACCCGGACACGGTGCTCGTGGTGTGCGGGGCCGGTTTCTCCTCGTATCCCTGGCTGTTGCCGTTCCCCGCGGCGCTGGAGGTGGACCTGCCGGAGATGGCGGCGGCCAAGCGGCGGCGGGCGGCGGAGCTGACGGCGTCCGGTGTCGCGCCGGAGCGTGAGGTGCGGCATCTCGCGGCCGATCTGAACAGCGCGCAGGGCCGCGCCGAAGTGACCTCCGCCGCAAGCGAGTTGGCGGCCGGTCGACCGGTCGCGTACGTCGCGGAGGGCGTCGTCTTCTATCTGCCGGGGGACGCGGCACGGTCGGTGGTGACGCTGGGCGCCGGTTTCGGCACGACGGCGGTGACCGCGGTCAGCTACTGGCCCGCGGCGGCGGCGGGCTGCCGCGTCCTGGCCGAGCAGCGCGACTGGTTCCTGCGCAGGTCGGTGCCCGCGGACGCGAGCCATCTCACGCACGACGAGCTGGAGTCGCTGCTGGGCACGGCGATCGAGGACCGGGGCCCCGAGGATCTGCAACGCCGTTATCTGGGCGGCGTGTCGGTGAGCGAGTCCGACCTGATCCCGGAGTACGTGGCGGTCTCCTGGACCCCCGGCTCCGGCACCGGCCGCGCGGGCGCGGCGGCATGAGCGGCGGCGCGAGAAGCGGCGCGAGCGGCAGTATGAGCTTCGGCGCGAGCGAGGTGCTGCACCTCCAGAGCCGGGCGTATCCGCTGCACCACCGCTCCCCCGTCAGCTCTTTGGAGCTGGTCGCGGTGCCGGGCCACGGCGAGTTACGGCCGGTGGTCGGGGGCCTGCGGTCGCTGGCGTACAACCCGGACACCACCATCGAGATGGACCTGACCGGCATGGTCGGACCGGCGATCAGCCTGCCGGGCACGGAGATCGTGGCCTGCCACGCGCGCATCCTGACCGCGGGCACGGTGCTGGTGGTCTACGCGCTGCGGCACGAGGCCGATCTGCGGCGGATGGCATTGCATGACCTCGACGCGCTCGACGCGACCGTCAACCAGGCGCTGCGGGAGGCGGACGCGCCGATCCTGACGGCGGTGCTGGCCGCGGCCGTCGCCAGTGGTCTAGTCCAGGGGATCGCCCTGCGTCCCGATCTCGCGCTGACCGGGGCGGGTTCGCCGATCGACCGTCAATCGGCGCGCTACAACTGCCACTTCGTGACGCGGGACCCGCCGTGGGCGGCCGACGCACGGGTCCCCGCGCTGATATCGGGCCCCGACTGCCGGATCCTGCTGCCGTACACCTACGCCTGGGACCGCGATCCGGCGACGCCGCTGCACGATCTGCTGACCATGACCGAGCCCACGGACATCGCGGTGGCGCAGCAGTCGCTGCTGGTGGGCGCGCTCGTCGCCGGGCGGTGGGTGCTGGCCGACCTGGCGCACGGCCACCCCGAGACCACCGATGTGCACGCCTTCCGGCGGTTCCTCGACGGTCTGTGGGCCGACTTCCACCATCTCGACGGCTACCGGATCGAGTCGACGCAGGCGCACCGGGCCAGTTATCTCTCCGCGCGCCAGGTGATCGGGCTCGACGACACCCAGGAGCGCGCCGACAAGCTCCTCGGTTACGTCAGCAACTCCCTGCTGGCCGCGTCCTCGCAGCGCGCGGAGGCGCTGGACGCCCGGCTGAACCGTGTCGCGGCGGCGCTCACGGTGGTGAGCGCCGCGTCCTTCGGCCTCGACATCGCCGTGTTCGTCCTGCCGCAGGTCTCCCTGGCCACCAAGCTCGGCGTCGTCACCGGGCTGCTCGGCATGGCGGTGTGCTGCCTGCTGGCCGTGGTCCTGCCGCGTACGCCGCGGCGGGTGGCGCGCCGCCGGATTCCGGCGCCGCGGGCAGCGGCCGACGACGAGCGGATCTTCGTACCGCACGGCCGGTAGCGGGCACCGGCCGCGCTACGTCGGCGTGGCCGGTGTCGGGACCTTCGGCAGCTCCACCCAGGAGCCGTAGAGGCACGCATACGTCGTGCCGCCGTGGACCCCCTGATCGCTGTCGACGCACGGCGCGGACGGGTCGATCGTCGGCCGGACCAGCGTGTAGTGGCCGCACACGCGATACGGGTGTCCGGGGGTCGGGCACGTGCGCGCGTTCCCGCTCACGCCGGGCGTCACCGCGGTCGCGCCCGCGCGCGCCGGCGGCGCCGTGAGGGCGAACGTCGAGCCGGCCGAGGGCGATCCGGTACCCCGCGTGGCCGCGGCGCCCGTCGTCTCCGCCCAGGTCGGGGGTGTCCGGGAGGGTCCGCTCGGCGACCAGCCGAAGGGCAGCTTCGGCTGGTCCCGCGAGGGGCCCGCGCCGCCGCCGCACCCGGCGAGCGCTCCGGCCAGGGCGAGTACGGCGACGGCCAGTCCCGCACCGGCCGCGCGGTGCGCGGGCCGGGGCCGCGTGGGCCGTGGGGAACGTATGCGCGTGAGCATGATCGGAAGTGTGCCGTACGCCCGCGGCGGCGCGTGGCCGGGGCGTGCGCATCGGGTCGCGGGGGGCCGGGGCCGCGCGGTCGGGTTGCGGGGCCGGGCAGTACTCCGGGTTGCGCGGCCGTGACCCGCGAGTACGGTGATGGCGGTCGCGGGTGCGGGCACGGGCGGCACGCGCTGGCGTACGCCGGATGGCACGCGGCGGGAGTGGGGTCCGTCACGGACGGCCGATCTGCGGTTGCCGCATCTCATATGTGAGATAGCCTCGGCGATATGACCGACGACTACCTCGTACGTATCGGCAGGCTCATCCGGGACGCCAGGCAGCACAGAGGCTGGACACAGTCCCAGCTCGCCGAGGCTCTCGGGACCAGCCAGAGCGCAGTCAACCGTATCGAGCGCGGCAACCAGAACATCAGTCTTGAGATGATCGCCCGCATCGGCGAGGCGCTGGACAGCGAGATCGTCTCCCTCGGCTACGCGGGCCCCATGCATCTGCGGGTGGTCGGCGGGCGTCGCCTGTCCGGCGCCATAGACGTCAAGACGAGCAAGAACGCCTGCGTGGCCCTGCTGTGCGCGACCCTGCTGAACGCCGGGCGCACCACGCTGCGCCGGGTGGCCAGGATCGAGGAGGTCTACCGGATCCTGGAGGTGCTGGGCAGCATCGGCGTCCGCGCCCGCTGGATCAACGACGGAAACGACCTGGAGATCGTGCCGCCCGCCAGCCTCGACCTGGACTCGATGGACACCGAGGCCGCGCGGCGCACCCGCAGTGTGATCATGTTCCTCGGGCCGCTGCTGCACCGCACCGACCGCTTCCGCATCCCGTACGCGGGCGGCTGCGACCTCGGCACCCGTACGGTCCAGCCGCACATGAACGCGCTGCGCCACTTCGGCCTGGACATCACCGCGACGGACGGCACGTACCACGCGGAGGTCGACCGGAGCGTCACCCCGACCCGGCCGATCGTGCTGACCGAGCGCGGCGACACGGTGACCGAGAACGCGCTGCTGGCCGCCGCACGGCACGACGGCGTCACCGTCATCCGCAACGCCAGCTCCAACTACATGGTCCAGGACCTCTGCTTCTTCCTGGAGGAGCTGGGCGTCCGCGTCGACGGCATCGGTACGACGACGCTCACCGTGCACGGCGTCTCCTCGATCGACCGCGACGTGGACTACGCGCCGTCCGAGGACCCGGTCGAGGCGATGAGCCTGCTGGCCGCGGCCGTCGTCACCGAGTCGGAGCTGACGATCCGGCGGGTGCCGATCGAGTTCATGGAGATCGAGCTGGCCGTGCTGGAGGAGATGGGGCTCGACCACGAGCTGACTCCCGAGTACCGCGCCGACAACGGCCGCACCCGGCTGGTGGACCTCACCGTCCGCCCGTCCAAGCTGCGCTCCCCCATCGACAAGATCCACCCGATGCCGTTCCCCGGGCTCAACATCGACAACGTCCCGTTCTTCGCGGCCATCGCCGCCACCGCCCAGGGCTCGACCCTCATCCACGACTGGGTCTACGACAACCGCGCCATCTACCTCACCGAGCTGACCCGCCTCGGCGCGGCCGTCAAGCTCCTCGACCCGCACCGCGTCCTGGTCGAGGGCCCCACCCGCTGGCGCGCCGCCGAGATGATGTGTCCCCCGGCCCTGCGCCCCGCCGTCGTCGTCCTGCTCGCCATGATGGCCGCCGAAGGCACCTCCGTCCTCCGCAACGTCTACGTCATCAACCGCGGCTACGAAGACCTCGCCGAGCGTCTCAACTCCATCGGCGCCCAGATCGAGATCTTCCGCGACATCTGACACACGGATGCCACCGCACCCCGTCTGACCTGCTGTTGAGCGGGTCGGTGCGGGGTGCGACGGCTGGTCGTATGCTGGGCGCGTTCAGGGATGCGCTTGGCGTTTAGATATGTGATCGGGAGGATTTCCGTGGTGTCGATACCGCCCGCCGGTGACCGGATCCGGTCGGTCAGATTGTCGTCCGTCTATCTGCCGCTGGCGGTGCCGGTGAGCGACGCCAAGGTGCTGACGGGGGTGCAGAAGGCGATGACGGAGGTCGCGCTGCTCTTCGCGGAGATCGGGACGGAGGACGGGCACGAGGGGATCGGGTTCGGTTACTCCAAGCGGGCCGGCGGTCCGGGGCAGTTCGCGCACGCGCGGGAGGTGGCCGGGGAGTTGGTGGGCGAGGACCCCAACGACATCGGGCGGCTGTGGGGGAAGCTGGTGTGGGCGGGCGCCTCGGTGGGCCGAAGTGGCCTGGCCACGCAGGCGATCGCCGCGTTCGACATCGCGCTGTGGGATCTGAAGGCGAAGCGGGCGGGGCTGCCGCTGGCCAAACTGCTGGGCGCGCACCGGGATTCGGTGCGGTGCTACAACACCTCCGGCGGCTTTCTGCACACGCCCGTCGAGCAGGTGATGGAGAACGCGACGGCCTCGCTGGAGCGCGGGATCGGCGGCGTCAAGATCAAGGTGGGGCAGCCGGACAGCGCCGAGGACCTCAAGCGGCTCGCAGCGGTACGGGCCCATCTCGGCGACGGCGTACCGCTGATGGTGGACGCCAACCAGCAGTGGGACCGGCCGACGGCGGCGCGGCTGGGGCGGGCACTTGAGTCGTTCGGGCTCACCTGGATCGAGGAGCCGCTGGACGCGTACGACGCGGAGGGGCACGCCGCGCTGGCCGCCGCGCTGGACACGCCGATCGCCACCGGGGAGATGCTGGCCAGTGTCGCGGAGCACGTGGCGCTGATCGACGCGCGGGCCTGCGACATCATCCAGCCGGACGCGCCGCGCGTCGGCGGGATCACCCAGTTCCTCAAGCTGGCCGCGCTGGCCGACCACCACCGGCTGCAACTCGCCCCGCACTTCGCCATGGAGATCCATCTCCACCTGGCCGCCGCCTACCCGCACGAGCCGTGGGTCGAGCACTTCGAGTGGCTCGAACCGCTGTTCAACGAGCGGCTGGAGATCCGGGACGGCCGTATGCACCTGTCCGACCGCCCCGGCCTCGGCTTCACCCTCACCGACCGGGCCCGCGCGTGGACGCGCGAGAGCTATCGGACCGGCGTGGACGCGTAGTGCCGCCAAGTCCGCAGCCCAGGAAGGGGGTTAGGCGAGGAAGGGGGTTACGCGAGGAAGGGCGTTACGGCAGCATCGCGATGCCGTCCAGTTCCACCAGGGCCTGTTCGTCCCAGAGTCCGACCACCCCGATCACCGCCATCGCCGGATAGTCCCGGCCCGCCGATTCCCGCCAGATCCGGCCCAGTTCGGCGGCGCACGCGCGATACGCGGCGACGTCGGTGGTGTGCACGGTGAGCCGGGCGAGATCGGCCGGGGTGCCGCCCGCCGCGCGCAGGGCGGTCAGCAGATTGGCGAGGGCGCGCTCGAACTGAGCGGGCAGGCCGTCGCCGACGACCGCGCCGGAGGAGTCCAGCGCGGTCTGGCCCGCGAGCATCACCAGACTGCGGCCGGTGGCGGTGACGGCGTGCGAGAAGCCGGTGGGCGGCGAGAGTTCGGCGGGGTTGATACGGCGCAGGCTCATCGGTACAACTCCCTGGCGATGATGGTCCGTTGGACCTCGGTGGCACCCTCGTAGATCCGCGGGGCGCGCACCTCGCGGTAGAGGTGTTCGAGCAGGTGGCCGCGGCGCAGTGCGCGGGCGCCGTGGATCTGGAGGGCGGCGTCGACCACGTACTGCGCGGTCTCGGTGGCGTAGAGCTTGGCCATCGCCGCGCGGGCGGTCAGGTCGGCGGCGCCGGTGTCGTACGCGGTGGCCGCCGCGTGGACCAGCAGCCGGGCGGCCTCGGTGCGAGTGGCCATCTCGGCGAGCGGGTGCGCGACGGCCTGGAGGTCCTTCAACGGGCCGCCGAACGCGGTGCGTTCACCCGCGTGCGCGACGGCCGCGTCGAGTGCGGCCTGCGCCATGCCGACCGCGAAGGCGCCGACGCTGGGCCGGAAGAGGTCGAGGGTGGCCATGGCGGTACGGAAGCCGTGGTCGGGCACGCCGAGGAGGTCGTCGGCGCCGACCGGGACGCCGTCGAAGACCAGCCGTCCGATGGGGTGCGGCGAGAGCATGTCGAGGTGTTCGCCGGTCAGGCCGGGGCGGTCGGCGGGGACGGCGAAGGCGGTGACACCGCGCGCGCCGCTGTCGCCGGGGCCCGGCCCGGGGGCCGTCCGGGCGAAGACGGTGAGGATGTCGGCCTCGGGCGCGTTGGAGATCCAGCACTTCTCGCCGGTCAGCCGCCAGCGGCCCGCGCCGTCCGGCTCGGCGGCCAGGGCCAGCGCCGCCGCGTCGGAGCCCGCGCCCGGCTCGGTGAGCGCGAAGGCGGCGACGGCCCGGCCCGAGGTCACCTCGGGCAGCCAGCGCGCGGCGACGGCGGGCGCGGTGAGCAGCGGGTGGGCGCCCAGGCCCTGGAGGGCGAGGGCGGTCTCGGCCTCGGTGCACTCGCGCGCCAGCGATTCCCGCAGTACACAGAGATCGAGGGCGGAGACCGGGGCGCCGTCTCCCGGCAGCACGCGGGCCAGGAGTCCGAGCGCGCCGAGTTCGGCCAGCAGCGGCCGGTTGACGCGGCCCGGCTCACCGGCCTCGGCCAGCGGTTTCAGGCGTTCCGCCGCGAGCGCCCTGATCCGGTCCGCCCAGGCCGCCCGTGCCGGGTCGAGGGTGAACGCCACACGGGTGCCACCGCCCCCACCGGCGCCGCCGCCCCCACCGATGCCACCGCCTCCACCGGCGCCGCCCCCGGCTCCTTCCCCGGCCGCCGGACCGTCGGAATCCGCACCGCGGGAAACCCCGTCCTCCATCGCCCCGCCTCCCAGCTTTATCGCGTCCTGTTGACTGCCGTCATCAACACGTTACGCTGAAATCGTCCGCTGGATGCTTACTCGTCGAGGGGCACTGTCGCCATGGACCTGCTGCCGTCAGCCCATGTGGACACCTTCGCGCGCGATCACCTTCCGCCGTCCGACCAGTGGCCGCACCTCGACGGCCTGGACGGCGATGACGGCGACGACCGCGACGCCCTCGGTAAAGGCCCCGGAGCCGACGGCGGTCTCCGCTACCCCGATCGGCTCAACTGCGCCGCCGAACTCCTCGCCACCGGACGCCCCGACGCCCCCTGCCTCCGGCTGCCCGACGGCTCGGAGTGGACATACGCCGAGCTGCGCGCGACGACCGCCAGGATCGCGCACGTCCTCACCGACGAGCTGGGCGTCGTCCCCGGCAACCGCGTGCTGCTGCGCGGCCCGACCACCCCCTGGCTGGTCGCCTGCTGGCTCGCCGTGCTGGAGGCGGGCGCGGTGGCCGTCACCGTCCTGGCCGCGCAGCGCGCGCACGAGCTGGCGGAGGTGGGCCGGATCGCCCGCGTCTCGCACGCGCTGTGCGACGCCGCGTATCTGGAGGAGCTGACGGCGGCGCGCGTGCCGGGGCTGCGCATCACCCCGTACGGCGGTACCGGCGACGACGATCTGCTGCGGCTGGCCGAGGGGCGCGCCGAGACGTACGAGGCGGTGCCGACCTCGGCGGACGACGTGGCGCTGATCGCCTTCACCTCGGGCACGACCGGGCACCCCAAGGGCTGCATGCACTTCCACCGCGATGTGCTGGCCATAGCGGACACCTTCTCCGCGCGGGTGCTGCGCCCGGTGCCCGAGGACGTCTTCACCGGCAGCCCGCCGCTGGGCTTCACCTTCGGACTCGGCGGCCTGGTGGTCTTCCCGCTGCGCGCGGGCGCGTCCTCGCTGCTGCTGGAGCGGGCCGGACCGGAGGAGCTGCTGGCGGCGGTCGAGAAGCACCGGGTCAGCGTGCTGTTCACCGCGCCGACCGCGTACCGCGCGATGCTCGGCGACCTGCCGTCGTACGACGTCTCGTCGCTGCGCCGCTGCGTGTCCGCCGGGGAGAATCTGCCCGCCGCGACCTGGATGGGCTGGCACGAGCGGACCGGACTGCGGCTGATCAACGGGATCGGGGCGACGGAGCTGCTGCACATCTTCATCTCCGCCGCCGACGACGCGGCCCGGCCCGGCGCGACCGGGCTGCCGGTGCCCGGCTACACCGCGCGGATCGTGGACGAGCGCCTGCGGCCGGTGCCGGACGGCGAGCCGGGGCTGCTGGCCGTGCGCGGACCGACCGGCTGCCGGTATCTGGCCGACGAACGCCAGACGGAGTACGTGCGCGACGGCTGGAATCTGACCGGCGACACCTACGTCCGGGACGCCGACGGCTACTTCCGCTACGTGGCGCGCGCCGATGACATGATCATCTCGGCCGGGTACAACATCGCGGGGCCCGAGGTCGAGGAGGCGCTGCTGCGGCACCCGGACGTGCGGGAGGCGGCGGTGATCGGGGTGCCGGACGAGGAGCGCGGGCAGATCGTCCGGGCGTTCGTCGTCCTGCACGAGGGCGTGGACGGCGGGGACCGGGCGGCGGGCGCGCTGCGGGACTTCGCCAAGAGTGTGATCGTGCCGTACAAGGCGCCGCGCGAGATCCGTTTCGTGCCCGCGCTCCCCCGTACGCCCACCGGCAAGCTCCAGCGCTTCCGGCTGCGCGACCTGGACTGAGACGCCCTAGGGTGATCATGTGACCGAGCAGCACACACCGAGTTCCCTGATCCTCACCTTCTACGGCGCCTACGGGCGCGCGGAGTTGGCGGGACGGGTGCCGGTGGCCGCGCTCATCCGGCTGATGGGGGCGGTGGGCGTGGACCCGCCGTCGGTCCGGTCCGCGGTCTCCCGGCTCAAGCGGCGCGGCCTCCTCGTGCCCGACCGGGTCGGCGGGGCCGCCGCGTATGCGCTGTCCGACGACGCGCGGCTGCTGCTCGCGGACGGCGACGGGCGGATCTACGGGGTCGGCGCCGCGCCCGATCCCGACCCGGAGGACTGGCTGCTCGCCGTCTTCTCGGTGCCGGAGTCCGAGCGGCACAAGCGGCATCTGCTGCGGTCCCGGCTGGCCGGTCTCGGCTTCGGTACGGCCGCGCCCGGTGTGTGGGTGGCGCCCGGCGCGCTGCACGAGGAGACCCGGCACGTGCTGCGGCGGCTCGAACTGGCCCCGTACGTCGACCTGTTCCGCGGCGCGCACCTCGGTTTCACCGCGACCGAGGAGGCGGTACGGCGCTGGTGGGATCTGGACGCGCTGGCCGCGCTGCACCACACCTTCCTGGCGGCGCACGAGCCGGTGCTGGGGAGGTGGTCGGCCGAGTCCGGGGCCGGGGCTGAGTCCGAGGTCGGGGCCGGGGCTGAGTCCGGGGCCGGGGCTGAGTCCGAGGCTGAGGCCGGGGCCGGGGCCGAGGAGCGCTCGCCCGAGCGGGCCTTCGGGGACTATCTGCGCGCGCTCGACACCTGGCGCCGCCTGCCGTACGCCGACCCCGGCCTGCCCCCGGCGCTGCTGCCCGCGGACTGGCCGGGCATCCGCTCGGCGGCGGTGTTCACGGCCCTGCATGTGCTGCTGCGCGACCAGGGGGCGCGCTTCGTGGCGGACCAGTAGCCCGGCCCCGTCGTGCTCAGGAGTCCAGCGCCAGGCGGGGTTTCGGCGCGTCCGTACGGCCGGTGGGCGGCGGGCGGCGGCCCGCGAGGTACGGGGTGGGCCAGGGCGCGCCGGGGCCTTCGTAGGACTGGTCGGCGGCGGCGTGCAGTGTCCAGTGCGGGTCGTACAGGTGCGGGCGGGCCAGCGCGCAGAGGTCGGCGCGGCCCGCGAGCAGCAGGGAATTGACGTCGTCCCAGGAGGAGATGGCGCCGACCGCGATCACCGGCAGGCCCGTCTCGTTACGGATCCGGTCGGCGTACGGCGTCTGGTAGGAGCGGCCGAAGGCGGGCCGCTCGTCGGCGACGACCTGGCCGGTGGAGACGTCCACGGCGTCGGCGCCGTGCTCGGCCAGCGCGCGGGCGACCGCGACGGCGTCGTCTCCCGTGGCGCCGCCCGGCGCCCAGTCGGTGGCGGAGATCCGTACCGTCAGCGGCCGGTCGGACGGCCACGACTCCCGTACCGCGTCCAGGACTTCGAGCGGGAAGCGGAGCCGTCCCGCGAGGTCGCCGCCGTAGCGGTCGGTGCGGTGATTGGTCAGCGGGGACAGGAAGGAGGAGAGCAAGTAGCCGTGGGCGCAGTGCAGTTCGAGCAGGTCGAAACCGGCGCGGGCGCCGCGCTCGGCCGCCGCCGCGAACTGGTCGCGGATCTGCGCGAGTTCGTCCGCGCGCAGGGCGTGCGGCACCTGGTTGACGCCTTCGCGGTACGGCAGCGGCGAGGGGGCGACCAGCGGCCAGTTGCCGTCGGGGAGCGGCTGGTCAATGCCGTCCCACATGAGGCGGGTGGAGCCTTTGCGGCCGCTGTGGCCGAGCTGGAGGCCGATGGCGGTGCCGGTTCCGCCGACGCCGGTCCCACCAGCGCCGGTTCCGTCCGGGCCGGTTCCGTCCGGGCCGCTCGCACCCGCGCCGGTCCCGCCCGCGCCGCCCTGCTGGTGGACGAAGTCGGTGATCCGCCGCCAGGCGGCTTCCTGTTGGCCGTTCCACAGGCCGGTGCAGCCGGGGGTGATCCGGCCGCGCGGGCTGACGCAGACCATCTCGGTCATCACCAGACCGGCCCCGCCGAGGGCCCGCGCGCCCAGGTGGACGAGGTGGAAGTCGCCGGGCACGCCGTCCCGCGCCACGTACATGTCCATCGGTGACACGACGACGCGGTTGCGCAGCGTCAGGCCGCGCAGCCGGAAGGGGGTGAACATCGGCGGTGTGCCGGGCGGCGCCCCGAAGCCGCGCTCGACGCGGTCGGTGAACTCCCGGTCGCGCAGCCGCAGATTGCCGTGCGTGACGCGGCGGCTGCGGGTCAGCAGATTGAACGCGAACTGTGTCGGCGGCTGGTCCACGTAGCTGCCGAGCCGTTCGAACCACTCCAGACTGGCCAGCGCCGCCCGCTGCGTGCTCTCCACCACCGGCCGCCGCTCGCTCTCGTAGGCGGCCAACGCCGTTTCGGTGTCGGGCTGTTCGCGCAGGGAAGCGGCGAGCGCCAGGGCGTCCTCCATGGCGAGCTTGGTGCCGGAGCCGATGGAGAAGTGCGCGGTGTGGGCGGCGTCGCCGAGCAGGACCGTACGGCCGTGCCGCCAGCGCTCGTTGACCACGGTGGTGAAGGGCTGCCAGCGGGAGCGGTTGGCGTGCAGGGCGCGGCCGTCGAGGAGGCGGGCGAAAAGCTTTTCGCAGGCGGCGATGGTGGCGGCGGTGGCGGCTTCCGTATCGGACCCGTTCACTGCGCCCGCCGCGCCGACGGCGCCGACAGCACCCTCAGCGGCTTCGGCGGCCTCGGCGGCCTCGGCGGCTTCGCGGTCGAAGCCCGCGCGCCGCCAGACGTCCTCGGTCATCTCGACGACGAAGGTGCTGGCGCCCGGCCGGTACGGGTAGGCGTGGGCCTGCATCACGCCGTGCGGGGTCTCCAGGATTTCGAAGCGGAAGGCGTCGAGCGGGAGGTCGGCGGAGAGCCAGATGTAGCGGCAGCCGTGGGTGGTCAGGCGGGGGCGGAAGACGTCGGCGTGCGCGGCGCGGGTGGCGCTGTGGGCGCCGTCTGCGGCCACCACGAGGTCGTGGTCGAGGGCGAGCCGGTCGGCGGAGGGGGCCGGCGTGCGGACGCGGACGTCCACGCCGAGGTCGCGGCAGCGCTCGTACAGCAGCGCGAGCAGCCGGCGCCGGTCGAGGGCCGCGAAACCGTGGCCGTCGGAGCGGGTGAGGCGGTCGCGGTGCCGGATGTCGATCGCTTCCCAGCGGACGAACTCCTCGCGCATGGCGGCGTAGACGGCCGGGTCGGCGTTCTCGATGCCGCCCACGGTCTCGTCGGAGAAGACGACGCCGAAGCCGAAGGTGTCCTCGGGCGCGCCGCGTTCCCACACCGTGACCGTGCGGTCCGGGTCGAGGCGCTTGAGGAGCGCGGCGGCGTAGAGGCCGCCGGGGCCGCCGCCGATGACGGCGACGCGCTCGGGACGGCGGGCGCCCGCGGTCCGGTGACCGCCCGGCATCGCTAGTGGCCTTCCCACGTCGGCTCGCGCTTCGCGGTTAAGGCGGCGTGGAATTCGGCGTAGTCGCCGCTGGTCATGAGCAACGCCTGGGCCGCGGCGTCCATTTCGACGGCGGCGCCCAGCGGCATGTCCAACTCGGCGGTGAGCAGCGCCTTGGTCTGCTGGTGGGCCAGCGCCGGGCCCGCCGCCAGCCTGCGGGCGAGCGCGGCGGCGGTCTCGTCGGCGCCGCCCTCCGGCGCCGGCTGGCTGACCAGGCCGATCCGCTCCGCCTCCGCCGCGTCGACGCTGTCGCCGAGCATCAGCAGCCGGGTGGCGTGGCCGAGCCCGACGAGCCGGGGCAGCAGATACGCGGCGCCCATGTCGGCGCCCGACAGGCCGACGCGGGTGAACAGGAAGGCGAAGCGCGCGGAGGGCTCCACGATCCGGAAGTCGGCGGCGAGGGCGAGCACCGCGCCCGCGCCCGCGGCGACGCCGTGCACGGCGGCGATCACCGGGAAGGGCGCCTCGCGGATCGCCCGGACGACCTGTCCGGTCATCCGGTTGAACTCCAGCAGCTCGCCGGTGCCCATGGCCAGGGTGGCGCCGATGATCTCGTCCACGTCGCCGCCCGAGCAGAAACCGCGGCCCGCGCCGCCGAGGACCAGGGCGCGGGTCCCGCCCTCCCTGGCCAGCTCGGCCAGCAGGTCGCGCACGTCGGCGTAGGCGCCGAAGGTCAGTGCGTTGAGCCGCTCGGGCCGGTCGACGACGCCCTCGGCCCGGTCGACGCGCAGATGGCGCCAGTGGCCGGTGGGGCTCGCGGAGCTGGGATACGGACTCATGCGTGGCCTCCTCGTCCCGACGTTATCACCTGTTTGTGACTGTCGTCAGGAGGGCGAGACAAGGAGGGGGTGGGGCGCGAACACGGGCGGAACGAGAGCGGCGCGCGCGCCGGGTACGGGCAGGAGGTCCGTCCGCTCGCGGGCCTTTGGTCCCTACGACCTCCTTCCGGACGCCTCTGCTGACCGTATTGTCCGATTCCTAAGGTGGAGGACATCGGGGTGAGCGAGCCCCCGCCCCGTCCGGATCGGAGTAGCGATGACCAGCCCCACCCGCACCGCAGGCGAGTTCCCCGACCGGCCGACGGTCTGGCGGATCGACCTGCCGCACTCCCCCGCCGCCGTCCCGCTGGCGCGCGCCATGGTCCGTACCGTCCTGGTCGAACTCGGTCAGGACACCGGCCCCGACACCGACACCGCGGAGCTCCTCACCGCCGAGGTCGTGGCCAACGCCGTGGAGCACACCCCGCCGGGCGCGATCGAGCTGTTCGTGGAGCTGCTTCCGCACGGCTTCCAGGTCGAGGTCCACGACCAGGGCCTGGACTTCCCCGTCGGCCTCAATCTCCTGATCCCCGCCCAGCCCGACCCCCCGTGCCACGACGAGCTGGCCGAGCACGGCCGCGGCCTGATCCTGATCCGCGCGCTGAGCGCCGACTCCGGCTGCCGGCTGACCGGCACCGGCAAGGCCGTCTGGTTCACCCTGCACTGACCACCGGGGCGGCCGGGCCTGGCCTCAGGACCGGGGCGGCACCGGGCTCAGGCCAGCGTCGCCACCAGGACCGCCTTGATGGTGTGCATACGGTTCTCCGCCTGGTCGAAGACGACCGACCGGTCGGATTCGAAGACCTCGTCGGTGACCTCCAGCGAGGTCAGCCCGGTGCGCTGGTGAATCTCGCGGCCGATCGCGGTGCCCAGGTCGTGGTACGCGGGCAGGCAGTGCATGAAGCGCACGTCCGGGTTGCCGGTGGCGGCGAGGACGTCGGCGGTGACGGCGTACGGCGCGAGCAGCGCGATCCGCTCGTCCCAGACCTCCTTCGGCTCGCCCATCGACACCCACACGTCGGTGTGGACGAAGTCGGCGCCGCGCACGGCCTCGGTGACGTCCTCGGTGAGGGTGAGGCGGGCGCCGGAGACCTCGGCGAGGCGGCGGGCCTCGGCGACCACGGACTCCCGCGGCCACAGGGTGGCGGGCGCGGCGACACGTACGTCCATGCCCAGCAGCGCGCCCGTGATCAGCAGCGAATTGCCCATGTTGGAGCGGGCGTCGCCGAGGTAGGCGTATGCGATGCCGGTGAGCGGCTTCGCGCTGTGCTCGGTCATGGTGAGGACGTCGGCGAGCATCTGGGTGGGGTGCCAGTCGTCGGTGAGGCCGTTCCACACGGGGACGCCCGCGTGGGCGGCCAACTCCTCGACGACGTCCTGGCCGCTGCCCCGGTACTCGATGCCGTCGAACATCCGGCCCAGCACGCGGGCGGTGTCCTTGACCGACTCCTTGTGTCCGATCTGCGAGCCGGACGGGTCGAGGTAGGTGGTGGACGCGCCCTGGTCGGCGGCGGCGACCTCGAAGGAGCACCGGGTACGGGTGGAGGTCTTCTCGAAGACCAGCGCGATGTTACGGCCGCGCAGCCGCTGCTCCTCCGTGCCCGCCTTCTTCGCCGCCTTCAGCTCCGCGGCCAGCTCCACCAGGTGGCGGAACTCCTCGGGCGTGAAGTCCAGCTCCTTGAGGAAGTGGCGGCCCTTGAGGTCGACGGCCATGCGGGGACTCCTAGGTCGGGGTGCGGGACGAACAAGACTGGAAGTCTATACGTAGATCGGCATTCTTATACAGACCCCTCCCGCGCCGCACACGCACCCCGCCGCGATCAGGCGTTCAGGCCCCGCCCCGCCTCCGACCAGGCGTTCGGGCCGCCCCTCAGCTCCGGTCGGGCGTTCAGACCGCGTCCCGCTCGATCGGGCAGCTCATGCAGCGCGGGCCGCCCCTGCCCCGGCCCAGCTCGCTGCCCGGGATCTCGATCACCTCGACGCCGCGCTTGCGCAGAAACGTGTTGGTGGTCGCGTTGCGCTCGTAGGCGACGACCACGCCCGGCTCCACGGCCAGGACGTTGCAGCCGTCGTCCCACTGCTCGCGCTCGGCGGCGTGCACGTCCTGCGTCGCGGTGAGCACGTCGATGGAGTCCAGGCCGAGGGCCGCCGCGATGGCCCGGTGCATGTGCTCGGGCGAGTGGTCGGTGACCTTGAGATCGCCCGCGCCCGAGCCCGGCTCGATGGTGTACGAGGGCAGCATCCCCAGCCCCGCGTACTGCGTGAACGTGTCGCCGTCGACCATCGTCATCACCGTGTCGAGGTGCATGAAGGCCCGCCGCTTCGGCATGTCCAGGGCCACGATGGTCTGCGCGGAGCCGGCCTCGAACAGCCCCTGCGCCAGCATCTCCACGGCCTGCGGGGTGGTGCGCTCGCTCATCCCGATCAGCACGGCGCCGCTGCCGATGACCAGGACGTCGCCGCCCTCGATGGTGGACGGGTAGTCGGCCTGCCCCTCGGACCAGACGTGGAAGCCGCCGCCGGAGAACAGCGGATGGTGCCGGTAGATCGCCTCGAAGTGCACCGTCTCGCGCTGCCGGGCGGGCCACCGCATGGCGTTGATGCTGACGCCGTCGTAGACCCAGGCCGAGGTGTCGCGGGTGAAGATGTGGTTGGGCAGCGGGGCGAGCAGGAAGTCGTCCAGGTCCATGGCGTGGAAGCGGACGGAGACGGGTTCGGCGAAGCGCTCCAGGAATTCGCGCTTGGTCATGCCGCCGATCAGCGCCTCGGTCAGCTCCACGACGCCCAACCGGTCGAACGCCTCCCGCAGATGGGGCGTGGCCAGCGGTCCGTACTCCTTGGCGTCGAAGACCCGGTCGAGGACCAGCTTCTTGGCCTCGGGCACCAGCATCGACTCGCGCAGCAGGTCGCCGAAGAGGTGGACCTCGACGCCCCGGTCGCGCAGCACGTCCGCGAAGCCGTCGTGCTCGGCGCGGGCCCTGCGCACCCACAGGACGTCGTCGAAGAGCAGCGCGTCCTTGTTGCTGGGGGTCAGGCGCTTCAGTTCGAGGTCGGGGCGGTGCAGTATGACGCGGCGCAGCCGCCCGGTCTCGGAGTCGACGTGGAATCCCATGCCTCCATCCTGACCACCGCGCCCGCGATTCACGCGCCCCGGCGGCAGGACGCGCCGCGCGCGCCCTGCCAGCCCGCGCCCGCGCACCCCGGCGGGTACGCCGAACTCCCCATCTCGTCCTCTTGACGATAAGAGGATCGCTCGATATCGTCGCACTGACGAGAAGGAGGGGCCCACCATGGCCGACATCACCAGGCGCTTCGGCTGGCGCCATCTGCGTTCGGCGCCCACCGCGCACATCTGCCACCACTCGCGCGGCGCGCTCGTGCACGACGGGCCCGGCCTCAGCTTCTGGTACCGGTCACTGACCGCGGCCCTCTCCGAAGTGCCGGTCGACGACCGCGAGTTGGCGATGTCCTTCCATGCCAGGACCTCCGACTTCCAGGACGTCAGCGTGCAGTCGACCGTGACGTACCGGATCAGCGCCCCGGCCACCGCCGCCGAGCGCCTGGACTTCTCCATCGACCCCGACACCGGGATCTGGCGCGGCGCCCCGCTGGAACAGCTCGCCACCCTGCTCACCGAGACCGCCCAGCAGCACGCGCTCGACGTCCTGGCCCGTACCGCGCTGGCGTCCGCGCTGGTCGACGGCGTGGCGGCGGTACGGCAGCGGATCGCCGACGGGCTCGCCGCCGAGCCGCGACTGGCCACCACCGGCATCGAGGTCGTCGCCGTACGCGTGGTGGCGATCCGGCCGGAGCCCGAGGTGGAGCGCGCGCTGCGGACGCCCGCCCGCGAGCAGATCCAGCAGGAGGCGGACCGGGCCACGTACGAGCGGCGGGCCGTCGCCGTCGAGCGCGAACGGGCCATCGCCGAGAACGAGTTGGCCAGCCGGATCGAACTGGCCCGGCGCGAGGAGCAGTTGGTCGAGCAGCACGGCACGAACGCGCGCCGCGAGGCGGAGGAGAACGCGGCGGCCGACGCCGTGCGCGCCGAGGCCGAGGCCGCCCGGCTCGTCCGCCTCGCCCGCGCGAAGGCCGAGGCGGCGCGCGAGGCGGGTACGGCGCGCGCCGAGGCACAGGCCGGGTGGCTGCAGGTGCACGGCGACGTGGATCCGGCGACGCTGCACGCGCTGGCGCTCAACCGGGTCGCGGAGAATCTGCCGCGGATCGACAGCCTCACGCTCACCCCCGACATGCTCACCGGCCTGGTGGAACGGCTCGGGCGCCCCGGCGGCGGCGCGGTCCCGGGCTCCGGTGGTGAGCGGCGGTGAGCCTCGCCCCGCGCGCGGTGCTGGTGCACCGGGTCAGCGAGTACGAGGAGTTGCTGGCCCGGCACGGCACCCACGGCCAGGCGGCGTTCTTCCTCTCCTCGCGCGGCCGGAGCATCCAGGAGGTGCGCGAACGCCATCAGCGCGGGCGGGCCGCGCTCGCCGAGGTGGCCGCGGCCGTGCCGTTGCGGTGGCGGCAGGCGCGGGTGGAGCGGGCCGATCTGGACCGCTTCCTCTTCGCGCCGGAGGACGTGGTCGTGGTGATCGGCCAGGACGGGCTGGTCGCCAACGCCGCCAAGTACCTGTCGGGGCAGCCGGTGGTGGGGATCGACACCGACCCCGGCCGTAATCCGGGCGTGCTCGTCCGGCACCGGGCGGGCGACGCGGGCAAGCTGCTCGACTCCGCCGCGCGCGGCGGCCGGGCCGACGAACTGACCATGGTGGAGGCCGTCGCCGACGACACACAGCGGCTGCTGGCGCTCAACGAGATCTACCTCGGACCGCCGGGACACCAGACCGCCCGCTACCGGCTCGGTCCCGACGACGACGCCGCGCCCGCGGAAGCCCAGGCGTCATCGGGCGTTCTGGTGGGTACAGGCACGGGTGCCACGGGTTGGCTGCGGTCGCTGTGGCAGGAACGCGGCAGCGGCCTTCCGCTGCCGGGTCCCACGGAGCCGCGGCTGCTGTGGTTCGTCCGCGAGGCATGGCCCTCCCCCGCGACCGGCACTTCGCAGGTCGCGGGCGTGCTGGCCGCGGCCGACCGGCTCCGGCTGACCGTCGAGTCCGACCGTCTGGTCGCCTTCGGCGACGGCATGGAGTCCGACGCGCTGGAGCTGACCTGGGGTCAGACCGTACGCCTCGGCCGGTCGGCGACGGCGCTGCGGCTGCTGGGGTAGGACCGGATCGGCACACGGGGATCGAGCCCGGTCGGACCGCCCACCGGAGGGGTGTGGGCGGCCCGACCGTTCGACGGGCACGACTCACGGCGTCACAGCCGGGGGTCGACCGGCTCCGACTCCAACGCCAGTACGGCGAAGACCGCCTCATGGACGCGCCAGAGCGGTTCGCCGGCCGCCAGCCGGTCCAGCGCCTCCAGGCCGAGCGCGTACTCGCGCAGGGCGAGCGAGCGCTTGTGGCCGAGGAAACGGGACCGCAGCCGCTCCAGGTGCTCCGGACGGGTGTACTCGGGACCGTAGATGATCCGCAGATACTCCCGGCCGCGGCACTTGATGCCCGGCTGCACCAGCCGCCCCTTCTCGGTGCGGACCAGCGCGGCGAGCGGCTTGACGACCATGCCTTCGCCGCCCGCGCCGGTCAGTTCGAGCCACCAGCGCACTCCGGCCGCGACCGACTCCTCGTCCGTGGTGTCGACCAGCAGCCGCCCGGTGGTCCTGAGCAGCCCGGTGGGGTCGGCCTCGACCAACCGGTCGATGAGCGCCAACTGCTCGTCGTGCGGGAGCGCGGCGAGGCTGCGGCCCTGGACGGCGAGGAGCTGGAACGGCGCCAGCCGTACGCCGTCGAGCCCGTCGGTGGTCCAGCAGTACCGGCGGTAGGCGTCGGTGAACGCCGCCGCGTCCGACGCCCGTTCGCGCTGTCTGCCGAGCAGGTCCGCGACGTCGGTGCCGCGAGCCGCCGCGGCTTCGAGCGCGCTCAGGGCGGCGGGGAAGACCGCGCCGCCCGCGGCGCCGACGGCGGCGTACTGCTTGCGCAGCAGGCCGGACGCCTTCAGCGACCAGGGCAGCAGCTCGGCGTCGAGCAGCAGCCAGTCCGTGGACAGCTCGTCCCACAGTCCGGCCGCCGTGACGGCCGCGCGCAGCCGGGCCAGCACCTCCTCGGTGACGGCCCCGTCGTCGAAGAACGGCCGCCCGGTACGGGTGTGCACCGCGCCGGTCGTGCCCTCGGGCACGTCGAAGCGCTTCCGCGCGGCGGCCTCGTCACGGCAGACCAGGACGACCGCGCGGGAGCCCATGTGCTTCTCCTCGCAGACGACCTGGGCGACACCGCTCTCGCGGTAGTCGGCGAAGGCGTCCGCCGGGTGCTCCAGCCAGCCCTCCTGCCGTGAGGTCGCGCAGGGCGACATCGTCGGCGGCAGGTAGGCGAGCAGGCGCGGGTCGACGGCGAAGCGGCTCATCACCTCAAGGGCCGCCGCCGCGTTCTCCTCGCGGACGGCGAGCCGTCCCATCTGCCCGGTCTCCACGATCCGCCGCCCGGTGACGTCGGCGAGGTCGAGCGGGCGCCCGTCATGGCCACCAGGCGCCTCGACCACGAGCGGCTTGGCCGGCTCGTACCAGACCCGCTCGGCCGGTACGTCCACGATCTCGCGCTCGGGCCAGCGCAGCGCGGTCATCTTGCCGCCGAAGACCGCCCCGGTGTCGAGGCAGATGGTGTTGTTGATCCAGGACGTGTTCGGGACCGGGGTGTGGCCGTAGACCACGGCGGCGCGCCCGCGGTAGTCCTCGGCCCACGGGTAGCGCACGGGCAGGCCGAACTCGTCGGTCTCGCCGGTCGTGTCGCCGTACAGCGCGTGCGAGCGGACCCGGCCCGAGGTGCGGCCGTGGTACTTCTCGGGCAGACCCGCGTGGCAGACCACCAGCTTGCCGCCGTCCAGCACGTAGTGGCTGATCAGACCGTCGATGAAGGCCGCGACCCGCTTGCGGAACTCCGGGTCGCGGGCGTCCTCGCGCTCCAACTGCTCGATGGTCTCGGCCAGTCCGTGGGTCTGCTGCACCTGACGGCCCTTGAGGTAGCGGCCGAGCTTGTTCTCGTGGTTGCCGGGCACGCACAGCGCGGTGCCCGCCTCGACCATGCCCATGACGCGGCGCAGCACACCGGGGCTGTCCGGGCCGCGGTCGACGAGGTCGCCGACGAAGACGGCGGTGCGCCCCTCGGGGTGCGTGCCGTCGGCGTAGCCCAACTCGGCCAGCAGCGTCTCCAGTTCGGAACTGCATCCGTGGATGTCGCCGATGATGTCGAACGGCCCGGTGAGGTGCGTCAGGTCGTTGTAACGGCGCTCGGTGACGATCTCGGCGGAGTCGATCTCCTCGGTGCCGCGCAGGACGTGCACCTTGCGGAAGCCCTCGCGCTCCAGGCCCCGCAGCGAGCGGCGCAGTTCGCGCTGGTGCCGCTGCACGACGTGGCGCGGCAGCGAGGCCCGGTCGGGGCGCTCGGCGTTGCGCGCGACGCAGACCTGCTCGGGTACGTCGAGGACGACGGCGATCGGCAGCACGTCGTACTCGCGGGCCAGCTTGATCAACTCCCTGCGGCTCTCGGCCTGCACGTTCGTGGCGTCCACGACGGTGCGGCGGCCCGCCGCGAGCCGCTTGCCCGCGATGTAGTGCAGGACGTCGAAGGCGTCGGCGCTGACGCTCTGGTCGTTCTCGTCGTCGCTGACCAGGCCGCGGCAGAAGTCGGAGGAGATGACCTCGGTGGGCTTGAAGTGCCGTGCGGCGAAGGTGGACTTGCCGGAGCCGGTGGCGCCGATCAGGACGACGAGGGACAGGTCGGTGACGGGCAGCGTGCGCGGTGCGGTCATGCCGCCGCCTCCTTGCCGGTGGGCGTGGTCGTGGTCGTGCCCGTGGTCGTGTTCGTGTTCGTGTGACGGGTGTCGGTCGTGGGTGCGGCGATCGTGAAGACCGCCATCTGGGTGGGCGGGCCGACCTCGGGGTCGTCGGGGCCGACGGGGGTGAAGGCGACGTCGTAGCCGTGCCGGGCGGCGACCGTCGTCGCCCAGCCGCGGAACTCCTCGCGGCTCCACTCGAAACGGTGGTCGGCGTGCCGGACATGGCCCGCGGGCAGCGACTCCCACCGCACGTTGTACTCGACGTTCGGCGTCGTCACGACCACGGTCCGCGGCCGGGCGGAGCCGAACACCGCGTACTCCAGGGCGGGCAGCCGCGGCAGGTCGAGGTGTTCGACGACCTCGCTGAGCACGGCCGCGTCGTAACCCTTGAGCCGCGCGTCAGTGTACGCCAACGAGCCCTGGAACAGCGTGACCCGCGCCGCCTGCCGTTCGCTCAACCGGTCCAGGCGCAGCCGCCGCGCCGCGCTGCCGAGCGCCCGCACCGATACGTCGACACCGACGATCTCCGTGTACCGCACGTCCTTCAGCAGCGCGCCCACCAACTGGCCCTGCCCGCAGCCCAGGTCGAGCACGCGCGTGGCCCCGGCGTCCCGCAGCGCCCCGAGGATAGCCTCGCGCCGCTGGACGGCCAGCGGCGTCGGCCGCTCCTGCGCCTCCTCGCCGTCCGGGCCCACGGTGTCCTCGACCGCGTTGTCGATGGCCTCGACCTCGATGTCGTCGGCGTCCGCCAGCCGGGCCAGCTCAAGCCGCTCCATCGCCTGCCGGGTCAGCGCCCAACGCCGCGCCAGATAGCGGCTGGTGATCAGCTTCTGCTCCGGGTGCTCCTCCAGCCACCCCTCGCCGAACCGCAGCAGCTTGTCCACCTCGTCCGCCGACACCCAGTAGTGCTTGGCGTCGTCAAGCACCGGCAGCAGCACATAGATCTGCCGCAGCGCGTCCGCCAGTCGCAACTCCCCTTCGAGCACCAGCCGTACGTACCGCGAGTCGCCCCACTCGGGGAACCGCGTGTCCAGCGCCACCGGCTCGGCCTCCACCCGCCAGCCCAGCGGCTCGAACAGCCCGGCCACCAGCGCGGGGCCGCCGCGGGCGGGCAGCACCGGCACCTCGATCCGCAGCGGCAGCGGCGCCGCCGCCCGCTCCGGCATCGTGCGGCACTCGCCGCGCAGCGCGCTGGAGAAGACGGTACGCAGCGCCACCGCGAGCAGCGACGAGGCCGCGTAGGGCCGGTCGTTCACATACTGCGCGAGCGCGGAGTCGGGCGCGCCGCCCCGGCCTTTGCCCTTGCCCTTCCCCCGGCGCGCCAGCGCGGGCGGATCGATCTCCAACAGCAGCGCGGCGGTGGTCCGCTCGACCGACGCCTCGGGATAGAAGACGTGCGCGTTGCCGTAGGAGGTGGAGAAGGTCTGCGCCTTCTCCGGGTGCTTGTGCAGCAGAAACCCCAGGTCAGTAGCCGGGGCAGCCGCGGTGCCGGTGGTGGAGATCGTCAGGAACACCTCACCGAGTATTCTCTTCCGGCCGCCCCCCGACCAGGGGATTTTCCCGGCCCTAGCCGCCGCCCAGCACCTTCGACAGGGCGCTGATCCGGGCCGGGCCCACTCGGCAGCAGCCGCCGATCAGGCGGGCGCCCGACCGTTCCCAGGCGGTCACGCGGGCCGGGGAGAAGGTGGCGGCGCCGTCCCAGCGGCGGAGGCCGGCGTCCCAGTGCTCGCCGCTGTTGGGGTAGACGACGACGGGCTTGCCGGTGACCGTCGCCGCCGCCTCCACCGCATGGTCCGCGTCGGCGGGCGCGCAGCAGTTGACGCCCACCGCGATCACCTCGTCGCGGCCCGCGGCCACCGCGAAGGCGTCCGCCAGGGGCTGCCCGGCCCGGGTACGGTCGCCGTCGACGGTGTAGGAGAGCCAGACCGGCACGCCGGTCCCCTCGGCCGCCCGCAGCATGGCCTCGGCCTCGTCGGTGTCCGGCACCGTCTCCAGGGCCAGGACGTCGGGACCGGCCGCCGCCAGGGTCTCGATCCGCGGCCGGTGGAAGCGCTCCAGCTCCCGCACGCTCAGCCCGTACCGCCCGCGGTACTCGCTGCCGTCCGCGAGCATCGCCCCGTACGGCCCGACCGACGCCGCCACCCGCACGTCGGTCCGGCCCGCGCCCGCCCGCCGGGCCAGCTCCACGCTGCGGGTCAGCAGCGCGGACGCCTCGGCCCGCCCGATGCCGCGCCGGGCGAACCCCTCGTAGGTGGCCTGGTAGCTGGAGGTGATCAGCACCCGGGCCCCCGCCCGCACATAGGCGGTGTGCGCGGCCTCGATCTGCTCCGGGGCGTCGGCGAGCAGCCGGGCGGACCAGAGCGGGTCCGACAGGTCGCAGCCCTGGTCGGCGAGTTGGTTGGACAGCCCGCCGTCCAGGACCAGTGCCCTCCCGGCGGCGGCCGGGAAGAGCGGTGCGGGCGGGGTGGTGGGCATCGCGGCCTCAGCCCACCTGGGTCCTGACCTGGGACGAGATCAGCTCCAGGTGGTCGAGGTCGGACAGGTCGAGAATCTGGAGGTAGAAGCGGGTGGAGCCCTGTTCCGCGAACTGCCCGATCCGGTCGACGACCTCGGCGGGCGTGCCCGCCAGCCCGTTCGCCTTCAGCTCGTCCACCTCCCGGCCGATCGCGGCGGCCCGGCGGGCCACCTCGGCGTCGTCCTTGCCGACACAGGCCACCAGGGCGTTGGAGTACACCAGGTCGTCGGGGCCGCGCCCGGCCGCCTCCGCCGCCGCGCGCACCCGGCCGATCTGGAGCCCGCTGTCCTCGACCGAGGCGAACGGGATGTTGAACTCGGTCGCGTAGCGCGCCGCCAGTTCCGGTGTCCGCTTGGCGCCCATGCCGCCGATCAGCACCGGGACCTTCGCCTGGGCGGGCTTGGGCAGCGCGGGCGAGTCCTTGAGCTGGTAGAACGTCCCGTCGTAGTCGAAGGTCTTGCCGACCGGGGTCTCCCACAGGCCGGTGACGATGGCCAGTTGCTCCTCAAGGCGGGCGAACTTCTCCTTCGGGAAGGGAATGCCGTACGCCGTGTGCTCCTCCTCGAACCAGCCCGCGCCGAGGCCGAACTCGACCCGTCCGCCCGACATCCGGTCCACCTGGGCGACCTGGATCGCCAGCACACCGGGGAGCCGGAAGGTGCCGGCCGTCATCAGGGTGCCGAGCCTGATCCGGCTGGTCTCGCGGGCGAGTCCCGCCAGGGTGATCCACGCGTCCGTGGGTCCCGGCAGTCCGGTCCCGTCGCCCATCTTCAGGTAATGGTCGGAGCGGAAGAAGGCGTCGAACTCCAGGTCTTCGGTCGCCTTCGCGACGGTGAGCAGGGTGTCGTACTCGGCACCTTGCTGGGGCTCGGTGAAGATTCGCAGATCCATTCCTCCATCCTGCCCCCATCACGGCGATCTCCGTCAACGGTCCACCTCCCGGGTCAGCGCGCGCACGCGGTCCTTGGCCTCGTCCACCGCGTCCAGCGCTTCGATGCAGTTCCAGTACGCCGCCTCGTCCTCCGCCGTGCAGGTGATGGCGACCAGGGACAGGCCGATCTCGCCGAGCAGCGTGCGCAGGGCCCGCAGGGTGCCGTGCGGGTCGCGTACCCCGGTCAGCCGTGCGGCCCGCGGCGGGTCGCCGCCTGACGCGCCCACCACCGGTCCCGGCCCGGCGCGGACCACCGGCCGCTCGTGATCGGCGGTGAGCAGCCGTCCCACGGCCTCGGTCAGCTCGAACGCCTGCCATGCCTCCGCGATGACGTCGTCCGGCTGCGGCGATCGGCTCATCACGCGCTCCGCCTGGGCCACCAGTCGCGCTGCGTCCATGTCCCGCACCCCCTCTGTCCTGCGGCGATCCCTTCGCCGTTACTCAGAGTGACAGAGTTTCGCGGGTGCGGAAAGGCCCCTCGGGAGATCTGTGGACAACTGCGCGCCTGTGGAAAACCTCGTCACCCGGACGAGGGATCGGCCCGCGGGAACCGCAGCTCGTTGCGGTCGATCTTCGCCGCCAGCGCGGCCAGCACGTCGATGCCGAGCACTTCGCAGAATTGCAGCAGGTACGCCAGCACGTCCGCGACCTCGTCGCGGACCCGGTGCGCGGTCCCGTCGTCCGCCATCACCTCCGCCGCCTGTTCCGGGGTGAGCCACTGGAAGATCTCCAGCAGCTCCGCGGCCTCGACGCTCAGCGCGGCGGCGAGGTTCTTGGGCGTGTGGAACGGCTGCCAGTTCCGGGCCGCGGCGAAGGAGGCGAGGCGGCGCTGGAGCGCCGCGAGATCGGGTGCGTCGGTTTCTTCGGTCACCCCGACTGGTCTACCGCATCCTCGCGGCGGCGTGGCCTCGGGACCCCGAGCGCGGTGACCGAGACACCGCCGATCCCCTCCGCGAAGCTCGCGTCCTGGACGGTGCCCAGCAGCCGGATGTGCCCGCGTTCCGCGGCCGGGCCCGCCAGCCGCAGCAGTTCGCTCAGTTGACGACGGTCCAGGCCGTGGTCGAGGCCGTCGCCCAGCACGGTCAGCACCTGACTGGCGGGCAGCAGCTCCGTACTCGTGTCGACGTCCAGCACTCCGGGGCCGGTGAGCAGCACCAACGCCAGCGCGAGGAAGCGGAGTTCGCCGTCGCCGAGGCGGTCCACCGGGACCAGGCCGAGCGGGCCTCGGTCCACCGCGGCGATCACGGCGTCCACCGCACGCGCCGTTTCCGCCACCGACCCGCCGCCCGCGCGGGCGCCCTCCGCCGTACCGGCACCGGTACGCGGACCGGCGCACGTACGCCCGCCTGCGCCCGTGCTCGCGGCGGCGCCCGCAGCCAGCGCCGTGATCCCCTCCACCGGCGGACTGCACACCGCGCGCACCGCGTTGACCAGCGCCGCGTGCCGGGTGCCGCACTCGCCTTCCGTCCTGGCCAGGACGGCGGACAGATTGTCGCAGGAGGCGCGCAGCCGTCCGTCGCCGACCGGGACGGGGCCGCGCATCAGCTCGGGGCGCGGTGCGATCGGGAAGACCCCGCGCAGCGCCACGACGACCTGTTCCGCGGCGGCCAGCACCAGGCGCTGCCCGTCGGTGCGTCCGGCGACGCGCAGCGGCAACAGGGCAGTGGCGAGGCGGTCGTCGGGCAGCGGCGCGCGGGTGACGGCGACCAGGCCCGCGGTGTGCCAGGCGGCCTGCACCGTGGGGCGTTCCGGGTCGCGCAGCGCCGTCGTCAGCAGCGTCTCGCCCGCGCCGGTCAGCCGCTCGCCGACGATCCGCAGCGTGGGCTCCGCCTGGACGGCGACGTCGAGCCGCACGGGACCCACCGGGCCGGTGACCGTGCAGCCGATCCGGAAGCCGCGCCGTCCCTGCGGGTCGGGCTGCGCGTCCTGCGGTACGCACGCCGCCGCGCCACCGCGCACCACGGACTCGAAGACCTCGTCGAGCCCGTCCCCGCAGGCCAGCCGAGCGAGCGCGGCCAGCGCCTCCAGCACGCTCGACTTGCCGGTGCCGCTGCCCCCGCAGAGCAGGGTGAGCGGCCCGAGTCCGAACGACGCGCCCCGGTGCGATTTGAAGGCCGACAGCCGCAGTTCGGTGACGACGGGCCTGTCATGGATGCTGGTCATATGCGCGAACGTAACCAGGCCCCGGCCTGCCGAACCGTTCCAGCGACCGTACCGTCCTCCGAACGAGGGACATCGCGCATGATTCGCGCGACGCCGCGCTTGCCCCGGCACCACCCGGAATCGACCGATTGTCAGTGCCGGCCGCTAGCGTGGCGATCGTGACGACCAAGGCCACCGGCGCCGAAACCAACACCAAGACCAAGACCAGCACCCGCACTAGTAAGAGCACGACCCCGGATACGGACACGGATACCCGCTACGTCGCGCTGCTGCGCGGAATCAACGTCGGCGGCAAGAACAAGCTGCCCATGCGGACCCTCAGGGACCTGCTGGCCTCGATCGGCGCCGCCGACATCCGCACCCACCTCCAGAGCGGCAACGCCGTCTTCACCCACGCGCAGGCCGATCCGGGGCGGCTGGCGGCGGATTTGGAGCAGCGGATCAGCGACGAGTTGGGGCTGACCGTCGCCTGCCTGATCCGTACCGGCGCGGACCTCCGGCGGGTCGTGGACGCCAACCCGTTCCCGATGGACGGGGTGAATCCGTCGCGCTTCATGGTGACGTTCCTGTCGGGGCCCGTCCCCCTCGACAAGCTGGCGGCGATCGACGCGGCGGCGTACGCGCCGGACGAATTCCGTCCCGGGCAGAGCGAGATCTACGGCCACTTCCCCGGCGGTGTGCACAATTCCAAGCTGGCCGCCCAGTTCTCCGACCGCCGCCTCGGCCTGACGGCGTCCACCCGCAACTGGAACACGGTCACCAAACTGGTGGCGATGAGCGAGGAATAGCCTGATGCCATGAACGCCGATCGTGTCGACTGGACGTCGGTCGCGGCCGACGGATTCCCCTTCCCCGAGGGCGTCCCCGCGCCACGGCTCGCCGCCGAGCTGTCCGTCATGCTGACGTCCCCGGACCCCGGGACACGCGACGACCACGCCTATACCGGCGCTGCCCGCTGGATCAGGGAGGGGCGTCTCGACGCCGTCCTCGAAACGCTCGGGGACGACGCGGCCGGCCGTCTCACCCACCCGGAGGTTCAGGCCAGGGCCTTCGCACCGCTGATCATCTGCTCCGTGCTGACGCGGGGCGACGCCGTGCCCGGGCTCGTGCCGCGAGAGGCGGCGGAGCGCTGGTACGCGCGGTTCTCGGCCTGGTATCCGGCCGAGCGCGACACCCGCGGCTGGGACGACGCGCTGGGCTGGCTGCACGCCGTGGCACACGGCGCCGACGCCGCCGCCGCGTTCGCGAAGGCCCTGCCGGAGCGCCGCACCGGCCTGCTGGAGCTGTGCGCCCGCAGGATGACGGTCGAGCAGACCGACTACCGCTACGCGCAGTTGGAGGACGCGCGGCTGGCCCGCGCGCTCACCCGTATCCTCCAGGCCCCCGGACTGACCGTCGAGGAGGCCACCGACTGGCTGACCGTCGTTCACAAGGCCCTGGAGGGCGGCGGACCCGGCGCGGTCCCGGTCTGGGCGTTCAACACCTTCGCCACCCTCCAGTCGCTCCATCTGCATCTGATACGCGGCATCGCCGACGAGGGCGTCCCGCCGCACGCGCGGGAGGTCGCCGCACGCGTCGCCGACCTCCTGCGCCTGCCGTACTACTGGCTGGCCTGAGGCTGCCGGCCGACCGTCGCCGAGCGGCCGGCCCGCGGGCGGGCCTCCGGCTGGTCGAGCCCGAGGCCGTTGAGGACGCCTTGCAGGTAGCCGATCGCGTGGGCCCGGCCGCGACTGCAGTACGCCTCGGAGGAGATGTCGCCCCAGGTGTCGAGGTCGCCGATCATCGCCGGGACGTGGTCGTCGATGAGGAACCCGTCGAATCCGGAGTCCTCAAGACGGCGGATGACCCGCGCCGGGTTGAAGTTGCCCTCGCCGAGGAAGCACTCGCTGAAGCGGGGCACGGTGCCGCGGACGTCCCGGAAGTGGACGTAGAAGATGGACGGCCCCAGCAGGTCGATGACCTCGTTGACGCTCTCCTCGCCCGCCATCTCCGACACCGTGCCCAGGCAGAGGTTCAGGCCCCAGGACGGGCTGCCGCCCGCCTGGTCGCGGGCCCGTCCGATGGCGGCGGGCGAGGTGAAGATCCGGGCGATGCCGCCCAACGGCACGTCGACGGGCGGGTCGTCGGGGTGCAGGGCCAGCCGTACGCCGACCTCCTCGGCGACGGGCAGGACGGCGTCGAGGAAGTACTGGTGGTTGGCCCACATCCGGTCGGCCGTGGCCGGCTCGTCGACGGGGTGGTCGGGGGTGAGCCGGTATCCGGCGAGCGCGTTGCCGCGGGAGACGTCCGCCAGGTCGAAGGCGCTGACCTTGGCGCCGCCGCGGCCCGCCGCCGCCATGTCCGTGCGCCAGACGTACGTGGCGAGGAAGTTGTAGCCGAGCAGGTCGATGCCGACGGCGGCGAGGTTGCGGATGGTTCTGAGGTAGTTCTCGATCTGCTCGTCGCGGCCCGGCAGTCCGCGCTGGATCTTCCAGAAGTGCGCGAGCGGTACGTTCTCCAGGCCGTCGATCGCGAGGCCGTCGGCCTCGCAACGGTCCTTGAGGGCCCGCAGTTCGGACTCGCTCCAGAAGCCGTCCTCGCCGGGCAGCAGGTCGGGGGTGTGGAGCTGCACGCCGGTGAGGCCGAGTTGGCGCGCGAAGGTCGCCACCCGCGCGTCGTAGGTGTCGATGTGTCCGAGCGAGAGTCGTATGGTCATGCCCGGCCGACCCGCTGCCGCTGACGGCCCAGCCCGTCGATCTCCAGCTCCATGGTGTCGCCCTCCTTGAGGTAGGGGAAGCGGCCCGACAGCGCGACGCCTTCGGGCGTGCCGGTGTTGATGACGTCGCCCGGTTCGAGGACGGTGAACTGGCTCAGCTCGTGGATCAGCGTGGCGACGTCGAAGATCATGTCCTTGGTGCCGGACGCCTGGCGGGGTTCGCCGTTGACCCAGGAGCGCAGGGCAAGGGCCTGGGGGGACGTGATCTCGTCCGGGGTGACCAGCCAGGGACCCAGCGGGTTGAACGTCTCGCAGCTCTTGCCCTTCGACCACTGGCCGCCGCTGGTCTCCAGTTGCAGGGCCCGCTCGGACACGTCGTTGGAGATCGTGTAACCCGCCACGTGGGCCAGGGCGTCGGCGGGCGAGTCGAGGTAGCGGGCCCGGCGTCCGATGACGATCGCGAGCTCGACCTCCCAGTCCGTCTTGGCGGAGCCGCGCGGCAGCAGGACGTCGTCGTCCGGTCCCACGACGCAGTGCGGTGACTTGTAGAACACGACCGGCGCCTGGGGCGGTGCGGCGCCCGATTCCGCCGCGTGCGCCGCGTAGTTCATGCCGACGCAGAGCACGACGCCGGGGCGGGCGACGGGCGGGCCGACGCGCTGCCCGGTGACGTCGACGGCCGGCAGGCCGCCCGCCTCGATCGCGTCGCGCAGCCGGTCGGGGCCGTCGCCCGCGAGGAAGGCGCCGTCGATGTCGTCGGTGAGCGCGGACAGGTCGAGGTGGCGGCCGTCGGGAAGCAGGGCGACGGGCCGTTCGGCCCCGGGTGGGCCGACACGCATGAGCTTCACGGTGATCCGTTCGGTGGTAGGGATGGTCAGCCGGCGAGCAGCCCGCCGTCGATGACCAGCTCGGTGCCGGTGATGAACGCGGCGGCGTCGGAGGCGAGGTAGAGGGCGGCGGCGGCGACCTCGGCCGGGGTGCCGAGGCGGCCCATCGGCTGCCGGGCGACGAGTTGGGCGCGGGCCTGCCCGGGGTCGTCGGCCGCGGCGAGCAGGCGGCCCACCCACGGGGAGTCGACGGTGCCGGGGCAGACGGAGTTGCAGCGCACGCCGGTGCCCGCGTACTGCACGGCGACCTGGCGGCTGTAGGCGATCACGGCGCCTTTGCTGGCGCAGTACGCGGCGCGGTCCTTCAGTCCGACGAGTCCGGCGGCGGAGGCGGTGTTGACGATGGCGCCGTCGCCCTGGGCGAGCATGTGCGGCAGGGCGAGTTTGGTGCCGAGGAACACCCCGCGGGTGTTGACCGCGAAGGTCGCGTCCCACTCCTCGACGCTGCACGCCAGGGTGTCGGTGCTGGAGGCCAGGCCCGCGTTGTTGCAGAGCACGTGCAGCGCGCCGGTCTCCGACACCGCCCGGGAGACGGCCGCGGCGAACGAGTCGGGGTCGGTGACGTCGACGGTGAGCGGGATGCCGCCGTCGGGCACGTCGGCGGGGTCGAGGTCCGCCGCGTAGACGGTCGCCCCCTCCGCCACGAACTGGCGCGTCATCTCGCGGCCGATGCCGGAACCGGCGCCTGTGACGAGAACCGTCCGTCCGGCGAACCTGTTCACGTGGGGTTGTCCTTTCGTCGCGGTGATTCGGTGCACCTGGCTGTCATGCACGGTCGTGCGCGTTATTGGGCGTCGTACGACGCTGCCCCGCCCGGTCGTACGCCGCCGCGCGGGGTCACGCCGTGAAGTAGTGCGGATACTGCGCGCGCAGCCCTGGCACGCGTTCGAGCGCGCGTCTGGCGTGACGGCTGATCAGGGCGCGCCCGCCCGCGATGTCGCGGGACTCCAACGCGTCGACGATCAGCCGGTGTTCGTCGATCAGGTCACGCATCGTGGCGGTGTCGGGTTGGGCGAGCCGACGCACTCTGTCGAGTTGCAGCTTCATCCGCTGGACGACCTGCCAGGCGCCGGGGTGGCCGCTGAGGGTGAAGATCGCACTGTGCAGGGCCTCGTCGGCCTGGAAGAACGTGTCGTAGTCGGCGGTGCGGTAGGCGTGCTCCTGCTGTTCGAGCAGGTCACGGAGGATGCCGACGTCCAGTGCCGGATTGCCGCAGGCCGCCTCGAAGGCCGAGACCTCCAGGCTCTCGCGGACGAAGCGCGCTTCCTCGACGTCGCGTAGCCGGATCAACCCGACCTGCGTGCCGACCTGCGGCACGACGTGGACGAGGCCGGTGTCGGCGAGCCGGGCGATGGCCTCCCGGACGGGCGTACGGCTGACGTGCAGCCGTTCCGCGATGTCCGTCTCCGACAGGGAGGAGCCGGGGGCGAGCCGCAGTCTGCGGATCGCGGAGACCAACTCGTCGTAGACGTGGTCGGAGGCGCGGTTCCGCGTGCGGTCCCGGGTGATCGGCGACAGCCCTCCGGCGGGGCCGGGGGGTGCCTGCTCCTGGATGCGTGCTGGTCGGGGAGGATTCACGTCCGAATCCTTGCATGCCAGTATTCTTGTATGCAAGTATCCCGGTCGCCTACCCGGTGTCGTCCGCGGCGGTATGTCCGCTCCCCCATCGCCCCCTCATCGCCCCCGCCAACGCCCCCCATCACCACGGCACGAAGACACGAACCGCGCTGTACAGCAGCAAACCGAGAGGTCGCCATGATCATGCGCAGGGCAAGACTCACCACCGCCGCGGTCCTCGCCGCGCTCAGCCTCGCGCTGACCGGATGCGGCGGCGGCAACGGCAGCGGCAGCGGCAGCGGCAGCGCCAAGGCGGACACCGGCGGCCCGGCGGACATCACTTTCTGGGGCTGGGCCGCGGGCTACGAGAAGTCCGTCGCGCTCTGGAACAAGACGCACCCCGACGTCCACGTGAAGTACGAGGCCATCACCAACGGCGGCGCCGGCGGCTACGACAAGATGCTCACCGCCGCCAAGGCGGGCAAGGCGCCCTGTCTGGCCCAGGTCGGGTACGAGACGTTCTCCAGCTTCCTCGCGGCGGGCGTGCTCCAGGACGTCAGCACGTACGTCAAGGACGGCAGGAGCGAGTTCCCCGACTGGGTGTGGGGCAACGTCGGCGTCGACGGCAAGGCGTACGGCGTACCGGTGGACACCGCGCCGATGGCGATGTTCTACCGGGCCGACCTGTTCAAGAAGGCGCACATCGCGCTGCCCAAGACCTGGGACGAGTTCACGGCCGCCGCCGCCGCGGTGAAGGCCGCAGACCCGGCGTCGCGGATCATGAACCTGCCCACCGACCCCTACCTCTACGCCGGGTTCGCGTGGCAGGGCGGCGCTCCCTGGTTCGGGGTGAAGAACGACGCGTGGTCCGTGTCATTCGACAGCGCCGCCAACCGCAAGGTCGGCGACTACTGGCAGGGCCTGTACGACAAGGGGCTGCTCGCCTCGTACCCCGCCTTCGACGCGGCGCTGTACTCCGCGTGGAGCAAGGGGACGGTCTGGGCCGAGGTCGGTCCCGTCTGGTCGGCGTCCCTGATCCGGGACAACGCCTCGGGCTCCGCGGGCAAATGGGCCGTCGCGCCGATGCCCCGATGGGCCGGTACGGACACGGTCGGGAACTCCGGCGGATCGGCCACGGCCGTGATGAAGGACTGCTCGCACCCGAAGGAGGCGACCGAATTCGCCACCTGGATGTCGACGGACAAGGAGTCGGTGTCGAACCTCATCGCCTCCGCGGCCATCCTGCCCGCGTCCAAGTCCGGGCTCACCAACCCCGCGCTGGACGCCCCGCAGAGCTACTACGGCGGCCAGCCCGTCTACCAGTTGTTCCGCACCGAGTCGGCCAAGGTCAACTCCGGCTGGATGTGGGGGCCGATCATGTCGATCTCGGCCACGACGCTCGGTGACGGCCTCGGCAAGGTGCACACGAAGAAGGCCACGTACGAGAACGCGCTCGGCAACGCCCAGAAGGACACGCTCAAGGCGCTGAAGTCCCAGGGCTTCTCGGTCAATTAGCCGGGGCCAGGAAGAAGGGCCGCGCGGGGGCCGCGAATCCGCCGCCCCCGCCGCCGCCCCGCCCCTGCCCTGCCCTGCCCTGCCCTCGCCCCCGCCGCCGCCCCCGACTCGCCCTCGCCCTCGCCCTCGCCCCGACAAGTCCCCCAGCACCCACGTTCCTTCAGAGAGAAGGTGACCGTGTCCTCCGTGACGACTCAACGGCGCCGACTACGCGAGCTCCGCCGGGCCGCGCCGTTCGTCCTGCCCTTCCTCCTGCTCTTCGTCGTCGTCTACCTGATCCCCACCGCGTACTCACTGGAGCAGAGCCTGTTCTCGGTGAAGCGCTCCGGCCTCGGGCTCGGCGGCTCGAAGACCGTCTTCGCGGGCTTCGACAACTACGTCGAGGTGTTCCACGACGCGGACTTCCTCGCCTCGCTGGGACGGGTGGCGTTCATCGGCGTGATCCAGGTGCCGGTGATGCTCGGCATCGCGCTCGTACTCGCCCTTCTCCTGGACTCCGCGGCGATCAAGGGCGGCCGGTTCTTCCGGCTCGCCTACTTCGTCCCCTACGGGCTGCCCGGTGTGATCGCGGGACTGGTCTGGTCGTTCCTGTACGCGCCGTCGCTGAGCCCGATCACCCGCGCGCTCGACTCGATCGGCGTCCACGCCAGCTTCGTCACCGACGCCGCGCTGCCGTTCTCGATCGCGAACATACTCACCTGGGCGTGGACCGGCTACAACACGATCCTGCTGTACGCGGCGCTCCAGGCGATCCCCGAGGAGACCATGGAGGCCGCCGCGATGGACGGCTGCACGGGGTGGCGGGCCGCGTGGCTGATCAAGGTCCCGCAGATCCGCCCCGCCCTGCTGATGACCCTGGTCTTCTCGATCATCGGCACGTTCCAGCTCTACAACGAGCCCGCGACCATGAAGTCCGTGGCGCCGAACCTGTCCTCCACCTACACGCCGATCATGGCCACGCTGCGGTCGGTCTCCTCCAACAACTTCAACTACGCGGCCACGCAGTCGGTGGTGCTCGGTGCGCTGATCTGTGTGCTCTCCGTCGCCGTCTTCCGCGCGTCGGCCAAGAGGACCGACTGATGACCGCCACCGTGGAATCACCCGCGCCCGCCACGCCGGCTCCCCCGAAGCCGCGACCGGGGCCCAAGCGCGCCTCGGGAAGCCCGCTGACGACCGTGAACCCGGCCTCGCGGATGTTCGTGCTGGCCGTCATGGGCCTGTTCGCCCTCTACTTCCTGCTCCCGGTGTGGTGGCTGATCGTCTCCGCCACCAAGGGCAGCGGGGAGCTCTTCTCCGGCAACGGCTTCTGGTTCGGCGCGCACTTCGCCCTCTGGGACAACGTCCAGACGCTGTTCGAGGCCCAGGGCGGCATCTACTCCCGCTGGTTGCTGAACTCGCTGCTGTACGCGGTCGGCGGCGGCGTCGTCTCCACGCTGCTGGCCACGATGTGCGGCTACGCGCTGGCGAAGTTCCCCTTCCCCGGCCGTGAGGCGGTCTTCGGCACGGTGCTCGCCGCCGTCCTGCTGCCCGCCCCCGTACTCGCCGTCCCGCTGTATCTGCTCTTCAGCCACACCGGCGTGATCAACACCTTCTGGTCGGTGTTCATCCCCAGCATCGTCAGCCCCTTCGGCGTGTATCTGAGCCGGATCTACGCCGCGTCGTCGATCCCGGACGCGCTGATCGAGGCCGGACGGATCGACGGGGCGGGCGAGTTCCGCATCTTCGTGATGGGGATGCGGATCATGGCGCCCGCGATGGTGACGATCTTCCTGTTCCAGTTCGTCGCGATCTGGACGAACTTCCTGCTCCCCTCGCTCATGCTCGCCGACAGATCTCTCCAGCCCGTGACCGTGGGGCTCGTCGGCTGGCGTGAGATGCAGGGCTATCCGATCGGTTACGCGACCGTCGTCACGGGCGCGCTGCTCTCGGTCGTGCCCGTCGTCGCCATGTTCGTGTCCTTGCAGTCCTTCTGGAGCAAGGGCCTGGTCGCGGGGTCGGTCAAGTAGCCGGTCGGTTCAACGGTCGGCAAGTCAGCCAGTGCCAACGAAAGGATGATCAATGAGAGTCCTGTACGGAGCCATGGCGTCCGCGTGCGTCATCGTGCTCCTCGCGGCACCGTCCCAAGGTGCCGTCGCCGCCGACGACCCACAGGTCAACCTGCTCGCGGCGGACATGGACACCACGATGGACAGCGGCACCAGTCCGCTGACCATGTCCACCGCCTCGGGCGGGGGCAGCCAGCAGATCGTGAGCGTCGGCGGGAACAACGCGCTCGAACTGCGCGACGCCTCCCAGGGGACCAACCTCGCCAGCTACTTCTACCACCGGTTCTCCACCGGCTCGCTGGTGAGCCGCGTCAACGCCGTCTACGGGGCGCCGGTCGGCAGCCCGGCCGAGCAGTTCGTCCTGAAGTTCGACCTCAAGCGCGCCGCGGCCAGCAGCAAGCCCGTCGCCAAGGACATCTACGCGGAGATCCAGTTCGGCAACGCCGACAACGTCCTGGTGCCGCGGTTCGCCGTACCGGCCGTGAGCCTGACCGGCACCGCCGCGTACAAGAGCACGTCGGGCGCCCTGGCGACGGTCGACGACAGCGACATCCCCGAGTACCGCTTCACCGTGGTGCCCAACGGCGGCCAGCGGCTCGTGACGACCGTCGAACTCGGCTTCCAGGTACGCGTCGACACCGGCGGCACCGACGAGGCGATCGACGTCGACAACGTCGGTGTGTACGACGCCGGCGCGGTGTCCGACAGCGCGCCGCCCACCACGCCGACCTCCCTGCACGCCGGGACGGCCTCCTCGGACAGCGTCCCGCTGCTGTGGAACGCCTCGACCGACGACACCGGGGTCAGCGGCTACGACATCTACCGCGACGGCTACCTGGCCTCCTCGGTCAGCGGCTCCAGCACCTCCGCGGTCGTCACCGGCCTGATGCCGAGCACGGGTTACGACTTCGCGGTGCGCGCGAAGGACGCGTTCGGCCACGTCAGCGCGCTGAGCGCCCCCGTGCACGTCACGACCGCCACGTACGTACCCGCGGCTCCCGCCCCGTTCCCCGGCACCCAGCAGACCCGGACGCAGTGGCTGTGGGACCGGACGAAGGCCATGAAGGAGGAGGACGGCCCCATCAACGTGGCGCAGTACACCGCGCAGTTGGTGGACCACCAGAACGTGGCGGCCAACCTCGGCAAGCTGGACAAGCTCTACCAGGGCTACGACTACGAGCAGTACAAGATCATGGCGAAGATGTACACGTACCTGATGGCGGGTGACCAGTTCAGCCCCGCGATGCTCCAGGACGTGCGCGCGTACTTCGCCAAGTACGGCTACCAGAAGCTCCCGCAGACCGAGAACCTGCGGATGAGCACGTACGTCACCGGCTATCTGGTCGGGCAGTACTTCCCGGACGTGGCCGACCTCAACGGCAGCTCCGGGGCGGCGCTCAAGGCGAGCAGCAAGGCCAACATCGAGGAGATGGTCAAGGCCGGGGTGCGGCGCGGCTGGGCCGAGTACGAGAGCCCCGAGTACACGATCATGACGTATGTCGGTCTGAACGCGATCTACCAGTGGTCCGACGACCAGCAGTTGCGCTCCGAGGTCAAGATGGCCATGGACGTCATGTGGTTCGAGTGGGCGAACGACTGGGACAACGGCTACCTGATCTCGTCGGAGAGCCGCGCCAAGGGCGACCTGGCCTCCGCCAACGACCCGACCTGGCGGTCCGCGGACCACACGACGCTCGCCTGGACGTACTTCGGGGAGCACCGGGCGCAGCAGGGCGTGGGCGAGTCGGACAACACCGCGCCGTCGGCGTACCGGCCCGACCTGGAGTACGTGGGCATGCTGGCCTGGTCCGGCACGTCCTACACGCCGCCGCCGCTCGCGGTGAAGATCGGTCAGATGACCGACAAGTCGTACAGCGCGTACAAGTCGAATCTGCAGAACTCCGGCGGCAACGCGATGGACGTCTACCGCACCAGCTATGTGCGGCCCACCTGGGGACTGGCCACCGAGACGCAGTACCGCAGGGTCGACAACTGGATCGAGGACATGCCGATGGTGCTGCGCTGGCAGTCCAACGCGGCGAATCCGCTGTTCCGGATCTCGCTCGACCAGGGCACCGCGCAGATCGGGTCGTACGACCAGCCCGACAACCACCGGGTGATGCAGGACGGTCCGACGGCGCTGGGCATCTACAAGTCGTCGGGTGACCAGACGTCGAACTACATCAACGCGATGTTCCCCGACAACGGTTCGATCGTGGAGCGCAAGCAGGTGGACGGCTGGACGGTCGTCAGCACCGGCCCGATGTACTTCGCGTTCAAGCTGGCGAAGCCCGGCACCTGGTACCACCAGACGCCCAACGACCCGTCGAACAAGGTGAAGACGACGACGCAGATCCACCCGACCGCGACGCTCGGCTACACCTACGACATCCTGCGCAGCCAGGCCGACACCAACGCGTGGGTGCTGGAGACGGCCGACGCCTCCGCGTACGCCGGCCTCGACGCCTTCGCGACGGCGCTGACCACGCAGACCGGCCTGGACACCAGCCACGTGAACGACGCCACCCCGCGCGTCGTCTACCACAGCCTGGCCGGGGACGACCTCGACCTCACCTACGACAAGGCGTCCCAGGCGCCCGGCGCGACCCACCTGATCAACGGCCAGGCGATCGGTTACGACAGCTTCAAGCTGTTCGACACGCCGTGGCTCCAGCAGGACAAGCTCGGCTCGACGTTCACCGCGACCGTCGGCGACGAGTCGGTCGCGTACGACTTCGACCAGTGGACGGTGACGCCCGGCACGCAGAGCGCGAAGCGCTGACCGCCGCGTCGCGTCGATGAGACACACGGCCGGCCGGGTCGCGGGACCCGGCCGGCCGCGGTGTGCGCGGGACCCGCTGCCCGACGGACGAATCCCGATATCCTGACGAGGAGTTTGGCCCGAAAATCTTACGAGGGTGGAACGATCGTTGAACAGCCCCCCAGCGGAAGCGCGCGGCGGCGGCTCCCCGCTGCGTCCGGTCGTCCGCGGTCGCGCCCGCACCTCCGACCGCGTCTACGAAGAGCTGGTCTCGGCGATCAGGACGTTGCGCATCGCGCCCGGCGCCTCGCTGTCCGAGACCGACCTGTCGGCCAGGCTCCAGGTGAGCAGGACCCCGGTGCGCGAGGCCATCGCCCGCCTGGTGGACAACGGACTGGTGACCGTCATCCCCCAAGTCGGCACCACCGTGGCGAAGATCAGCCTGCGCGACGTCGAGGAAGCGCGGTTCGTCCGCGAAAGTCTGGAGATCTCCGCCTTCGCCGTCGCGTGCGCCGCTCCGGACCGCCGCCTGGGCGTATGCCGCGCCCTGCTGGCGGAACAGGTCCGCTGCGAGGCGGAACAGGACCTCGCCGGATTCTTCGACGCCGACGAGGCCCTGCACGAGCAGATCTTCGTGATCAGCGGCTACCACGGCGTCTGGACCGTCATGCAGCCGATGAAGCTCCAGCTCGACCGGCTGCGCCGCCTCAGCCTCCCCGACCCCGACACCGTCCGCGCCCTGGTCGCCGAGCACACGGCCATCGTCGACGCCCTCGAAGCCGCCGACGTCACCGGCGGCCGTCGCCTGCTCAGCGACCACGTGAGCCGCGTCCGCCGCTACGGCGTCGCCCTGCGCGAGCAGTACCCCGACTACTTCACGGACTGACTGTCGGAGCGGGAGGGCGTCCTCGTTGATGCTGTGCATCGCCCAGGGGACCGGGCAGGGGCCCTCGTGGTCCGGGTCGGGGCGGAGCACTTCGGACAGCCGGTCCATCAGCCGCTCGTGTTCGGCGGCCGTGGCGACCAGGGCGAGCCGGATGCCCCGCGCGTCATTCCGGCGTCAGGCGTCCTTCTTCTCCGGCTTCTCCGGCACGAGGATCGCGACGCACTCCACGTGGTGGGTGACCGGGAAGAGGTCGAAGGCCCGCAGGGTGGTGGGGCGGTAGCCGGCTTCGGCGAAGTAGGAGAGGTCGCGGGCGAGGGCGGCGGGGTCGCAGGCCACGTAGGCGATGCGGCGGGCGCCGAGGGCGGCGAGCCGGCGGACGGTCTGCTTGCCCGCGCCCGCGCGCGGCGGGTCGAGGACGATGAGGTCGGCCTCGTCGATCCGCGTCTTGGGCAGGACCTGCTCGACCTTGCCGTGCTCGATGCGGACGCGGTCGAAGTCCTGGAGATTGTGCCGGGCGTCCTCGACGGCGCGCTTGCCCGACTCGATGCCGAGGACGGCGCCCTGGTCGCCGACGCGTTCGGCCAGCGCGCCCGCGAAGAGGCCGACCCCGCAGTAGAGGTCGAGCGCCATGTCGCCCTTGCGCGGCATCAGGCCCTGCATGACGGCCTCCACCAGCAGGTCGGCGGCCTTCGGGTGGACCTGCCAGAAGCCGCCGTCGCCGACGCGCCAGGTGCGGCCCGCGGCGCGCTCACGGACGAAGGGGCGGCCGTGGACGCGGTGCACGGCGTGGTCGCGTTCGCCGATCCGCTGCACCGACACCGGCTGGTCCAGCTCGACGATCGGCAGCCGCCCGCCGGGGCGCGGGGTGAGGATCACCTGACGGTCGTTCGAACCGGTGGCAGCGATGGCCTCGACGGTGGCGATCTGCGGCCACGTACGGTCCTCGACGCCGAGGTCGCTGACGCCGGGGGCGGCGATCAGGCAGTGGTCGACCACCTCGACCTCGTGGGAGCGGTGCTTGCGCAGTCCGGCGCGGCCCTCGGCGTCCACCGCGTACTGCACGCGGGTCCGCCACGCGGGCACCTCGCCCTTGGCGACCTTGTCGCCGGGGGCGGGCATCACGGTGCCGTCCCAGCCGGCCTGCTCCGGGGTGAGCCCGGCGAGCCGTTCGAGCTGTTCCGCGACGACCGTCGCCTTGAGGCGGCGCTGCGCGCCCGGCGCCGCGTGCTGCCAGTCGCACCCGCCGCAGCGGCCGGGCCCGGAGAAGGGGCACGGCGGCTCGACCCGGTCCTTGGACGCGGTCAGCACCTTCACGGCGTCGGCCCGGATGAACCGCGCGCCCTCCTCGCCCTCCGTGACCCGCGCGACGACCCGCTCGCCGGGCAGCGCGTGCCGGACGAAGAGCACCTGCCCGGCGTCGGTGCGCGCGACGCAGTGGCCGCCGTGCGCCACCTGGCCGACCTCGACCTCGTACTCCTGGCCGACCAGTGACGGTGCGGATTCGGTCTGCATGGGGGCGGTGCTCCTGAGCTTCAAGGTGGGGTGCGCGGGGACGGGCCCCGCGCGTGCCGGGGTGTCCGAGGGGACAAGCCCTCCAGTCTACGTGCCCGCGCCCGGCCGGAATCCCGGTCCCGGCCCGCGGCCCCGGTCCCGGCCGGGACCGGGGCCGCGGGCCGGGCGTCACTTCTGGCGTCCGCCGTTGCCGGTGTGCTCCCTGTCGCGGCGCGGCGGACCGACCGGACCGCGGCGGATCGCACCGGGCGCGTTCCAGTCCGCGCGGCGCCTGGCACGCGCCTTGGCGACCTCGGAGGACTCCAGTTGCCAGGGCACCGAGGTGACCATCACACCGGGGGTGAACAGCAGCCGCCCCTTGAGCCGCAGCGCGCTCTGGTTGTGCAGCACGTGCTCGTACCAGTGGCCGACCACGTACTCCGGGATGTAGATGCTGACCACATCGCGCGGACTGCTGCGGCGCAGGCCCCGTACGTACTCGATGATCGGCCGGGTGATCTCGCGGTACGGCGAGTCGAGGACCTTCAGCGGTACGTCGATGCCGCGGCGCTGCCATTCGGTCTGGAGCGCCTTGGTGTCGTCGGGGTCGACGTTGATGCTGAGCGCCTCCAGGGTGTCGGAGCGCATCAGCTTGGCGTAGGACAGGGCCCGCAGGGTGGGCTTGTGCAGTTTGGAGACCAGCACGATGGAGTGCACGCGCGACGGGCGCACGTAGTCGTCGCCCGGCTCGTCCTCGGCGGCGATCTCGTCCGCGACCCGCGTGTAGTGGCCGCGGATCGCGGTCATCAGCGCGTAGAAGGCGATCATGCCGAGCACCGCGACCCAGGCGCCGTGGGTGAACTTCGTCAGCAGCACGATGACGAGCACCAGGCCGGTGAGGAAGGCGCCGAAGGTGTTGATGGCGCGGGAGCGGTGCATGTGGCGGCGCTTGGCAGGGTCGGTCTCGGTGCGCAGGTGCCGGTTCCAGTGCCGGACCATGCCGGTCTGGCTGAGCGTGAAGGAGACGAAGACGCCGACGATGTAGAGCTGGATCAGCCGGGTGGAGTCCGCGCCGTAGATGTAGACGAGGACGGCGGCGAAGCCCGCGAGCAGCACGATGCCGTTGGAGAAGGCGAGCCGGTCGCCGCGGGTGTGGAGCTGGCGCGGCAGGTAGCGGTCCTGGGCGAGGATCGAGCCGAGGACCGGGAAGCCGTTGTACGCGGTGTTCGCCGCGAGGAAGAGCACGAGCGCGGTGACGGCGGCCAGGAAGATGAACGGGATCGAATTGTGGCCGAAGACCGCCTCGGCGACCTGCGCGATCACCGGGTCCTGCGTATAGCCGGAGCCGACCGGGACGCCGTTGTTCAGCAGGTCGGTCGCCGGGTTGGAGGCCATGTGCACCTTGGTGTTCATGGCCAGCGCGATGATGCCGCAGAACATGGTGACGGCCAGCAGGCCCATCGCGGCGAGCGTGGTCGCGGCGTTCTTGGACTTGGGCTTCTTGAACGCCGGGACGCCGTTGCTGATCGCCTCGACGCCGGTGAGCGCGGCGCAGCCGGAGGAGAAGGCGCGCAGCAGCAGGAAGATCAGCGCGAAGCCGCCGATGCCCGAGGTCTCGGCGTGGATGGTGTAGTGCGCGGTGGGCGCCTGCATGTCATGTCCGGTGGCGATCTTGAAGGTGCCCCAGGCGATCATGCAGAAGACGCCGACGACGAACGCGTAGGTCGGGATGGCGAAGATGCTCCCGGACTCGCGCACCCCGCGAAGGTTCATGACCATCAGCAGGAAGATCATGCCGACCGCGCCGAGCACCTTGTGGTCGGCGAAGAAGGGGACGGCGGAACCGAGGTTCTCGATTCCGGAGGCGACGGAGACGGCGACGGTCAGGACGTAGTCGACGAGCAGCGCGCTGGCGACGGTGAGTCCGGCCTTGGGCCCCAGGTTGGTGGTGGCGACCTCGTAGTCGCCGCCGCCGGAGGGGTAGGCGTGGACGTTCTGCCGGTAGGAGGCCACCACTGTGAACATGAGCACGACGACCGCGACGGCGATCCACGGGCTGAAGTGGTAGGCCGAGGCCCCCGCGATGGACAGGACGAGCAGGACCTCGCCCGGCGCGTACGCGACGGAGGACAACGGGTCGGAGGCGAAGACGGGTAGCGCGAGCCGCTTGGGGAGGAGCGTTTCCCCCAGCTTGTCGCTGCGTAGCGCCCGGCCGATCAGGATCCGTTTCGGCAGGTCGGTCAGTTTGGACACCCCGCGATGTTAAGGGATCGTCAATACGGGCGCTCCCCCCACTGCCCTAAGGACTGTGGGGGACTTGGTGACGGGCGGGGTACGGCTTCGGTGGGGAAGTTGTGCGTCCGGTCGGCGCAACCTTCTCGCCCGCCGCACGCGTGTGTAGCTTTGGCCGCGGTCTGAGACGCTTGTGCTGACCAACAGTGCTCCGCGGGGCTCCACAAGAGCCCGGCCACAAACGTTTGACAGCCGGAAGGACGGTCGTGCACGTCGTGATTATGGGATGCGGGCGAGTGGGCTCCACTCTCGCGCACTCCCTCGAACAGCAAGGTCATACGGTCGCGGTGATCGACCAGGACCCGACGGCCTTCCGCCGCCTGGGCTCCGGGTTCGGCGGGCGCCGGGTGACCGGAGTCGGGTTCGACCAGGACACGCTGCGCGAAGCCGGAATCGAGGAGGCGGGAGCCTTCGCGGCGGTCAGCAGCGGCGACAACTCCAACATCATCGCGGCCCGGGTGGCCCGTGAGATGTTCGGCATCGAGAACGTGGCGGCCCGGATCTACGACCCGCGCCGTGCCGAGGTGTACCAGCGCCTGGGCATCCCCACCGTGGCCACCGTGCGGTGGACGTCCGACCAGATGATGCGGCGGCTGCTGCCGTCCGGTGCCGAGCCGCTGTGGCGCGACCCGAGCGGCGGCGTACAGCTCGCCGAGGTGCACACGTCGGTCGCGTGGATCGGGCACAAGATCAGCACGCTCCAGGAGGAGACCGGCGTCCGTGTGGCGTTCCTCACCAGGCTGGGCGAGGCGATGGTGCCGACGTCCCAGACCGTCCTCCAGGAGGGCGACCTGGTGCACGTGATGATGCGGACCGACGGGGTCGCCGAGGTCGAGGCGGCATTCGCCAAGGGTCCCGAGGAGGCGCGCTGATGAGGGTCGCCATTGCCGGGGCGGGGGCCGTCGGCCGGTCCATCGCCGGCGAGCTGCTGGAGAACGGGCACGAGGTGCTGCTCGTCGACAAGAACCCCACCTCCATCTCCGTGGAGCGGGTCCCGCAGGCGGAGTGGCTGCTGGCCGACGCCTGCGAGATCACCTCGCTGGACGAGGCCGCGCTCCAGCGCTGCAACGTGGTCATCGCCGCCACCGGTGACGACAAGGTCAATCTGGTGGTCTCGCTGCTGGCGAAGACCGAGTACGGGGTCCCCCGGGTGGTCGCCCGGGTCAACAACCCCAAGAACGAATGGCTGTTCAACGAGTCGTGGGGCGTGGACGTGGCCGTCTCCACCCCGCGGCTGATGTCGGCGCTGGTCGAGGAGGCCGTGAGCGTCGGCGATCTCGTACGGCTGCTGCGCTTCAGCCAGGGCGACGCGAATCTGGTGGAGCTGACGCTGCCGGAGGAGGCCGCGCTGGTCGGCACCAGGGTCGGCGACGTGGAGTGGCCGCAGGACACCTCACTGGTCACGATCATCCGCGGCAACCGGGTGCTGACGCCGTCCAAGGACGACGCGTTGGAGGCCGGTGACGAGCTGCTGTTCGTGGCCGCGCCGCACCGGGAGGAGCAGTTGGAGGATCTGCTGTCGCTCCAGGGCGACGGCGGCACCGCCACGGAGTAGTCGCTCCTTGACGACCCGCGAAAAGGGGGCGGGGGCCGGGCCCCCCGGGGGGCGGGGCCCCCCCCCGGGGGGGGGGCGGGGGGGGGGGGGGGGGCCGGGCCCGCCCCCGGGGCCCCGCCGCCCCCCCCCCCCCCCCCCCCGGGGGGGGGCCCCCCCCCCCCCCGGGGGGGCCCCCCCCGCCCCCTTTTCGCATGCCGTACGGACGCGCGGCTCAGGGCCTGGCGTGCTTGGCGGACTTCCCCGTCGTGCCCGTCCGCTCGGCCTTTTCCGCGTTTTCTGCCGTTCCGCCCTTTTCGGCTTTTTCGGCTTTTTCGGCCTTCTCCGCGGCCTCGGCCGCCTCCATCTCCGCGATCACGTCGATCGGCGGCGGCGCCTTCACCAGGAAGATCCAGGTCAGGTACACCGACAGCAGGAACGGCGGGATGCCGAGCGCGACCTTGACCCAGCCGAGCTGCGTCGCGTTGCCCCACCAGTACAGCGGGAAGAGGATCGCCGACTTGGCCAGCAGGATCAGGCCCCAGGCCCAGCTCGCCTTGGTGTACGCGCGCAGCCGTCCGGGATTCCGCTTCCGCCAGGACAGGTTCTCCTTGAAGATCGGCCCGAGGATCAGGCCGAGCAGCGGGAAGCCCGCGGCGGCGGAGACCAGATACGCGACGGCCAGGCCGAGCGTGTAGAGCATGCCGGGCAGATAGAAGTTCTTCGCGTTGCCCGACATCATGGCGAAGACCGCGCCGAAGGCGACGCCGAAGACCCCGCTGAAGGCGTGCTTGAGGGTGTCCTTGCGGGCCAGCCGCGCCACGCCCATCAGCACCGACAGCGCGAGGGCGGCGATGGCCGAGCTCTTGAGGTCCTTGTTGACCGTGTAGATCGCGACGAAGACCAGGCCGGGCACGGTGGTCTCCACCATGCCGCGCAGCCCGCCGAAGGCGTCGAAGAGTGCGGCCTCGGTGACCGCCCGCGACTCGTCGGTGATCCCGCCCGCGGCCTCGCCGGTGACCTCGTCGGTCCCTGTACCGTCCGTGCTCCCGCCGGGCGGCCGGGAATCCGCGCGGACCGTCTGATCCGTGTTGTCGATCGACGCCACCTGTTACTCCTGTCCGACCGGACGCAGTTCGTACTTGGGGTTGAACAGCACCGGACGACCCCGGTTCATGGAGATCCGGCCGGAGGCGATGATCCGACGGCCGGGTTCGATACCGCTGATACTGCGGCGGCCGAGCCAGACCACGTCCAGCGCGGCGGACCCGTCGAAGAGTTCCGCCTCCAGCGCGGGCACACCGGCCCGGGGACGGAGGGTGACCGTACGCAGCGTACCGGTGACGGACACTATCTGGCGGTCGGAGCAGTCGCAGATCCTCGTGCAGCCGACGGCCAGGGCGTCCTTCTGCAGCTCCTCGGAGTGCAGCTCCTCCTGCGAGGAGGACAGGCGGTCGAGCATGCGGCGGAAACGTCCCGCGGGTCGGTCCGAACGGATGGCACCACTCATATTCCCCAGGGTACCGGCCAGTCAGAGCCCGGTCATTGCCCCGAAGGGGCGGCTCCGGGAGAGCCGGGTCACTGCCGGACCGGGTCACTGCCGGACCGGGTCGCCACCGGAAGCCCGGTCACTGCTCGAAGCGGTACCCCATGCCCGGTTCGGTGATGAAGTGCCGGGGGCGGGCCGGGTCGGCCTCCAGCTTGCGGCGCAGCTGCGCCATGTAGACCCGCAGGTAGTTGCTCTCGGTGCCGTAGGCGGGCCCCCAGACCTCCTGGAGGAGCTGCTTCTGGCTGACCAGCCGGCCGGGGCTGCGTACCAGCACCTCCAGCAGGTGCCACTCGGTCGGGGTGAGGCGTACGTCCGCGCCGTCCCTGTTGACCTTCTTCGCCGCCAGGTCGACGGTGAAGGACTCGGTCTCGATGACGGCGGCGTCGTCGTCGGGTCCGGTGGGCGCGGCGCGGCGGACCGCGGCGCGCAGCCGGGCCAGCAGCTCGTCCATGCCGAACGGCTTGGTGACGTAGTCGTCGGCGCCCGCGTCCAGCGCCTCCACCTTCTCGTCGGACGCCTGCCGGGCGGACAGCACGATGATCGGCACGCGGGTCCAGCCGCGCAGGCCGCGGATCACCTCGACGCCGTCCATGTCGGGCAGCCCGAGGTCGAGGACGACCACGTCGGGGTGGCGGGCGGCGGCGACCCGCAGCGCGGTGGCGCCGTCGTGCGCGGCGTCGACCTCGTAGGCGCGGGCCCGCAGATTGATGACGAGGGCGCGGACGATCTGCGGCTCGTCGTCCACCACGAGCACCCGGTACATGTGCGTCCTCTTCTGTTCGCTCTTCTGTTCGATCTTCTGTGCGCTCTTTTGTTCGGTCATGAGACGGCCGTGGCGGGCCGGTCGGGAACGCCGGGCGCTGCGGGGGCCCCGTGCGCGGCGGGCAGCGTCAGCACCATCGTGAGGCCGCCGCCGGGTGTGTCCTCGGCGACCAGTGTCCCGCCCATCGCCTCGACGAAGCCGCGCGCCACCGCGAGGCCGAGGCCGACGCCGTTGCCGCGCGGCGCGTCCCCGTACCGCTGGAACGGCTCGAAGATGTGGTCCCTGGCGCTCTCGGGGACGCCGGGGCCGCGGTCGACCACGCGCAGTTCGACGCGGTGGCCGAGCGCGCTGGCGGCGACCAGCACCTTCTCGTCCTCCGGGCTGTACTTGACGGCGTTCTCGACGACGTTGGCGACGCTGCGCTCCAGCAGGCCGGGGTCGACGGCGACCATCGGGAGCGTTTCGGGGATGTCGAGGGCGACGCTCTGCTCGGGGACGCCGCCGAGCGCCATCGGCACCACCTCGTCCAGGTCGAGTTCGCGGATCAGCGGGGAGACGGTGCCGGTCTGGAGCCGTGACATGTCCAGGAGGTTGCCCACCAGGTGGTCCAGGCGGTCGGCGCCGTCCTCGATCCCGGCCAGCAGTTCCGCCTCGTCCTCCGCCGACCAGGCGACGTCCGCGGAGCGCAGCGAGGACACCGACGCCTTGATCCCGGCGAGCGGGGTGCGCAGGTCGTGCGAGACGGCGGCCAGCAGGGCCGTACGTATCCGGTTGCCCTCGGCAAGCTCCCTGGCTTTGGCCGCCTCGTCGGTCAGCCGCTTGCGGTCCAGCACCACGGCGGCCTGCGCGGCGAACGCCGACAGCACGCGGCGGTCGGAGGCGGGCAGGACGCGGCCGGTGAGCGCGAGGGTGAGCCGGTCGTTGACGGGCACCTCCACGTCGGCGTCCTCGGGCCGTACGCAGGGGGTGCTGCCGACGCTCGCGGCGCAGTGCCAGGCCGCGTGCTCGTCGTCCCGTTCCAGCAGCACCACGGCGTCCATGCCGAAGGTCTCCCTGACCCGTTCCAGCAGCGCTTCGAGCGAGCTCTCGCCGCGCAGGACGCTGCCCGCCAGGTACGACAGGATCTCGGCCTCCGCGCGCAGCCGCGCGGCCTGCTGGGTGCGGCGGGCGGCCAGGTCCACCACGGAGGCGACGGCGGCGCCGACGACGATGAAGATCGCGATGGCGATGATGTTCTCTGGCTGGGCGATGGTGAAGGAGTGCGTCGGCGGCGTGAAGTAGTAGTTGAGCAGCAGCGAGCCGACCAGGGCCGCGGCCAGCGCGGGCAGCAGTCCGCCGATCAGGGCCGCGGCGACCGTCATGGTCAGGAAGACCAGCATCTCGGTGGCCTGGCTCATGCCGGGGTGCCAGCGGGTGAGCAGCACCGCGAGCAGTACGGGGCCCGCGACGCCGGTCAGCCAGCCCGCCACGACCCTGGAGCGGCCGAGTTTCGCGCCCCGCGCGGAGGGCAGCCCGCGGCCCTTGGCGGCGTGCTCGTGGGTGACGATGTGGACGTCGATGTCGCCGGAGTCGCGGGCCACGGTGCTGCCGACGCCCGGCCCGAACACGTACTGCCACGCCTTGCGGCGGCTCGTGCCGAGCACGATCTGGGTGGCGTCGACGCCGCGCGCGAAGTCCAGCAGCGCGTCCGGCACGTCGTCGCCGATGACGTGGTGGAAGGATCCGCCCAGGTCCTCGACCAGGGCCCGCTGGACGGCCAGTTCCTTGGCCGAGCCGGACACCAGGCCGTCGCTGCGCACGATGTGCACGGCCAGGATCTCGCTGCCCGAGCCCTTGGCGGCCATCCTGGCCGCCCGGCGCAGCAGCGTGCGGCCCTCGGGGCCGCCGGTCAGGCCGACCACGATCCGCTCCCTGGCCTGCCACGCGGCCGATATCCGGTGGTCGGCCCGGTACTGCTGGAGGTATTCGTCGACCCGGTCCGCGGTCCACAGCAGCGCCAGCTCGCGCAGCGCGGTCAGATTGCCGGGGCGGAAGTAGTTGGACAGCGCCGCGTCGACCCGGTCGGGGGCGTAGATGTTGCCGTGCGCCATCCGGCGGCGCAGCGCCTGGGGCGACATGTCGACCAGCTCTATCTGGTCGGCCCTGCGCACCACCTCGTCCGGCACCGTCTCGCGCTGCTTCACCCCGGTGATGGACTCCACCACGTCACCGAGTGACTCCAGGTGCTGGATGTTGACGTTCGAGACGACGTGGATCCCGGCCTTCAGCAGCTCCTCGACGTCCTGCCACCGCTTCGCGTTCCGCGACCCCGGCACATTGGTGTGCGCCAGCTCGTCGACCAGCACCACCTCGGGCGCCCGCTCCAGCACCGCGTCCACGTCCATCTCCGTGAACACGGTCCCCCGGTAGTCGATCTCCTTGCGCCGGATCTCCTCCAGGCCCGCCAGCATCACCTCGGTCCGCGGCCTCCTGTGGTGCTCCACGTACCCGACCACCACGTCCGTACCGCGCTCCGCACGCCGATGCGCCTCCGACAACATGGCGTAGGTCTTCCCCACACCAGGTGCCGCCCCCAGATAAATGCGCAGCTTCCCGCGTGCCATGTCTCCATCGTCCCGCTCCGCCGCCCCCTTCGCCCGGACGGCCCGGCAGGCGCACCCTCCGACTCTAGAACCGCGCAACGGGATATTCCGGGCGCGCGGCCACCGCCGGGGCGACCTTGACGGCGTCTTGACGCCCCGAGCGGGACCGGGCGTCCACCGGATGAGGGCCCCGCCGCCTGTGCCGCAAGGTTTCCGCAAGGGTTTGGCATGCCTTCCGCCAGACGGTCGGGGAAAGCCGTCGGCAGCGGCCGGGCACCGGTCGTTGAACGTCGTTCCGACGGGGGGTTTCACCCATGTCAACGGTGAGCGGGCCGAGCGGCCCGGTCATACGCGATCCCGGACAGTGGGCCACACTGTCCGGCTGCAAAAAGGTCCTGGTCGTGGTCCACACCCTGGTCTACGGGCAGCGGCTCCAGGACGTGTTCGAGCTGCTCCGCTCCGATCTGCGGATCCACGTGATGTTCACGATCGCACCGCACGCCTTCAATCCGGGAGTTCGCCGCTTCCTCGAGGCCCTGGACGCCCAGGTGCTGCCCTGGGCCAAGGCGGTCGCCACCGAATTCGACCTCGTCCTCGCCGCGGGTTCCCAGGGGATGGAGCAACTGCGCGGTCCCCTGGTCCGCGTCCCGCACGGGGCGGGCCACATGAAGCTGTCCCGTCCGGGCGACGGGCCGCAACGCGCTGTCGGCGGGCTCGGCAGGAACTACCTGATGTGGGGCGACCGCGTCGTGCCCTGCGCGTACGCCCTCGCCCACCGCGACGACCTGGCGCTGCTGTCGCGGTCCTGCCCCGAGGCGCTGCCCATCGCCGAGGTGGTCGGGGACGCCTCGTACGACCGGATCGCGCGCAGCCTGGGGCGCCGGGACGAGTACCGCAGGGCGCTGGGCCTGCGGGACGGGGAGAAGCTGGTGCTGGTCTGTTCCACCTGGGGCCTCGGGTCGAGCTTCAACCGGCTGGAGGCACTGCTGCCGCGCCTGCTGACCGAACTGGCCCCTGAGGACGGCTACCGCAAGGCCCTGCTGCTGCATCCCAATGTGTGGGCCGGGCACGGCGGCTGGCAGGTGCGGGCCTGGCTCACGGAGAACGGTCTGGGCGCCGTCCCGCTCATCGGCCCGGAAACCGACTGGCGCCCGCTGGTGATCGCCTCGGACTTCGTCATCGGCGACCACGGATCCGTGACGCTCTACGCGACGATGTGCGACGTACCGATCGTGATGGCCAGATTCGTCGAGCAGGACGTCAATCCCCATTCGCCCGCCGCGGTGCTGGCGACCGTGGCGCCCGCCCTGTCGCCGACCCACCCGCTGTCCCGTCAACTCGCCTACGCCGAGGGCCGGTACGAGCCGCAGGCGTACCGCGACATCTCCACCCGGATCTCCTCGGAGCCCGGCCGCTTCAACCAGAACATGAGAGGTCTGCTGTACCGGTTCCTGGGACTGGGCGAACCCGCGCACGAGCCGTCCACCAGACGGCTGCCGCTTCCGGAGCCGCTGCCGACCGCGGCGGTACGGGGAGGTGACACGTGGTGACGCCGTCCGGCCACCGTCAGGTACGGGTGATGCTGCGGATTCCCCGGCCCGACGACGCCGGTTCCCCGCCGTTCGCCGCCTTCACCGACGAGCATGTGAGCGCCCGGCTGGACAGCGGGCACGATGCCCGCTGGCGGCACTGCGCCGACGTCCTGTGGGACGCCGAGGAAGCCGTCACCATGGCCGCCGCGGCCGATCGGGCCGGGGCGGTGCTCCGCGGGAGTCCCGGAGCGCGGGTGGTCTGCGTGGGGTACGGGCAGGGTCGCTGCGTGGCGGTCTGTGCCACCGCTCCCCCGCTGGCGCTGACGGCGCGGGCGGGCCTGCGAACCGCGGGCACGTGGCCCGCGGTCGCGGCGGTCGGCTCACTCCTGCACGCCTGGCTGGTGGCCCGCCTTCCGGTGGACCTGCCGGTGGGGCTGCTCGTGCACGGCCTCGGCTCGGTTCAGTTCGCGCCGGGGCCGGGGGGCCCGTCGGACGACAGGGCTGGGGACTCGGGTGGCGAGGTGCCGGTAGCGCCGCCGGGGCGGGCGACGCGCTCGGTCAGACGGTCCGCGTCCGGGGCGCCGACGCTCTCGTAGAGCCGCAGCGACCGCTCGAACGCCCGCCGGGCGTCGTCCGGGCGGTCCGACCGCTGGTACAGGAGGCCGAGCAGTTCCCACGACCGTGCTTCCCAGTGCGCGGAGCCGCGGTCGCGGAACTCCTCCGCCGCCTTGCGCAGATGGCGTTCGGCGAGGTCGGTCTCACCGACCTCGCCGAGCGCACGGCCGAGCAGCGCCAGCGCCCTGGCGGCGTCGTACGGGTCCGACGCCGTGAGCAGGTCGGCCCGTGCCCGGCGCAGCGGCTCGACCGCGTCGCCCGGCCGCCCTCCGGAGAGCGCGACATCGCCGAGGCACAGCCGGGACAGCCCGGCCCCTCTGCGGTAGCCGATCGCTTCCCTGATCCCCAGCGCCTCGGCGAACGGTCCCACGGCCTCGTCCAGCCGTCCCGCCAGGTGGTACGACTGCCCGATGCCGTGCAGCGCCTGGGCCTCCATGTACCGGTCGCCGTGCAGCCGCGCCAGGTCCAGCGCCTGGCCGAACCAGACCACGGCCTCCTCCGGGTGACCGGAGTTGCGCAGCCCCGCCCCGCCGGACGTCAGCATCCGCAACTCCCCCTGCGCGTGCCGGTCCCGGCGCGCCGCGTCGAGCCCCAGCCGGTGCGCCTCCACCCACAGGTCGTACGGGCGCAGCCGCAGGAAGAGCGGCCACATCGCGTCGGCGAGCTGCCAGGCCAGACCGTTCCACCGCGCGTCCACGGCCGTGCGCAGAGCGGTCATGAGGTGGCGCTGCTCCCGCCCCAGCCACCCGAGCGCCGCCTTCTCGGTGGCGAAACGGGGTCCCGGCTCCGCGTCCGGCGGAAATTCGTAGTCGCGGTCCAAGGTGCGGTGGGACGGGCTGATCAGCTCCTCCGCGGCCGTCGCCGTCGCCAGGTACCACTCCAGCGCCCGGCGTACGGCGGCCGTACGGACCGGCTCCGGGTCGCGCGCCTCCGCGAGGCCGCGGGCGTGCAGGCGGACCAGGTCGTGGAAGCGGTGCCGTTCGTCGCCGAGTTCCTCCAGCAGGCTCACCTCCGCCAGCGCGTCGGTCCGCCGTTCGGCGTCGGTACGGCCGAGGCCCGCCGCCGCCGCGGCGAGTTCCGGGGTGAACTCGGCGAAGGGCAGCACCCCGAGCAGCCGGTACAGGGCCGCGGAATCCTCCCTGAGAAACCGGTAGGAGGCATCGAGGGCGCTCTGCACGGCGATCCCCTCTCCGACGCGCAGCACGGTCAGCCGTTCCGCCCCGCGGTCCAGCGCTTCAGCGGTCGCGGCCAGGGGCTGTCCCGGGCGGGCGGCCATCCGTGCGGCGGCCACGCAGACCGCGAGTGCCAGGCCGCCGCACCGGTCCACCACGCGGCGGGTGGCGGCGGGTTCGGCGGCGACCCGCCCCGCGCCGAGCCGCTGGCGCAGGATCTCGGCGGACGCGTCGTCGTCGAGGAAGCCGAGGGGCTGGAAAACGGCGCCCTCAAGTCCCAAGCCGGTCAGCCGCCTTCGGCTGGTGACCGCGACGATGCTCTGCTCCGCGCCCGGCAGCAGGGGCCTGACCTGCGCCGCGGAGATGACGTTGTCCAGCATGAGGATCAGGCGTCGGCCCGCGGTGACCGACCTCCACAGCGCGGCGGCCTCCGCGAGACCGGAAGGTATCGAGTTCATCCCGAAGGCCCGCAGGAACATGCCCAGCGCCTCCGACGGATCGGCAGGGCCTTCGGGGGCGTGCCCGCGCAGGTCGGCGTAGAGCTGCCCGTCGGGGAAGTCGTCGGCCTGCCCTCGCAGCCAGTACGACACCAGAGCCGTCTTGCCCACACCGGCGGGCCCGTTGACGACGGCCACCAAGGGGCCGTCCCGCCGCTCCGCGCCGAGGCGCAACGCGTCCAGCGCCTCGAGATCGCGTTCGCGGCCCGCGAGCCGCCGGGGCCCCGCGATCAACTGCCGCGGCACAGGCAGCGCTGCGGGCACGGGAGCGGGCGCGGCGTGCCAGTGGATGTCGCCGACCGTGCCGGCCTGGACGATACCCGCCCGGTGGTCGCCGCCGACGACCGTGTTGCGGTGGTCGACGCGGACGGTCGAGACCTCGCGCGGCGCCTCGGCCTCCACCACCGCCATCCAGTGGGTCAGGTCGCGAAGGAGCGCCGGATTCCTTGAGACCGCGTCCAGCAGTGCCCGCGCCAACCCGCCCTCGCCGGTCGCCTGATCCGGTAAGTCGGCGGGCGGGTCCGGTAAAAGGGCGGCGGCCGTGGCACGGGCCGTCGTACTCGCGCGGCTCAATGCCCCTTCGATGGCGTCGAGAGTGATCGCGTCCACGGTTCGTTCCCCCGTCGCTCCAACTGGCCGCATATAGCAGATGAAGTTGTCACCCGCGCACAGTATGAGCTATTTCCGCCCCGCTACGGGCCTGGGTGGTATGGCACGGTGACGCACCGTCGTGTCATGCTCACATTTCGAGACGGTGTGACGGGTGGGGGCGACGATGGAGATTCATCTCCTGGGGGCGGTCGAGTTATCGGCGAACGGGACGGTCCCGCGACTCGGATCCGACCGCGAGCGCTGTCTCCTCGCGTCACTCGCCCTGGACGTCGGTCGGCCGGTCGCCCGCGATGTCCTGGCGGCCCGATTATGGGACGAGGAACCCCCGGAGCACGCGCGCGCGAATCTCCACACCTACATCTCCCGGCTGCGTCGCGTCATACGGGACGCGGCCGAAGCGACCGGCCGGCGCCCTGACGCCGTCATCACGCTGCGCGCGCATTCGTACACCTTGGAAGCCGATCCGGAGATCATCGACTGGCACCGGTACCTGCGACTGTCCGGCGACGCCAGGGCCGTCCACGACCCGGAGACCGGTGCGGCGGCGGGCACCGGTTCAGGCCCCGGCCAGGACGCGGAGAAGGACGCCCGTGCCTTGGCCCTGTTCGAGGACGCGGAGAGCCTGTGGGTCGGCGAGGCCCTGGCGGGGCTGCCCGGGGTCTGGGCGCACGCGGCGCGTACCGCGATGACGGAACGCCGGCTCACGGCGACCCACGCGAAGCTCGAACTGCGCATGAGGCTACGGCAGTTCGCCGACGTGGTATCCGAGCTGACGGAGCTGACCGAGGCCCATCCCATGGACGAGACGCTGGCCCGGCACCTGATGGTGGCGCTGTACGGAAGCGGTCGGCACGCCGACTCGCTCGCGGCGTTCCAACGCACCAGGCGGCTGCTCCAGGACCGGCTCGGTACCGATCCCGGCGAACGCCTCACCCACACCCACAGCCTGATTCTCCGCCAGGCTCCGCTGCGCGAACTCGTCCCCGATCTGCGCCCGGAGGAGTCCACGGGACCACCGGCCGCCCGCGGCCCGCGCAATCTGCCCCGCCGCCAGCAACTCGTCGGCCGGGAAGGCGAACTGAACCGGCTTCTCACCGCGGACGCGGCGCTCGGGACCGCGGGATCGGTCATCACCATCGAGGCGATCTCCGGCATGGCGGGCGTCGGCAAGAGCGCGCTGGCTCTCCACGCCGCCTACCGGCTCGGCGACCGGTACCCGGACGGGCAGATCTTCATCGACCTCCACACCCACTCGGCGTCCCGGCCGCCGATGACGCCCGAGGCGGGACTGACCGCGCTCCTGCGCGCGTTCGGTATCCCGCCGGGTGAGATTCCGCACGATCTTCCGGAACGTACCGCGCTGTGGCGGACCGTTCTCACGGGAAAACGTGCGGTCATCGTCCTCGACGACGCACAGAATTCGGAGCAGGTCGTACCGCTTCTTCCGGACGACAGCGCCTCACTCGTGCTGATCACCAGCAGACACCGCCTCACCGAACTCCCGTCCGCGCGGCCGATGTTCGTGGATGTTCTCCCGCTCGACGATGCGATCGGCCTGTTCCGGCGGCTTGTCGGACCCGAACGCGCGAATGACCCGGCCAAGATCGAGGCAGTGGTCAAGCGCTGCGCGCTGCTGCCGCTCGCGGTGGAAATCGTGGCCAGCCGGTTCAAGGCGCGGCCCTCCTGGAATCTCGGCCATCTCATCGAGCGCCTGTCCCGCCGACCCGGTCGTCTGCTCGAAATACGGGACGGCCACCAGGAGATGGCCGCCGCATTCGAACTCTCCTACAACGCGCTGTCCGCACCACAGCGTGCCGCCTTCCGCCGTCTCAGCCTCCATCCCGGCCCCGACTTCGGCGCGTACGCCGCTGCCGCGATCATCGACGAACCACTGGACCGCACCGAGCGGCTGATCGAGGACCTGCTGGAGTGCCATCTCCTGCAGGAACCGCGGGCGAACCGCTACCGCTTCCACGACCTGCTCGCCGAGTACGCCACGCTGCTGGCCGAGTCGGAGAAGGCGGCCAACGCCGACGCGCTTCTGCGTCTCACCGAGTACGCCCTGCGGACCGCCGACCGCGCCGACCGCCTGCTGCGCCCGCACCGCTTCCGCCTCGACCTGCCCGCACCGGCCCACCAGGTGTTCGTCCCCTCCTTCCCCGACGCCGCCGCGGCCCACGGCTGGCTCGACGAGGAGATGGAGTGCCTACTCTCCATCGAGCAGCACGCGCGCCGGGTGGGCCACACCGCCGAAGCCGCGTGGCTCGCGCACGCGCTGGCCGACTTCGCCGAGTCCGAGGGCTACTGGCACGAGGCGGTCGCCATGCACCGGGCAGCGGTCGCCCACTGGAACGCCTCCGCCTCCCCCCGCGCCGAGTCCCGCGCCCTTCTCTCCCTCGCGGCGGTCCACGCCCGCGCCAGCCAGTACCCGCGGTCCGCGGAAGCGGCCGAGCGCGCCCTCGCCCTGGCCCGCGACGCCGGTGACGACGCGACCACAGCCGAGGCGCTCAACCAACTCGGCGTTCTGCACTGGCATGTGAGTGAGTGCGAGGCGGCCGTGACCATCCTCAAGGAATCTCTGGAACTGAGGGGCGACGACCGGTGGAACCGGGCCAGGACTTTGAACAACCTGGCGATCGCCTATCTCCACATGGGTGATCACAGGAACGCGTTGGAATCATTCACCCGCTCGCTCCAGGACATGCGCCAATTGGGCGACTTGCGTCTGGAATCCAGATTACTGAGCAATATCGGAGACCTTCGGCGCCGGGCGGGTGACATCGAATCCGCGAGAACCGCCTTCCAGGAAGCGCTCGCCTTGAACAACGATTCCGGGAGCGAGGCCGACCGGGCGACCATTCGCATGAATATCGCGACCACCATGAGAATTCCCGAGGAATTCGACGCCGCCGTGGACATGCACACCTCCTCCCTGGCCGCCTTCCGCCGCCTCGGGGACCGCAAGAACGAGGCGAGCGCGCTCAACGGACTGGGGACCGTGTACCGGGAAGCGGGCCGCCACGCGGAGGCCGCCATCCATCACGACGCCGCACTCCGCCTGGCTCGTGAACTGGGCGTCGGCGACGACGAGGCCGCCGCGCTCCGCGGGCTCGGGATCGCCGCGGGCGCGGCCCGCCAACTCGGAAAAGCGAGGGAGTACTTGGAGGCGGCGGCCACAGTGGCCCTCCGCATCCGCGTACCGGACGAAGAAGCGCTCGCCTGCGACGCGCTCGCCGGCCTGCTCCTCGACGACGGGCGTCCGGAGGAGGCACGGGGCCTGTGGCGGCGCGCACTCGCGCTGTTCGAGCCATTCAACGACATGGCGGCAGAGCGAATTCGCGAAACCCTGATCAGGATTGACCGAACTCGGTCAAATCGCTGGCAGAGAGAAGCATGATAGCGCACCGCGACCCCGGCCCTGGCATCTGCTAATTGGCATATGCCAGCACGTTTCGAATGCTTGCGCGCACCCAATGCGATCACGCAGGATCTTGCCCTCCAATAGATTCAACGGAACTTGAGGGCATCACGCATGCGGGTCAACTTTGCCGCCATTGTCGTCGGCTTGGTCATAATCACCTTGCCCGGACAGACCGCGGAAGCGAATTCAGCTCCGCGCGGCGGCCACACCGTCAGCGCCCACGCCTTCGCCGGGCAGACGCCCTCCGCCGGATCAACCGCGGGCCGGTTCCACGAGGACGTCTGCATGCCCATGTGACCGGCTTCCCTCGGGCCCCTGAGAACGGCTCACGGCGGGCTCTGGAGGGTGAAGGGGGCGCCTTCGGGGTCGGTGAGGGTGGCGGTGCGGCCATGGGGGGACGGGTGGGCGGGGTGGATGACGTGGCCGCCGAGAGCCGTGACGCGGGCGGCGGCGTCATCGACGTCCGCCACGGCGAAGTGGGTCGTCCAGTGGGCCCCTCGGTCGCGCGGGACGCGGGAGCCGACACCGTGGATCGCGGCGACGGGGTGGCCGCCGACGCGGAGCAGGACGTCGTCGGAGTCGGAAGCGGCGTCTTCGGCCTCAAGACCGAAGACGGCCTCGTAGAACTTGCCGACGAGCGAGGCGTCCCGCGTCACCAACTCGCTCCAGGCGAGGGTGCCGGGCTCGCCGGTGGCCTCGGCGCCGCCGAGGAGTCCGCCCTGCCAGACACCGAAGACGGCGCCCGAGGGGTCGACGGCGAGGGCGAGCCGTCCTTCGTCGTTGACCTGGAGGGGGCCGATGCCGACGGTGCCCCCGCATTCGCGGACCAGTTCCGCGGTCTCGTCGACGTCGTCGGAGGCGAGCATCGTGGTCCAGGCGACCGGCCGGTGCGGCTCCGGCGCCCCCTCGCCGATACCCGCGATGCGGCGGCCGTCCAGCTCGGCGAGGGCGTACGTGCCCAGTTGGGGCGGTCCCGGTACGAACTCCCAGCCGAACAGCGCGCCGTAGAAACTCCGCGCAAGGTCGGCCCGGTGCGCCATGAGGCTGACCCAGCAAGGGGTGCCAGGTGGGCGACGGTTCGGTACCTCGGTCATGGCTACGGTCTCCTGGCGGGCAGCCGGCACGGCGTGCCCCGCCGGTCGGGAATGGTGTGGCACAGCCGATCGTCGCACCACCCGGAGCGGCGCGCGCCGTGACCGCGCCGCATTCATCACCCTGGTGCCGCGCGGCAACCGAAATGTCATGTCGCTTCCGTTTCGCGGCCGTTGCCGTACGGTGTCCCGCCGTACGGCGGCTACGACCGGTCGACCACAATGTGCGTATGGAACCCCTCATCTCCGTGACCGAACTCGCTTCCGCCGCAGAGCGGGACGGCGTCACCGTCCTCGATGTGCGCTGGCAGCTCGGCGGCCCTCCCGGCCACCCCGCCTACCTCGAAGGCCACGTGCCCGGCGCGCGGTACGTCGACCTGGACGCCGAACTGGCCGGGCCCGCCGGGGCCCGCGGACGGCACCCGCTGCCCGACCCCGAGGAGTTCGGCGCCGCCATGCGCCGGGCCGGGGTGAGCGGCGACCGGGACGTCGTCGTGTACGACAACTGGCAGGGCTGGGGCGCGGCCCGCGCCTGGTGGCTGCTGCGCTGGGCCGGGCACACCCGCGTACGCGTCCTCGACGGCGGCCTCGCGGCCTGGACCGCGGCCGGACACCCGCTGAGCCGGGACGAACCCGCGGGGGGCGCGGGGGACTTCGTGCCCGCGACCGGCGCCCTGCCGCTGCTCGACGCGGCCGGGGCGGCCGACCTCGCCCGCCGCGGGGTGCTCCTCGACGCCCGCGCGCCCGAGCGCTACCGCGGCGACTCGGAGCCGATCGACCGCGTCGGCGGCCACATCCCCGGCGCCGTCAACGCACCCACCACGCAGAACACCGGCGCCGACGGCCGGTTCCTGCCCGCCGCCGAACTCACCGACCGCTTCACCGGGTTGGGCGCAGGGCCGGACGCCGAAGTGGGCGTCTACTGCGGCTCGGGGGTCTCCGGCGCCCACGAGGTCCTCGCCCTCGCCGCGGCCGGGATCCCGGCCGCGCTCTACGTCGGCTCCTGGAGCGAATGGTCCGCCGACCCGGCCAACCCGGTCGCCACCGGCCCCCAGCCGGGCTGACCCCAGCGACACTCCCTACCAGGCCCGGGCAGGGCCCCGTACCGGCCGCACGCGACCCGGTAACACGCGAGCCGCCGCACAACGCGTCAGGGGCAGCCACCAAGGTGGCTGCCCCTGACGGCCGTCGGCTCCCGGTCTGTCCAAGCCGCGCGCCACACGCGCTACTCCTGCTTCTTGCGCCTGCTCCCGAACACGATCTCGTCCCAACTCGGCACCGTGGCCCGGCGTCCGGGGCGGACCCCGTCGGCCTCGGCCTGGCGGTCGGTGGTGCCGACCAGACGGTCGCGGTGACCGGCGACGGCGCGCGGCATCAGGACGTCGGCGTAGGCGGACCCGGCGCTGGCGGCCGGAGCCGCCTCTTCCTCGGTCTCCTCCTCCGGCTCCACGGCGGGCACGACGTCCGGAGGACCCGGCGGGCCCGGCGGAGGCGCGGGCACGACCATGTCGCCGCGGAAGTTGGGCACCGCTTCGAGCAGGCTGGTCAGCGAGTCGCGCTCCTCCGGCTCCGGCCGGTCCTCGGCACGGGCCTCGCGGTCGGCGCGGTCCGGCCGGTCAGGCCGTTCCAACTGCCGGTCGAGGGCCCGGTCGAGAGGCCGGTCGCGCGGCAGGCGGGCGATCCTGGGCACGAAGGGGAAGCTCGGTTCCTTCGTGCTCTCCTGCTGCGCGGCGTTCTCACCGATCAGCGCCCTGGCCTCGTCGTCGACGGCCGCGACCAGGCGGCGCGGCGGGTCGTAGGTCCAGCTCGCGGAGTGCGGTTCACCGGCCACCCGGTAGACCAGGAGGACTTCCCACGTGCCGTCGTCGCGGCGCCAGGAGTCCCACAGGACGGTGTCCTTCTCCGCGCCGCGCAGCAACAGCCGCTCGGCGACGGCCTCGCCGAGCTGGGGCCCGGTGCTCTCGCCCTGGCGGCGTACGGGCGTCTTCCTGGCCCGCTCGGCCATGAAGGCGCGCTCGGCCAGGACGGGACCCTCGAAGCGCCGTACGCGCTCGACCGGGATGCCGGCCATCGACGCGACCTCTTCCGCCGACGCACCCGCACGTATACGTGCCTGGATGTCGCGGGGCCGCAGATGGCTCTCGACCTCGATCTCGATCTGTCCGAGACGGGCCCGGTCGTTGCGGACGGCGGCGCGCAGCCGTTCGTCGATGGGGAGTGTGTATTCCGTGCTGTCGGCAGCCTTGAGCACCAGTCGTGTGCCGTCATTGCTGACGGCCACAACCCGCAGTTCGGGCACGGTTACCTCCCGGGTGGTGCCTGCCGACGTCACGTGCGTCGCTGCTCCCGTTGGACGAGTGTGGCCTGCCCGGGTGCAGCGTGCCACAACCTTGCAGAGTTACCCGGCGTGTCGGGGTGACACGGTGACACGCCGTTATGGGACGGTGGTCGATTGGCCACTCAGCGTGACCGATCGCGGCACCCCGGGACGAGTGCCGTCGGGCTCCCCTCCCGCCGTTCCGGACCAGCTACCGACCACCCGGACGGGCAACCGGGAGCCAGGATTCGCCACGGTACTCCATTTGGGCCAGCGGGGTGGGCTGCCGCGCCGTCGAATCTGGGCCAGGAGCGCGGGAGTTGAGTGGCACGGCTCACACGAAAGGGTTGCGCGCCGAGTGCAAATGCGGACTTTCCCGCATGAAGCGACTACGAGCCCAGCACCCGCCGGAGGTAGTCGTTCGTGAACCGCCGGTCCGGGTCCAACCGGTCCCGCAGCGCCGTGAATTCGCCGAAGCGCGGATAGGCCGAGGCGAGGTATTCCGCGTCGCGGGTGTGCATCTTGCCCCAGTGCGGGCGCCCGCCGCGCGCGGTCATGATCCTCTCGACCGCGGTGAAGTACTCCTGGTAGCGGCTGCCCCGGTACATGTGCACCGCGATGTACGCGCTGTCCCGGCCGGACGCCGTCGACAGCGCGATGTCGTCCGCGGGCGCGACCCGTACCTCCACCGGGAAACTGATCCGCAAATCGGACCGCTCGACCATCGCCTTCAGCTCGCGGATCGCGTCGACCGCCGCCTCGCGCGGCACCGCGTACTCCATCTCCACGAAGCGCACCCGGCGCGGGCTGGTGAAGACCTTGTACGGGATGTCGGTGTACGAACGGGCCGACAGGGCGCGGCTGGAGAGCTTGGCGATGCCGGGGATGACGGCGGGCGCGGCCCTGCCGACCACGCAGGCGGCCTGGAAGACGCCGTTGGACAGCAGCTCGTCGTCGATCCAGCCGCGTACGGCGGGGACGGGCGCGGCCGGGCCCTGGCTGCGGTTGTTCCGCTTGGTGTTGCAACTGTCGGTGTGCGGGAACCAGTAGAACTCGAAGTGCTCGTTCTCCGTGGCGTGCTGCTCGAACTCCGCCATCACCCGGTCGAACGCCATCGGCTCCTCGCGCGCGGTCAGCAGGAAGACCGGCTCGACGGCGAAGGTGACGGCGCTGACCACGCCGAGCGCGCCGAGCCCGATCCGGGCGGCGGCGAAGACGTCGGGGTTCTCCTCGGCCGAACAGGTCAGCACCGAGCCGTCGGCGGTGACCAGTTCGAGCGCGGTGATCTGGGCGGCGATCGAACCGGAGTCACGGCCGGTGCCGTGCGTGCCGGTGCTGGTGGCGCCCGCCACCGTCTGCTCCATGATGTCGCCCATGTTCGTGAGCGACAGGCCCTCGGCGGCCAGCGCCGCGTTCAACTGCTTGAGCTGGACGCCCGACTCGACGGTGACGGTGCCCGCCGCGCGGTCGATGGCGCGGATCGCGGTCAGCCCCTCGGGGCGGATCAGCACCCCGTCGGTGGCCGCCGCGGCGGTGAAGGAGTGCCCGGAGCCGACCGCCTTCACCGGCAGGCCGTCCTCGGCGGCCCGCCGCAGCACGGCCGCCAGTTCGCCCACGGAGGCGGGCGCCACGGCCCGCGCCGGCCGGGCGGAGACGTTCCCCGCCCAGTTACGCCACGCCTTCTGTTCGGCCCTGCTTGTCGTGCGTGCCGTACTGCCCGTCGTGCTCATCGCGCGGCCCCTCCCGCTCCGGCGCCGGCTTGAGCCGGCGATACCCGAGAAACGCCACCGCCACGGCGAGGACCGCCGAGGCGGCGGGCACCGCGAAAGCCGCCGACGCCCCGTGCGAGTCGATCACCCGACCCGCCACCGAGGCCCCTGCGGCGACCCCGACCGCCATCCCCGTGGAGGTCCACGTGATGCCCTCGGTCAGTTTCGTCCGCGGTACCAACCCTTCGATCAGGCCCATCGCGGTCACCATCGTCGGAGCGATGGTCAGGCCCGAGAAGAACAGCGCCACGGCCAGAAACGGCAAGTTTCCGACCAGTAGTGGCGGGATCATACTCACAGTCATCAACGCGATGCCCAGCAGGAACCTCCCGGTGGGCGTCCCGCGCGGGGTCATCAGCCCGAAGACCAGCCCGGCCAGACACGATCCCAGGGCGTAGGTCGCCAGCACCAGACTGGCCAGCGCCTTGTGCCCGCGCTCGTCCGCGAAGGCCACGGTGGCCACGTCGACCGCGCCGAACAGCGCCCCGGTGCCGACGAAGACGCCGGTGACCACCAGCAGCCCCGGCTCGCGCAGCACCGACCGGTCCGAGAGGCGGTCGCGCGGATGCGGCGGCGGCTCGGTGGCGTGCTGCGCGGTCAGCAGCAGTACGCCGGTGCCCAGGAAGACCGCGGCCAGCAGCGGGCCCGCCTCCGCGAACCAGGCCGTGCACAGCCCGATCGACAGGATCGGCCCGAGGATGAAGACGATCTCGTCCACCACCGACTCGAAGGAGTAGGCGGTGTGCAGGAGTTCGGGAGAGCCGCGGTGGATCCGCGACCAGCGGGCGCGCACCATGGCGCCCATGCTCGGCGTGCAGCCCGCGCCGACCGCGCACACGAAGTACACCCAGTCCGGCGAACCGGCCCGCACCGCGATCAGCAGGGCCGCCACCGACAGCACCGTCACGGCGCTCGCGGGACGCAGCACCCGCCGCTGTCCGTACCGGTCGACCAGCCGGGAGATCTGCGGTCCGATCGCCGCCCCCGACAAGGCCAGCGCGGCGGCGAGCGCGCCCGCGAGCCCGTACCTCCCGGTGACCTGGGAGATCATCGTCACGATGCCGATGCCCAGCATGGACAGTGGCATCCGCCCGATCAGCCCGGCGGCGGAGAACGCCTTGGTGCCGGGAGCGGTGAAGATCGCGCGATAGGGGCTGGACAAGGGCGCTCCCGGCGGCGTCGCCGAATTCTCGGTAAGGAACGTAGCTGGCGCGTACAGCTTACGAGTCCGCGCAACCGAATTGTGCCGCGCGGCGCCCCGGATTCCACCGCGCGGAGGGCGCCCGCGGCGGCCACCGCGAGCCACCGCGTGACCGGGCGCACCCGCCCGGGGAGGCGGAGCGCGGCGAGATCGTCGCGGGGTGGCAGGATCGATGACATGTCCGATCAGCCGCCTCAGCGCGACCCCCACGACGCCGGGCCGTACGACGCCCTGCTGCTGCTCTCCTTCGGCGGCCCCGAGGGACCCGACGACGTCGTGCCCTTCCTGGAGAACGTCACCCACGGCCGGGGCATCCCCAAAGAGCGGCTGAAGGAGGTCGGGCGGCACTACTTCCTCTTCGACGGCGTCAGCCCGATCAACGCGCAGAACCGCGAACTGCTCGACGCGCTCCGCAAGGACTTCGCCGGGCACGGCCTCGACCTGCCGGTCTACTGGGGCAACCGCAACTGGGCGCCGTATCTGACCGACGCCCTGCGGGAGATCGCGCGGGCGGGCCACCGCCGGGTCCTGGTGCTGGCCACCAGCGCCTACGCCTCGTACTCCGGCTGCCGGCAGTACCGCGAGAATCTGGCCGCCTCGCTGGCCGTGCTGGCCCGGGAGGGCCTCCCGGTGCCGCGGGTGGACAAGTTGCGGCACTACTTCAACCACCCCGGCTTCGTCGAGCCGATGACCGAGGCGACGCTGGCCGCGCTGGACGCGCTGCCCGCGGACGTACGCGACGGCGCCCGGCTCGCCTTCACCACGCACTCGATCCCCACCTCGGCCGCCGACACCTCGGGACCCGTCGAGGGCCACGGCGACGGCGGCGCGTACGTCGCGCAGCACCTGGACACCGCCCGGGTGATCGCCGACGCGGTACGCGCCGCGACCGGCGTCGACCGGCCGTGGCAGCTCGTCTACCAGTCGCGCAGCGGCTCCCCGCAGATCCCGTGGCTGGAGCCGGACATCTGCGACCACCTCGAGCAGGCGCACGCGCAGGGCGCGCCCGCGGTCGTCATGGTGCCGATCGGCTTCGTCTCCGACCACATGGAGGTGAAGTACGACCTGGACACCGAGGCCGTCGCGAAGGCCGCGGAGCTGGGGCTGCCGGTCAGCCGCGCCGCGACCGTCGGCGCCGACCCGCGCTTCGCCGCCGCGGTGCGCGACCTGGTGCTGGAGCGGGCCGCGACCGAGCGGGGAGCGGCCCCGGCGCGCTGCGCGCTGGGCGCGCTCGGCCCCAGCCACGACATCTGTCCCGCGGGCTGCTGCCCGGCCAGGACCCCGCTGCCCGCCGCCGCCGGAACCGACTGACCGGTACCGACCGGAGCCGGGCGGCGGGACACGACCGACAGGTACCGACCCCGCCCGGAGACCGGCTGTGACCGGAACCGACTAAGGAGCCCCCCGTTGAGCCCCACCCCCGACGCGTCGTCGACCGAGCCCGCCGCGCTGCTGGAGATCGCCCTGGAAGCCGCGCGCAGGGCCGGTGAGCTGCTGCGCGACGGCCGCCCCGCCGACCTGGGCGTGGCCGCCACCAAGTCCAGCCCGATCGACGTCGTCACCGAGATGGACATCGCGGCCGAGAAGCTGATCACGTCCTACATCAGCGGTCTGCGCCCCGACGACGGCGTCCTCGGCGAGGAGGGCGCGAGCAGCGAGGGCACCAGCGGGGTGCGCTGGGTGATCGACCCGCTCGACGGCACGGTGAACTACCTCTACGGCCTGCCGTCCTGGGCGGTGAGCATCGCCGCGGAGGTGGACGGCGAGGCGGTGGCCGGTGTGGTGGCCGCCCCGATGCGCGGCGAGACGTACCAGGCGGTACGCGGCGGCGGCGCGTTCGTCAACGGCGAGCGGGCCCGCTGCCGTCCGGCCCCGGCCTTCTCGCACGCGCTGGTCGGCACCGGCTTCGGCTACCTGTCCGAGCGCCGGGCGGCGCAGGCGACGGTGGTGAGCGCCCTGCTGCCGCGGGTCCGGGACATCCGGCGCGGCGGCTCGGCCGCGATCGACCTCGCGGACGTGGGCTGCGGGCGGCTGGACGCGTACTTCGAGTGCGGCCTGAACCCCTGGGACTTCGCGGCCGGGGCGCTCTTCGCCCGCGAGGCGGGCGCGCTGACCGGTGGACGGCCGGGAGAGACCGCCTCGGGCGAGCTGACGGTCGCGGCCCCCGGCGGCCTCTTCGAACCGCTCCAGGAGCTCCTGGACGGCTTGGGCGCCTGGCACGACTAGAGCCGTCGACACGGCGGCGGGGGCGGCGGGCCGGACCGTGGCGTTCGCCGCGCTCGTAGGACCCCGCGGGGCTCGCAGCGCTCCCAGCGCGTGTCACGCCGACCATCCGATGAGCGGCTGATATTCGCGCGTAGACATGCGAACGCCCCGGCACCTGTGAGGTGTCCGGGGCGTGCGGCTCGGGGTCAGCCGGTGTGGATCAGGCGACCTTCGGCCGTACGTCCACGCCGTTCTCCGACGCGAGTCGGCGGAGGTCTTCCAGTTCCGCCTGCTCGACGTCGGCGAGGAAGTCGTCGCCTGTCTCCCGGGCCCGGCGCAAATCGGTCTCCGTGCTGTGTATGCGCTGGAGGATTCCGGTGGTGAACGCGTCCATTAGGCGCCCCCTCGTCGTCGTCGTTGACACGGGGTGTGTCAAGCCAGGTACCACGCGAGGGAAACGCGTGGCGAGGCGTGGTGGGTGGGTGTGCAGTCGTCTTGCCCAACCGCTTCGGAGCGGAAACCTCCGTCGGCCGGAGGAATATTCCGTCGTCGGTCCCTTACCGCCGATTTACGGTCCTCAGGTGCAGGATGGTGGAGCATTCGCACAGCTCATGCCGTTCCGGCCGCGGCTCCGCGCCGCCGCAGGACCGCTCATGTCCCCCCGCTCTGGAAGGAACAGCGCCTTGCGCGTACTGGTCGTCGAGGACGAGCAACTGCTCGCCGATGCGGTTGCCACCGGGCTGCGCCGCGAGGCGATGGCCGTCGACGTGGTCTACGACGGCGGCGCCGCCCTGGAGCGGATCGGGGTCAACGACTACGACGTGGTCGTCCTCGACCGCGACCTCCCGGTCGTCCACGGCGACCAGGTGTGCCGCGAGATCGTCGATCTCGGCCTGCCCACCCGGGTGCTGATGCTCACCGCCGCCGGTGACGTCAGCGACCGGGTGGAGGGTCTTGAACTGGGCGCGGACGACTATCTGCCCAAGCCCTTCGCCTTCACCGAGCTGACCGCGCGGGTCCGCGCGCTGGGCCGTCGTACGACCGCGGCCCTGCCGCCGGTCCTGGAGCGCTCCGGCATCAGGCTCGACCCCAACCGCCGCGAGGTCTTCAGGGACGGCGCGGAGGTGCATCTGGCGCCCAAGGAGTTCGCGGTCCTCGAAGTGCTGATGCGCAGCGAGGGCTCGGTGGTCTCCGCCGAGCAGTTGCTGGAGAAGGCGTGGGACGAGAACACCGACCCGTTCACCAATGTGGTGCGGGTGACCGTCATGACACTGCGCCGCAAGCTCGGTGAGCCTCCGGTGATCGTGACGGTCCCCGGTTCCGGTTACCGGATCTGATCCGCGTGGCGTCCCCCTCCGCCGGCTCCCCCGCGCCCGCACCGCCCTCGGCCCCGCCGACCCCGCCCAGGCCCCCCTGGGACCCGCTGCCGGGCGAGAGCCCGCTGCCCTGGCTGCGCCCGACCATCCGGATACGGCTGACCGTGCTGTACGGCGGCATGTTCCTGATCGCCGGTGTGCTGCTGCTGTGGATCATCTATCTGCTGGCGGCCCAGGCCCTGCACCAGGGCAGCGAGCCGCTGTTCACCGTCAACAGCGGCCGGGTCAACATCGTCAGCAACACCTGCCCGAGCCTGATCAACGAGACGGATTCGGGGCGCTTCAACTCCGCCCTGGCGCAGTGCATGGCCGTCCAGCGCGAGGCGGCGCTCAATGTGCTGCTCAAGCGCTCGCTGCTGGCGCTGATCGGCCTGGCCGTGGTCGCGCTGGTCTTCGGCTACGTGATGGCCGGGCGGGTGCTCGCGCCGCTCGGGCGGATCACCAGGACCGCGCGGGTCGTGGTCGGCTCCGACCTCAAGCGCCGGATCGAGCTGGACGGCCCGGACGACGAGCTGAAGGAGCTGGCCGACACCTTCGACGAGATGCTCGACCGGCTGGAGAGATCCTTCGACGCCCAGCGCCGCTTCGTGGCCAACGCCTCGCACGAGCTGCGCACACCGCTGGCGATCAACCGGACGCTGCTGGAGGTCCAGCTCTCCGATCCGGACGCCTCGGCCGACCTGTTGCAGCTCGGCAAGACGCTGCTGTCCACCAACGAGCGCAGTGAGCAGCTGGTCGAGGGCCTGCTGCTGCTCGCCCGCAGTGACAACGAGATCGTGGACCGCAAGCCGGTGGACCTGGCGGAGGCCGCCTCCCGGGCGCTCGACCAGACCCGCGCCGAGGCACAGGGCAAGGGCGTGGAGCTGCGCTCCCGGCTCGACGGCGCGGTCGTCCAGGGAAACGGCGTGCTGCTGGAAAGGATCGCCCTGAACCTGGTACAGAACGCGGTGCGGTACAACGTGGCGGAGAACGGCTGGGTCGACGTCTCCACGGCCGTGGAGGGCGGTCAGGGGCTGCTCGTGGTCGCGAACACCGGACCGGTCGTTCCGGCGTACGAGATCGACAACCTTTTCGAGCCGTTCCGGCGTCTGCGTACCGAGCGGACGGGAAGTGACAAGGGGGTGGGACTGGGACTGTCCATCGCGCGGTCGGTGGCACGGGCGCACGGAGGCGTCATCGTGGCCGAGCCGCGCGAGGGAGGCGGCCTGGTCATGCGGGTCGCGATCCCGTTGTGAACCGCGTCACGCCCAGGACGGCCACCGGCGACGACAGCACCGACGAGTGTTCGCTATGCGAGAAATTTCGCGGTCTGTTCCCCGCCGGGAACCGTTGTGATCGACAGCACATGCTATTGGAGGGACACCTACACACAGTGATCAAGACATTGGGGAAAAAGACCGGAAAATCCATGTTTCCCCAGGTCATGATCACGGGAAGTACACGTGATGGCACCCGCGACATACGACTTTCAGACTGTCGCGAGTGACGATCGGCCACCCGTGCGATCACCCCTTCGGGGGCGACCTTGGGTGTCGATTGAGTAACAGGCCTTGATGTGAGGCAAAATCTCCGCCTCGGGTCGGGCACAAGTCCGGCCTCCCGCGCGTTACGTGCGCTGGAGACACCGCAGACACCCACAGGGGGAGAGCGAAAAATGGCTACGGATTACGACACCCCACGCAAGACCGACGATGACGTCAACGAGGACAGCATCGAGGAACTGAAGGCCCGGCGGAACGAGAAGTCCACCTCCGCGGTGGACGTCGACGAGTTCGACCAGGCGGAGTCCCTGGAGCTGCCGGGCGCCGACCTCTCCAATGAGGAACTGTCGGTTCGCGTACTGCCCAGGCAGGCCGACGAGTTCACCTGCATGAGCTGCTTCCTGGTCCACCACAGGAGCCAGCTCGCGGCGGAGAAGAACGGCAACCCGATCTGCCGCGACTGCGCGGCCTGATCCGCGGGCGCGGTGACGGGCTCACGGCGGGACGGCCGGGCGGACGACGCCGGCCGGGCGCAGGACCAGGACCAGGACCGGGCACAAGGCCCGGTGGAAGGTCCGACGGAAGGCCGGGTGGAAGGCCGAGAAGGCGACGAGCGGGGCCGCAGGGCCTCGCTCGCGGCCACGACCGCGCGCGGGGCGCGCGGAATACGCAGCGGGGCGCGCTACGGCGGCAGGAAGGCGATGGCGGGCATGGGCTCGGTCGCCGAGCGGCTGATCGAGGTCGCCCCGCGCATCCCGGTGCGTGACCTGGCGACGCTGCGGGGGCAGTTTCCCGGTCTCGGCCCCGAGGACATCGCGGACCGGCTGATCGCCACCGCGGTGAAGGGCACCATGACCGTCGGCGCCGGTGTGGGCGCCGCCGCGATGCTGCCCACCCCGCCGGCGATGCCGGCCGAACTGACCGCCGAGACGCTCGGCGTCGCCGCGGTCGAGTTCAAACTCATCGCGGAACTGCACGAGGTCTACGGACTGCGTGTCCCGGGCAACTCCCGGGAGCGCGCGACCGCGTATCTGTGGTCCTGGACCGAACAGCGCGGTATCGATGTGCTGAAACTCTCCACGGTCAACGTGGCCCTGGGCAGCAGCATGAAGAAGGAGATGCGCCAGCGGCTGCTGCGCCGCACGCTGCGCAATATGCCGACGCTGACGCCGTTCATGATCGGCGCGGCCGTCGGCGCGGTGATGAACCGCCGCGACACCCGCAAGCTCGCCCAGCGGATCCGCCACGACCTGCGCGCCGCGCAGCTCCCGTGGCCCGAGCTGCCCGCCGTCGGCGCACCGGCCGACGCGGCCCTGACCGGCACGCTGTGGCAGCCGCCCGCCATCGAGCCCTGACCGGCCGCGGGCGCCCCCGCGGGGGCCGCCCGGCACCGTGCGGCCCGGCCGGTCCTACTGGGGCGCCTTCACGGCTTTCAGCGCCTCCGCGAGCCGCTTCGGCGAACGCGTCGACAGATAGACGTACGGCGTCGGGTCGTCCGGATCGGTCACGTCGACCTTCAGCGCCGTCGGCACGTACGAGCGCAGCAGCATGTACGCCCGCGGGTCGGCCTTGTGGGAGCGCCAGGCCACCGTCTCCGCCGCGTCGAGCACGGTCGCCTCGCCCAGTGCCGCCAGCGGGATCCGGGCCTTGCCCGCCACCAGCGAACCCGCCACCACCCGGATCCGCGCGGACCCGTACGAGCTGACCGCCATCATGGCGACGGCCGCGCCGGCCGCGAGCCCGGCCAGCATCGGCAGCGGGCCGAACGGGAAGAGGATCAGCGCCATCGCCACACCCACCCCGGCGGCCAGGAACCACCAGGAGCGCGGCACGGTGAGACGTTCGTCGTAAGGCTGCATGGCACCAGACTGCCATGCGGTCCTGTGCTATCTGCCGCGAAGGCGCGCCAGCGCACGGGTGACCCTCGGCGGCGCCTGCCGCAGCCCGGTGGCGAGCTGCTTCGCCCAGTCGGAGGCCGCCGTCGGCGCCACCGCGTCCAGCACCGCGGTCGAGCGGGCGCCGCCGCCCACCAGATAGCGCGGCAGCGGGTGCCGGGCGGTCAGCGCCTTGCGCACCGCGAGCGCCACCGGGCGCGGCCCCGGCAGGTCGCGGCTGCCGCGCAGCACGTCCCCGGCCGCCGCGTACTGCTCCTGGTACGCCGACGCCCGCTCGTCGGGCAGCAGCCCGGCGCCGGTCTCCCAGATCCCGGTGCCGTAGGAGCCCGGCTCGATCAGCGAGACCTGCACGCCGAACGGCGCGGTCTCCATCCGCAGCGCGTCCGTCACCGACTCCAGGCCGCGCTTGCTCGCGCAGTACCAGCCGAGCATCGGCAGCGACACCCGCCCGGCGATCGACGACACGTTGACGATGCGGCCCGCCCGCCGGTCCCGCATCGCGGGCAGCACCAGGCGGGCGATCCGCGCGGGCGCCACCAGATTGGTCTCCAGCTGGCGCCGTACCTGCTCGTCGTCCACGTCCTCCACCGCGCCCGGCTGCGCGAACCCCGCGTTGTTGACCACCGCCCACGGCCCGCCGTCGGTCATCGTGGCGATCTCGGTGAACGCCCGGACGCAGGACGTCGCGTCGGCCACGTCGAGCACCGCGGTGCGCACCGCCGCGCCGGTACGGTCGACCGCCGCGCGCAGGGCCCGCGCGTCCCGGTCGTTGCGGACCGTGCCGATCACGTCGAAGCCGCAGTGCGCCAGCTCCAGCGTGATGGCACGGCCGATGCCGCGTCCGGCTCCGGTGACGACGACGGACTGGCCTACTCCTGGGGACATGCGCGCGCTCCGGTGCTACCAGATGACAACGGGGGGACTGCGGGGGCGGTACGAGGGTGGTACAGGGGGCGGTTTCCGCCGGCCGCCGGGCGGCTCCCCCGGGACCAACGGACACCGGCAGGGAAAGGATCCCGCGGAAGGGTAGGGTCTCGGGCGTGAGTGGAGCGAACACACCCAGAAGCGCCGGACGGTCGTCGTTGACGCCGCCGCCCGACGCCACCGCGCCCACGCGGCACCCGGACGCCCCGGCGCCGGGCGAGCTGCTCGGGGCGCACTACGACCAGTGCTTCGGCTGCGGCGAGGGTCTGCCGCACGGGCTGCACCTGGCGGCGCGGGCGGGCGAGGGCGTCAGCGTCACCGCCGAGTTCACCGTCAAGCCCGCCCACCAGGGCGCGCCGGGCCTCGCCCACGGCGGGGTCCTGGCCACGGCGCTGGACGAGACGCTGGGCTCGGTCAACTGGATGCTGCGCGCCATCGCCGTCACCGGACGGCTGGAGTCGGACTTCCTGCTGCCGGTCCCGGTCGGCGCCACGCTGTACCTGTCGGCGCGCTGCACCGCGGTCGCCGGACGCAAGATCTACAGCTCGGCCGAGGGCCGGATCGGGGGCCACGACGGGCCGGTCGCGGTCCGCGCGGAGGCGCTGTTCGTCGAGGTCAAGCTCGACCACTTCACGCAGAACGGCCGCGCGGAGGAGATCCGCGCGGCGATGTCGGACCCCGACCAGGTGAAGGTCGCCCGCGCCTTCGAGGTGAACCCATGAGCCGTGAGCCGCTGCGCCTCGTCAGCGAGGTGAACCCGTGAGCACAGAGCGACAGCCGGTGGACGTACTGCTGCACCGGCTCGACGAGTCCGTGCCCGTACCGTCCTACGGGCATCCCGGTGACGCGGGCGCGGACCTGACGACCACGCTGGCGGCGGACCTCGCGCCCGGTGAGCGCGCGGTCCTGCCCACCGGGGTGTCGATCGCCCTGCCCGACGGGTACGCGGCCTTCGTGCATCCCCGCTCCGGGCTGGCAGCGCGCTGCGGTGTGGCCCTGGTGAATGCCCCGGGAACGGTGGATGCCGGGTACCGTGGAGAGATCAAGGTGATCGTCGTCAACCTCGATCCGCGCGAGACCGTGCGGTTCGAAAAAGGTGACCGGATCGCCCAACTGGTCGTCCAGCAGGTCGAGCGGGTCCGTTTCCATGAGGTGGCGGAGCTGCCCGGCTCTGCCAGGGCCGCGGGGGGCTTCGGCTCCACGGGGGGTCATGCCGCGGTGGAGACGCCGTCGGCCGACACGTCCAGAGTCGGATTCGCATCGGTCGTTGCAGACCGGGAAGGACAGTGACCGTGTTCCGTCGTCGCAAGGAGCGCGAAGACGATCTCGACGAGCTCGACGAGGCCGCAGGCCCTGACGAGCAGGTCGAGGACGCCGAGGAGTCGGACGACTCCGGTGAGTCCCTCCGGTACAACCTTCCGCCCGCCCCGAGGCCCGACGGCCCGTGGGACCTGAGCGAGGTCAGTGAGCCCGGCGAGGGCCGCGTCGACCTCGGCGGACTGTTCGTGCCCGGAGTCGAGGGCATGGAGCTGCGGGTCGAGGTCGCGGGCGAGTCCATCGTCGCCGCGACCGTGGTGCTGCGGGACAGCGCCGTGCAGCTCCAGGCGTTCGCCGCCCCCAAGTCCGAGGGCATCTGGGGCGAGGTCCGCGAGGAGATCGCCGCCGGTATCACCCAGCAGGGCGGCATCGTCGACGAGCTGGAGGGGCCGCTCGGCTGGGAGCTGCGGGCCCAGGTGCCCGTCCAGCTCCCCGACGGCACCAATGGCGTGCAGCTCGTGCGGTTCATCGGCTGCGACGGCCCGCGCTGGTTCCTGCGCGGGGTGATCTCCGGCCAGGGCGCGGTGCAGCCCGCCGCCGCCGGTGTGCTGGAGTCCGTCTTCCGCGACACCGTGGTGCTGCGCGGCGACACCCCGATGGCGCCGCGCGACCCGATCGTGCTGAAGCTGCCGAACGACGCGCAGATGGTGCCGGACGGCGCCGCGCCGACCGAGCAGGGCGAGCCGTCGAAGTTCGGCGACGGCATCGACCCGCTGCGCCGCGGCCCGGAGATCACCGAGCTGCACTGAGGCGTCGCTCCGCGTACGCGCCGTTCGCGGCCTTCGTGGCCCCTCGTGGCCCGGATCCGTTCCCACGGGTCCGGGCCACGGCGTTTGCGCGTACCGTCCACGGCGTTTGCGCGTACCGTACGGATACGCGACGGCCGTACGGTGGCCGGCGCGCCGCGGGCGGGGGCCGGCAGGGGACGCGGCCAGGACGGGGAGGACGCATGAGCGAGGGGTCCACGGGACGTGCGGCGACGGCGGTCGCGGACGGTCCGCCGTCCGGGGACATGGTCGTCGTCGAGGATCTGCGCCGCACCTACGGCAGCGGCGACACCGCCGTGCACGCCCTGCGCGGTGTCTCGTTCTCCGTCCCGCGCGGCGAACTCGTCGCGCTCAAGGGCCGTTCGGGCTCGGGCAAGACCACCATCCTCAACCTCGTGGGCGGTCTCGACAGCCCCGACGGCGGCCGGATCATGCTCGACGGCACCGATCTGGCCTCGCTCGGCGACGACGAACTGCTCGCCCTGCGCCGGGACCGTATCGGCTTCGTCTTCCAGTCCTTCGGGCTGCTCCCCATCCTCAGCGCCGCCGAGAACGTGGGGGTCCCCATGCGGCTGCGCAAGACCCCGCCGCGGGAGCGCGAGGAGCGCGTCGAACTCCTCCTGGCCCTCGTCGGCCTCGCCGACCACGCCGCCCAGCGCCCCGGCGAACTCTCCGGCGGCCAGCAGCAACGCGTGGCCATCGCCCGCGCCCTCGCCAACCGCCCCGTCCTGCTCATCGCGGACGAGCCCACCGGGCAGCTCGACGCCGACACGGGCCTGGCCGTCATGGAGTTGCTGCGCGCGGTCGTCCGCAGCGAGTCCGTCACCGCCCTCGTCGCCACCCACGACACGCAGCTCCTCGCCCTGGCCGACCGCGTCCTGGAACTGCGCGACGGGCAGATCGTCCAGACCACGGACTGAGCGGCCTGACGCGGGTCAGGCCGGTACGGATCAGGCCGCTTTCCGGGTCAGGCCGCTTTCCGGGTGAGACAGCTCCGGGGCAGGCCGCTTTCCGGTCAGGCCGCTCCGGCGAGCAGTGAGGCGGCGTCGGCGAGGACGAGACCGGCCGCCCCGCGGACCTCGGCGCCGTCCCCGAGACCGCCGGTGACGATCTCCAGGCCCTCCGCGGCGGAGGGCAGCGTGTGGCGGCGGACACCGGCCCGCATGGGTTCGAGGATGTCGGCGCCCGCGGCGGCGAGGTCGCCGCCGACCACGATCAGGCGCGGGTTGAGGAGGGTGACGAGCGTGGCGAGCGCGCGGCCGACGGCGTCTCCCGCGTCGCGGACGGCGCGCAGGGCGCCGGTGTTGCGGTCCCGGATGAGGGCGGGGAGGTCACGGGGTGCGACGGTCTCGCCCCAACTGTCGGACAGCAGGCGGGCGATGGCGACCGGACTGGCGACGGTCTCCAGGCAACCGCGGTTGCCGCAGCGGCAGATGAGGCCGTCGGTGATGAGCGGGAGATGGCCGATCTCCCCGGCGAGGCCCCGTGAGCCGAGCAGGAGGCGGCCGTCGCTGACGATGCCCGCGCCGATACCGGCGGAGAGCCGGACGTAGACCATGTCGCCCGCCTGCCGTCCGGCGCCGTACATGCGCTCGGCGAGGGCGCCGGCGTTGGCGTCGTTGGTGACGCGGACCGGCAGCGAGGTGCGGTGGCGCAGTTCGTCGGTGAGGCGCAGTCCGACCCAGCCGGGCATGATGCCCTCGGCGCCGAGGGCGCCGCTGCCCTTCTCGACCGGGGAGGCGATTCCGGCGCCGATGCCGAGGACGCGTTCGCGGGCGACGCCGGTCTCCTGGAGAGCGCGGCCGACGAGGACGGCGACCAGGTCGAGGGTCTCCTGCGGGGCGCGGTCCACGTCCTTGGCGACCCAGTGCTCCCACAGGACGGCGCCGAACAGGTCGCAGAGGATGACGCGTACGTGCTGGTGGCCGATGTCCGCGCCGATGGCGTAGCCCGAGCTGGGGACCAGCGAGAGGGACTGGGCGGGCCGTCCGGTGCGGCGGGGCTCCGGCTCCTCGGGGCCCTCGTCCTCGGTGACCAGGCCGACGGTGATGAGGTCGGCGATCAGCGAGGAGACGGTGGCCCTGGACAGGCCGGTGACGCGCACGAGTTCGGGCCTGCTGCTGCGTGCGGTGGTGTGCAGGGCCTCGAGGACCCGGAGCCTGCCGACCTCGCGGAGATTGACTGGAGTGTCGATCACTGCCCCCCGGATGTGTGACGTCTCGGCAACCGCACGGTGCCCTGTTGCCGTCACCGACGTCAAGAGCCTTGACTTATGCCGAAGTTCAGGCAGAAACTGCCGAACTGTTCTATCCGGCGCCGTGAGTTTCAGTCGATGCCGGATGAATAACGATTCACGGCCCGTACCAGGAGCGGCATTCCGCCAGGAGGACGTACGTGACGACGACACCACCCCCGGTCCCCGCGCTGCGGATCGGCATGGTCGGCCATGCCTTCATGGGCGCGGCGCACTCCCACGCCTGGCGCACCGCGGGCCGCTTCTTCGACCTGCCGGTACGGCTCGAACTCACCGCCGTCTGCGGCCGGTCGGCCCAGCGGGCGGCGTCGGCCGCCGAGCGGTACGGCTGGGGGTCGTACGAGACCGACTGGCGGGCGCTGGTGGCGCGGCCGGACATCGACGTGGTGGACATCTGCACGCCGGGCGACAGCCACGCGCGGATCGCGGAGGCGGCGCTCGCGGCGGGCAAGCACGTGATGTGCGAGAAGCCGCTGGCCAATTCGGTGGCGGAGGCCGAGGCGATGGTCGACGCGGCGCACAAGGCCCGGCAGGCCGGGGTGCGTTCGATGGTGGCCTTCAACTACCGCCGGGTGCCCGCGCTGGTGCTGGCGCGGCGGCTGATCGAGGAGGGCAGGCTGGGCACGATCCACCAGGTGCGGGCGCAGTACCTCCAGGACTGGCTGGTCGACCCGGAGTTCCCGCTGGCCTGGCGGCTGCGCAAGGACCGCGCCGGGTCAGGGGCGTTGGGCGATCTCGGCGCGCACAGCATCGACGCGGCGCAGTATCTGACGGGTCAGCGGATCAGCTCGGTCGGCGCGCTGCTGGAGACCTTCGTGACCGAACGGCCGCTGCCGGAGTCGGCGAGCGGCCTGTCGGGCAAGGGCGGTTCCGAGCGCGGCCGGGTCACGGTGGACGACGCGGCGCTGTTCACCGCGCGGTTCGACGGCGGCGCGATCGGCGTGTTCGAGGCGACCCGTTTCGCCACCGGGCACAAGAACGCCATGCGGATCGAGGTCAGCGGCTCGCGCGGCACGCTCGCCTTCGACGCCGAGTCGATGAACGAGCTGGCCTTCCACGACCGTTCCGAGGACCCGGACACCGCCGGTTTCCGCCGCGTCCTGGTCACCGAGCCCACCCACCCCTACCTTGACGCGTGGTGGCCGCCAGGCCATCTGATCGGCTACGAGCACTCCTTCACGCACCAGGTGCGCGATTTCGCCGAGGCGGTGGCGGGCGGTACGGATCCGCGGCCGTCGTTCGCCGACGGGCTCCAGGTGCAGCGGGTGCTGGCGGCCGTGGAGACCAGTGCGGCGGCCCTCGGCGTGCACATCCCGGTGCCCGCTCCTCAGTCCTGAAGCCCCGATCCCTGGAGGACGCACATGGCCCGACCCGTCACGCTCTTCACCGGCCAGTTCGCCGACCTGCCCTTCACCGAGGTGTGCGCGCTCGCCTCGCGGTGGGGGTACGACGGCCTGGAGATCGCCTGCTGGGGTGACCACTTCGACGTGGAGGCGGCGCTCAGCGACGACGCGTATCTGCCGCGGCTGCGCGACACCCTGGACAAGCACGGACTCAAGAGCTGGACCATCTCCTGCCATCTGACCAGCCAGGCGGTCTGCGACCACCCGATCGACGAGCGGCACCGCGGCATCCTGCCCGCCCGTATCTGGGGCGACGGCTCGCCCGAGGGGGTGCGGGAGCGGGCGGCGGAGGAGATCAAGAACACCGCGCGGGCCGCCGCGGCCTTCGGCGTGGACACCGTGGTCGGCTTCACCGGTTCGTCGATCTGGCACACGGTGGCGATGTTCCCGCCGGTGCCGGAGGAGATGGTCGACCGCGGATTCGCGGACTTCGCCGACCGCTGGAATCCGATCCTGGACGTCTTCGACGAGGTCGGGGTCCGGTACGCGCACGAGGTGCACCCGGGCGAGATCGCGTACGACTACTGGACGACGGTGAGGACCCTGGAGGCGATCGGCCACCGCCCGGCCTTCGGGCTCAACTTCGACCCCAGCCACTTCGTGTGGCAGGACCTGGACCCGGTCGGCTTCCTGTACGACTTCCGCGACCGTATCTACCACGTGGACTGCAAGGAGTCGGTCAAGCAGTTCAACGGCCGCAACGGGCGGCTCGGTTCGCATCTGCCGTGGGGCGACCCGCGGCGCGGCTGGGACTTCGTGTCGACCGGGCACGGCGACGTGCCGTGGGAGCCGGTCTTCCGGATGCTCAACAGCATCGGGTACGAGGGGCCGATCTCGGTGGAGTGGGAGGACGCGGGGATGGACCGGATGACGGGCGCGCCCGCCGCGCTCGCGCACGTACGGGCGCTGGCCGCGATCGAGCCGCCCGCGGCCTCCTTCGACTCGGCGTTCAGCTCGTCCTCATGAACGTCTGGGATCGTCGCTGACGTCCTGCGGCTCCTCCCGGCGGGCCCGGTCCTGACAGGCTGGCCTGCCGGGCGGCGCTCGGCGCGGCGGGCCCCCCCCCCGGGGGCGGGGCCCCCCGGGGGGGGAGCCCCCCCGCCCGCACGCGCAACCCGGGCAGGCGCCCCGGGGGGGGGCCCGCCGGGTGCTCACCGGGGGGCGGGGGGTGG